>CAXTME010000049.1:0-33104 GCA_964245215.1 uncultured Lichenihabitans sp.
GGCCCCGCATCGTGTTCGTCACCCTATCCGACGACGTCGGGTCGGAGCGTATCGTGTCGGAGATGGGCCGCCAAGGCGCAGCCTGCGCGGTGCTGGGCCGGCCGGGCAGTCTTGCCGGCCTCTGCCGGGGCGTGCACCTCGACCATCTGCCGTCGCGCGGCGGAGCCTGGGCTGCCGCCATGGCGGTGCCGCGCCGGCTCCAATCCCTGATGTCTAGGTGGTGCCCCGACGCCGTCGTACCGCTCGACGACCTCGCGTCTCAAATCCTGCGCGACATGGTCTTGGCACGGCGCACCAGCGCCGGTCTCCGCGCGTTGCTGCAAGCGTCCTTCGGCGACCCAGGTCATTATCGAACCGTCTGCAGCCGCGGCCTTCTGATCGAACTGGCGGCGGGGCTCGGGATCAGAACACCCGGGCAGCGTCCGCTCACTACCCTCGGGTCCGCCGTCGCGGCTGCGGCGGACCTTGGCTACCCCGTGTTGCTGAAACGGGAGCAGACCTGCGGAGGCGGTGGCGTGACGCTGGTCGAAGCGGCTCCGGCCCTGTCCAGGGCCTTCCGAAGCGCGGACCGGAGGGCCAAAGCCAAGCGTCTGGCGCGACGGATTGTCGGGCTCGCCGCATCTGAGGACAGACCGCTCACCTTGCAGGCTTTCGTCGACGGGAAGCTTGCCCTTCGGAGCGTCGCGTGCCGGGACGGACGCGTCCTCGACGGCATCACCTTCACGGCGGACCAACTCGACCCTCCCGTAACCGGATCGAGCACGGTGATCCGTGGGATCGATCATCCCGAGATCGAAGACGCCGTGCGCCGGCTCACCGGCGCGCTCGGCTGCTCGGGCTTCCTCAGCTTCGATTTTCTCGTGTCGCCGGATGGCTCGGCCTCTCTGATCGAGCTCAATGCCCGCCCGGTCGGCAGCGGCCATCTGGGGTCGGCTTGCGGACACGACATCTACGGCGCGTGGCTCGAGCAGTTTCCTGGTTTTCACGTTGCAAAGCCGGTAGCGGCCACCCTGGCCCCGGCTCATTCTGTCGCGCTCTTCCCGAAGGAGATGCAGCGCGATCCGGCGAGTGCTTGCCTGTCGCCCGGTGCGGCGCATCTCCACGACGTTCCCTGGGACGAGCCGCGCGTGCTCGCGGCCTATCGCGACCGGCTTGTCCGGCGGCATCCACACCAGGCGGACCTGATCGATCGAAGGCTGTCGCTCGTGTCCGAAGCCGGCGCGCCCCCGACACGAACCGGGGAAGCCCCGTACGACTTCGACGTCCACGCAGGGCTGTGGAGCTCGCTCTAGAACGACAGTACGGTCTCTCAAAGATAGCTCACCGTGCGGCGGCGGACGTCGTCGCGCGTCAGGGGATCAGGGTGGCCGACCTCGCCGATATGCCACCCCTGGGCCAAGGCCGCCATTCCGATCACGCGTTCGACCGCATGGGCGTAGCTTCCGTCCTGCCCGAGGGGTTCGGGCTCGAAGGCCGCGAGGTCGATGCTCGGCACGAGGCTCGACAGGAAGCCGCCGCGGATCCAGAACATCGAGCCTGCCAGGAAGCCGAGGTCCTGGTCCGTCACGCTCTCCCCCGTGATGCTCCGCATCAGCGCCGCGACGCCATCGCGGTTGCGTCCCCAGTAGACCGGGTGGGAGATGAAGGAGTTCGGGGCTCCGACGAGGGCGAGCCGAGGATCGTCGCTAAACCGCCCGACGATCCGCTGTGCCGCGAACGGGCCGGGAAAGAGGCCGCGGATCATGTCGCGCCGCCACCAATCACCTTGCGCCGTATAGGGGCTGCGCTTGCCGTGGATCTTGAGCACCAGCGCATCAGGGCTCACGTCGAGCTTGCCCGCCACCTCGAAGAAGGCCCGCAGATCGCGACCGCGATTCTCGACGGGATGAAACCGGATCGGGACGCGTGAGCGCCGGCGGTACGGGGCCCAGGCGTCGAACACTGCAGCGTCGGCGGACGTGACATGAAGGGCTGCACCTTGGGGCAGGCACAGCAGCCTCGTGGCCAGTTCGGGTACGAGCTCGACGTGGTGGCAATGACAGACTGCGACGATGGAGCCCGACGGCACCGGGCGTTGCAGGGGCGTCGCGATCCTGGCCCATGCCCGGCGTCCCGCCTCGCCGATCGGACGGCGCAGCGCTCTCGGCATCAGGTCCCGAAGGCGCGAGGGCATCAGGACGTCCGGCGGGGCCGCAATGCCCGATCGGCGAAGTCCAGCATGGCTCCTGCTCCCGGAAGCCGGCGACCGACCGCCAACACGATCGTCTGCGCCAAACGACCCGCCGCGCCGGCGAGCCGATCGAGGTTGTCCGATTCCTCCGTCACTCCCTCAGCCGGTGCGCGTGCCCTGGCGCGCATGTAGGCCATGCGGCCCCGCAGCATATCGAGGCGCCTCAGCACGCGATCGTAGCTGACGCCGGCCAGTGCTGCCGCGACGACCTCGCTGAGGTCGGAGGTCGCATCGTCCCAATTGCGTGGCCGGAGAGCCGGAACCGTCTCGATCCAGCGGATCTCTTGTGCCAGCAGGTCGAGCAGCTCCGCATCGTTTTCGAAATGGTGGATGTTGCGGCTTTCGGGCAATCCGGCCTCGATCTCCGCGTAAGGCGCGAGAGGCCGCACGAGGATCGGCTTCCGATGCGCCAGCGCCTCGAGAATGGGAAAGCCGAAACCCTCGTAGACCGAGGGATAGACGACGAGCCTGGCCGAACGGAACAGAGCCGCCATGCGGTGGCCATCGAGGGTGCCGGAGGGTATGGCCGTGATGCCGTCGACGGCGCCGGGCGGCAGACCGAGCACCACGACGCGGTCGCTGAGCCCTGCGGCAGCGAGGAGCGTCGCGGTTTCCCTGACGTGCTTATGCGAAAAGCCGTTGCCGATCACCAGGATGGACCCATCGGGCGCGACGGCTTCGGCCCCGCTCTTGCCCGAAGCTCCCCGGTCGGTGGGCGGCTCCGCATCCGCATCACGATCACCCGCAGCGTCGCGATACTCCGCGAGGTCCAGGGAATGGAGCGAACTGCGGCAGGGTAGCCCGGCCCGGATCGAAAAGCGGCGCGCGAACTGGCGCCGGGTAAAATCACTGTTGAACAGAAGGCCGTCGGCCTCGGAGAGCGCGAAGCGCCACAGGGCATCGAGTTCGTCCGGTGCGTGGGCGAGGCAATCGAAGCCGATCGTATCGAGCATGAAGAAGACCAGCACCGGCGCACGAAGCACCGCGCGCTCCATCTCCCCCCAAAGAAAAGGTTGGCCGATCCGAACGAGCACCGCGAAGCACCGCGGATCGGCGGGGTCCACCCGATGCAGGGTGGAGTGGTGTTCGCCGAAATGGAACGCGAAGGCCGTAGCCGTGGCGATGACGTGGATCGCGGCATCGGACCATTGCATCCCCGCCCGCAGGACAAGGGCGCGCGCCAGTTCCGACGTTCCCGAATGGGTCGCTGTCACATGGGAAAGATCGAACGCAATGGCTCGCCGTCCATCCGGGCCGGGGTCGAGTCCCTGCATGATGCGCTCGGCACGCAGCGGCGAAGACGAAGCGGTTGGAGCCACGGCCCGGGACGCGGGAGGCACCGGCGTTTCGGCCGAGCGGATCGCGAGCGCATGATTGGCGATCCCGATCCTGAACCCGAACCGGTTGAGCAGCAGAAGGCTCGTCGCGGGATCGGCGTCGGGCGTGCTCGGTCCGTGATCCCGCAACGATCCGGCGAAGGCCGCCAGCACAGAGCTTTTCACGTAGAGGCAGCGCAGATCCGGTATCGTCGTGTAGGTCACGCGAGGAAAGGCCAAAAAGGCAGCCGCTTCCGACGCACCGGCAGCGAAGCGCGGTATGGTGCCGACCAGCATCGGATCGGTATCGGCGACTCGCCTCAATTCGGCCAGAGCCGATGCCTCGACCTGGCTCGCGACGTCGACGACGAGAAGGTCCGCTCCAGCCTCCGCGGGCGTCAGCCAGAGGTCGCGCAGCCCTTGCACGGAAATGGCGCCATGAGCCGAAACCGGGATCCCGGCCGCTTCGGCCGCCGCCGCGGCCGCGGCCGCGGCTCGGGCGGCTTCGTCGGTGGATCGGCCGAGCGCGACGATGCGAAGGTTGTCCGCGACCCGCCAGGGGCCATCGGCCACGCCGGGTTCTTCCAAGACTGTCACGAACCGGCGCTCAACCGCATCGGCACGGCGCTGAGCCGGCCGATGCGCATCGCCGCTTCGGCCAGCACCCCCGGCCAATCCATATCGCCGCCGTGACGCAGGACCTCGACCGCCTCGTACCAGGGCGAGTCTTCCGCGACGCCCCAGCGCCAGCAGGCATCGGGGCGCGACAGGAGCAGCACCGGCACGCCGCCGGCTGCAGCGAGATGCGGCACCGCCGTATCGACCGAGACCACGAGATCGCAGGTCCCGATCGCAGCGGCGAGATCCAGGAAATCGCTGATCCGCGGGATCGCGACCCCGTCTACATCACCGAGAATGCTCGCCTCCTCGACCGTAAGGCTGTTCAGCAGGACGACGAAGTCGACGTCGGGAACCTGAAACAGACTGGCGAAGACGTCCAGCGGGATAGAGCGGGTCAGATCGAAATGTCGAGGGTGCCCGCGCCAACAAATCCCGACTCTCAACCGCGACGGTCGTGCCGGGCGAGGCGGAAGCTCAGGGTGTGGCGTTCCGAGGTCGATGTAGTAGTTGCGCGGCTCGAGATCGGTTGCGGCGAGCGCCGCCGGCAATTGCATCGAGGGGACGAAGAGATCGTAATCCGGTTCCCGCTCGTCCTCCGTGATGAAGCCGATGGTCGGATATGCACGCGCCAGCAGCCCCGTGAGGGCCGCCGGAACCCGGCCCGTGATCGCTGCTTCGGGTTCTCGCGCCCTGAGGCGGGGCAGGAACCTCGACATCTGGATCATGTCGCCGAACCCGTGCTCGAACAAGACCAAGAGATGACGGGAGCCCACGGGTTCACCGGCCCAAGACGGCCGGTACCGACGAAGGGGGTAGATACCCGCGAGCGCATCCGAGGCAGACCAGTTCGACAAACCCTCGAGAATGCGGCCCGTCTTCAGGAGATGGAGGCCGTAGATGAAACGAGCATAGCTGTTGCTTCCGTCACGATGAACGGCAGCCGCCAGAACGGCGCCTGCGTCATCCGTCCGGCCGAGGGCGTCGTAGATCTCACCGCGCAGAATGAGAGAGGCAAGGTCTTCCCCACTATGGTCGATGTCGCGTGCCGCGACCGTGAGGCGGCCCATCCGGAGGGCCGCTCGGCGCCCGATCTGGGCGATCCGGTGCGCGTAGGCTGCGTTCTCGACGGCTTCGGTCCAGGCCCGGAGACTGGAGTCGATCCGCCGATATTTCCAGAGTTCAAACAGGCAATCGGCCAGGATCACGAGTTCTAACGGCCGAAGCGATGCCTCGATATCGGCCTCATCGACTGCCGCCACCGCTTCATCGAAACGGTGGCGGAGGTAGGGAACCAGCAGGGAGTCCCGCACCCCGTCACGAGGCTCGAGCGAGACAGCGGCCGGCGATAGTCCGCTCCATCGGTTGAGCATGACCGACAGCATGCGAGCGCGTCGGGCGGCATCGGTTGGGATCGGTCGATGGGCGCGGTAAAGGGCAAGGGCGTTGAAGCGGGCGAGTTCCTCGACGCCGGGCATGCCCTGCCGGCGATAGAGCCTGACAGCGGATTTCAGTTTTCGGGCGATGAGCATGAGGGCCTGGCGAGGTTCGACCTGCGTGTTCCCGGTCGATCTCCGTCTTGCGACGAGGATGCCTGATCGACTCAGCTCTGCGGCATGGAAGCGTCGGCGGTCATGGTGTCGTCGAAAGCCGGTACATCGGTTTCGATCTGCATGGTCTGGATGTCGTCGTCTCCAGCCGGCGCGAGGTCGTGGGGTTGCCGGACGCTATCCATGTAACGCTCCCAGACATGGTCGATCGAACCGTCGGCCGTCACCGCGCCGGCTTCGAGCAGAATGGCGCGATTGCAGTAGGTCTTGAGCGACTCGACGTCATGCGACGCGAGGGCCATGATTTTGGCATTGTCCAGCATGGCGTCCAGGCGCTTCTTGGCACGGGCCGTGAACGCAGCGTCGCCGAAGCTGATCATCTCGTCGAACAGCAGGATATCGGGGTGACGCGTCGTCGACGTCGCGAAGGCGAGACGCATCCGCATGCCGCTCGAATAGGTTCGCATCGGCAGATGAAGATAGGGTCCCAACTCGGAAAACTCCGCGATGCGTGGGATATTCTCACGTGCTTCCTTCAGCGACATGCCCACGAAGACGCCTCTCAAGATAATGTTGTCGGCTCCCGTCAATTCGGGATCCATCCCCATCTCCATGTCGATCAGCGACGAGACCGTACCTTCGATCTCGGCGCTGCCGGTCGAGGGCTCGTAGGATCGCGCGAGAACGCGGAGCAGGGTCGACTTGCCAGCGCCGTTGTGGCCGACGAGCGCGATCCGGTCTCCTGGCTTCAGCGATAGCGTGACGTGTCGAAGGGCCTTGACGGTCACGACGTCTCGACCGTCCGTCTCGACCTGTCCGCCGACCCGGCGGATCAACGTCGTCTTCAACGAGCGCCCGCGCGAATTGTAGATCGGGATCTCGACCGAAGCATTGACGAGTTCGATGGAAGCCACGTCAGGATACCTCGTTCAGAGCCAGTACACGATGCGGGCACGAAACTTCGCGAACAGCGGCCAGGCGATCATGAACATGATGCCGAGATAGATGATGACCGACAGGTAGGTCTGAAGCGTCGGGACATGCCCGAGCAAGGGCTCGGCCACGATCCGCAGAAAGGCTGCAAAGGGGTTGAACACTTCGACGTAGAAGGCATTCGGGCCGAGTTGTTCCACGTGCCACATGACGGGTGTCACGAAAAAGGCAAGTTGAAGCAAGTTTCCGACGATCTGCGGCATGTCACGAAACCGCGTGCAGAAGATCGCAAGACAACCCGCTGCCGCGAAAACCCCCATGAGGACCAGAAAAAGACCCGGGATGGCCAATAACGCCACGGGGCTCGGCTCGTAGAGAAAGATGATATATACGAGCGGTATGATGATGATGTTATGCGCGAAAGCCACGAGATTGCGCACTAGAACGCGCATGATGAACGAGGCCTTCGGCAAGGCTTCCTGGCGAAGATAGGGTGCCGCCTCGATGAAGGCTGTACAGCTCTCGGAAATAGAGGTCTGGATCAATGTCCAGATCGTCATGTTGACGGCCAGATAGGGGATGTAATCGTGGACGTCTTGATGGAACAGCCCACCGTAGACCAAACCGATTCCGGCCACGAAGAACGCCATGCTCAGCGTGATCCAGAACTGGCCGAAGCGCGAGCGCTTGTAGCGAAGTCGCACGTCACTGACGCCGAGAAGCGCCCAGACATGCCAACCCCTGAAGCAACGGGTCAGGTCCTGTCCGGCCAATCGCCAATCGCGAACCCAGGCCGGCGGCGGAACCGGCGCAGCCTCGTAACCTGGAAGGACTTCGGTACTACGCATCCTGTCTCCGCGAACTCATACAGCTGACGAATTCCAAACGGAAAACGGCGCGAAACGTCTACGGACCAGCGGTTCGAGCGTCAAGCCGGCCGCTTGCTGGGGACAAGGACCGACATTCAGCGACTTCATCACGGATGATTGGACCCAAATCAAGGCGGAGCGTTGTATCCGGTCAGAACAGACGGCCGCCATCGGGAACCGAGCGGGTCGGACCGGTGAGCACCACCTCTCCGTCCTGGTCCGGAAATCCGAGCGTGAGGACCTCCGAGATGAAAGGGCCGATCTGCCGTGGCTTGAAATTCACCACCGCGCAGACCTGGCGCCCGACCAGGTCAGCGGGATCGTAGTGACGCGTGATCTGAGCGGAAGACTTCCTCTGCCCGATCGCCGGCCCGAAATCGATGAGAAGCTTGAGAGCCGGCTTACGGGCCTCTGGAAAGTGCTCTGCCTTGAGAACCGTACCGACCCGAATATCCACTTTCTGAAAATTTTCGTAACTGATGATCTCCGACGTGGCTGCCGTCTCGGTCTCGGTCGTCACAGGGTAATCTCCTGGTTCAGATCCTCGGCGAGCGGAGAGGGCTTCTTTGTCCTTCGGTCGCGCGAGCGTCGGCGAGCCTCCATCATGGCCCGCGTCATGATGCGGATCGGCGAGATCAGCCTGTCGAAATCGTCAATGCGCGCCACCCAGGTTTCGCCGCGCGACAATTCCTTATCGAGCGCCGCCATGGTCCGGGCCTGACCGGGATCCTCGTCTTCGAACCACACGTCCAGGATCCGACCCCAGGCGAACACCAGACCCTGCATCTTGACCGCCGCAAGACCTCCCTCGACATCGACCCCGGCGGCGGCCAGCATGAACCGCATGGAGTTCGTCGCGACGCCGTTCAAAGCCGCGGCAGCGAGAGGATCACGCCGCACCCAGTCCATCACGCCCTGCAGTCCATGCTTGTAAGGGGCGAGCGCGTCGAGCCGACGCATGAGCACGTCGAAGACCCGCTCACGGGGGATTTCATCGACCGCGACTTCGCCGATCTGACTGAGCACGACGTGGTCGATCTTGCGTGCGAACCCGGCCAGCACCGCTCCCTTGGAGGGAAAAGCGTCGCGGAACTCAGACAGCGAGACACCGGCCCGCAACGCGACGTCGGTCAAGCCGAAGTCGTCCCATTCCCGCTCCGCCGCGAGCTCCATCAGGGCCTCGATGATGCGATCCTTCGCCGATGCTGCCGAACTCGCGGAGGACGCGCCGGGCCGGGATTCGTGCGCTACGGCGGCGGGACCGCTGTTCTCGTCGGGCGTCATCATGCCTCTCCATGCGGGACGGGTGACCAAGAAGACCAAGACGATCCAGGTCCTACGTCCATACCGCCTCCTGCCCACCATGTAGGCGCGAGCCAGCCGGATCCAAACCCCCGGTCGACTTCCGACAGGTTGGTGCTCAGCCGGCCAGCTCTCTCGCACGTCGAAACGCGGCCGAAACGGCCTCGTTCAGCAGAGGCTGCAACCCGTTATCGGCCATCAGGACGTCCAATGCCGCAGCCGTGGTCCCTCCCGGCGAAGTGACGTTCTGCCGCAAGACGTCCGCAGCCGTGTCGGGGTTGCGAAACATCAATTCGCCTGCGCCCTCGACCGTGGCACGGGCCAACCTCCCGGCGAGGTCGGCCGGCAGGCCAGCTTTCTCGGCCGCCCGGGCCAAGGCTTCTGCCAACAAGAACACATAGGCAGGGCCCGACCCCGACACGGCAGTGACGATGTCGATATCGTCCTCCCGATCGAGCCATTCGACGTGTCCCACGGCTCCGAGCCAGCGTTCCACACGCGCCTTCTGCGGCACGGACAGCGGATGGCCAGTCGCCACCCCGGTGACGCCGCGGCCGACGGAAGCCGGAAGATTCGGCATGGCACGAATGATCGCGGCAGTATCGGGGAAGCGAGCCGCAAGGTCCTTTACGGTCTTGCCGGCCAAGACCGAGACCAGCAGCGTGTCCGGCCCCGACCAGACCGCGAGAGTCGACGCCGCGCCTTCGAGCATTTGCGGCTTGATGGCCAGAACCAGCGTGTCGACCGGGGCTGCCGAGACGGGGTTGAGGCTGACGCCCCTGTCGCGACACAAGGACTGGAGATCGGTCGAGGGCTCCGGGTCCACCACGGTGATACGTGCCCCACCCACGCCGATCGCGAGCCACCCTCGCAGCATGGCACCGCCCATTTTTCCGGCACCGGCGAGGAGGATCGTATCGGTATCCGCAGCGACCTTGTCCGTCACGCCTCACCCTGGGTTTCGAACATCGCTCCGTCAAGCGCTTCCCGGGCGGACTTGCCGGCCCAGAGGACGAACTGGAAGGCCTGAAAATAGCGGTCGCAGGCCGTGATCGCCATCTTGAGAATGGCCTCGCATTGGCGCCCATCGGGATCCGCCCCCCCTGCCATAAGGAGGGCGTGGCGGAACATGACCACGCTCTCTTTGTTCCAGAGATCGAAATGCCCGATCCAAAGTTGCTCGTTGATCATGGCCACGAGGGTCTGGATCTCGACCCTGCGCCGTTCCGGGACCTTGAGATCGAAGGCGCACCCGACATGCAGCGCTTCGAGGTCAGACAGCCAGGTGAAAGCCACGTTATAGGCCGCGGATGCGCCGTCGACCGAAATTGAAATCTCGTCTTCGTCGTCACGATCGAAGGACCAGTCGCGCAACGATGCCAGACGCTCGACGACATCGACGGGGTGTTCGGCGCGGTTGGGTTCGATGGGGAGAAGCGACATTCAGAACTCTTCCTGCTGGGTCGCGACCGGAGGCGGCGCAGACCGCCAACCTCGAGCAACAGCCTGCGAAGCTTTCGTCCGATGCCGTCGCTCAATCCTCACGAGAAGGTCACGACGGACACGGTCGAATCACCATAGACGTCACTATAGACTCAAGACTCGCCCGATTGAACGTTGGCACGACCCCGGCTAGGCCACATCGGTGCGGATAACGCGCATCCACTTGTGGAGAATAACGGCCGAAGCCCAGTGCGCGACACTGCAGAAGCCTTGCAGTTAACGCCGCACTCTTTTTGCTTGGGGAGGACGTCGCAAAAGATCGACCAGCCTGGCGGCGCGGCAGTCCCAGCGCGTAACTTCGTGGCCGATTTCGCCTGGGCTCGATCGACGCCTCAGGAGCCTATGGTTCCGACGGTGAAATGAGTGGGCTCGCCAAATAGTCGGAAAGACCGCGCCCGTCGCCTGCAAGTTCAATGCGAACCGTGGTCCGGTCCGGCGTTTGAGCCGTCAGGCGCGGACCGACATCGGCGAGCCAGACGACCGACGATGAGACTTCCGGTCGAAGAACAGAACTTGGCTGATCACCGCGCGCAAAGTCTCGACCGAGAAAGGCTTGGCGATCAGGAACGCAGGTTCCGGCGGGGCGCCGGTGAGGAAGCGCTCCGGATAGGCGGTGATGAAGATCACCGGCACTTCGAAGGCGTCGAGGATCTCGTTCACGGCCTCAAGACCGGAACTTCCGTCGGCAAGCTGGATATCGGCCAGGATGAGACCTGGCTGATGATGTTGAACCGCTTTCAGCGCTTCCCGATGCGTGCGCGCCACGTCGACGACCTTATGGCCGAGATCCTCGACGACATTTTGCAGGTCGAGCGCGATCAGAGGTTCATCCTCGATGATCAGCACGTCGGTCGAGATCTGCGCCGCGATTTCGACGTTGGCGGCTTCGAGCAACGACTGCGCCTGCTCGACCGAGCATTCGAGCGTGCGAGAGACCTCGTTGATGTCGAACCCTTCGAGCGCGGTGAGCAGCAACGCGACCCGGGGCATGATCGAGATCGCCTCGATGCGGCGCGTCGCGCCGAGTTCCTCGGTCGAACTCGCGGCCGTCTCGGTCACGTGATTGACGGCGACTGAATTCCAAAGCTTCAGGAAGAGGCGGTAAAGGCCGCATCGAACATCGGACAGAGACTCGAGGTTGCTAGGGTCTGCGACGATCGCTTCGAGAGTTTCGACCACATAGGAATCGCCGCCCTTTTGGCTGCCCGTCAAAGCCCGAGCGAAACGTCGCAGTTGGGGCAGGTGCGGAGCGATCGCCTGTGAAATCGACATTCTCAACCTCAGTCATCAACCCGAACACAATCTCCCCGTGCATAACGCGCCGAGAAGAAAAAAGTTTCCAGTTTCGGAACATAAAATTCAGGCCAGCGTTGTAGAGCGGTGCCAACCATGGGCAGCCGTGTTGAACGCCAGCGGCCTCCTGGAGTCTAGTGTGTGGCCTGTTGGATCGCAAGCCGCGGAGCGCGCCGAACCAAGGCGAGCGGAGAGATGATGACCGACGACAGCAAGAACAGGCTCTCGACGCTGACCGATCAGGACGCAGCTGCCAAGACACCGCCGGCTGACGCAGGGCCCGAGCCGGCTTCGGACGACACCCTCAAACGGCCTGGCGTCGATGTGCAGGCTTATATCGGCCGCCAATTGCGGGCGGTCTACGACGATGTCGCCAAGCAGCCGGTACCCGAACGGTTTCTCGACCTGATGAAACAGCTTGAGGGGGTCAAGCCTCAGGGCTGAAGTCGGCGCTTCTTCATAGGCGTGCTCGAGCACGACATCGATCTGGCTGTCTTTGTCGCACCTGCCCAGATGTCCCGTTCGTCAGAGTAGCGGACGTCGACCTCTGCATGACCAGAGACCCGGTCAACAGAGGGTTCCGACCTCCACGTCTTTCAGCCATGTTTCCTCCACAAGCCTTGCGCAAGAGATTGCCCGAAGACGTGGAGTCGAAGTCCCATGCGACGTTGGATCTGGATCATCGGAGTTCTCGTGATCATCGGGCTCGCCTGCTGGGCATGGCCTCTGATCGGCGCGGCCCAATTGGCGCAGGCTGCGAGAACCGGAAATACGGCGGATGTCGTCGATAGGGTGGACACCGATCGACTGAGGCGCTCGCTTGCACGTCAGATCGCGACCGCTTACCTCGACGCTACTGGACGCGGCAAGAAGATGGGCAGCTTCGGCCGCAGCATCGCAGGCGCTGCGATCACCACGGTGGCTGATCCTTATGTGGCCGAACTGCTCACGCCCGAGAACCTCACGGCGTTGCTGCAGCATGGGCGGGTCAATCGGGTGCAGCTCGGGCAGCAAACCGTGGCGATCAAAGGCGAAATCCCGACCTTTGCGGGCCTGTTGAACGGCAATTGGCTATCGCTTGTGACAGGCTCCTACTTCGACCAGATCACGGATTTCGTTATCCCTGTCGACGGTGGACATGGGGTCGATGACCAGTTCGGTGTCCATATGCATCTCGATGGCGTGACCTGGAAACTCGGTGGCCTCGATCTGCCCGCGACGTTGGTCGACGAGATGGCGCGCTCCATCCTGGCGGGCGAGAAACCTCCTGCCTGAAGCCGCCCTCATCGGATAGCCGAGTCAGACCGGGACCCGGACGCTCGCCCTCAGTCCTCCGAGCGGGGCCTCGCCGAGTTGGATATCGCCCCCGTGCGAGCGGGCGATGTCGCGCGCGATGGCGAGCCCCAGCCCGGTGCCGCCCTGATCCTGGTTTCTGGCCTCGTCCAGCCGGTAGAAGGGGCGGAAGACGTCTTCCCGTTTGTCGGTCGGAATGCCTGGTCCGTCATCGTCGACATGGATGGTGAAGAACCGGTCGTCGCGCCGCGCCTTGATCTCGACCCGTTTGCCGAAGCGTTGGGCGTTGCTCACGAGGTTGAACAGGCAGCGCTTGAACGCGTCCGGCCGCACGATCACGCCGGTCTCTCCGGAGACCTCGATCAGGGTGGAATGACCATGCCGCTCGGCATCGGCCTTCAGGGTTTCGAGGAGAGACCTCATGTCGATCATCACCGAGGCTTCGTTGCCGTCACCCCGTGCAAAGGCGAGATAGGCTTCGAGCATGCGTCCCATCTCATCGATGTCGCGATGCATGGCGTGGCTGTCAGGCCCTTCGTCGAGCAGTTCCAACGACAGCTTGAAGCGCGTCAGGATGGTTCTGAGATCGTGGCTGACCCCGTTCAACATGGTGGTCCGCTGCTCGACCGTGCGCTCGATGCGCCGTCGCATCTCCAGAAACGCGTAGCCCGCCCGGCGCACCTCGAGGGCGCCGTTGGGCCGATATTCGAGGAAGCGTCCCTTGCCAAGGTTCTCGGCCGCGGCCGCGAGGCGCAGGATGGGGCGGATCTGGTTCCGCAGAAACGCCATGGCGATGACGATCAGCACCGCCGACGTGCCGACCATCCAGAGAATGAAAATATAGGAGTTCGACGCATAGGCGGCCGAGCGCCGTGCGATCACGCGCAGAACGGCTGTATCGAGCTGAATCCTGATCTCGATGAAATTCGATCGGCCGACCGTGTCGATCCAGAACGGCAGCCCGATCTGCTTGCGGATCTCGTTGGAAAGCGACCTGTCGAGGAGCAGGAGAAAAGGCTTGGGCAGGGCCGGCGGCAGGGGCTGCGGCGGCAGGAAATCCACATCGAGATCGAGCCGGTTCGAGGCGATGCGCTCCAGCGTGTCTTCGCTCTCTCCCGTAGGCAGGCTCCTGTAGAGATCGATCGTCGCCGCGATGTCCTGCACCAGCGCCTGGCTGAGGTGGAACGTCACCGACTGCCAGTGCCGCTCCATGAAGAAGTAAGCGATGACGCACTGCAGCAGCACCATCGGGATGATCAAGATCAGCAGGGCGCGAGAGTAAAGCCGCTTCGGCAGGGCGTCGGCGATCATGCGCCGCGTGCGCCGCCACCAGCGCGCCGGCTGCAAGCGGAGCGGGAGGGGGAGCGGAGCGATCGGTTGCGCCGCCGCTTCGGACGCCGGTTCCTCGGTCGGCCGCTCGGCGAAACGCGCGACGCTCACGTCACGGATCGAGGAGGAGGCGATAGCCGAGCCCTCGCACGGTTTGGAGGAAAGCCGGGTTGGCGAGATCCTGCTCGATCTTGCGGCGCAGCCGATTGACCTGCACGTCGACGGTTCGCTCGTTGCCGGCTCCGCCACCTTCGGCAAGGTCCTCGCGCGACACGGTCGCGCCGCCGGCGGCGGCCAGAACCTGAAGCATCTCGCGTTCCCTGTCGCTGAGGCGGATCGGCTCATCGCCCTGTTTCAGTTCGCCGCGATCGGTCTGGAAGCTGAAGGGACCGAACCTCACCGTCCCGTCGGCTTTCGGCGGACGGGGTGCTGCGCGACGCAGGATCGAGGCGATCCTCAGCAGCAGTTCGCGTGGTTCGTAGGGCTTCGCCAGGTAGTCGTCCGCCCCGACCTCGAGCCCGCGCACCCTGTCGTCGGCTTCGGTCAGTGCCGTCAGCATCAGGATCGGCACCTCCGACGTCCGGCGAACGTCGGCTGCGAACTCGAGTCCGGTTTCGCCCGGCATCATGACGTCGAGCACGAGGAGATCGAAGGCGAAGGAACGAAGATGCGTTCGGGCTTCCGCGGCATCACGCGCCAGAGTCACCCGATACCCGTTCTTCTGCAGGATGCGCGAGAGCAGTTCCCGAATGCGCCGGTCGTCGTCGACGAGCAGAAGATGGGCTGCATCGTCGGCGGGAGGCAGCCGATGCTCGATTCCGGCCGGTACGCGCCCGGCATCGAGGGCGCCGGCGGTCACGCCGCTTGCTCCCGGCGGGATGCGCTCCTCAAGAGGTTCATCACCGTGTCGCGTTGGTCCGGATCGATCATGCCGAGCAGAAAATCGACGGCACCGGCCCGCGCTTCGTCGGGCAGGGCCGCCAACGTCCGCCGAAATCGTTCGGATTGCAGATGGGCGAGGTCGAGCGCCAGCTTGCGCCCACCCGGTGTCGGGTAAAGCAGGCGCCGTCTTCGGTCGCTGGTTCCGGCCCGTACCTCGATCAGATGACCGTCGATCAGGTCCTTCATCACGCGGTTGAGGCTCTGTTTAGTGATCTTCAGAATGTCCAGCAACGCGTTGACCGTCAGTCCGGGATGACGAAACACGAAATGCAGGACGCGATGATGAGCCCGGCCGAAGCGGTAGTCTTCGAGGAGCCGATCCGCGTCGCCGACGAAATCCCGGTAGGCGAAGAAGAGGAGCTCGATCAGATCGAACATCGGAGCCGCACCCGCGGCGGGAACGAGCCCTGCGGGCGCATCCGCGCGCACCGCATCCGGAAGCCTCGGCGCTTCCCCACCGGCCGGCGGACCGTCATAGCCGGTCTCGGCCAACAGGGTCCGCGTCAAGTCCCGGTCGGCCGGAACCGCTGTCTTGCGATCGGTAACGGCCACCTGTCCGGCCAAGAGCTACTCCTCCGCGGTGAGATACGTCAGCATTGTTGACACATCTCAGGCCGCTCGCTACTCGTCAAGCATCCTTCGGCACTCGGCAGCGCGCCTGCACTCACGCGGTGCCGCCGGAGGCGGCCGGTGCAATACCCGTAGCGGGCGACGACGGGTCCGCCCTACGGCGGAATAGTGGAACGGGAGCCTGATCATGTCCATCCTGCCTTTCGACCGACGCGAGGGAATGATCTGGATGGATGGAGCCATGGTGCCGTGGGGCGATGCCAAGCTTCATCTTCTCAGCCACGGGCTGCATTACGGCTCCGCGGTCTTCGAGGGTGAGCGCGCCTACGACGGCAAGATCTTCAAGTCGGCCGAACATTCGCAGCGTTTCAGGACATCCGCCGAACTACTCGATTTCGACATCCCCTATTCGGTCGAAGACCTGGTGGCCGCCAAGGATGCGGTCGTCGAGGCCAACGGCATCGGCGACGTCTATGTTCGCCCGATCGCGTGGCGGGGCAGCGAGATGATGGCGGTGGCGGCGCAGAACGCCACGGTTCACGTCGCGATCGCGACCTGGGAGTGGCCGAGCATGTTCGACGTCGAGCAGAAGATGAAGGGCATCAGGCTCGATATCGCCGAATACCGGCGCCCGGACCCTGCGACGGCGCCCTGCCGGTCGAAGGCGGCGGGCCTTTACATGATCTGCACGATCTCGAAGCACCGGGCCGAGCGCAAAGGCTACGCCGATGCCCTGATGCTCGATTGGCAGGGCCGTGTCGCGGAATGCACCGGCGCCAACATCTTCTTCACGCGGGACGGCGCGCTGCACACGCCGATCGCCGATTGCTTCCTCGACGGCATCACGCGCCGCACCGTGATCGATCTCGCGCGTCGCCGCGGCATCGAGGTCAACGAGCGGCGAATCATGCCGGACGAGCTCCCGGGCTTCAACGAGTGCTTCATCTGCGGCACAGGCGCCGAAGTGACACCCGTGTCCGAAATTGGCCCTCACCGTTATCAGCCGGGCAACATCAGCCGGACCCTGCTCGAGGATTACGCGGAAGCCGTCAGAGCCTGAGCTTGTGGTCATTCGAGGATCGACGCTGATCCGTCTGAGAGATCGCCGAAGTGGTTTGACACCAATGGCGGGACTCGTTTTCTATACGCGCCGAGACCGGTCCGATGCCGTGCTGCGCCGACGGAGCTCCGCTCGCCGCTTCACACCGATTCAGGCGACAGCCTCGGGCACCCGGCCGGGAGAGTCCACGAGAAGGAAGGTCAAACGGGCTCGTCGCGCGGACCCTCTCCGGCTTCGAAAGCCGCCTTGGCGACCGGCGAGGCCTCGGTTTGATGGAGCGCCTTCCACTCGGCATAGGGCATCCCGTAGACCTTTTCCCTCCCGTCGTCCCGAGAGAGCGGCAGGCCGCGTTCGTTCGCGGCTTCGGCGAACCAATTGCCGAGGCAGTTGCGGCAGAAGCCCGCGAGGTTCATGAGATCGATGTTTTGAACCTCGGGATGCTGCCGTAGATGGGCCACGAGCCTGCGGAAGACCGCGGCTTCGAGCTCCGTCTGCTGCGCGTAATCGATGTCGAATGCCATGACACGTCCTTTCGACCGATCCTGCATCTTGGCGGACCCGCTTAAAGCGCCGCGAGGCGTCGGCCGGCTCCGGTCCTCGCGGGATGATGCTGCACGACATGGATGTCGGGTCGAGACAGGATCGGCGCAAGCAGACGCGCCAAACGGAAGCCCCAGGCCTCGGCGGTCGCGTCGGTGGCCATGAGGTCCTGGCGCACTTCGATCAACACGTTGCTGAAACCGTTCCGGGTCGCATGGGTGTCGATGGTATCGCCCGGCAAGGCGCCGTCATAGGGCTCGTTGTCGCCGACGCGTTCATCCGCGGGCTGCAGGTCCGGCTCCGACGATAGCGCCGCGAGAAGGGGGGCCGCGAGCCGGGGATCATTGTCCCACAGGAGACCGATGTACCATGGCCTTGGCACGTCCTTCCAGAACGGCGTGAAGCTGTGCATGCACACGATGGCCGGCGCGATGCCGGTCGCGCTCATGCGCTTCGACAGATCCGCGATGCTGTCGTGATAGGGTTGCCAGTACGTGCGGCGGCGGTGATCGATTTCGTGTTCGTCGATCCGCGCATTGCCCGGCACGATGGCGCCGTCCGAGAGCCGCATTACCAGCGTGGGATCGTCGGCGCCGCGATTGGGGTCGATCAGGAGCCGCGAGTAGGTCGTGAGCAGGGCCGGTGCGCCGAGAGCCTCGGCCATGACCTCGGTGGCGCGCCGCGCCCCGATATCATAGGCGATGTGGCGTTCGAACTGGTGCGGGGGCAGGCCCAGCCGACCGTAGGCGGGTGGCAGATCGTTCGAGGCATGGTCGCAGAGCAGCAGGATACCGGCATCGAGACGACCTTCGATCAACCGCACCGGTGCGAAGTCTTCGGCGTCGTCGAACGTCATGGATGCTTTCGGAAGGCTGGCTAAAGGCATGGTCCTGGCCTATGGGGAACGCGAGGCACCGACGATCATAAAGTCGTCGCGTTCCGAGCACCATAAGGCAGTTCCCGACCGGCGGCGTGCAGTTTGCGCCGCCCTTCGCGTGACCTGTATTCGTGCGCAGGTTCTATGGAGCGGTCCATCGACGATGTCGTCCAACGCCACATTATCCGTGCTCCCCGACAAGGCGCCGGCACCGCTGCTTTCCGCCGATATCGCGTCGGGGCTCGTCATCATGGTGGTGGCGGCGTTCGCCATGAGCATCTCGCCGAGCCTCGTACGCCTCGCCGACGTCGGCCCGTTCGCCAGTGCTTTTTGGCGCGTCTTCCTGGCGCTGCCGGTGCTGTGGGTCTGGATGCGGCGCGATGAAAGCTCCGTTTCGCGTGGCGCGGCGAGGCCGCGAGCGCGTTTTACGCTGGCGACGGTGCTGGCAGGTTTGTGCTTCGCCGGCGACCTCTTCTTCTGGCATCTCTCCGTCATGCACACGACCGTCGCCAATGCGACCTTCTTCGCCACCACGGCGCCGATCTGGGTCGTGCTCTTCGGTTGGTTGTTCCTGCGCCAGGCCGTGGGCAGGCCGGTGCTGGTCGGGCTCGGGCTCTGCGTGCTCGGCGGCACCGCACTGGTGGCGCAGAGTTTCGCCTTCGACCCCGGGCATGTCCTCGGCGATGGCCTCGGCCTCGTGACGGGCATCTTCTTCGGGCTCTACTTCCTCGCGGTCGGGGCCGCGCGTGGTCGCAGCGGGGCGGCCCGCGTGACGTTCGAACTCAGCCTGATCACGGCCGTGGTGCTCTTCTGCGTCGCCTGGGCGTTCGAGCCCCGGCTGATCCCGAAAGCGGCAACGGGCTGGGGTGTGCTCCTGATGCTTGCCCTGGTGAGCCACGCGGGTGGGCAGGGGCTGCTGTCGGTGGCGCTCGGGCGCTTGCCGGCAACCTTTTCGTCGCTGGTCATCTTCCTCGAAGCGATCGCGGCTGCGGCTTTCGCCTGGCTGCTGCTCGGCGAGGCCGTGACGCTCGTCCAGGTGCTCGGCGGTGTCGTCATCATCGTCGGCATCTGGATCGCACGCCCGCGTGAGACCCGCGCCGCGACCCCGCAGGTCGGAGCGGCCGCGTGAACCGTTCCACATCCCTCGGTGCGCCGATGCCGGGGCGTCCCGTCCGATCTCCCCTCGAGCCCAGAACCGCCATGCGCGTCCCGATCCTCGCCTGTGCCCTTGCGGCCCTGCTCCTGCCCCAGACTTCGGCCCGCGCCGATTTCCGTGTCTGCAACAACACCGCGGGCCGCACATCCCTGTCCCTAGCCTATACCGACGGCCAGACATGGTTGACCGAGGGCTGGTGGAACTTGAAGGCTAACACCTGCGAGACGCTGCTGCGCGGCCCCCTGGCGGCCCAGTTCTATTACGTCTACGGCCTCGACGAGAGCGGCGGCGAATGGAAAGGCAAGGCCTTCATGTGCACCCGCGATCACGAGTTTCGCATCGAGGGACGGCAGGACTGCTTCGTGCGCGGCTACGACCGGACGGGCTTCTTCGAGATCGACACCGGCAAGGATGCCAAGGATTGGACGGTTCAGCTGACCGATCCTTCGAAACCCGAGGCGTCGCATTGACCTGACGATCAAAGGGCCATGTCGGCAGCGGCGCGCCGGCATCGAGGCGGCGCGGGATGGCTACCGGACCGACCCGCGGCACTGATGACTTAGACGATCCGGAACGACCGGCCTTCGAGAGGATTTCTGCAATGAGACGGATGCGGCGCGTGAAGATCCTCGCGACCCTGGGGCCTGCCTCGCAGGATCGCTCGGTCCTGGCCAAGCTCTTCGAGGCGGGCGCCGATGTGTTCCGCATCAACATGAGCCATGCGAGCCACGATGCCATGCGCGAGCGGATCCGCACGATCCGGTCGCTCGAAGCGGAATACGGGCGCCCGATCGGCATCCTTGTCGATCTTCAGGGCCCCAAGCTTCGCGTGGGGCAGTTCGCCGATACTGGGGTCGATCTCCTCAAGGGCGAGACCTTCATCCTCGATGCCGACCCGACGCCGGGAGACACCAAACGCGTCCATCTCCCGCATCCCGAAATCCTCCGGGCGCTCCGTCCCGGCCATGTCATGTTGATCGACGACGGCAAGGTGAAGCTGCGCGTCCTCGAAGCCACGGAGCATCGTGCACTGGCCTTGGTCGAGGTGCCGGGACGGATCTCCAACCGGAAGGGCGTCAGCCTGCCCGATACCGAGATCCCGGTTTCGGCGATGACCACCAAGGATCGATCCGACCTCGATGCAGCCTTGAACGAGGGCGTCGATTGGATCGCGGTCTCGTTCGTCCAGCGCGCCGACGATGTCGCCGAAGTCAAGAAGATCGCGCGCGGACGCGCCCTCGTGCTGGCCAAGATCGAAAAGCCGCAGGCCATCGCGCGGCTCGACGAGATCATCGAAATGTCCGACGCCCTGATGGTGGCGCGCGGCGATCTCGGGGTCGAGATGCCACTCGAGAAGGTGCCTGGCCTGCAGAAGCGCATCACCCGCATGTCCCGGCGCCAGGGCAAGCCGGTGGTGGTGGCGACGCAGATGCTGGAATCGATGATCTCGTCACCCGTGCCGACCCGTGCCGAAGTGTCGGACGTGGCCCAAGCGGTGTTCGAGGGCGCCGATGCCGTCATGCTGTCGGCCGAGAGCGCCTCGGGCCAGTTCCCGATCGAGGCGGTCGCCACGATGAACCGCATCGCCGAGGAGGTGGAACGCGACCCGCTTTATCCCAGCATCATCGCGGCACAGCGCGGTCGTCCCGAACCGACGGGCGCCGACGCCATCGCCTATGCGACCCGCGACGTTGCCGAAACTTTGGACCTCAAGGCGGTCGTCGCCTGGACGGCTTCGGGTTCGACCGGGATTCGGATCGCGCGGGAGCGGCCCTTCGTGCCGATCCTGGCCCTCACGCCGTCACACGACACGGCTCGACGGCTTTGCCTCGCCTGGGGCGTCCATTCGGTCGTGACGGAGGATGCGCGCAACGCCGACGATATGACGGACCGCGCCTGCCGGACGGCTTTCGACGAAGGTTTCGCCGCTTCGGGAGAGCGCGTCATCGTCGTGGCGGGTGTTCCGTTCGGATCACCGGGCGCCACCAATACGATCCGCATCGCCTTTGTCGGGCCGAACGGCGAAGCGTAAACGGATCTCTTCGACGGCATCCGGCTCTCGCGGGCGTACCGGTGCACTCAAGCGTCCGGGGTCCTCGGCGGGTCGACGACCGTGCCGTCCGCATCGTGGCGCTCGACGACGGCATGCTGGCGACGAAGCTGCACAGGAGCCGTGACGACCTCCCGTTCCACGATATGTCGGATGTGGAGTTCTTCCTTGAGGTAGATCTGCTTCACCACGACGTACCGTTCCTCGACCACGGGAACGATCGTGGTATCGCCTTCGGTCCGCACCACGGGATGGCCCTCGACGATGCGGCCCACCGGAACCCGGGTCACGTCGACGTTATGCCGGTTCAGCGAGATCTCGGCGATCTCGTCGCGAACCTCCGTGCGGGTCGTGACTGTCACGTGCCCCGTGACGACCTCTCGTTTCGACACCGACATCGTTTCATCGAGGATTTGCAAGATCTCGGTCTCGCCATCCTCGACAGTACGGTCGATGCGTGTGGGGGTGGAGGCTGTCGCCTCCACCCCCACACGCTCCTGGTCCGTCGTGACCCCGACGGTCGCAGTGTCTGGTCTGATCAATACATTCGTCCTGCTGTTGCCGCGATCCGGGATCGCAGATGTCAAGCGACGTCCGACCAGCGGTTCATGGCCTCCGCGGCCGGGATCTGCAGCATAACCTTTCCTTCCACCGACTTGATCCAATCCATCGGTACGAAATGATGCTGTCCCCCGGATAGCGTGTCGTTCTTCTTCAGCTTGATCTTGCTGCCGTCGAGATGATCGACGGTGCCGACATGCCCGCCATCCGAACCCACGACATCCATGTCGTCTCGAATGAGGTTCTCGTAGGCCGTAAGCCCCGTCGCGGCCAGGGTGCGCCCGTCTTCGATGTCGACCTTTGTGCTGCGAACCGTGTCGCGAATGGTCTCGACCCGATCGGCGGCGTCCTTGCGAAGGCCGATCTCCTCGACGACGCGAGTCGACTTCGCCACCACGGCTTCTTCGTCGATCTCTTCCATTTCGATGACCCGCTCCTTGAACGGGTCGAGGCCAAGGGAACTCAATTCGACAGGGCGGTCGACGGCATGGCGGTCGACCGACAAGGTTTCGCTGTGGAGCGAGATGCTTTCCGAGACGGCCTTCTCGACCACGCTGGTGTGAATGCGGACTTTGCCGCGGCTTACCGCACGCTTGCCCACGTCGAGACGCTCTTCGACGACCTGGATCATGTCGTCGACGCCGCTGCGGACCGGCGCCGCCACTGCAGCCGGGGCGAAAGTCGACGTTCTGGTCTCGGCGACCGTCTCGACCGGAGTCGAGGTCAGGCCGGGTTCGACCACGGCGGACGTCAGCGTCGCATCGCGACGGTCGTCGTAGGATGTTACCGCGGGGGTCACGGCACCAGCCGTCGTCATCCCGGTTGTCGCGGCGCCGAGACCCATCACGCCCGAAAGACCCGACGTCGTGGCGCGGTCCTGCATCAACGGTGTCTCGGCCGTCCAACCTTCGTTGCGCCATTGCGTCTCGCGCTCGTCGAGGTCGACCGAGCCGTGCTGTTCGAGAATAGCGATCGCCCTGTCCACATCGGCATCCGAGGCCCGCACCGACACCATCGTGCCGCCGCGACGAAGTCCCTCCGCATAGGTGGCATGGTCCTCGGTCCCGCCGAACAGGTCTTCGAGCGAAGCCCAGAAGCCTTTGCCCTTTTCGTCGACACTATCGTATGTGCCGGCTTCGTTGGCGGGCGGCAGGAGCGTGATGTCGGCCGCGGCAACTCCTGCCTGCTTCAACATGACGACGGCTTGGTCAGCGTGCGCTTGGCTGTCGAAGAAAGCTGTAATGGTGTGAGTGGCCATGTTGAACCTCGATGTCAGTATTGTAGTTCGAGACTGAACCGCGTTACTCGAATGAGGCACGGGGTTTGTTTATCAACGCTCTAACGGGATGTTTTGCTTCGGTTGAGGAGGCAGTCCGTCACGCAATCCGGGATATAGAAGGGTAACTGCCGATACTCTCAACGGGCGGCACTAGGAAAAGTGGGAATGAGGCAAAATGTTCCATCCATGAACAACTTCACCTGCAGTCGATTCGGAGTGGATATGCTTGAGGGTCAGTCGGCGGAATTTCCCGATACGGTTGCCGCTGTCATCAATGCCATCGAGATGGCGACGGCGGAAAGGCCTGCCAGCAGCGCTGCCGCCACGAGAAGCGCCATCGGCGTCGAGATTGCGGCCACGATGGCGCCACCCGCGGATCCGACAAACAGGGCGCACCAGAGCCCCGCAAAGAAGAAGGCATCGCGCCATGGCGCTTCGCCGAGCAGAGCCTTGACGATGCTGCGCCCTATATTGACCAGCGTACCTGTCACATAGGTCAGGGAGACGGTGAGCCCGGCGGCCCTGTGCACGGCGGCGGTCTGGACCCCCATGGCGAGACCCGTGACAGCGGCCGTCGCGGCCTCTCCCCAGTGCTTGACGGCTACCGCATAGGCCAGCCCCAGCAGCAGTGTCTCGGTGACCAGGACGACGCTGCGGTTCCAGCGACCCGTCGCGGCGCGAAGCAGTTCACCCACGATGACACCCACGACGAAGATCAGCACGGCCCGTCCGGTCTCGATCGCCGTAGCCCCGTCATGCGCCAAGGTGGCCGCGCCCAAGGCCGTCGTGTTGCCGCTCATGAACGAAACGAACAGGCCGTGCCACTGCACATAGCCGAGCGCATCGACCCATCCTGCGACGGAAAGGAGGGCGAGCGCCAGGACGAAGCCGCCGGATCGCTCAGGAACCTCTTTGGTCGCAGGTACTGGAAGACGGCGGGGCGCGAGGTCGTTCATCGCAGAACCGGGTCAGAGGTGAAGGAGGCGCTCCTTCAGTCCAGGAAGGGCTCCGTCTCGGCGCGGCGGCCGACCATGAACGCGTCGGCCACGAGCTCGAAGGGGGCCATGTCGACGAGGCTCGTTCCGGCGTCGAGCAGCGAAGCGAACCGTGCATAGATCCGGTCGTATTCGTTGCGTGACCCTTCGACGACCGTCTCGCCATCGACCGTGAGCGTCGTGCCCCCGCCGGTCAGCCGCAGGGCAGAACCATCGTCGAGCTCGAGCGCGAAATCCCAGCTCTGGTCGCCGGTCTGCCGCCAATCGAACTCGGCCGTCATCGTGGCGCTATCCGCCGGTCCGGCGAGCGCCGGGCTCGAGAACTCCAGCGAAGCCGCGATCGGCATCGCGCGATTGGCGGGTGTCGTGAGGGTCGCGGCGCGAACGAAGACCGGGGCCGGCATGATCCGGGTCAGGATCGACAGGGCATTGATGCCCGGATCGAAAACGCCGAAGCCGGCCGGCTCCCAGATCCAGTCCTGGCCCGGGTGCCAGCGCCTGACGTCTTCCTTCCAGGTGATGGCGAGGCGTCGGATGGTTCGTCCGGCAAGGCGCGCCCGCGTCTCCTCTACGGCGGCATTGTACTGCGAATGCCACGTCGTGAAGATGATGCGCTCTTTCGCACCGGCATGCTGCGCGAGATCGCGCAACTCGCCGACCGTGGGAGTCGGCGGTTTCTCCAGCATGACGTTCACCCCGGCGTCGAGCGCCTCGCGCACCATGGCCGTGCGGGCTCCGGGCGGCGTGCAGATCGCGACCGCGTCGAGGCCGGGCAGGGCGGCGTAAAGCTCGGCGGACCGTCGGAATGTCGGCACGCCAGGATGGGTGACACCGCTCCCGCTCACCAGAGCCGCAAGTTGGAAGCGTGAGTTACGGTCGATCGACGGGAGATGTTCGTCTTGCGCGATCTTGCCGATGCCGATCACGGCGATGCGAAAGGGCGCCATGCTGGTCCAGGTCCTAGGCTCAACGCCGGGGCTGGCGATGATTTGTCGGACGATACAAGACTGTGTCGGCTGGTGCTAGGCACACGCCAACTCGAAGCCAGCACGGCGCCGGACTCGATCTCGCGACCGGGGTTTCGGCTCAGCCGTGCAGGGTTGCGGCTTCGGCAACGGCCGCCTTCGTGGACGCTTCGCGCTGTTCGGGGCCGAGCGCGATCCCTTCGGCGCGGACGAACTCGGCATTCTTGATGCCCATGAAACCGAAGACGGTCCGCAGGTACGACTCCTGGTGCTCATAGGCGGCGTGCGGCGTTCCCGGGCCATACATGCCGCCGCGCGCCGCCCCGACGATGATCCGCTTGCCGGGCACGAGGCCTTCGGCGCCCGCCGCGGTATAGTGGAAGGTCTTGCCGGCCACGAGGATGCGATCGATCCAGGCCTTGAGCTGGCTCGGAACCGTGAAATTATACATTGGGCAGCCGATCACCACGATGTCGCTGGCCAGGAACTCCGCCAGGGCCGCGCCGCCGAGCGACAGCTCTTCCTGAAGGGCTTGGTCATGCTGGACGTCGGGGTTCTGCCCGGCCAGATAGGCGCCCGTCAGATGCGACAAGGGCGCCGCCGCGAGATCGCGATACGTGATCTCCAGGCCCGGACTCTCCGCTTTGAGCCGGCTCACGATCGCCGCCGACACGGTGCGGCTGACCGAATGATCACCGAGAATGCTGGAATCGATGTGAAGGAGTTTCATCGCGAGCCTCTTTGTGGTTACAAATTGTGACCAGGGCTGTATGAGAGACTTGAACGACCCGCGCAAGGAGGCACATTGTTGGGACCTGGTCACAGCCGTGATACCGCGGCGACGGTCGAGCCTTCGCGACCCGAGCCGACCCTCCCCGATCATGCGAGCCAGGACTGCCGTGCGGTCAGCCACGTCCTGGCCCGGGTGGGCGACAAGTGGAGCGTGCTGATCGTCAGGCTGCTCGGCGACGGTCCGCAGCGCTTCAACGCGATCAAGCGCATGGTCGGGGGCATCTCTCAGCGCATGTTGAGCTTGACCTTGCGGAGCCTCGAACGCGATGGCCTCGTGACCCGCACCGTCACGCCGACGGTCCCGCCGCGTGTCGACTATGCCTTGACGGATCTCGGCCGCTCGCTCTGGACGCCCGTCGAGGCCTTGGCCGGCTGGGCCCAGCAGCATCACGGGGAGATCGAGGCGGCCCAGGGGCGGTACGACGAGCGCTCGGCCGAGGCCGACGATGGGTCCCAACGCGAGATGGTTCCTGTGACGCGCTCCATCGCCGCCGGTGCCGCAACAAGCCGTTGACACCGCCCTCTTTAGCGATGACCTTCGACCACCCGGGCGCAGATCCGAGGCGGCAATTGCGAAAGCCATCCGGCACTCGCGCGGGGAGGAACGATGGCGGCCGAGGGGCTTCTCCGGTTCGAGAACGTAGCCAAGAGCTTCGGGGCGACGCGCGCCCTGAAGGGCGTGAGCCTCGACGTCCATCGCGGTGAGGTCGTGGCGCTTCTCGGCGAGAACGGCGCCGGCAAATCCACGCTCATCAAGATCCTCGGCGGCCTGTTTCGGGCCGATAGCGGACAGGTGCTGATCGATGGCGAGCCCTACCGGCATCAGGTCCGGGGCGGCGGTCGCAGCAAAGTGGCGTTCATCCACCAGGACCTCGGCCTCGTCGAATGGATGACGGTGGCCGAGAACATCGGTCTCGCGCGGGGGTTCGCCCAGGGCTTGAAGCCGCGCCGCTTCGGCATCGATTGGCGCGGTGTCGGCGACAGCGCTCGCGATGCCCTGGCGTTGGTCGGCTGCCATTTCGATCCCGAGACGCGCGTTCACAGTCTCAGCCGCACCGAAAAATCGCTTGTGGCGATCGCGCGCGCCCTGATGGTCGACTGCGATTTCCTGGTGCTCGACGAACCCACCGCGAGCCTTCCGGCCGACGAGGTGGACCGGCTGTTCGACGCCATACGGCGCCTCAAGGCGCGGGACGTGGGCATGATCTACGTTTCGCATCGCCTCGACGAGATCTTCCGCATCGCGGACCGCGTCGTCGTGATGCGGGACGGGCTCAAGGTCGGCGAGAAGCCGGTCGCCGAAACGACGCCGGCCGAACTCGTCAGCCTCATCGTCGGCCGTTCCAATCTCGAACTGTTCCGGAAGGCGCAGCTGCGAGCCGGCCCGGTCCGGGCGCAGGTGGTGGATCTCGTGACGCCGACCGCGGGCCCGGTCTCGTTCGAGATCAGACAGGGCGAACTTCTCGGCCTCGTGGGCCTCAGGGGTGCCGGCCAGGAGGAGATCGGCCGGGCGCTCTTCGGCGCCGCGCCGCATCGCGGCGAGATCCTGCTCGACGGCGTGGCGCCCGACCTCTCGTCGACGGGCGCGGCCCTCGACGCGGGGATCGGCCTCGTGGCGCGCGACCGGGCCGAAGAATCTGTCTGCCCTTCCCTGTCGATCCGCGAGAACAGTTTCCTCAATCCGGGAGCTGCCGGCCGAGCCCTGTTCTCGCCGCTCTCGCCCCGCACGGAGGCACAGCACGCCTCGGTGCTGGGCGCTTCCGTGGGTCTGAGGCCCAACGATCCCGCCCTGCCGATCGAGGGCCTCTCGGGCGGCAACCAGCAGAAGGTCATCGTCGGTCGATGGCTCGCGACGAAACGCCGGCTCCTGGTCGCCGAGGATCCGACGGCCGGTGTCGATATCGGGGCCAAGGCGGAGATCTACCGGCTGATCGCGGGCGCGCTCGATGCCGGCCTCGCGGTCGTGGTGGTGTCGACCGATTTCGAGGAGATCGCCCACATCTGCCACCGGGCGCTCGTCTTCAACCGGGGCCGCATCATCGCCGAACTCAAGGGCGAGGGACTCACGACCGAGAGCGTCATCACCGCGGCCTCGGCCTCCGAAATCGCCGCCGCCGATACGCCGCCCGCGGCTCACGCCGCCGCCTGAACCGAAACAGCCCCCATGTCGACCAATTCGATCAAATCCGACGCTCTTGAGCCGACGCGAAGCGAGCTCAGAGGGCTCAGCCCCGGCCAGAAGGCGATGCGCCGCCTGCCTGTCTACGGCCTGCCGATCCTGACGCTGCTCCTGATCCTGATCTTCTCGATCACGCTGCCCGCGACCTTCCCGACGCTGCTGAACCTGAGATCCATCGTTTCGGACAAGGCCATCATCGCGCTGCTCTCGCTCGCCGCCACGATTCCGATGGCGACCGGCAAGATCGACCTGACGGTCGGCTATGGAATCGTATTGTGGCACATCCTGGCCATCACGCTGCAGGTCTTCTACGGGATACCGTGGCCCCTGGCGGTCCTGATCGTGCTGGTGCTCGGCGCCCTGATGGGCGCCATCAACGGCCTCCTGGTCGAGGTGGCGCGGATCGACAGCTTCATCGCGACGCTCGGCACCGGCACGGTGCTCTATGCTCTGGCGCTCTGGCACACGGGCGGCCGGCAGGTCGTGGCCATGCTGCCGCAGGGCTTCCTCAGCCTCAACGGAACCCTCGTGTTCGGCCTGCCGATCACCGGCTACTACGTCGTGGCCGTGGCGGCGGTGCTGTGGTTCGTGCTCGAATACATGCCGCTCGGCCGCTACATGTACGCGATCGGCGCCAACCCGAAAGCTGCGGCCCTGAACGGCATTCCGGTCGAGCGCTACACCATGCTGGCTTTCACGCTCTCCGGTCTGCTGACGGCGGCCGCGGGCGTCTTGCTGGCGTCGAAACTCCGCATCGGCCAGGCCAGCGTCGGGCTCGAGTTCCTGCTGCCGGCACTGGTCGGCGCCTTCCTGGGCTCCACCACGATCAAGCCGGGGCGCGTCAACATCTGGGGAACGCTGTGCGGCGTCGTGATCCTGGCAGTCGGCATTTCCGGAATCCAGCAGCTTGGCGGCTCGTTCTGGGTCGAACCCCTGTTCAACGGCGTGACGCTGTTGATCGCCATCGGCATTGCGGGTTATGCCCAACGCCGGCGTGCGGCAGCTGGCCGCGCGACCCTGCTTGAAAAACCGCGCCCCGCGAGCGCGGATCTGATTATCGAGAGAGGAAACACATGACCATGCAATTCATGCGGGGCGTTGCCGCCCTGGCGTTGCTGACGGCCTCGGCCGTTTCGATGACCGCGGGGGCGCGCGCCGACGAGATGGCCGACGCCAAGGCCCGGGTCGCGGCCGCGACCGAACGCGCCGGCAAGTGGGACGGTCCCACCACGGGACCGATGGCGACCGCCGGCAAGACCATCATCTATCTCGCGGGCGACATGCGCAACGGTGGGACCGAGGGCGTGTCGCGTGGCGTCGAGGAGGCCGCCAAGGCGGCCGGCTGGACGCTCCGCATCCTCGACGGGCGCGGCGACATCTCGGCCCGGACCGCGGCCCTGAACCAGGCCATCGCGCTGAAGCCAGACGGCATCATCGTGGGGGGATTCGACGCGCTCGAACAGAACGCCGCCCTTCAGGGTCTCAAGGAGGCCGGTATTCCGTATGTGGGCTGGCACGCCACCGTGAACCCGGGCCCGGACCCGAAGACCGGCATGTTCGCCAACGTCAACACCCGCATCGCCGACGTGGCCCAGACGGCCGCCGACCTCGCGATCGTCGATTCGGGCGGCAAGGCGGGCGTCGTGATCTTCGGCGACTCGAACTACGAGATGGCGATCGGCAAGGCCCGCATGATGGAGGCCGACATCAAGAAATGCGCGGGCTGCACGGTGCTGTCGCTGGAAGACTCGCCGATGACCGAAGCCTCGACCCGCATGCCGCAGCTCACGACGTCGCTGCTGCAGCGTTTCGGCGACAAGTGGACCTACTCGCTCGCCGTGAATGATCTCTATTACGACTTCATGGCATCATCGCTCTCCGCGGCCGGCAAGTCGGGAACCGACACCCCGCACAACATCTCTGCGGGCGACGGTTCCGAATCTGCCTTCCAGCGCATCCGGGCGCAGCAGAACCAGATGGCCACCGTGCCGGAACCGCTCCAGGAGCAGGGCTGGCAATTGGTCGACGAACTCAATCGCGCCTTCAACAAGCAGCCCTGGTCGGGCTATGTGTCGGGCATCCACCTCGTGACGGCCGACAACATCGCCTATGACGGCGGCCCGAAGAACATGTTCGACCCCGACAACGGCTACCGCAAGGCCTATACGAAGATCTGGTCCGGAAAATAATCGGTTTACCTTCCTTCTCCCGCACGCGAGCGAAACACTGTCTGTGCCGCGTCGCGACTGTGTCGGGATTTGGTGCTCACCCCTTCGTGAGCCACTCGTGGTCGGGGTCGTTGTGGAACCGCCAGGTTCGCTTCGGTCCCGCCATCACGTTGAGGTAATACAGGGTATAGCCATGCGCCGCGCCGACCGGATGGTAGCCGCGCGGCACCAGGACGACGTCGCGGTCGGCGAAGCTCATCGTCTCGTCGAGCGAACGGTCGTCCGTGTAGACGCGCTGCATTCCGTAGCCCTGCGCGGGCGTCAGGCGATGGTAGTAACTCTCTTCGAGCAAGGTCTCGTGCGGGAAGTTGTCCTGGTCGTGCTTGTGCGGCGGGTAACTCGACCAGTTGCCGGCCGGGGTCACCACTTCGACGACCAGCAGGCTCTCGGCCCTGTCATCGAAATCGGCCAGGATGTTGCGGACGTGGCGGACGTTCGAGCCCTTGCCCCGGGTCTCTTCCTTGACGTCGGCCGGCGCGATCAGCAGGGCGGGGCGCTGCCCCGTCGCGGGCGCCGAGCAGACCGCGATCTCGCAAGCTCCCTCGGCGGTCACGCGGTAGCGCGACCGCGCCGGAACGTAGACGGACCAGGGCAAGCCCTCGAAAACCGATGAGCGCTGGCCGATGACGCCGAAATCATGGTCACCCGCGGTCACGCGGGCGCGGCCCGAGATCAGGACGAGGCAGACTTCCCGGTCGCCCGTCTCGCGCACCACGCTGCCGCCGTCGGCGAGGTCAAAAGCCTCGAAGCCGACATAGGTCCAGCCGGCACTCTCGGGCGTGACCGCGTGAACGCGTCCCTCGCGGTCGGGAACCGACGGGTGGACCAGGAGAGGGGACTGCGGCATGGCGGGCACCTTGGGTTAGCGTTGGGAACTGGTGTCCCTCCCCGAAACGGGAAGGCGCTCGAAGGCGTCGGGTGGGGCTGCCCGCCGCGCGCCTTGACGCCGGCCGTTCCGTGCCGCCGACCTCATCCGTCTCGGCCTTCGGCCGCGCCACCTTGCCGGTTCCGGGGAAAGACCCCAAACGACGCCGGAGGGTGGCCTCTCATCTACCGCAATCCCGCCTCGACGAGGACGCGCTTGAGATGGGCCACGCCCATCGTGGCGTAATGCAGCGGGTTCGCCTTCTCGGGGTCCTGCTCGGCCTCGATCACGACCCAGCCCGCATAGCCGGGCAGCGCCTTGAACACGGCCGTGTAATCGACCATGCCATCGCCCGGCACCGTGTAGATGCCGAGCTCTTGGCCCTGGCCCAGGACGGCATCGAGGAAGCTCCAATCCTCGCGACGCGCCTGTTCCATCACGGTTTCGCGGACGTCCTTGACGTGGACATGGCTGATCCGGTTCCGGTAGCGCATCGCGAGCTCCGCAGGATCCGAGCCGCCCCAGGTGGCGTGGCCGGTGTCGAGCAGAAGATGGGCGGGCGGGCGGGTATGCGCCATGAAGGCTTCGATGTCGGCTTCGCTCTCCACGATCGTGCCCATGTGGTGATGGTAGCAGAGCTTCAGGCCTTCGGCGGCCAGGAGTTCGGCGAGTTCCGTGATCTTGGCGCCGTAAGCGGCCCATTCATGGGCCGCGAGCGTGGGGCGCCGCGACAGCGGCAGATCGCGCCGACCGTGGATGGCGTTCGATGTCTCGGCCACGATGAAGACGTCGGTGCCCATGGCGATCAAGAGGTCGCGGTGAGGTTTGGCAAGGTCGAACTCCTGGCGCGCCGAGCGCTCGAGCAGTTCGATCGAGTGCCAACCGCCGACGCAGGCAAGGCCGAAGGGCGCGAGGGCAGCCTTGAGCGCCTCGGGCCGACGCGGAAACTTGTTGCCGAGTTCCATCCCCTCGATACCGGCCTCCTTGGCTTCGGCCAAGCAGGTTTCCAGCGGCGTGTCGCCGCCGATCTCCTGGAGGTCGTCGTTCGACCAGCCGATGGGGTTGGCCCCGATGCGGATCGTCATGGCTCGTAGATCCCTCTCGAAACGTCTAATCCTGCAGACGCGGCTTCAGTTCACGCTTCTCTGAAGGCTGCGCTTCTGCTCGTAACCCTTGTAGGCCTCGCGGACCTGCGGGCGCACCGAAACCTGCGGGACCGCGACATCCCACCAGAAGCCGCCCGCATCCGTCGAAGGTCCGGCATCGGTGTCGATGAGGATCACCTGCGTCACGTTGCGTGGGCGAGCCGCCGTCACGGCATCTTCGAGTTCGGCAAGACTCGCCACTTTCCGGGCTTCGGCACCGAGGCTTCGGGCATGGGCCACGAAATCGATGGCCGGCAAGGTCACGTGGCGCGTATCGACCAGCATATTGTTGAACGGCGCGCCCCCACATTCGCCCTGCAACCGGTTGATGCAGCCGTAGCCGCCGTTGTCGAGCAGGACGATCGTGAGCTTCAAACCCAGCATCACCGACGTGGCGATCTCGGAATTCAGCATGAGGTAGGACCCGTCGCCCACCATCACGATCACCTCGCGATCCGGCAAGGCCATCTTGACCCCGAGGCCGCCGGCGATCTCGTAGCCCATGCAGGAATAGCCATATTCGAGGTGGTAGCCGAGGGCTTCCCCGGCGTTCCAAAGCTTGTGCAGTTCGCCCGGCAGGCCGCCGGCCGCGCAGACCACGACATCGGACGGCTTGCCGACCCGCTGCACGGCGCCGATCACCTGGGCGTCGGTCGGCCGCTCG
>CAXTME010000050.1:0-16569 GCA_964245215.1 uncultured Lichenihabitans sp.
CTCGACAGCGACCCGACGAAGCTCATCGAGATCGTCGAGATCGGCAAGCAGCTGCTGATGACCCGGGGCGCCCTCACGACCTTCTCGATCGCCAACGACGTCGCCAAATATTTCGCCATCATCCCGGCGATGTTCCTCGCCTTCTACCCGCAGCTCGCGGCCCTGAACGTGATGCGCCTCGCCTCGCCCCAGAGCGCCATCCTGTCGGCCATCATCTTCAACGCGCTGATCATCGTCGCGCTGATCCCGCTGGCCCTCAAGGGCGTCAAGTTCCGGGCCATCGGGGCGGGGGCGCTCTTGTCCCGCAACCTGCTGGTCTACGGCCTCGGGGGCATCGTCGTGCCGTTCATCGGGATCAAGGCGATCGATCTCCTCGTCTCCTCCCTCCACCTCGCCTGATCGGACCCCGACCATGTTGAACCAGATCCGTCCCGCCGTCGTGCTGCTCATCGCCTTGACGCTGATCACCGGCCTCGCCTACCCGCTGGCCGTCACGGGCGCCGCGGGTCTCCTGTTCCCCCATCAGGCCCAGGGGAGCCTCGTGCTCGACCGGGATGGCAAGCCGATCGGCTCGGAGCTGATCGGCCAGGCCTTCGCCAGCGACCGCTATTTCCGCGGCCGCCCGTCGGCCACGACCGAACCGGACCCGAAGGACCCGACCAAGACCGTGCCGACCCCCTATGCGGCGGACAGTTCCGGCGCTTCGAACCTCGGGCCGACCAACAAGGCGCTGATCGATCGCGTGCAGGGCGACCTCGACAAGCTGAAGGCCGAGAACCCCGGAGCGCCCGTTCCGATGGACCTCGTGACGACCTCCGCGTCGGGCCTCGATCCCCATATCTCGCCCGAGGCCGCCCTGTTCCAGGTGCGGCGGGTCGCCAAGGCGCGCAACCTTCTGGTGGACCGCGTCGAGACGCTCGTCGACGACCATGTCGAAGGCCGCACGCTGGGGCTCTTCGGCGAGCCGCGAGTCAACGTGCTTGCGCTGAACCAGGCGCTCGACACACTGCGGCCGAAGTGATCGCCACCGCCGGGGGCCTCCCCGACGCTTCGACCGGCGGAAGGTGAAGATGGCCGACAACCGACACGACCGCGACAAGCGCCCTTCGCCGGATGCTCTCCTGGCCGCGGCGCGACGGGAGGGAGGCCAACGGGGACGGCTGAAGATCTTTCTCGGCGCGGCCCCCGGCGTCGGCAAGACCACCGAGATGCTCACGACGGCGCGGGCCAGGATGCGCGAAGGCCTCGACGTCGCGGCGGCGGTGATCGAGACGCACGGCCGCAGCGAAACGGAGGCCCTCGTTCAGGGTCTCGAAGTCCTGCCCCGCCGCGAGGTCGACTACAAGGGTGGCAGGCTCGAGGAGATGGATCTCGACGGTCTCATCGCACGCCACCCGCAGATCGCGCTGATCGACGAACTCGCCCACACCAATGCTCCGGGGAGCCGCCACCCGAAGCGCTACCAGGACGTCGAGGAGGTGCTGGCGGCCGGCATCGACGTCTACACGACCTTGAACATCCAGCACGTCGAGAGCCTTAACGACGTGGTGGCCCAGATCACGCGCGTCCGGGTGCGCGAGACCGTGCCGGACTCGATCCTCGATCAGGCCGACGACATCGAAATCATCGACATCGCGCCCGACGACCTCCTGCAGCGCCTGAGAGAGGGCAAGATCTACCTGCCCCATCAGGCAGAGCGCGCGCTGGAGCATTTCTTCTCGCCCGGCAATCTCACGGCCCTGCGGGAGCTCGCGCTGCGCCGCACCGCGCAGCGTGTCGACGACCAGCTCCTCACGCATATGCAGGCCCATGCCATCGCGGGGCCCTGGGCCGCAGGCGAGCGGGTCATGGTGTGCATTAGCGAGGACCCGCGCTGCGCAGGGCTCGTCCGCTACGCCAAGCGCCTGGCCGATCGTCTGCGCGCGCCCTGGATCGCGCTTTCGGTCGAGGGCCGGCGCAGTCTGTCGCTCAGCCACGTGGAGCGCGACCGCATCGCCGACACGCTGCGCCTCGCCGACCGGCTCGGGGGCGAAGCCGTCACGGCGCCGGGTGCCGGCCGGCGTGTCGCCGACGATGTCATCGCCTATGCGCGCGACAACAACGTCACTCATATCGTGATCGGCAAATCCGAGCGTTCGCAGCTCTTCGAGCTGCTGCACGGCTCGATCGTGCACGACCTCGTGCATCGCTCCGGCAACATCAGCGTGCACGTCATCGCCGGGGATGCCGTCGAGGGCGCCGAACTCGTGCCGCGCAAGAGTGTCCGGGCCGCGCCGGACGGACCGTCCCTCGACGCCAAGCCCACTCTCGCGGCGGCCCTCGCGGTCGCGGTCGCGCTCGGCATCTCGCAGGTCGTGCAGCGCTTCTTCGCGGTGCAGAGTGTCGAAGTCGTGTTCCTCACCGCGGTGGTCGTGGTCGCGGTCCGGTTCGGCCTCTACCCGTCGCTCGGCGCCGTGGTGGGCGGATCGTTGTGCTACAACTTCTTCTTTCTGCCGCCGCTCTATACCTTCAGCATTGCGGACCCGAGCAATATCGCGGCCTTGTTCTTTTTCACGGTGGTGGCCGTCCTCGTGTCGAACCTCGCGGCCCGGACCCGCTCGGAAGCCGTGATCGCCCAAGGGCGCGCCCGCGCCACGGAGGCGCTTTACGGCTTCAGCCGCAAGCTCGCCAGTTGCGGCAACCTCGACGACGTGCTGTGGGCGACGGTGTTCCAGATCGCGTCGATGCTCAAGGTCCGGGTCGTGGTGCTCCTGCCGGAGGCGGGGCGCATCGCGGTCGCGGCCGGCTACCCGCCCGAGGACCAGCTCGACGAAGCCGACATCGGGGCCGCCAAATGGTGCTTCGACAACAACAGGGCCGCGGGCCGGAGCGCCGACACCCTGCCGGGCGCCAAGCGCCTCTTCCTGCCGATGAACACGGGCCGGGGCGCGATCGGCGTCGTCGGCATCGACAGCGATGTCCCCGGGCCGATGCTGACGCCCGAGCGGCGACGGCTGCTCGATGCGCTGACCGACCAGGGCGGGCTGGCGATCGAGCGGGTTCGCCTCGTCCAGGACCTCGACCGGGCGAAGCTGCTGACCGAAACGGACCGCCTGCGGCAGGCGCTGCTGACCTCCATCTCCCACGATCTCAGGACGCCGCTCGCCTCCGTACTCGGGGCCGCCAGCACGCTGCGGGACCTCGACGGAGCCCTCGACCCCGCCAGCAAGACCGAACTCCTGGGGACGGTCATCGACGAGGCGGAGCGCCTCAACCGCTTCATCGCCAATCTGCTCGACATGACCCGGCTCGAAGCGGGCGCCGTCACGCCGAACTTCGCCGAACACGATGTCGGCGAGATCGTCGACAGCGCCCTGCGGCGGGCCGGCAAGATCCTCGACGCGCACCGCGTCGTGGTCGAGACCGCCCCCGACCTGCCGGTCCTGGATCTCGACGCGGTGCTGTTCGAACAAGCCCTGTTCAACCTGCTCGACAATGCCGCGAAATATGCTCCGGCCGGATCGACGATCCGGGTGCAGACCTGGCAGGACCGTGGACAGATCCATCTGCAAATTCTCGATGAGGGCGACGGCCTCCCGCCAGCGGACGTCGAGCGGATCTTCGACAAGTTCTACCGCGCCCGGAAAGGCGACAGGGTTCGCGCCGGCACGGGCCTCGGCCTCGCCATCGCGCGTGGCTTCGTCGAAGCCATGCGAGGCACGGTCACGGCCACGAACCGGACGGATCGCACGGGTGCGGTCTTTACACTGACGTTCGAGGCCCCCGTCGCCATCGCAAAGCGGAGCACCGGCCGATGAGCACGCCCGCCACCCGCATCCTGGTCATCGACGACGAGCCGCCGATCCGCAAGCTCCTGCGCATGGGCCTGACCTCGCAGGGCTATCACATCCACGAGGCGCCCGACGGGAGGACCGCGCTCGACCTCCTCGGCCGCGAGAAGGTCGACCTCGTGATCCTCGATCTCGGCCTTCCGGACATGAAGGGCCACGAGCTCCTGCGCGTCATCCGCGAACGGGACGAGAACGTTCCCATCGTGGTCCTGTCGAGCCGGGGGGACGAGACGGGCAAAGTGGAGGCTTTCGATCTCGGCGCCGACGACTACGTCACCAAGCCCTTCGGCATGAACGAACTCCTGGCCCGCCTGCGGGCCGCGCTGCGCCATCAGCTCGCCGTGCAGGGAGAGCGGCCGATCTTCAAGGTGGACGAGCTTTCGGTGGACCTCGTCCGCCGTATCGTCAGGATGGGCGACCGCGACGTCAGGCTCTCGCCGAAGGAATACGAGGTGCTGCGCCTCATGGTGCTGCACGCCGGCAAGGTGCTGACCCACGCGCACATCCTGCGCGAGATCTGGGGCTCGGCCACGGACTCCCAATACCTGCGGGTCTACGTGCGCCAGATCCGGCAGAAGCTCGAACCGGATCCCGAACGGCCCCGCTACATCCTGACCGAGACTGGCGTCGGCTACCGGCTTCGCGCGCCCGATTGAGTGGGGAAGACATGATCAGCGGCGCCGCCGGGAGGCCCGGCCAGAGGATCGGCCGGAGATATCCATGACCATCGGCGATTTCCTGTCCCGCGAGGACGTGGTCCTCGACCTTCGCGTTCCCGACAAGCGGCGTCTTCTCGAAGAGCTCGCCCAGCGTGCCGCGACATCGGCCCGCATCGATGCCCAAATGATCGTCGAAGCCCTGAAGGTGCGCGAGACCCTGGGGTCGACCGGCATGGGGGGCGGTATCGCGATCCCGCATGCCCGTTTCGCGCTCTTGGCTCGACCTATCGGCGTCTTCGCGCGGCTCCGGCCGCTGGTCGCGTTCGATGCCATCGACGGTCAGCGCATCGACCTCGTCTTCCTGCTCCTGCTACCCACGGACGACTATGGCGAGCACCTCAATGCGCTCGCCTGCGTGGCGCGACGGCTGAGGGACGATGCGACGACCGCTGCCCTCCGGGCCGCCCGCTCGCCGGACGAACTCCATGCGATCCTGATCTCGGCCTAGAGCACCGACTGGTGGGCCGACTGGTCCAAACAGATGAAATATCTGTTTGGGTCGGACCACTAGAAGCGACAGGCCCCGAAGCTCTGGGCGGCTTCGACTTCGCCACCGCGCTCCATGCCGAGACCTATACCTCGCCAGGCTGTGTGCTATCGGAGTGGCAGGCCGGCGAACGTCGTGCGAAGAGTTCGGCCTTCGTGGCGGAGGCACGGAAAGTAAACTCCAGGGAGTGAGCGAAGATGGGAGGGCTGCTATCGGCAACGGATCAGGAAGGGGCGACCTGATGCGTCCGACCAGCACGCCGTTTGCGCTGGGAATGGCCGTATCGCTCTGCGTCTGCACCCCGGTCTCTGCCGGAGACAGAGCGATGACCCAGTCCCCGCTGCTTGAACAGACCTGTCCTTGCCCGGATCAGCGGCCGCCTGAATCGGCTTCTGCTCGACCGAACAGGCCGAAACGTCATCGGCATTGACAAGGCGTCGATGGGGCTGATGCAACTCTGACCGAAAAGACGAAGATGGACCGCAGACCCTCGCCACGGCGTCCCGCGTCCGATCGAAGGGAAGGGGCCGGACCGCTTATGATGTGTATCGCTTTGCCAGGTCGTCCTCTAACAATCTTCCGACTCCTAATAGAGTAGCCGTAAAGGCCTCCTGCGAGAACGGTTTCGTTATGAAATTCAGAGGCCAGGCCGCCTGGGCTCGATCTCTCGTCGCGAAATCGCTCGATCCAGTCAGAAAAATGCTTTTGATATGAGCTTGCTCTCTGACATTGATGGCAGCTTCTACTCCGTCACCACCCTCTCCCAAATCGATGTCAGCGATCATGAGATCCGGACGAAGGTCGATCGCCATAGAGACAGCCATGTCGGCGTCGCCGGTTACTCCCGATACATGATTGCCGCAATTCTCTACTAAATTGGAGATATGAGTTGCTATCATGGGATCGTCTTCGAGAATTATTATGTTCATGACCGACCTGAAGCTTTGCGACGCTCGGAGATACGGTCCGAATTAGGTCGAAGTTTCACGATCGAGAACTTTGGCGAAATGCTCGGTTAAAAATACCTTCGAGTAAACCATATGGTGATACGACCTGAGTGGGATTCCGAGCGTCGGCTCATGCTCCCACGGCGAGGTATCCATCGGACGCGGTGATGCATCTCACGACGTCGACGGGACGGTGCCAGTTCGTCCGATCGACGCCTTGTGACCAAACGGCGCGACGAGGTGGACGGGGTTGCTAGCGAAGCGAGATCGGCCAGATACTTGATCGCGCCATACGGGATCGAACCCATGCCGGTCGGCGCCTATCCGTGCCGAGGTAACCTGAATGGACGTGGAAGTACTGACGATGACTTCGGCGGCGCTCACTTTGCGTCACAGGCCCACCGGGCACGTATTCACCTATCATGTCGAGGCTGGCGACCTCGTGCTCGGGCCGGTGCAGGAAGGCCCCGGTCCGAAAGATCCTGGAGACGTAGCGGCCGATGTGCACGCCGTCGCCAAGCAGGAAGCGAAGCGGCTCAAGCTGATCTAGTGGTCCGACCCCAACCGATGATTCATCTGTTGGGACCAGTCGGCCCCCCCGGCTTAGAGGCGGTGCACTGTCGTGTGTCAGCCCGGCCCGGAAGCTCGAGCGTTACACAGCGTCCGGCGAAAGTGTAGCGCCGCAGCAACCCGTTGCATGATCCAGGGCAGGGCTGAGCCTTCGCGTCAGGCAGCCCTGCCGCATGCCGGTGGAGGGTAAAGGTCGAGGCTCGCGAGCGCCGCCGAGATCGCGGAGGCGGTGCTGGCCGACACTCCGACCAGGGGCAGCCGTGGCTTTCGGTCGAAGCCGGGGCAAACGAAGAACAGCGCCTGTTTGATCGGTCCGGGGTTCGATTCGTGCGTCAGCGCCGCCAGCAGCGGTTCGAGCCGGTTCTGAAGACACCGCGCCGCCGTCCAATCCTTCAGACGGCAGGCCTGTTGCAGGTCCGCGCAGAGCGCCGGAGCGACATTCGCGACGACCGAAATGCAGCCCCGACCGCCGGCGAAGTTGAACGCGACGGCGCTCCTGTCATCGCCGGACAATTGGATGAAGCGACGGCCGGCCGCGAGCGCCGTCGCGCGGGGCCGGCCGAGGTCGCCTGTGGCATCCTTGATGCCGATGATCGATGGAATGGCCGCGAGTTGCGCGACCGTGCCGACTTCGAGGTCGACGCCGGTCCGTGAGGGGACGTTGTAGAGGATGACCGGCAGGTCGACCGCGTCCGCCACCGCAGCAGTGTGGCGGTAGAGGCCTTCCTGGGTCGGCTTGTTGTAGTAGGGCGTGACGACGAGCGCGGCATCGGCGCCGTCCGCCTTCGCGGCCCGTGTTTGTTCGATCGTGGTGGCGGTACAATTCGTGCCCGTGCCGACGATGACCGGGACGCGTCGCGCCGCGCGTTCTACGCAGATCTGCGTCAATCGTCGCCGCTCGGCGGCCGTCAGCGTGGGTGCTTCACCGGTGGTGCCGCACACCACGAGGCCTTTGGTCCCCTGCTGGATCTGCCAGTCGACGAAGGCGGCAAAGACGTTCTCATCGATGCCGCTTGCCGTGAAGGGTGTCGCCAGCGCCGTGATGGATCCCTGTACGAACATGGTGTCGTTTCCCTGCCGTCCGTCAAATCGACAGACTGATCGGCTCGTCGGCGAACTGCACCGCACCGGGTCGCCGGTGACATTCCTCGCGAGCGTAGTGGGCGGCGATGTCCCGGCTCCGGAAGATGCCACCCCCGAAACCATGCGTTTCGACCGCTAGCCAGTGCCCCTCGCGATCTTGCCCGACGACGAAAGCGAGGTCGTTTTCAGTGTTTGAAGTGTCGGGACAGGTCTTGGCTGACATGGACGTCAACATTGTTTTCCGTGCTCCGCGATCTCCCATGATCACAGGGACTAGTTACGATGAGGTCCATAGGAGATCGAGATCATAAAGCATCGTCTGGCATATGAAAGTCATGATGATCGAAGCAGAGCGGAAGAAGGTAACGCAGGGTCGTGGTTGACCCACGAGATCTTTATGGTGCCGGAGGAAAAGTCCCCTAGAATGCCAATACGGCAAGACCTACATTTGGAGTTCCTTCTCCGCAGAACGGTGACATGACGATTGGGGAATTTCGAATTTGGCTCAAGCGGCGGCTGCACGACCGCGCTGCCGGGATCCAGAGTGGCTTCGCGTGCCGCATCCCGACATCGAAAGAACTCGATGATGTCGTTTCTCTGGTGAACTTGGCAAATGACGCGGACAACGTATCAGAACACGTCTTCTTGTTGTTTTTGAAATTGATGCTGATCGGGGGTCTCGAGAGTTGTTTCGACGCGGTCAGCGCCGATTACTTTCAGAAGATCAACGCCGAGTTTCCGTCTGATGCCACGGATCTGGTGCGTCGGCTGATCATGAGCAGCCTGCGGCATCCGTCTTCCACCCGATCCCTGTCTCGTCGCTGACAGCACGATCCGTCGTCACGCCGCTTGTCCGGCGATCGTCCCTGGTGGATCATGGCGGGACTCGGCCGGCCGGATGACCACGCCGACCGAAGCTTCGAAAGGCTTCCCCGTGACGACGCACCGCCTCGACGCCACAGTGTGGCACAATACGTTGGGGACCCACGCGCCTGTGCTGCGCTGCGCCAGCGGCGACATCGTCGTCACCGAGACCCTCGATGCCGCGGGTTTCGATAGCAACGGCATGGCCAGGGCTCGGCGCCCCAACCCGGTCAACGGGCCCATCTTCGTCGAAGGGGCAGAGCCCGGCGATGCTCTTCGGGTCGAGATCCTGCGCATGACGCCAACGCGCGACACCGGCTGGACCTATGCGCCGCTTGCCGCCAACGTCGTCGACCCCGGCTTCGTCCGCTCTCTGCCGGCGCCCGAACGGTTCACCTGGATCATCGATCGCGAGACGCTGACCGTTCGCCTGGAGCAGGCACCGAAGGACCTTGAAGGCTTCGTGCTCGACCTGCATCCGATGATCGGTTGTTTCGGGGTGGCACCCTCGCTCGGGCAGGCCTTCTCCAACGCGACCAGCGCCGAGAACGGCGGCAATATGGATTACCGTCGGTTCGGGGTCGGCACCACGGTCTGGTTCCCGGTCGCGGTCGAAGGCGCGCTCTTCGCGCTCGGCGACTGCCACGCGGTTCAAGGCGATGGCGAGATCGTCGGCACGGGCATCGAGACGACCTTCGAGGTCGAGGTCCGGCTCACGGTCGAGAAGAACCGCACGATCTCGTGGCCGCGGGGCGAGACCGCGACCGATATCTTCACGGTCGGCAACGCTCGTCCGCTCGACCAGGCGCTCCAGCACGCAACGACCGAGATGCTGAACTGGCTGACGGCCGATCACGGCTTCTCGGTCGTGTCGGCGAGCCACCTCCTGGGGCAGGTCGTGCGCTACGACGTCGGCAACGTCTTCGACCCGGCCTATACGATGGTCTGCCGTGTTGCCAAGACATGGCTGCGCCATTGACCGATCCCCACCGTCCTCTAACGTCGGACCCGGAAGCGAGACCCTTGTGATGACGAGACCCGTGATCGGCGTGATCGGCAACGCTTATGTCGTCGAAAGCCGGTATATGACGCAACTCGTCGGAACCAATAATCTTCGCGCCGTGGCCGAGGTCGCGAATGCCTTGCCGCTGATGTTCGCCGGCACGCCGCGCGTCACGGACATCGCGGACGTCTTGGCGGCTGTCGACGGCGTGCTGCTGACGGGTGCGCGGGCCAATGTCCACCCCTCGCATTTCAACACCGAGCCGCATTCAAAGCACGAGCCTTATGACGAGGAGCGCGACGCCCTGGCGCTGCCGCTCATCACGGCCTGCATCGCCTGCGGCATGCCCATTTTCGGCATCTGCCGCGGCTTTCAGGAAATCAACGTCGCGCTTGGCGGGTCATTGCATCCCGAGATTCGCGAGCTCCCGGGCCGCATGAACCACCGCATGCCACGCCTCGAGAACGGCGACATCCATCCGGACCCCGAAGTCATCTTCGCGGACCGGCACGACGTCAGCCTCGTGGCCGGTGGCGTGTTCGCCCGCCTGCTGGGCCAGGACCGTATCAGGGTCAACTCCCTGCACGGCCAGGGGATCCTCGACCTCGGTCGACAGGTCGTCGTGGAAGGCGTCGCGGAGGACGGCACCATAGAGGCGATCTCGATCGCCGACGCCCCGGGCTTCGCGCTCGGCGCACAGTGGCACGCCGAACACGACCCGCAGGTCAATCCGATCAACCGGGCGCTGTTTCAAGCCTTCGGCCAAGCCGTCGCAGCCCACAGGCGCGCCGCCTAGTTCGATCGCTCGCAAACACGATCTATGCAGCTCGAGCTTTTGCCGATCTGCCACACGCTAGACCAGTGAACCGGGATGACCGGACCGGCCGCAGCCGTCAATGCGCGGTCGGGCCGTTCAGAACGGCCTTGCCGGCATCCGTGATAACGAGCTGGCCTTTCGAACGAGGGACGGGTCGGTTCTCGATGAAGCCCTGATCGATCATGGGCTTGATGTCGGTCATGACGTGGAAGATCCCGATGACGGGCTGTTTCGCCTCAACCCATTGCAGGAGCTTCATCTGCTGGCCGTCAAGTTGCATGGTCTTCTCCCGTTGGAACGACGAAGATCCTGACCGGGCGTGGTTAACGATTGGTGAAGGTGGCCGTCGTGCGGTCAGATGAGGCCATGCGATACCGCATAATCCTCGGCGGCCTGTCGGGCGAGTTCGAGCGTTCTCAGAGGTCTCCGCACCGGCAGGGAATCGACCGTCAGGTCGGGACGCGGCGGCTTGCGGGTCGCCCGTAATTCGTCGAGCGGAAACGTATAGCGCTGCCCGGCCTCGTTGGTGGTCTCCAACCGATCGTCGCCGATCGGCACCACGCTGAAGATCATCGACCCCGCCTCGCTCGATCCGCCGACCAGCCCGCGCCCGAAGCCCCAGTGTACGAGACCGCACGAGACGATCAAGACGCCCGCTTCGTTCGCCATCCCTCCGCGTTATGTTCGCGCTCCTCAACATGGAAAAAGCGCTGCCGCAAACTGCGGTAATCTGCGCCTTTTTGCTTGACTGCAACACGGGTCTGCGATGCTCTGCCTTCATGAACGGGCAGGTGCCAACCGGCGGTAGGACGAGGGATGATCAAGAAAGACGGTCGGCGGCTTCGCGTCGGGGTGCTGGGCGCCGGCCCTATCGCGCAGTTCGCTCACCTCGAAGCCTGCACGAAGGCACGCAACGCCGACCTCCACGCCATCTGTGACGCCGCGCCGGACCTCCTGGCCCGCATGGCGGCGTTCTACGGACCCGAAAAGACGTTCACGGATTACGATGCCATGCTGGCCGACCCCGAGGTCGAGGCCGTGGTGGTGGCGACCTCGGATGCCTGGCACGTTCCGGCCGCCAAGAAGGCGCTCGAAGCCGGCAAGGCCGTGCTCTGCGAGAAGCCGATCGGTACCGCGGTCGAGGAGGTCGAGACACTGCGTGCCGTGGTGGCGCGGAGCGGCAAGGTCCTGCAGGTCGGCCACATGAAGCGGTTCGATCCGGGGCTCGAGGCCGCCAAGGCCTTCATCGACGCCGAAATGGGCCAGAGGCTCGCGTTGAAGGCCTGGTATTGCGACTCGACCCATCGCTACACCATGACCGATGCGGTTCAACCGTTGCCGGCCACCAGCGCGCTCCAGCGGAAGCCCGCCGGCAACCCCAAGGCCGACCTCCGCCGCTACTTCATGCTGGCCCACGGCAGCCACCTCGTCGACACGGCCCGCTTCCTCTGCGGCGAGATCACGGACGTGCGAGCACGGCTGTCCGAGCGGTTCGGAGCCTATTGCTGGTTCGTCGAAACGGGGTTCGCCGACGGCACGCTGGGCCACCTCGATCTCACGGTCGCGGTGCGGATGGACTGGTTCGAAGGCTTCCAGCTCTATGGCGAGCACGGCAGCATCCTGGCCAAGACCTACAACCCCTGGTACTATAGAGCCAGCGACGTCGAGATCTTTCACGAAAGCGACGCCACGACCCGGCGCGTTCTCGGCGCCGACGGGCACTTCTTCCGTCGGCAACTCGAAGGTTTCGCGGCGACGGTTCTCGACGGAGTGCCGCAGCGGGGCGCGACGATCGAGGACGGCCTCGCGTCCGTGCGCGCCATGGCGGCCATCGCCGAATCGGTTCGCACCGGCAAGTCCGTTTCGGTCGCCGACATGAGGGGGGCCGTTTGATGCGCCTCGGGATCTTCGCCAAGACGTTCCCCGGCACCGATGCCGCGACGGTTCTCGGGGCCGTCAAGCGGGCCGGCTACTCCTGCGCCCAATTCAACATGGCCTGCTGTGGGCGGCCCGCGATGCCCGACGCGGTGTCGCCAGCCGAGATCGAGTCCATCGCCGCGGCGGCGCGGGACACGGGCGTGACGCTCAGCGCACTTTCGGCCACCTACAACATGATCCACCCCGACCGTGCCGTACGGGATATCGGGATGCGACGGCTGCGCGTCGCGGTGGCGATCGCCCGCGGCCTCGGCATCCCGCTCGTGACGCTTTGCACCGGAACGCGCGACCCAGAGGATCAATGGCGGCACCACCGCGACAACGGCAGTCCCGATGCGTGGTTCGACCTCGCGCGCGAGATGGAACATGCGCTGATCCTCGCCGAAGCCGTCGGGGTGGATCTCGGCATCGAGCCCGAACAGGCCAATGTCGTGACCTCGGCGCGCGACGCGAGGAAGCTGATCGCCGACATGGGGTCGAAGCGGCTGAAGATCGTGCTCGATCCGGCGAACCTCTTCGAGCGCGCCACCGCCGGGGAGGCGCGGCGCATCGTGGCCGACGCCGTCGCGGTGGCGGGCGACGCCGTCGCCATGGCCCATGCCAAGGACCGGGCGCCCGACGGACGCTTCGTCACGGCGGGGCGCGGCGTCGTCGATTTATCCGACTTTTTCGATCGGCTCCGGGCCATCGGCTTCGACGGGCCCGTCGTCACCCACGGGCTCACGGCCGACGAGGCGCCCGAGGTCGCCGCCACCTTGTCGGGCTTCGGTCTCCGGTGATCCGGTTCCAGCGCCACGATGCCGTGCTGCAGGGCTTCGACCGCGGCCGCGGGAGGCCGCTCGTGTTCCAGCACGGGCTCGGCGGTTCCGAGGCCCAGGTGGCCGAGAACGTGCCGGACCTGCCCTCCGTCCGCCGCCTGACGCTCGAGTGCCGGGCGCAGGGCGGTTCGGAACCGGGACGCCGGCGCCCCTTCTCGATCGGCGCCTTCGCCGATGACGTCCTCGACTTCTGCGACGCGAGGGGCGTCGGCCGATGCGTGGCGGGCGGGATCTCCATGGGGGCCGCCATCGCGTTGCGACTGGCCGTACGCCATCCGGCCCGGGTCGGCGCCCTGATCCTGGCTCGGCCCGCTTGGCTCTTCGATCCGGCGCCCGAGAACCTGCGCCCTTATGCGGAGGTCGCGGCCGCCTTGCGGGCCGCAGCATCCCGAGCGGAGGCCAAGGCCCGTTTCGCGTCCTCGCCCACCGGCGCCATGCTCGGCCGCGAGGCGCCCGACAATCTTGCGTCGTTGCTCGGCTTCTTCGATCGGCCCGACGCTGCCGTCACGGCCGATCTCCTCGGCGATATCGCGGCCGACGGCCCGGGCGTGACCCGGGCCGAGGCGGCGGCCTTGCGCCTGCCGACCCTGGTGATCGGCCACAGGGTCGACCATGCCCATCCGCTGGCGACCGCCGAGGCGCTGGCCTCGGCCATCCCGGGCGCCACCCTGGTTCGGATCCCGCCCAAAGCCGGCGAGAAGGCGGCGCATATCGCGGCCTTCCGCGCCGCCGTGGCGACGTTCCTCGATCGTCTTCCTGCCGCGACGGAGCCCCACGCATGACGACCTCGACCAAGTCCCCTGCAGGCTGGATCGCCGACCTGCCGCGCGAGCGCATGCTCGGCGAATACTCGCTCTGGTCCGCCGACCTCGCCAATCTCGAAAGGGACATCCGGCGCACCGAGCCTCACACCGACCTTTACCACGTCGACGTCGCGGACGGCCGCTTCGCGCCCTCGTTCCTCTTCTTTCCCGATCAGGTGGCGCGGATCCGCGCCCTGACCGCGAAGCCGCTGCACCTCCATCTCATGGTGGAGGGCGATATCGTGCTGAACCAGATCCGTCAGTTCGCCGAAGCCGGCGCAGACCTCGTCACGATTCACGCGGAGAACGGCGCCGTGGTCGACGAGGCACTGTCCCTGATCGGCGATCTCGGTTGCGAGGCGGGACTCGTGCTGCGGGTCGAAACGCCGGTCGAGGCCCTGGTGCCCTGGCTCGCGCGCGTCTCCTTCGTGACGCTGCTCGGCACGGCCATCGGGGTCAAAGGGCAAGGATTGTCGCCGACCGCCTGTCCTCGGCTTCGGGCCGTCAGGGAGCTTCTGCGCGGGGCGGGACGCGAAGCGGCGGTGCGGCTCGCCGCCGACGGCGGCATCCGCGACACGACCGTGCCGCTGCTCCGGGCCGCTGGTGCCGAGACCGTTGTCATGGGGTCGCTCGCCTTCGGCGACCCGGACCTCGCGCGGCGCATCGCCTGGCTGCATGCCCTGCCGGCCCCGGACCTCTCGATTCATTGGAATAGAGCATGATGTCGACCAAAAACCCGTGCCGACGTTTTGGCATCATGCTCTGATGCGGCACGCGCTGGCGGTCGACCTCGGCGGCACCGAGCTTCGCGCCGCCATGGTGGACGAGAGCGGCGCGGTGCTGGGCTTCACGGCCTGCGCGACCGACAGCCGAGGCGGTCCGGCCGCCGTGATGGCGCAGATCGTCGATCTCCTGGGCAGGATCGAACACGAGGTCGGGCATGGCGGGCCTGTCGGCCTCGGCATCGCGGCCCCGGGGCCGCTCGACGCGACGGCCGGGCTCGCGATCGCACCGCCCACCTTGGAGGGCTGGCACGACGTCGCGCTGGCGGCCGAAATGCAGGCCCGCCTCAATCTGACGGTGCGGATCGAGAACGATGCCAATGCGGCAGCCCTCGGCGAGTGGCGCTTCGGTGCCGGACGCGGAACCGAACACATGGTCTTCGTGACGGTCAGCACGGGGATCGGTGGCGGCGTCATCGCGGACGGCCGGTTGCTGCATGGCAACCGCGGCCTCGCGGCGGAGATCGGTCACATGACGATCGACGCCAATGCGACGGAAAGCCTGTTCGGCGGTGCGCCGGGTGCCTGGGAGGCGCTGGCCTCGGGGACGGCGCTCGGCCGGGACGCCACGCGGGGCGCCGCAGGCCCGGACGGCGCCGGCCTGCGGGCCCTGGCCGGACCGGGGCCCGTGACGGCACGGCACGTCGTCGAGGCGGCGCGCAACGGCGATCCCCTGGCTTGCAGGTTGCTCGACAGGGAAGCCCGTCTGCTCGGCATCGGCTTCACCAACCTGCTGCACCTCTACTCGCCCGAGCGGATCATCATGGGCGGGGGTGTGGCGGCCGGTTTCGACCTGATGCGGGACCGCATCGAAACGACGATCCGCGAACGCGCCCTGGCTCCCTACCGCACGGTGCCCGTGGTCGTGGCGGCGCTCGGTCCGCGGGCCGGCCTCGTGGGGGCGGCCAGTCTCGTCCTGTAACCGGGAGCCCCTCGAGGATCGCCCACGCCGATGCGGCCTCTGGACTGTCAGATCATCGTTGAAGCTTGAGCTTCACCGTCCGTCGTTGCGAGGCGCGGTGCGCCGAAGCGACCCAGCCTGTGAACCAGGATGAAGCTGGGTCCCGCCGCGCTCCGTCGCGGTGCCCTGGGCGGTGCGGGTGGAGAGGCAGGCTATGCTCGAAGACCTCTACGCTCGCGAGGACCGGCGCCTGGATTGGCGGAAGGACTACCGGGAACTGCTCGAGCTACTGAAGGCTCCGTACGTTCGCTGAAAAATACCCCTCCACCGAACAATTGAGGCCGCCTCATCCCGGGCGGCCGAGCCCAAGCTGATTGAAGCCCTGGCTCGTGCTATCGCTTCGGCCTGACCGCTATCCCACGGCTTGCGTGAGCCTTTAGATCTTGTGCTTGTGTTTGTGGCCCTTAACCACCTCTGGCTCAGCCGGCGCTTCTTGTACGACAGGTTGAGCAACACCTTGCTGAGTTTTTGCATACTCTCCTTGAAAAAAACTCCTGCTACCACTACCGCTATGCAATCCAAGTGCATAACTTGAGTTCGAAATACCGGTAAGAATCATAGCCAGAGTAATTAAATTTACATTTCTCATTGTATTAGCTCTCATTTCTAATGAAGGTATTTACAGTCTATATTTTTTGGAGAAAGAGCAATGGAGTTGGTGCCTCTAAAACTGTCACCACAGCACTTTTAATTATCATCGTTAACAGATGAAACGGGGGCTTAGACGCAGATTAGAAGTGTGGTGGCAGTTTACGCCAGTGCATGAGGCGCGGAAACGAGTGACGCCTGGCCGCGCAGAATCCGATCGTGGGCGGCGGTCCTGTCAGTAGGCGATCTGCGCGGGCTTCGCTCATTCCGCAGCAACCGCTTCAGTCTCTGTACCTTGACTCGGGTGTATTACGCCATACAGGAAAGCGTATTTTGCAAATTATCAGTGTGCATTTCTA
>CAXTME010000050.1:16669-27352 GCA_964245215.1 uncultured Lichenihabitans sp.
TGCATCAGCAATTAGTAGAACTATATTAGAAGTTCTGTAGAGCATGATAAGTCAGAAAATCCCAAAAACGACATGGGTGTACTGAATAATTGACATTTGATGTCCCATGTATCGTCTAGCTGCCTGGCGCGAGGACCCGCTATCAAAGCTACCATCTCGAAAGAATTGTGGCTCAGACCGTGCGCTCGGGCGGTTGATGGTGCTCTTCGTTTCTGAAGCTGGCTGACACACTCTAACGGCAGACCAGCACGTCGACCTCGGCGCGCTCCAGCGCCTCCGCAAGCTCCGGCGGCGGCGGCGCGTCGGTGACGAGGTGATCGACGCTGCTCCAGGGGGCGATGCGGGCGAAGGCCGAGACGTCGAACTTGCTCTGGTCGGCCAGCACGATGGTGCGTTTGGCAGCCTCGATCATGCCGGCGGTCTCGGTGGCTTCTTCGAGCCGCCCCATGGTTATGCCGGCCGACGACATTCCCGTCACGCCGATCACCGCCGTGTCGACCCCGAAACCCGAGATGCCGGGGAGTCCGATCGGCCCGATCGTCACCTGCGAGACAGCCCAATAGGTTCCGCCCAGGACATAGACGGCGCGGACCGCCGCCTCGGGCGTGACGGGCGGGACGCGCAGATTGTTGGTCACGACCGTCAGCCTTCGCCGCTCACCCAAGGCCGCCGCGAAGACGACGGTGGACGAGCCACCGTTCAGGATCAATGTCTCCCCATCGCGCACGAGGCTTGCAGCCGCTTGCCCGATCCTGCGCTTCGCCTCGGCGTGGGCGTCCATGCGCAATCCGAGCGTGGTGTCGACCCGGACCATGCGGTCCTTGCGGACCGCCCCGCCGTGCGTGCGCACCAATAGGCCTTGCTGCTCCAAACCATCGAGATCGCGCCGGACCGTATCGCGCGACACGTCGAGCAACGTCACGAGTTCGGCCACGGTCGCCTGGCCCCGCTGCTGCAACAGGTCGAGCATCCGCTCCTGACGCACGGCGGGAAGCGCATTGGCGCCACGGTAAATCGCGGGCTGCTCGGGCACGGTCGAGTCGTTTGACGCCATCGTGGAACGCTACAGCAGAAGTGGCTTTGCGAAAACGTCGGGTCAGGCCGAAGCGCGGACGACGAGCCGAGCAGACACCCGGACCTGGTCGGGCGTCCCTCGGGCGGTGTCGGATGACTCGATCCGGGCCAGCAGGATGGAGAGCGACGTATGGGCCAACCGCTCCACGTCCTGCGCGACGGTGGTGAGGGGAGGCGAGGTATAGCGGCTCGTGGGCTGATCGTCGTGACCCGCGACCCTGAGGCCGCAATCGGCATCGCGTCCGACCTTGATGCGGCGGTGAAAGGCTGCCGCCAAGACGCCGACCGCGACCCGGTCGTTGGCGCAGAGCACCGTTCGGGTCGGGAAGCCTGCCGGGCTGTCGATCACCCGCAGGGCTTCCGCATAGGCCACGTCCTCGAACCGCCAGTCCCGCCGGCCCGGGACCGCGATGACCTCGGGCTGCAGGCCTAGCCGACGCATGGCCGCCAGGTAAGCGTCGCGTCGTTCGGCGGCATTGTTGTTCACGGGAGGCATGTCGAAGAAGGTGGGGCGTTCGCCCGTCCTGCAGAGATAGTCGGTCATCAGGGCCATGCTCTGGCCGTTGTCGGTTCCGACGAACGGGGCCACCTCGTCGAGGCGTGTGTCGAGGAACACCACCGGAACCCTCGCCCGCAGGCTCTCGATCAGGCCGGATCTCGAATTGCGACCGAGCGGCGCCACGACGGCGCCCGAGATTTTCAGCGACAGCAAGGTTTCGACGGCACGCGCCTCGAGCCTGGCGTCGCCACGCGAACTCAGGACCATCAGGAACAGCCCGGCGGCACTGCAGTGCATTTCGACATGCTGCGCCAATTGCGCGATGAACGGGTCCATCAGGTCCGGCACCACCATGCCGATGATCTTAGGCTTGCGCTTGTTCAGATTAACGGCAAAAAGATTGGGTCTATAATCGTAACGTTGTAGTGCATGCTCGATTTGCGCTCGCGTCGACTTGCGAACGCTAGCCGGATCGTTGAAGTATTTGGAAACAGTCGGTCGAGAGATGCCGCTCAGAAGCGAAAACTCCGCCATATTCTTGATGGCTTGGTCGTTCATACGGCATCTCGATGTCGTGGCTCGTGCAGTTAGGTCTGCTCCCTCGAACAAAAACCTGCGCTGGCAGGCAACCGCCATCCATTGAAGCATAGGTGCTCAATGGATGGCGGCGCTTGCTCACCAATTCTGGAGTTTGCTTAGCGATAGTCGATGTGGTCTAGCACGAAAAGTAGCGAAGGCCAATGCGAACACGCGAGTGCGAAACTTGTCGCGAGTCAAAATCTATATTGACGCCATCGGGCGCCGCCCCTAGCGTCCACCCTACGATGAACAAGCCCCAAGGGCGGTCGTCGTCGCAAACGCGTGAAGCTTTGACATGGAGGAAACAGTGAAGAAGACGATGACGGGCCTTGCAGCTCTGGCGTTGGCATTGGCGACGGCCTTGAGCGCCACGGGTGCCCAAGCCCAGAAGAAGTTTACGATCGCGCTGGTCCCGGGCCTGACCACGGACGCCTTCTACATCACGATGCGGAAAGGTGCCGAGGCTGCCGCCAAAGCCGTGGGCGCCGATCTCGTGTTCCAGGGCGCACCCGATTTCAATCCCGTGACCCAGACACCCGTGCTCGATGCGGTGATCGCCCGCAAGCCCGACGCCATCCTGATCGCACCGACCGACAAGACGCAGCTCGTCCAGCCTTTGAAGAAGGCTGCCGACGCCGGGATCCCGGTCATCACCGTCGATACGTTCATCGGCACCGGCAACTACCAGACGGGGGCGGGCGACGCCGACTTCCCGCTGTCCTACGTCGCCTCCGACAATGTGCTGGGCGGCAAGATGGCGGCGCGGGCTCTGGCCAAGGCGATCGGCGACAAGGGCAAGGTCTACGTGTCGAACGTCAAGCCCGGCGTCTCCACCACCGACCAGCGCGAGGAAGGCTTCAAGGACGAGATGAAGGCTCATCCGGGCGTCCAGGTGCTGCAGACGCAGTTCAACGACGACGACGCCAACAAGGCCGCCTCGCAACTCCAGTCGGTCTATGCCCGAAACCCGGACCTCGCCGGCGTGTTCGGCGCCAACCTGTTCTCGGCGCTCGGCTCCGCCAACGGCGTGAAGCAGGGTGGGATGTCGGGCAAGGTCAAGATCGTGGGCTTCGACGCCCCGACCTCGATCGTGGGAGACATCAAGTCCGGCCTCGTCGACGCGGTCATCGCCCAGCATCCGTCGGAGATCGGATATTATGGGGTGATGTCGGCCTATGCGCACCTGACCGGCCAATCGATCCCGGTCGTGATCGGCACTGGCTTTACCGAGATGGACAAGTCCAACATCGACCAACCCGACGTCGCGAAGTTCATCTACAAGGACTGAGACCGCCTCTGCCGCAGGCCGCTGCCCCTTGGGTGGCGGCCTGTTCTTCTGCCTCGAGACGAATTGGCGCATGTCCACACAATCGACCACGCGCCTTCGCGCCAATCGCGACGCGAACCTTCCGTCCCCCTGGCTCGTCCGGCTCGCCGGCATGCGGGCGTGGCTGTTTCTCGTCCTGCTGCTGATCGTCTTCGAGACCTGGTCGCGGGTGAGTTACGGCACGAGCTTCGTGCTCTCGAGCTACAATGCGCAATCGATCGCGGTCTTCGCGGTCGCGCCCCTGCTGCTGGCGCTCGGCGAGACCTTCGTGATCATCGCGGGCGGCATCGACCTTTCCGTCGGCTTCATCATGGGGCTGTCGTCGGTCGTCGCGGCCCATGCCACCAACATCGCGGGCACGACGATGCCGCCGGTCCTGGCCATGGTGGTCGGCATCGCGGCCGGCATCGCCGTGGCCCTGATCCCGGGCGGCGTGAATGGCTGGCTGATCTCGAAGCTCAAGGTGCCACCTTTCATCGGGACCCTCGGCATGTTCGGCGTCGCCCGCGGGGTCGCCTTTCTCCTGGCCAACGGCACCACGGTGCCGGTCGCCAACGACTGGTTCGCGGCTCTCGGCAATGGGCGTTTCCTCGGGTTCCCCATCGTGGTCATCATCACGGCCCTCTTCGTGCTCACCATGCACTACCTCCTGAGCCAGACGCGCTTCGGCCAGCACACCTATGCGGTCGGCGCCAGCGAGCAGGCGGCACTGCGGGCCGGGATCGGGGTCGGCCGCCATACGCGCAAGCTCTACCTGCTGTCGGCCGTCTGCGCCGGCCTCGGCGGTGTGCTCTATGCGGCCCGGTTCACGGCGGGCGCCGCGCAGGCCGGCGAACCCCTGCTGCTCGATTCGATCGCCGCGGTGGTGATCGGCGGCGCCAGCCTGTTCGGCGGTTCGGGCACGATCCTCGGCACGGTCGCGGGATCGCTCGTCATCGCGGTCATCCAATACGGGCTCGTGTTCATCGACGTCGAACCCTTCTGGCAGTTCGTGGCGGTCGGCGTCGTCATCATCATCTCGGTGCTGGTCGATCAGACGCAACGCAAGCTCGGCGGAGAGCGATGATGAGCGCGCTGGCCTCTGCGGAGCCGATCCTCGACGTCAGGTCCGTGTTCAAGCGCTTCGGCGGCGTCGAAGCCCTGAAGGGTGTCTCGCTCTCGCTCCATGCGGGCGAAGTCGTGGCGCTGGCGGGCGACAACGGCGCCGGCAAATCCACCCTTACCAAGATGATTTCCGGGGTCTACCGGGCCGACGGCGGCGAGGTCCGCCTCGACGGCAAGCGGACCGACTTCGCGACCCCCGAGGCGGCGCGCGCCGAAGGCATCGAGACGATCTACCAGGACCTGGCACTCGCCGACAACCTGTCGATCGGCGCCAACATCTTCCTCGGCCGGGAACCCATGCGCCGCGCCTTTGGCTTCCTGCCGATGATCGACCGCCGCAAGATGGCGGCCGCCGCCAAGGCCACGATGGCCGAGCTGGATTTCCACGTCGACCGTCTCGACGCTCCGGTGGGCCGCTTCTCGGGCGGTCAGCGCCAAGCCGTGGCGATCGGCCGGGCCATCTATTGGAATGCCCGCGTGATCCTGATGGACGAACCGACCGCGGCTCTCGGCGTGCCCGAGCAGCGCAAGGTGATCGCGCTGATCAAGATGTTGAAGGCGCAGGGGCGAGGCGTGCTCTTCATCTCGCATAACCTGCAGGACATCTTCGCCGTTTCGGATCGGATCGTCGTGTTGCGCCGCGGCAGCCTTGCGGGCGAACGGCGGATCGAAGATACCAGCCACGATGAAGTGGTGAAGCTGATGATCGGGGGCTGACGCCTCCGGCGTCGTCCTGCGGCCCTCCCGCGCTCCGGAACGAACTCCATGACCAAGATGACCACCGCGGAATACCGCGGCTACCAGCAGATCTGCGGCACCGACGGCGCCATGATGGTGATCGCGGCCGACCAGCGGGGCGGCATGCGCCAGATCATGGCCGCGACGCCGGCCGACCAGGCCGCCATCTCCGAAGCCATGCTGGGCGAGACCAAGGCCGACCTCACGCGCTACCTCGCGAGCCAGGCCTCCTGCATTCTGCTCGACCCGATCTGCGCGGTGCCGAACGTGGTCGACGACGGCGTCCTGGCGCGCGACACGGCCCTCTTGATCGGGCTCGACGCCTCGGGTTTCGACACCACGCCCGAAGGCTACCGCCTGTCCCGCCTCGTGCCCGGCATCGATGCCCGGCGGGTGCGAGCGCTCGGCGGCACCGGCGGAAAGATCATGGTCTATCTCCGGAGCGACCGCCCCGAGGCCAATCCTCACAACATCGATATCCTTCGCGGTTGCATCGAGGACTTCGGTCGCGAGGATCTGTTGCTGGTCGTGGAGTTCCTCACCTACGAGCTGCCGGGCGAAAGCAAGGCGGACCACAAGGCTCTCGTTCCGAAGCTCATCGAGGACGGGGCCCGCCTGTGCCTCGAACTCGGGTCGAAGGTTCTCAAGCTGCCCTATCCGGGGACCGAGGAAGCCTGTGCGGCCGTGACGGCGCTCTGCGGTCCGGTGCCCTGGGCGGTGCTCTCGGCCGGCGTCGACCACGAGACCTTCATCGGGCAGGTCGAGGTCGCCATGCGCAACGGCGCCTCGGGCGTCATCGCCGGACGATCCTTGTGGAAGGACTGTATCTCGCTCGACCGGACGGTGACGCGGGATCGGCTCACGGCCGTGGCAGTGCCGCGCTTGAGGCAGATCCAGGCCGTCGTGGCGCGACATCGCAACAGCCAGGCGGCCTGACCACAGTGGACGACGTTTGGGAAAGCCAGCGATCCATTGCGCCAGTTTTCAGACAACGGCTGGAATCATTTGATAGAAGGCCTAGTTGGAACACAACCCTGACCGATCGTCTCCGATACCCGGGCTGCGGCAGTCGGCATGAACGCTTGGCAGAGCAGCCCGGTGTCTGAGATGGGAGATCGGAGTTAGTCCATGTCAAACCCCGCGACCGCCCTCGGGATCGATATCGGCGGCACCAATCTCCGGGTTGCCCGCGTCTCGGGCATCGGCGAAATCCTCGACTGGTATGCCGAACCCATCGCAAGAGATCCTCTGGTCCTCCTCGGCCGTATCGTGGCGCTCTGCCGGAAACTGATCGATCCGAGCGTTGCGGGCATCGGCGTCGGGGTTCCGGGCCGGGTCGACGCGCTGACCCGGACGGTGCTGTCGGGCGGCTACATCGATCTTGCGGGCGCTTCGCTGGCCGATCACCTGGAACGCGCTTTGGAGCGGCCCGTCGTGATCGACAACGATTGCAACATGGCGCTCGTTGCCGAGATGGCGGCCGGCGCGGCGCAGGGTTTCGACAATGTCGTGATGTTCACCATCGGCACCGGCATCGGGGGAGCCATAGCGCTCGACGGCAAGATCGCACGAGGTCGCGCGACGGCCGGGCAACTGGGCCACCTGACCGTATCCGATCCGGGCCTTCCTTGTGCGTGCGGCCGTCGCGGCTGCGTCGAGACGACCAGTTCCGGCACGGCCCTCGGGCGGCTCGTGGCGGAGGCGGGACTGCCGGCCGGCCTGTTGGCCGACGGTCTGTTCGCGCAAGAGGCGGCGGGCGATGCCGTGGCGGTCTCGGTCCTCGACCGGTGGGTCGTCCCCTTGCGGGCCGCGATCGACAGTATGGTGGCGGCTCTGGACCCCGACGTCGTGGTGCTCGGCGGGGGTCTTGGAACGGCCGCCCACCAGGCGCTCGCCCGGGCTCCGGCCCTGTCGCCCTGGTATCAGTGCCCCGTGGCCGCCGCACGACTCGGCGACGACGCGGGCGTCATCGGGGCTGCCGTGTCGGCCCTGATCGAGCATCTCATGGATCCGGACGCGGGCTCGTCATTGCAAGCCGCGCGCATCCCCTCCGGACCCCCGGCATGAAGGTCGCGGTCCTGGTCAACGGGATCCCCGCAAGCGGCAAGAGCACGGTCGCGCGCGGGGTCGCGGCCCGCCTGATCTGTCCGCTGATGACGCTCGATACCGTCAAGGACCCACTCTTCGCGCAGTTCGGCATCGGCGACCGCGAGCATAACCGGAAGCTCGGCCGTGCCAGCTACGGCATCATCTTCAATGCCGTCGGCGACTGGCCCGATGCGACGCGGGTGGTGATCGATGCCTGGTTCGGCTTCCAGCCTCCGGAGGTGCTGGGGCGCCATCTCGTGACGGCGGGTCTTGAGCGTGTCGTCGAGATCTGGTGCCATGCCCCGGCCGCCGTCCTGGCGGAGCGCTATCGGGCCCGGCTCGAACTTCGCAGCGCCGGTCATCCGGGCGAGGCCTATATCCCCGAACTGATCGCCCTGAGCGCCCGGGCCGCGCCCACGGGGCGCGGCCCGCTCTTCGAGGTCGACACCACGCGGGACATCCCGTGGCCGGACCTCATGGCCTGGCTCGACGCACAGGGTTTGCGCTGACGAGCGAGATGACGGACATCATTCCGCACGACAAACCCGACAGGAACAGCGGATGGTCGAGCCGAACCTTCCGCCGGATGGCGCCGATCGCGACGCGCATTCTCCTCTGCTGATCTCCGGCGACCGCCGCCGTTCGCAGGCCGACATCAGGAGCCGCGCCGATCGGGCCGCGGAGGGTCTGGCGAGGTTGGGAGTCGGCGAGGGAGACGCGGTCGCGCTCCTGCTTCGCAACGATATCGTTCTCTTCGAAGCCTCGCTCGCCGCCTCGCGCGCCGGGGCGTCTCCGGTGCCGGTCAACTGGCACGCGACCCCGGCCGAGACCGCCTTCATCCTGCGCGACTGCGGGGCCAAGGTCCTCATCGGCCACGAAGACCTCCTCGGGCCCGTCCTGCCGCACCTGCCACCCGGTGTCCCGGTCCTCGCCGTCGAGACACCGGCGGAGATCCGTGCCGCCTTCGGCCTTCCGGTCCCGGCGTCGCACGAGGCGACCGGCACGACCGCGGCCCTGCTCTGGGAGGCTTGGCTCGCCCAATTCCCGCCGATCGCGGCACCGACCGCAGCCCTGCGCTCCGCCATTCTCTATACGTCGGGCACGACGGGCCGGCCCAAAGGCATCCGCCGTTCCTCCGCCGCGCCGTCCGGACCTCCCTCACGGGCCTTGACGGTCTACGGTTTCGACCGGCCCGAGCCCGCGACGGCGCTGGTCACCGGCCCGCTCTATCATTCGGTCCCCAATGCGTTTGGCCGCCTGGCGTTCGGGGCAGGGGCCGATCTCGTCCTGCAGCCGCGTTTCTCGGCCGAGGAGACGCTGGACCTCGTCGGGCGCCATCGCGTCACGCACCTGCACCTCGTTCCCGCCATGATGGTGCGGCTGCTGGCGCTGCCCGAGGCGCTGCGCCGGGACGCCGATGTCTCGTCGCTACGCCATGTCGTGCACGGCGCCGCGCCGTGCCCGGTCGCGGTCAAGCGCGCCATGATCGACTGGTGGGGGCCGGTGATCCACGAATATTACGGGTCGACCGAAACCGGCCTCCTCACCTTTCACGACTCGGCCGAAGCGCTGTCGAAGCCGGGCACGGTCGGACGTGCCCTTCCCGGTATCGCGCTCCACGTGCTCGACGATGCCGGCCGGCCGCAGTCGCCGGGCATCGTCGGCGACATCTATGCGGGTTCTCGGACGCTGCAGGACTTCACCTATATCGGCCGCGAGGCGGCGCGGGCCGAGATCGGCCGCGGCGACCTCGTCACGGCGGGGGATGTCGGCTGGCTTGATCCGGAGGGCTACCTCTACCTCGCCGACCGCAAGCATGATGTGATCCGATCGGGCGGCAGCAGGATCTACCCGGCCGAAATCGAGGCGGTCCTGCTCGCGCTGCCGGGCGTTGCGGATTGCGCCGTGATCGGCGTTCCCGACTTCGAGCTTGGCGAGGTGGCCCAAGCCTTCGTGGTCGTACTGGCTGGCACGGATCCGAGTGCCGAGCGTTTGCGGCAAGGGCTCGCAGGGTACCTCCCGCCGGAGAAGGTGCCCCGCCGGATCGAGGTCGTTCCGGCGCTGCCCCGGGAAGACTCGGGCAAGATCTTCAAGAACCGATTGCGCGAAAGGGCCGCGCCGCCCTGACCCCGAGCCTACCGTCTCAGGGGCCAGCAGCAGGATGCGGCTTGGTGCTGCCGCTCCGGACATAGCGGAGCAGGAACATGGCCACGACCTCGCCGACCCTCTCCCTGATCTCATCCCCACTCATGGCGGGCGGATCTTGCAGCAGTAACCGCTCGATATGGGATTGCGCCGTGATGGCGCCGAGGAAGATGCTGGCCGCGAGACCGGGATGACTGCCCAGGAATTCGCCTCGCGTCCGCGCCGCGGTGAGGTATTCGGTCAGCCGCAAGCGGGTCCGCTCGGGCCCGATCGCGTAGAAGATCCGCCCGAGGCCCGGGTCGCGGGGCGCCTCGGCCACCACGATCCGCATGAGCGAGATCACCTCGGGGCTCGTCATGATCTCGAGCAGGGTCACGCCGAGGTCGCGCAGAACCGCAGCGATGTCGCTCGGTCGCTCGATCTCGGCGTCGAGCCGCATCAGGAGGCGACGGGCACGAATGCCCACCACCTCGGCAAAGAGGCCTTCCTTGCTGCCGAAATGCCGGTACAGCGTCTCCTTCGAAGCGCAGGCTTTCACGGCCACCATCTGCATGGTCGTGTCCGAAAAGCCACTGGCCAGGAAAACCTGTTCGGCAACCGTCACGATCTCCTGCCGCCGTCGCTCGCCACGGGGAACGAGGCTCGGGACGGCTTCGAACGGTTGCTTGGACGCGCTTGACTTTGCCACTGCCGACCCGCCTTATAACCGAACTTGCTGGTTCGGTTAGTGATCCTCAACGCATTACCGCCCGGCCCGCACTGTGAGGAGCATGTCAGCTGTTGCTCGAATGCACCAGCCTGAAAGGCGATAACGCCGGATTTGAGAAGCCCTTGCGCTTGCTCGATCGAACGTGTTCTAGCCCGATTCTCACGCCCGGCACGTCTCGGATGATCCCACGATGACCGCAAGTGATGCCGACGAGGCTTCAGCTCAGGATGACGACCGCGGCCCGCCGCGTCGACGGGGCAGGAGGGATGTCCTCGAAGTCGGCAAGAGCGATGGTCCGGGGCGACGGGGTGTCGACCGCGACGATGACGACCGGCGCTACGAGAGCCGCGCCCGCGACCAGGATCGCCGCGAGGATACTCGCCGCGACGATAGCCGTGATGACGGTCGCCGTGATCGCGG
>CAXTME010000050.1:27452-33065 GCA_964245215.1 uncultured Lichenihabitans sp.
GATCGCGGCTATCTAGATCGCCGCGACGACGACGACCGCCGCGATGAAGGCCGTCGGCGCCGGCCCGCCGAAGATCGCGACTCTCGACGCGATGGTGATGGCGATCAGGCCGACAAGGATGAGAACCGCAAACGCGACAAGGGCAAGGACGACGAAGGCAAGGACGACAAGAGCAAGGCTGACGCCGGTGGCGACGAGAAGGCATCGGGCAAGGACAGCGAGGAATCCCAAAATCGTCGCAAGAGCCGCCGTCCTCTGGTCATCACGATCGCGGTCATCGTTGCACTGCTGCTCATCGGCTACGGCATCTATTACTACCTGTCGCACAAGAACCTTGTCGGGACCGACGACGCCTATACGGACGGCTACATCGTGGCGGTGGCACCGCGCATCTCGGGCCAGGTCGTATCGCTCGACGTGGTCGACAACCAGTTCGTCCACAAGGGTGACGCCCTGGTCCACATCGACCCGCGGCCATTCATGTTCGACCGCGACCAGTCCAAGGGCAAGGTGGACAGCGACAAGGCACAGATCGCCAACCAGAGGCTCGGCGTCGAAATCTCGAAGAAGAACTTTCCCGCAGCCCTTCAGCTCGCCCAGGCGAACCTCGATTCCGCCAAGGCCAACCTCGCCCTGCAGGAAGCCAACAACAATCGGCAGAAGGGCCTGCCGAAGCAGGCGACGACCCAGCAGGAGGTCGACACGACGTCGTCGGGCTACCAGCAGGCCGAAGCCCAGGTGGCGCAGGCCCAGGCCCGCGTGACCCAGGCCGAGCCGGTTCAGCAGAACATCGGCCAATCCGAGACCCAGGTCAGCCAGTTGCAGGGCCAGGCCGAGCAGGACCAGGCGAACCTCGGCCAGTCCGAGCTCAATCTCGAATTCACCGTCGTGCGGGCCCAGCAGGACGGTTGGGTGACGCGGCGCAACGTCGACACCGGCAACTACGTGACGTCCGGGACCCAGATCATGTCGCTCGTGACGCCGGACATCTGGGTGACGGCCAACTACAAGGAAACGGAGCTCGACGGCATGCGGCCCGGCCAGAAGGTGAAGATCGCGGTCGACGCCTATCCGGATCTCGACCTGCAGGGCCACGTCGACTCGATCCAGCACGGTTCCGGATCGAAGTTCTCGGCTTTTCCGGCCGAGAACGCGACCGGCAATTTCGTCAAGATCGTGCAGCGCGTGCCCGTCAAGATCGTCATCGACTCCGGGCTGAAGCCTGAGGAGCCTTTGCCGCTCGGCGTCAGCGTCGTGCCGACCGTGACGCTGAAATGAGTGATCAGACCGCCGGGCAGGGCTGGAAACCCCGGTACAATCCGTGGCTCATCGCGGTCGCGGTGACGCTCGCGGCCTTCATGGAGATCCTCGACACCACCATCGTCAATGTGGCCTTGCCCTATATCGCGGGCACGCTCGCGGCCTCGAGCGACGAAGCCACCTATGCCTTGACGGCCTATCTCGTGGCGAACGGCATCGTCCTGACCATCGCGGGATGGCTCAGCGACACGATCGGCCGCAAGCGCTACTTTCTCATCTGCCTCGTCGCCTTTACCATCTGTTCGTTTCTCTGCGGCATCTCGAGCAGTCTGGCCGAACTCGTGGTTTTCCGCCTGTTCCAGGGCTTCTTCGGCGGCGGCCTGCAACCGAACCAGCAGGCCATCATCCTCGATACGTTTCCGCCCGCCAAGCGCAGTGCCGCTTTCGCCGTGACCGCGATCGCCACGATCGTCGCACCGGTGCTGGGCCCGACCCTCGGCGGCTATCTCATCGAGCACCTCGACTGGCGCTGGATCTTCTTCGTCAACATTCCTTTCGGGGTCGTCGCGGTCTTCGCCAATTTCATTCTGGTCGAGGACCCTCCGTGGGAAAAGGAGAAGCAGAAGAAAAAGACCAAGGGCATCGACTACGTCGGACTGGCGCTCATCACCCTGGGACTCGGCTGCATGCAGGTCATGATCGACCGCGGCGAGGATGACGACTGGTTCGGGTCGAGTTTCATCGTCATCATGGCGGTGCTGGCTTTCATCGGCATCTTCGGCGCTATCTGCTGGCTGCTCACCGCCAAGAAGCCCATCATCGACCTCGAGGTCTTCAAGGACCGCAACTTTGCCATGGGCTGCGTCCTGATCGGCGCCATGGGCATGATCCTCTACGCCAGCGCGGTGCTGATCCCGCAGTTCTCGCAGCAGCAGCTCGGCTATACGGCGCTGCTGTCCGGGTTGATCCTGTCGCCGGGCGGCATCGTGGTCATCATCCTGATCCCGATCGTGGGCCAGCTCATGAAGGTGGTGCAGACCCGCTGGATCGTGATGATAGGCTTCATCATCATGGGTTTGGCCCTGATGTATTCGAGCTATCTCGTCCCCGACATCAACTACGGGACGCTGGTCGTGATGCGATCGTTCCAGACGGCGGGCCTGGGCTTCCTGTTCGTGCCGATCTCCACCATCGCCTATCTGACGTTGCCGCAGACGATGCGCAGCGACGGCGCGGCCCTGTTCTCCATGTTCCGCAACGTGGGGGGCGCGATCGGCATCTCGATCGCCACGGCGCTGGTGACCGAGCGCCGGCAGGCCGATCAGGCTCATCTGTCGGGCTTCATGACGCCCTTGAACCAGGGCTACAACATGCTGGTGCAGCAGACCGAGCAGAGCTTGCGCACGCTCGGTCGCGCCGCGGGCTCGGTGCACGATCAGGCCGTGTCGCACATCTACCAGACCTATCTCAACCAAGCCGCCGTGCTGGCCTACAACAACGTGTTCCAGTATTCCGCGGTGGTCGCCTTCTGCGTCGTGCCGCTCTGTCTCCTGATCTCGAAAAAGAAGGCGTCTGGCGGCGGCGAGGGGGGACACTGATGCCGCGCTTGCCCCGCTCGTCCCGCGTCCTGCCGGGACTCCTCTCGGCGGCCTTGCTGGGCGCGCCCCTCGTCGGCTGCACGGTGGGTCCCGAGTTCGTGTCGCCCCTGACCCAAGTCGCCGAGAGCAAGACCTATCTCGATACCGGCAAGCCTGCCCGTTCGCCCCTACCCGTGCTCAAGAACACGGTCGCGGCGGCGCCCGAAGCCGAGTGGTGGCGCCTCTTCCACGACCCGCTCCTGACCCAGCTCGAGGCGCGCGTCGCCGAGCAGAACTTCGATGTGCAAACGGCTTCCGTCCGGCTGATCGAGAGCCGTGCGCAGCTCGGGACGGCCGCTGCCGCGGCCCTGCCGACCGTCAACGGTGCGAACACGATCTATCGCCAGCAATACAGCCAGAACGGCGTCATCAGCCTCATTCCGAGCAACGCGCTGGGCGGCGCGTCGGGAACGGGCGGCACGTCCGGGAATGGTGCGAACAGCATCACTCAATCCATAGGAAGACCGTTCGAGAGCTATACGGCCGGCTTCGACGCCTCCTGGGAGCTCGACCTGTGGGGCCGGGTGCGGCGGGGGATCGAGGGCGCCCAAGCGCAGGTCGATTCCTCCGCCGAGCAGCGGCGAGATACCCTTGTCTCGGTCGAAGCGGAGCTCGCACGCGACTACGTGCAGCTGCGCGGCACGCAGGAATTGATCCGCATCGATCGGTCGAACATCAAGATCAACCAGGATCTCCTCAACATCACGCAGACGCGCCAGCAAAGGGGGCTCGTCACCGGGCTCGACACCGCGACGGCGTCGTCGCAGGTCGAGTCGATCCAGGCGCAGCTGCCGCAACTGCAGCAGCAGGAGGTGCAGCAGATCAATGCGATCAGCCTGCTGCTGGCCGAGCCGCCTCTGGCCCTCTCGCAGGAACTGATCTCCGACCGCGCCATCCCGCCCGTACCGCCGCGCGTTCCGATCGGGGTCCCGTCCGACCTCATCCTGCGTCGACCCGATATCCGGCGGGCCGAGGCCGATCTCCATGCCGCGGTGGCGCAGATCGGCGTCGCCGAAGCGCAGTTCTTCCCGACCGTGACCATCATGGGCGACCCGAGCTTCAACGCCCTCGAGGCCAACAAGGTGTTTCGCGGCTCGTCGCTCCAGTACATGAGCGTCGGACCCAGCATCTCGATTCCGATTTTCGATGGCGGCCGGCTGAAATCCAATCTGGTCCTGCAGCAGGCTCGCCAGCAGGAATCAGCCATCGCGTATCAGAAGGCGGTCCTGCAGGCCTGGCACGACGTCGTGAACGCGCTCGTGGCCCTGAAAGGCGACCAGGGACGGCGAGAGCGGCTCCAGCGGCAGGTCGTCGACGCCAGGCAAGCGCTGACGCTGGCGCGGGCGCGGTACACGCAAGGCGTCGATACCTTCACGACCGTGTTGCAGAATTCGCAAACGGTGCTCGGAGCCGAGATGAACCTCAGCCAGGCGACCGCCGGGATCTCGACCGATTTCGTGGCGCTCTACAAGGCGCTCGGGGGAGGCTGGGAAACGACCTTCCCGGATCGTCCGAACGCGCCGCTGCCGCTGGCGGCCGTTGCGATCCCGGCGAAGGACCTCGAACCGCGACCGATTTCGGCACCGGGTGCGCTCGTGCTGCCCGAAACGCCGGTGCAGCATGGACCGGGAGGATCCGCACCGGACGTCCAATGATGGGCAGACGTCCCGGCGAGCCCACCTTCGCGGCTTACAGGGCCGTGGAGCGCCTCAACTCGCCTTCAGAGTGGGTCAAATCACCGCTTAAGACTTGAGCTTCACCGTTCGTCATTGCGAGGCGCGGTGCGCCGAAGCGACTTGGCCTGTGACCCAGGATAAAGCTGGGTCACGCCACGCTCCGCTCGCGGTGCGCTCGCGGTCGATGATCCTCATCGCCATGGGGAGCAGTCCTAAGGCCACATGCTTCCGTGCCGCTCGTGCTCGCGACACCTGGTCGATTGCTCCTGAAGGAGCGATCGTTCAGCCCCTGAGGTCGCGAACGTCCACGAAATGCCCCGCGATCGCCGCCGCCGCCGCCATGGCGGGCGAGACCAGATGGCTCCGCCCCTTGTAGCCCTGCCGTCCCTCAAAGTTGCGGTTCGACGTCGTGGCGCAACGCTCGCCGGGGCTCAACTTATCTGGATTCATCGCGAGGCACATCGAGCACCCCGGTTCGCGCCACTCGAAGCCCGCCGATTTGAAGATGGCGTCGAGCCCCTCGTTCTCGGCCTGCTGCTTCACGAGGCCCGAGCCCGGCACGATCATGGCGCTGACGCTGCCTGCTACGCGCTTGCCCTCGACGATCTTGGCGACCTCGCGCAGGTCCTCGATGCGGCCGTTGGTGCAGGAGCCGATGAATACGCGGTCGAGGGCGAGATCGGTGATCCGTTCCCCGCCCCGCAGCCCCATATAGGCGAGCGCCGCTTCGAGCGAGGCCCGCTTGTCGTCACTCGCCGCGTCTTCGACGCGTGGCACGGTGCCGGCCACCGAGACGACGTCCTGCGGGCTCGTGCCCCAGGACACGATCGGCGGCAGCTTCGCGGCATCGAGCCGAACGATCTTGTCGTAATGCGCGCCCTCGTCGGTCTTGAGCGTGCGCCAATAGGCGACGGCCGCGTCCCAGGTCTCGCCCTTGGGGGATTTCGGCCGGTCCTTGAGGTAGGCGAACGTCTTGTCGTCGGGTGCCACGAGGCCGGCCCGCGCTCCGCCCTCGATCGACATGTTGCAGATCGTCATGC
>CAXTME010000051.1:0-17132 GCA_964245215.1 uncultured Lichenihabitans sp.
CCCGAACCGAAGAGTGCCCGCCGTGCCCGAACCGACGATGTCCGACCTCCCCCTTCGCCTCGAGGCCATCCGGACACGCATCGATCGGGCAGCGCGCGACTACGACCGCGACCCCGAATCCGTAACGCTGGTCGCGGTCTCGAAGACGTTCCCGGCCGACGACATCGTGCCGGCTCTCGCGGCAGGACAGCGGGTCTTCGGGGAAAACCGCGTCCAGGAGAGCAAGGGGAAATGGCCGGCGCTCAGGGCCGATTTCGACGGCGTCGAGCTGCATCTGATCGGCCCGTTGCAGTCCAACAAGGCGCGCGAGGCGGTCGACCTCTTCGACGTGATCGAAACCGTGGACCGTCCGAAGATCGCGGAGGCTTTGGCGGCCGAGATCGCCAGATCCGGCAAAGCCATCAAGCTTTTCGTCGAGGTCAATACCGGGGCCGAACCGCAGAAGGCAGGTATCCTCCCGGCCGATGCCGATGCCTTCCTGCGCCACTGCCGCGAGACGCTCGGGCTCGGCATCGAGGGGCTGATGTGCATCCCGCCGGCCGACGAGCAGGCGTCGCCGCATTTCGCGCTTCTCAAAACGATTGCGGACCGCAATGGGATCGCGAAGCTCTCCATGGGCATGAGTGCCGATTTCGAGCTCGGCATCCAGCTCGGCGCCACCCATGTCCGGGTCGGCAGCGCCATCTTCGGCCAAAGATCACCGCGCCCGTAGACAAGGGTCGGCGGCTCGGTTCAGGCCAGCGCGACGCCGGACAGGTCGCGGCAGTGATCGAGCAGGCGGTCCTGCAGGTCCTTGTCTTCGGCGGCCGGGTTCACGTCTCTCGGCCGCTGGTGGTAGAAGTAGCGCCTGCTCACCCGCACTTCGGGGTCGCCGCTCACGGCCAGCCAGGCCTGAGTCAGGTGGGCCTGACCGAGGTCGTCCGACGCACCGGGTCCGCCCATCCGGGTCGGCACCCAGCCCGGGGTGAGCGCATTCGACAGCACATCGGGCCAGCGCCGCGCGACCCCAAAGGCGAGCAGCACGTCCTGGAGCTTGGTGTCAGCATAGGCCTGGCTTCCGTTCCATCGGCGCCCGGACCACTGGAGGTCTTCGAAAGTCGCGGACCCTCCGGTGTGCATGCCCGAACTCAGATAAACCAGCCGGTCGGGCCTGTGCATGAGGGCCGTCAGCACGTAGGGCGCGAGCACGTTGACGGCCCAGAGCTGCGACAGGCCATCGGCGGTTTCGACGCGACGCGGCTCACGATAGCCGATCCCGACATTGTGGATCACCGCATCGAAGCGTCCCCACCCGTTGGCCTGCTTGGCGACATCGCGCATGGTCGCGAGCGTCGAGAGATCGCCGATCAGCACCGCTTCGGCTTGCGGCAGGGCGACCCGAGCGGCCTCTGCCCTGGCTTCGTTCCTGGCATGCAGCACGACCCGATGCCCCTGTTCGGCCAGGAGACGACCCGTCATCAGGCCGAGCCCATCCGACGAACCCGTGATGAAGACGTCTGCCATTTCGGTTTTCCATTGCTGCGTCCGCGCGACACGAGCCGAGCCACGAAGCGGCAGGCGGGTCCTGTCTCCTCGTGGAACGCGACGGCACCGGTTGCCGTTTCAATCGCGAAAGGGAGAAACCTCATGACCACTGATAGCGCAGCGATGGCGGAAGGACGCCAGACCGTAACGGCGTTCTTCGAAACACAAGGGGACGCCGACAAGGCGCATGCGGACCTTCTGGCCGCGGGCTTCCCCACGTCCGACATCGAACTGCTGCGGGGACGGGCGGCGCAGGACATCGCCGATGAGCCGCACGAGGACGTGGGCATCCTGCGATCGCTCCTCAATATCTTCGTCTTCATGCCGGAGTCGGACCGCTCTTCCTACCGCGAGGGCCTGCGACGGGGCGGCATCGCCTTGGCGGTCCACACAGGGCCCGACGGTTACGAGCGGGCGATCGACATTCTGGATCGTGATGGCGCCGTAAACCTCGACGAACGGGAGACCGCGTGGAAGGAAGAGGGGTGGAGCCCGGACGCGCCGACGGCGCCGGTCAGCCCCTCCGGCTTCGAGCGGGTCCAGTCGCATGATCCGCTCGTCAACACCGACGCCAACCGCGACGTTCGCGAGCGCATCGGCACAGGAACGTCGGACCCCGGAGCCGGTCTTGATCTCGCACCCGAATCGGCCGTCTCGCCGGGTCCGGAGCGGACCGCGATCCCGGGCGAGGAAGCACAGTCCGTCACGTCGCGACGAGACACGGTCCATGGCCGGACACGCGTTCGCTCCTACCTCGGCACGGTGGCCGACATGCCGACAGGTGTCGATCCCTCAATCTGAGCGAGGTACTCTCGAATCCGTTCTGGCATCGCTTGAAGTGACACATTTCGCCTCCGATCTGTTTTGCGCGGCGCCCTGTCCAACTCCGATGCTGTTCCAGCCGGGGCGCAGGCGCCCGCAGATGGAGACGAACATGAGTTCGATATCTGACACGGGATCCGCGGCGGGTCCCGATTTCGTGGACCGGTCCGGCTACCCCGGGGGATGGCGCCGAAGCGGGCGATGCAGCGGCCGCTGGAGTTCGTTCGAGTTGCTCGCGATGGTGCTGGGCTTCATGGTCTACTGGCCGATCGGCCTCGGGATCATCGCCTACAAGATGGTGCAGCGTCGGCGCGGCCCTGGTGAAGACTGGTTCAATTCGATGCGGCAGTCGTTCGGCGGCGGTGGACGTCCGTTCTCCACGGGCTTTCGGGCCGAATGGGGCGGCTTCGGCGTGAACCGGACCGGCAATGCGGCCTTCGACGAGTGGCGCAAGGCGGAAATCGAGCGCCTCGAGGCAGAACGGCGCAAGCTCGAAGAAGCACAGCGCGAATTTGCCGAGTTCGCGGATGAAGCGCGCCGGGCACGGGACCGTGAGGAGTTCGAGCGCTTCATGGCGCGGCGTCCCCAGGCTTGATGGGTCAGGGCGCGGCCCCAGCAGGCCAGCTCGGCTTAAAGGTTGATTTACCAACGGCGGCTGCATCGACCGCCGTTGGGCGTGGTATCGCGAAAATAGAGAGGCAGTTAATCCCTGCGTCTCAATTTGATGGACATGCGACGTCCTGTATTTCTCTTTCTCATCATCGGCGCACTCGCCGGCTGTTCGGATTTTCACCGCGAGGAACGGCCGCCCTGGCGCGCGCAGGCGGAAGCCGTTTGCCTGTCGAAGGGTATCGTCCAGGAATCGTCGTTTCTCCGTGCCTTTCATGAAATGGACGGTCCGGGCATTTGCGGCCTCACGCATCCCTTCAAGGTGACGGCCCTGGCCCAGGGCCGCGTGGTCCTGAACGCCACGCAAACGCTCGATTGTCCGATGATCGCGGCGCTCGACCGTTGGGTCCGCGAGGTGGTGCAACCGGCCGCCACCGCGAGATTCGGCGAGCCCGTAGTCCGCATCAACTCGATGGGCAGCTACTCCTGCCGCGGCATCAACAACATGAGCGGGGCCAACCTCAGCGAACACGCCTTCGGCAATGCGATCGACATCGGCGGCTTCGTTCTGGCGAGCGGGCGCGAGCTCAACATCATGCGGGGCTTCAACGGCGCCGACGAGCAGGAGCGCGCCTTCCTGCACGAGGCCCATGCGGGTGCCTGTTCGTATTTCACGACCGTGCTCGGACCGGGCTACAACATCTTCCACTACAACCATTTTCACGTCGATCTCGCGATGCATGGGTCGACCTCGCGAGGCCCCCGCCGCTATTGCAAGCCCGTGCCGCAAACGAACCTGCCGGAGCCGCCGGTCAAGGACAATCTGCCCGACCCTCCGCGGATCGAAGAAGAAATGGACATCGCCCGGGCGCCGGTGCCGGAACCCGGATACGGCGCCGGTGCCGCAACCCTCGTGGCGAGCGCTCCGCCGTCGCCCGCGGTGTCGTCCTACACGCCTCGACCGGTTCGGATGGATCCACCCCGTCCCATCGCTCCTTTGGGGATCGCGTCGTCGGGTGGCGACGCAAGATCACCGCGAGGCATCAAACCCGCGATGGCCGGCGCGCCGCTGATCACGTTCGGCGATGCCGGGGCCGTCGACGCGGATCGGCCCGAGCCACCGAGACGGTCCGCCGCCCTCGCGCCGCCGCCCGATCGCGGCACCATCCGCCCCCCTGCAGCGGTCGAGAGGCCGTACCGTTCGGAGGTCGAGGATCCGGAACCCGTGGCGGCCGAGGAACCCGAACCGGCAAACACGTTCGTACAGCCGCCGGAACCCGGCCGGCTTCCAACACCGGAAGGCACAGCCAAGGACTGGGACCTGACATCCTCCGTAAGGCGTTGATCGGTCTGCCTTGCTTCAGGGATCAACCGCGCCTATTCCGCGGCCGCGGCGAGATTTCGCCTCAGATCGGCTAGCGCCAGCAGGACGGCGTCACGAGCCGAGCGGGTGGTTTCGAGACTCGAGCGATGCTGCTCGGATCCCGGCTCCGCGGCCTGCAGGACCCGGCAGGCGGCCGCAAGTTCGCCGAAGCCCGTCATGCCGGCGACGGACAGCACGACGTGAGCATCGGCCGACCATCGGCGCAGAGCGTCCGGCCCGCCGTCTCCCGTCCCGAAACGCCAAGGCAGCGATGCCTCGAAACGGCTCAGGATGTCGTCGAGCTTCGCCCGTCCGATATAGGATAAGAGCCGATCGTAGGCCTCCGGGTCGAAGGTCTTGCCGGTTCCGGCCTCCCAGGCTACGCGAGACTCTGGGGTCGGGGTGTCGATCTCCGATGCATCGCGAGCCAGCCACCGATCCACGGTCGCATAGAGCTGCAAGCGGTTCAGCGGCTTGCCGACATGGTCGTCCATGCCGGCAAGCCGGAAGGCTTCGATCTGCTCGGGAAACACATTGGCCGTCATGGCGATGATCGGCACCTGGCCACTCATTCCACCGGCGCCGCGGATCAGCCGCGTCGCCGTCATGCCATCCATCCCCGGCATCTGCACGTCCATCAGGACGAGGTCGTAGGCCCGCTCCGCGACGGCCGCCACGGCCTCGGCGCCGTCTCCCACGATGTCGACGCTGTGGCCGCGAGCATCGAGAAGCGCGAAGGCAAGCCGCTGGTTGATGTCGATGTCCTCGACCAGCAGGACCCGCCCGGTGCGGTGCGTCGGCAGAACCGCGACGGCCGGAGCGACCGTGACCTCGGCTGGCGGCAACGGAAGCGTGACCTTGAACCAGAACGTCGAACCCCACCCGTCGCGGCTCGACACGCCGATCGTGCCGCCCATGAGGTCCACGAGCTTCTTGCAGATGGCGAGTCCCAGTCCGGAACCGCCGAAGCGTCGCGAGACCGAGGTGTCGACCTGACTGAACCGTTCGAAGAGCCGGTGCTGCTTGCCTTCCGGAATGCCGATGCCGGTATCGGCGACCTCGAACCGCAGCGTCGTGGCGCGCTCGTTCGTGTGCAGGGTCGCGAGCCGGAGCGTCACGTGTCCGCGTTGCGTGAACTTCACGGCGTTGTTGAGCAGGTTCAGCAGGACCTGGCGGAGGCGCGCCTCGTCGCCCATGAGCGAGACCGGCAGGGCGCCGGCGATCTCGACATCGATGTCGAGCGCTTTGGTGCCGGCGTAACCGCGAACGATGGCGGCGCATTGTTGCGCCAGGGCTTCAGGACCGAAGGCCAGGGACTCGAGTTCGATGGCTCCTGCTTCCGCCTTCGAGAAGTCCAGGAGGTCGTTGACGACGGTCAGAAGAGCCGAACCCGAGGATCGGATCAGCTCGGCGTGGCGCTGGATGCGGACCGGGAGCTCACCTGAGTCGAGCATGAGATCGGTAAAACCGATGATGCTGTTGAGGGGTGTCCGGATCTCGTGGCTGACCACCGCCAGGAACTCGCTTTTCGCCTCGCTGGCCTGTTCGGCCGCGCGTTGGGCACTTTCGGCGAGATCCTTTGCGGCCTTCAGATCCTGCGAACGGATATGGCGCTCCGTCACGTCGCGGAGCGCCGCCACGACGACGGTCTCCCCACCCCGCTCGGCCAATTGGAACGCAACTTCGGCCCAGATGTAGGCGCCGTCACCACGCTTGAGACGGTGGGTGTTCAACACCGTGCCGTTCTCGACCGTCAGATGCGCCAGGACGAGGTCGACCGCCTCCCGGTCATCCGGATGCACCAGTTCAGACACGGGGATCGCGGCCACGGCTTCCGGTTCGTAGGCCAGCATCCGGCGACAGGACGGGGACACGTAAAGCACGCGGCCATCCGGTCCCGGCTCCCTCAACATGACGAGATCGGACGAGTTCTCGGCTAGCAAGCGGTAGCGTTCCTGAGTCTGCTTCAGGGCGTTCTCGGCTTCGGTCGCTTGGGTCACGTCCCGTGAGATCGCGAGCAACCGTGCGGTGTGCCCATCGGCCTCCGCGATCGGTGTCACCAGAACGTCGAGATGCAGCGGTCGACCGCTCGCCGACACCGTGCTGGCCGCGAACCGCGATACGGCGCCAGACGCCGCGGCCGCGATGGCGGAACGGACTTCGGGACGGACCGGGGCGGGCCAAAGGTCGACGAAACTCAGTCCGATGACCTCGGTCGTCTCGAACCCGAGCCAGCAACGGCCATTGCGGCTCATGAACGAAACATCGCCGTCGAGGTCCAGAACCTGGACACAATCGGGACTGCTATCGATGACGCTGCGCAGGAAAGCCTCGCTTTCGCGCAGGGCGGCCTCCGCAGCCCGCCGTTCGGAAACGTCGCGAAGGCTACCGACATAGCCGGCCGGCTCTCGCGTGACAGGGTCTCGGATCAGCTGGATGTTGGCTTCCGTCCAGATATAGGAGCCGTCCCGGCGCCGGTACCGCTGGGTCGTCACGACGCGATCCTGGTGGCCCGCGAGCAGGCTCGAGACGCTGGCGAGGTAACCCGGCAGGTCCTCGGGATGGACGAAGTCCACGGCCCGCATACCGAGGAGTTCTTCGGGCGTGTAACCCAGCAAGGACCGACTGCTCTGCGAGACGAAACGGCGAACCATATGGCGGTCGGATTCGACGATCATATCGGCCGTATGCTCGGCGAGCAGACGGAAGCGGGCCTCTTCGGCCGCGTAGGCTGCGGTGCGTCGTTCGACGTTGGCATCTTGCCGCCTCCGCCGCTCCCGCTCCCACAGCGAAAGTACGGCGCAGATCACGGCGAGCGCAACGATGAGCCCCCCCGTCCGCAGATCCTTCGTGACGACAGCCGTCCAGAACCACGCCACCAGCACGCCGACTCCCGCAACCGCCGTGAGGTGGAAGCCACGATGGACGGGCACAACCTTAGATCGAGTGAGGGACGGGTCTTGTGGAGAAGGCGAGCCGGGCAACATCAGAAGCGAGCTGCCCGAACGGCGGCAAGCGACATCCCGCACCGGTCCAGGACAAGCAGCCGATCGAACCGATAGTAATTCAACTCATAGTTGAATATTTGCACGACAGACATTGACGCCTCGCACCCTCGGTCTCAAGCGAACACAGGACGGTTGAATAAGCAACAGTCTCTTTGCGCAAGCGCCTGGACAAGCTCAAGCGCGCGAGTTCTCAAGCGACCTTTTACTCCCTTAAACCAGAGTCTTGGCCGCCCGAACACGCTCGACGTTGCAGTGCGGCTGTTCCGGACTTCAGATCAACTCTATGATGCCCCTTTCCGCAACAACAGAGCAGGCTATGAGCGAAGAGAAAGCAAGATCGTCACGGCCACGCATCGCGATTACCTACTGCACGCAATGCCACTGGTTATTGCGTGCTGCCTGGATGGGGCAGGAGTTGCTGTCGACCTTCGGAATGGATGTTGGGGAGGTAGCACTCATTCCGGCGACAGGTGGCGCTTTCAGCATCACGGTCGACGACACGATGGTTTGGGAACGCAAGAGCGACGGCGGCTTTCCCGACGTCAAGACGTTGAAACAACGTGTCCGGGACCAGCTTGATCCGCAACGCGACCTTGGCCACATCGACCGAAACGACGGCGGATCGTCCTGATTCGACCCCGACGAGGGGCCGTCTCCCTTGCACAAATGGAACGGATATTCTATTCGTTGCTGCAAAGGCGCTTTGACGGGAGGAAAATAGAACATGCTGTCCATTGGATTGCTCGGCGCCGGACGAATCGGCACGTTGCACGGCCGGAACATTGCGGCGCACCCCAAGGCTCGGCTCGCAGCCATCGCCGATGCCGTCGCAGCACCCGCCGAAGCTCTCGGACTCGAACTGAACGTCCCGGTCCGATCGGTCGAGGAGATCCTGTCGGATCGCGCCATCCAGGCTCTCGTCATCTGTTCGTCGACCGACACGCACGCCGATCTGATCGAGGCCGGCGCGAAAGCCGGAAAGGCGATCTTCTGCGAGAAACCGGTGGACCTGTCGTCCGACCGGATCCGCAGCTGCCTCGCCGTGGTCGAGCGGGCCGGAACGCCTCTGATGATCGGCTTCAACCGCCGTTTCGACCCGCATTTCGGTGCCCTGCAGCAGCGGCTCGTGGCGGGCGAGATCGGCGCGGTCGAACTCGTCACGATCCTGTCGCGCGATCCGGCCCCACCGCCGGTCGCCTACATTGCCCGGTCGGGTGGGCTCTTCCGGGACATGATGATCCACGATTTCGACATGGCGCGGTTCCTTCTCGGCGAAGAGCCGGTCGAGGTCCACGCGGTCGGCTCGTCGCTGGTCGATCCTGCGATCGGCCAGGCGGGGGACGTCGACACCGCGGCGGTTCTTCTGAAGACAGCGTCCGGCAAGATCTGTCAGATCTCGAACTCGCGACGTGCCACCTACGGCTACGACCAGCGCGTCGAAGTGCATGGCTCGAAGGGCATGTTGCGCGCCCATAACCTGACCGAACATGCGGTCGAGAAGGCCACGGCCGATGGGTTCTCCAGCGCTCCCGTGCTGAACTTCTTCCTCGAACGCTATACCCCGGCCTACCGGCGCGAGCTGGATCACTTCCTGTCGAGCGTCGAAGCCGGCAAGGCGCCCTCGCCCAGTGGGCAAGACGGGCTCCGCGCCCAGATGCTGGCCGATGCCGCGACCGAATCGTCCGAAAGCGGGCGCGCCCAGCGGGTCTGACCCGTTCACCGTATGAGGGGCTCCCCCCCCGCAACGGGAAGGGGTCACCCGAAAGGGTGACGGGGTTCGGTGCGGCGAGGCGGTTTCTCAACCATCGCCGCTTCGCCGCGAGGGTTGATTGAACGTCGTCCGCCGCGCATAGGTGCCGCTCGATCACGTCGGGCGGCGCGAAAGGCAGACGATGCGAAGGATGTTCGAGAATCTCGGGCCGGTCGAGGTCGCGGTGAGCGGCAAGCTCGATCGTCTCGCGGCCGCGGCCGGCCGGGACGGTTTCGGTCCAAGGCCATCGACGTCGCGCCACGGCTCGGTACGCTAGTCCGATCCGCGGCTCCCGATGAGGATCCTGTTCGTCGCACCGCGCATGATCGGGGACGCCGTCATGGCGTCCGGGGTCCTCGACCGCCTTGCCCGCCAGCATCCCGCGGCACGGATCACGGTCGCGAGCAGTCCGGAGGCCGCGGCGCTCTTCACGCATCTGCCGCAACGCGAGCGGACCATCCTGGTCCGCAAGAGGAAGACGCACCTTCACTGGCTCGAACTCTGGGCCGCGACGGTGCGCACGCCCTGGGACATCGTCGTCGACCTCAAGGGATCCGGCCTCCCCTACGCGCTCTGGGCCCGACAGCGCCATATGCGCCGGCCCATGCCGGGCCTCAGGATGTACCAGCAGCATGCCGCCTTGCTGGGGTTCGATCCGGCACCCGTTCCGGTGGTCTGGACGGGGCCGGCCGAGCGTGCCAGAGCCGAGGCCCTGATCCCGCACGGCGTTCCGGTGGTGGCGCTCTGCCCGACCGCGAGCTGGCCCCCGAAAATGTGGCCCGCCGAGCGTTTCGCGGCGCTCTTTCATCGCCTGGCCGAGGGTGCCTTGCCGGGCGCCAAGGCCGTTGTCTTCGGCGGACCAGGCGCGCGCGAACGCGAGCGGGCCGAACCACTGCTGCGGGCGCTGCCCGATGCGATCGACCTCTGCGGCGATCTCACTCTCCCCGAGGTCGTCGCCTGCCTCGAGCGCTGCGCCCTCTCCATCAGCAATGATTCGGGCCTGATGCATCTGTCCGCCGCCACCGGCACGCCGACCCTCGGATTGCGGGCTTTCACGGTCGATCGCGCCGCGCCTTTCGCGCCGACCGGACGCGCGGCCGCCTGGGTGGTCAAAGGCGGCGACACCATGGACACCATCTCGGTCGACGAAGCCGTGGCGGGTTGCGAAGATGTTCTGGCCGTGGCGCTGCACGATCTGCAGCGCGCGTCGTGAGCAAGGACGGTATGTTTAAGCCAGCCGGGAGGAGCCCGCATGACCCAGCATGTGATCGCGTGGAACGACGTGCCTTCGACGATCGCACCGGGCGGCGTCACCAAACAGCATGTCACGCTTCAGGGTGTATCGCTCGTCTCGGTGAAGATCCCGGCCGGCACGGAAGCACCCCGGCACAGCCACGACCACGAGCAGCTCGTCCAGGTCGTTTCCGGATCGGGCACGCTCACGACCGAACAGGGGCCCCGAGCCTTCGGACCAGGCAGCCTCTTCGTGTTCCCGGCCGGAACCTGGCATGCGGCCAGCTTCGAGACCGAGACGGTGCTGGTCGAAACCAACGTGTCGGCATCCTGAGCGTCAGTCCGTAGCCGGCCGCACTGCGCCGGGGACGACCTCGAAGCGCTCGGCGTCACGGGCATCGGCGAAAAGCACCGGGTCGGCACCTGTCATGAACACGTGACCGCCGAGCGCCTCGAGCGACTCGAACAGAGCCTGACGGCGCAAAGGATCGAAATGCGCCGCGATCTCGTCGAGCAGCACGAGGGGCGCGATGCCGCTCATGGCCGCGACGAGGCGAGCCGACGCCAGCACCAGGCCGACCAGCAGCGCTTTCTGTTCGCCCGTCGACGAGCGCGCCGCGTCAGCGGCTTTCGGGCCGTGCCGCACGACGAGGTCGGTGAGATGCGGGCCGATCGACGTGCGTCCCGCGGCGGCGTCCCGCGCGCGGGCTTCGCGCAGGAACGCGCGATAGCGGTCCTCCGCTTCGAGCGCCGGGCTCGAAGCCACCAGCGCCTCGATCGTGCCGTCGAGCGCCACATCGGCCCAGGGAAAGGGCGAAGCCTCGTCGCGATGCTGGCCGATGAGGGCCGCGAGGCGCGCCACCGTCTCGTGCCGGGCCGCCGCCACAGCGACGCCGAGCGCCGCCACTTCGCGTTCGGCGGCGTCCGCCCAGGCCGCATCGATACGACCGGCGGCGCGGCCGTCCTCGAGCACGCGGTTGCGGTTGCGCAGCGCGCGTTCGAGTGCCGTGACGCGCGTGCCGTGCTCACTGTCGACCGTCAGCACGATACGATCGAGGAAGCGGCGCCGTTCCGAAGCGCTGCCGGTAAAGAGGCTGTCCATGGCCGGCGTCAGCCAGACGACCCGGAGGTGGTCGGCGAAGCTCTTGGCCGACGCGACAGGGGTACGGTCGATGCGGCACCTCCGGCTCGCCGGGCCCGCGCCATCGCCGGCGTCGAGACCCGTACCGAGTTGCACGAAAGGCACGATCTCGCTGCCGTCCTCGAGTTCCAACGACACGGCCCAGTTGCCGGACCCACCCTCGCGTGCGCACTCGGCGAGTTCGGCGCGGCGCAGGCCGCGGCCGGGGGTGAAGAACGACAGGGCTTCGAGCAGGTTCGTCTTGCCGGCGCCGTTATGCCCGGCCAACACCACGGGGGCGCCGGAGAGCGCGACGTCGAGCGTCGTGTAGGAGCGGAAGTCGCCGAGAACGAGACGCCGGACGCGCGGCCGACGCTCAGGCTTCACGAGACGACGACACGGACGATCCTTCTTGCGACCGCTCGCTCACCCTTTGGCCCCCATGCCACGCAAAACCTGCTCCACGGTGGGCAGGATGTTGGCCACGAGGACATCGACCCCGGCCGCGTTCGGGTGCAGACCGTCGGCGAGATGCAGTTCCGGCTTGCCGATGATCCCGGCGAGGAAGAACGGATAGAGCGGTATGTCGTAGTGCTTGGCGAGCCCGGGATAGATGGCGGCGAAATGCTCGCGATAGGTCGTATCGAGGCTCGGCGAGGCATACATCCCGGTGAGCAGCACCTTGCTGCCTCGCTTCACGAGGCCCGACACGATACCGTCGAGCGCCGTCCTGGTCACGGCAGGATCGATGCCGCGCAGCATGTCGTTGGCGCCGAGTTCCACGATCGTCAAGTCGGTTCCGTCGGGGACAGACCAGTCGAGACGGTCGAGCCCGCCCGAGGACGTATCGCCCGACACGCCCGCGTTGGCGACCGACACGTCGAAACCATCCTTGTGGAGCGCCCGCTCGAGGACGGAGGGGAAAGCCGCATCGGCCGGCAGTTCGTAGCCGGCCGTGAGGCTGTCGCCGAAGGCTACGATCTTGAGCGTGCGGGCAAAGGCAGGCGACATGCCGGAGACCCATGTTGCGACCACGAGAGCCAGGGCGGCCAACTGATATCGCGAGGTCGCGAACCCATATGGAAACCGTGGCGGCTTCGGCACGTCGATCGGTCGGAAAGGTGGATGATGGTTCAAGCTGCGGTCTCGCTCGACGATGTGCATGTGAGTCTGGGCCGTGCGGCGGCCCGAGTCCATATCCTGAAGGGCATCAATCTCGAGGTGGCGCGCGGTGAGGCCGTTGGCCTGACGGGACCCTCGGGGTCGGGCAAATCCACGCTGCTCAGCGTTCTGGCCGGCCTCGAGCGCCCCGAACACGGGGCCGTGACGATCGACGGAGTCCGGATCGAGGCGCTCGACGAGGACCGGCTGGCGCGCTTCCGGGGCCAGCGCATCGGCATCGTGTTCCAGAGCTTTCACCTCATCCCGACCATGACGGCGCTCGAGAACGTCGCGGTGCCGCTCGAACTCGCGGGTCGCCAGGATGCTTTCAAGCGGGCCGAACTGGAGCTCGGCGCCGTGGGCCTCGGCGACAGGCTCAATCACTACCCGGCGCAGCTCTCCGGCGGCGAGCAGCAGCGTACCGCGCTGGCGCGCGCCTTGGCACCCGACCCCGCGATCCTCGTGGCCGACGAGCCGACCGGCAACCTCGACGAGGCGACCGGTCGCGCCGTGATGGACCTGATCTTCGCGACGCGACGGGAGCGCGGCGCCACCCTGGTCCTGGTCACCCACGATCTCCAGCTTGCGGCGCGCTGCGACCGGACGATCAGGCTGCGTTCGGGCCGGATCGAGGCCGAACCAAACGCGGAGCTGCGAAGCCCTGCCGAGGCGCTGTCGTGACGGCGCGGGCGGAACCGGGCGTTTCGACAACGGCCGCTGCGTCGCAAGCCGCGGCCCTGCGGCTGCCGATCGTGTGGCGTCTCGCCTGGCGCGACCTTCGCGGCGGCCTCGGCGGCTATTGGATTTTCCTCGTCTGCATCGCGCTCGGCGTCGCGGCCATCGCGGGCGTCGGTTCGGTTGCGGGCAGCCTGTCGGACGGCCTCGGGCGCGAAGGTCGCACGATGCTCGGCGGCGATGCCGCCTTCTCAACCGTGTCGCAGCCCTTGGCTGACGACGAGCGCGCCTGGCTCGCGGCGCGCGGGCGGCTCTCGGATGTCACGACCTTGCGCTCGATGGCGCATGCCGGAGACCAATCGACCCTGATCGACATCAAGGCGGTCGACGCGTTCTACCCGGTGGCAGGCTCCGTCTCGATCGCGCCCCCGCAGCCGCTCGATGCCGCGCTGGCCCCCGCCGACGGCGGCTTCGGGCTCGTAGCCGACGATACGTTATCGGGCCGGCTCGGGCTCAAGGTCGGGGATACCTTGTCGATCGGATCCACGCAATTCGTCCTGCGCGGCATCCTCACGCAGGAGCCCGATCGTCTTGCGGGCGGCATCGCGCTCGCGCCCCGCATTCTGATGAGTCGCGATGCCCTCGCGGCCACGGCGCTGATCCAGCCGGGAACGCTGGCCAAGTTCACGACCCGGATCGATCTCGGGGCTGGCGGCAGCGGCAAGAACGACGATGCGGCGCTGCAACGCCTGGTGAGCGACGCGAAGGCGGCGTTCCCCGAGGCCGGTTGGGAGATCAAGACGCGCGACAGCGTTTCGCCAGAATTCGACCGCAACCTCGGTCGTTTCACACAATTTCTGACACTCATCGGGCTCACCGCGCTGGTCGTCGGGGGCGTCGGGGTCGGCAATGCGGTCAAGGCCGCAATGGAACGCAAGCGCGCCAGCCTAGCGGTCCTCAAAGCCCTCGGGGCTCCGGGCCGCGCCGTCTTCACGCTCGGGCTCGCCCAAGTGATGCTGGTTGCGGCATTCGGCGTACTGGCCGGTCTCGCGATCGGCGCCGCCCTGCCCTATCTCGCGATCCTGGTGTTCGGGTCGCGCATCCCGCTGCCGCTCGTGCCCTCGATCCACCCCGGAGCTCTGGGCCTCGGCGCGCTGTTCGGTTTTCTGACTGCACTCGTCTTCTCGCTCCCGACGCTCGGGCGCGTGCACGACGTGCCGGTCTCGGCGCTGTTCCGCGACGAGATCGAGCCCGGTCCCGGGCGCTTGCGGCCGTTCTACCGCATCCTGCTCGTGCTCTCGGTCGCTGCCCTGGCGGGCTCGGCCATCGGCTTCTCGCAGGATCATCGGCTGGCCCTCTACCACGTCGGTGCGACGATCGCGGCCTTCATCCTGCTGCGTCTCGTGGCGTTCGGCTTCACGGCTGGCGCCCGCGCCTTGCCGCGCCCGCGGGGCGTCGCCCTCAGGCTGGCGCTCGGCAACATCCACCGCCCGGGCGCCCTGACCTCGGCCGTGGTGTTGTCGCTGGGCCTCGGCCTGACGCTCCTCGTCACGCTGGCACTCATCGACGACAATATCCAGCACCAGATCGATGCTGCCCAGCCGGGCGTGACGCCGAGCTTCTTCTTCGCCGACGTGCCGAACCGCGAGACCGATGCGTTCCTGAGTTACGTGAAGGCGCAAGCACCGGGCGCGGTTGTCGAGAGCGTGCCGATCCTGCGGGGCCGCATCACCGCGGTCGACGGTGTGCCGGCCGACAAGGTCAAGGCCAAGGAGGGCGCCAATTGGGTGCTCGAAGGGGATCGCGGCATCACGTTCGCCGATGCTCCGCCTCAAGGATCGCGGGTGGTCAATGGCGCATGGTGGCCGAAGGACTACAGCGGCCCGCCGCAGGTGTCCTTTGATCGCGAACTGGCCGACGGCATCGGCCTCAAGCTCGGCCAGGACGTGACCGTCAACGTTCTCGGCCGCTCCATCACGGCGAAGGTCGCCAATCTGCGCAAGATCGATTGGCAGACCCTGGGCATCAATTTCGTGATGGTGTTCTCGCCCAACAGCTTTGCGGGAGCGCCTCACATGGTTCTGGCCACGGCCGCCTTTCCGACCGACGACCCGGCGCGGGACACTGCCCTGGCGCGCGACGTCGCCCGGACCTACCCGGCCGTCACGACGGTCCGGGTGCGCGACGTGCTTCAAGCGATCAGCGCCTTCGTGGGCAAGCTCGGGATCGCGACGCGAGCGGCTTCCGCCGTTACGATCGTGTCTTCGGTGCTGGTGCTGGCGGGTGCCCTCGCGGCCGGGCGCCGGGCGCGTGTCTACGATGCCGTGATCCTGAAAGTTCTGGGCGCCACGCGGCGGCGCTTGCTCGCGGCGTTTCTGCTCGAATACGGCATGCTCGGACTTGGCACGGCCGTCTTCGGCGTCCTGGCCGGAACCGCCGCAGCCTATGGCGTCGTGGTGGGCGTGATGGGCCTCGAGTTCCACTTCGACTGGCGACCGGCCGTCGAGGCCGCGGCCGCGGCGCTGGTGGTGACGGTGGGACTGGGGCTTGCCGGAACGTGGCGGATCCTGGGTCAGAAGCCGGCGGGGTATCTCAGGAGCTTGTAAAGACACGATCGAGGAGGGCGACACCCGAACCCTTTAAACTCCATAGGTGATTGCCCTTCGGCCACCACGGATCATCGCGTCGGGGCAACCATGGTGGCATGGTGCCAAACTCTGGCTGGAAGAGCTTCGACGACGATCGCCACGAGGATCGATGCATGCTGACGGAAGTGACGAGGCCGCTCGCGCAACGTACGATCGGCGTGCTCGGTGGAATGAGCAATCAGGCGACCGGTGAGTATTACCGGCTACTCAATGAAGCGTTGAACGCGCGCTACGGCGGCTGGGATAATGGTGAGATCGTCGTCGTCTCGGTCAACTTCGGCAACATAACGTATTTCATCCGGCACGACCTCTGGAAGGAGGCGCAGATCTATTTGGCCGAGAAGGTCGACCGACTCGAAGCTGCCGGCGCCGACGTGATCATTTGCGTGTCGAACACCATGCACCGCGTGGTGGAACCCATCATGAAGACACGGTCGACACCTTTCATCCACATTGCAGACCCAACCGGAGCCGCCATTCAGCGCATGGGGCTGACGCGTGTGGCACTCCTCGGGACGATGCCGGTGATGTGCTCCCAAGATCTTGCCCGGCGGTACAGCGACAGGTTCGGCGTCGAGATCCTGACCCCGTGCGACTCCGACAAGGCCATCGTCGACCGTATCATCTTCGAAGAACTGGTCCGCCGAGACCTGCGTCCGGAATCGAAATCGGAATACCTGCGCATCGTCGGCGACCTGCGGCAAAGAGGTGCGCAGGGCGTCATCCTGGGCTGCACCGAGATCTTCCTTCTGATCGGCGCGGAAGACCTGCCCGGGTTTCCGGTCTTCGATACGACATCGCTCCATGTCGAGGCGACCGTCGCTTACGTTGGGGTAGAATGTTGATGCAAGGACGGGCTGAGGGCCCGCTACGATGCGTAATTTTCGCTCTTAACGAAGTCGAACTCTCTAGGAACTACGTTACGGGGCATTGACAAAAGGCCGAGTTCGTTCAGCAAGGCCGAGATCGCTTCCGATCGTCGTGCCGTGCGCCTCGGAGGCGGCCGGGTGCACGCTCTTATCGCGCCGCCAGCACCGCGACCCCTGCCCCGATCATCACGCCGCCTGCGGTACGGTTGGCCCGGCGAACGACGTGCGGTGTCCGCAAAAGCTTGCGCGCCCGGGCCGCGAGGAGCACGTGACCACCCACGACGACCGCCTCGATCATGAGGATCATGGCACTCAGCGCGCCGAAATGGCCAGGCGTCAGGGAAGCTCCG
>CAXTME010000051.1:17232-23378 GCA_964245215.1 uncultured Lichenihabitans sp.
CCGGGCAGAGCCGAGGGAGCGACGTTACTATGCTAAAAATATCTAAGATCTTGCAGGAGAAAGAATTGAAACGGATAGATGTCGCCCGTGAAAATGTTCGTGAGCGGTTTAAGCACTTTGCTGACGACGATGTCGACGCCTCGAATGTCTCTGATCCCGGCAACCCGGCCATGACTGACGGGGAGCTTGCCCGGCTCCGGCCAGCGCACGACGTGCATCCCGAGCTTGTCGCTCTCAGCCTTCGGCGTAAAGCCGGGCGACCTAAATCGGAGGCGCCGAAGGTAGCCGTTTCTTTCCGGTTAGATCCGGACGTGATTGACGCTTTGAGAGCCAGCGGCGAAGGGTGGCAAACCCGAACCAATGCTATCTTGCGAAAGGCGCTCGGGCTTATAGAGCCGGCCGCGGCAAATGATAGTCGAAGTGGAGGACATCGCGTCCCTCGCAAACACGCGTGACGTGCTCTTGGCGATGCTGCAGCTTACTTTTGGCCCATCACGACGCGCGTTATGCCGGCGAGGTCGCGGCGCGTTGCGATGCCGGTGATACCGGCGCCCGCCAGTAGCGCCGAGACCGCCGCGTCCTGCCCTTGCCCGACCTCGAAGGCCGCAACACCTCCCGCCACGAGAAGCCGAGGCAGGTCGGCCACGAGGATCCGATAGACCGCGAGTCCGTCCGCCCCTCCATCCAGGGCCGGCAAGGGATCGTGCTCGCGCACGTCGCGGTCGAGGCCGGCGATGGCGTCGGTCTGGATATAAGGTGGGTTCGACACCACGATGTCGAAACTGTCTGCCGCGAGGGCCGAGGTCCAGTCTCCTTGCAGGACAAGGCTCCGCTCGGCTAGTCCGCAGGCCGCGAGGTTGGTCCATGCCACCCGACAGGCTGCGGCCGAACGGTCGACCGCCCAACCGCGTGCTTCAGGCAGCTCGTGCAAGAGAGCGCAGAGGATCGCGCCCGATCCGGTTCCGAGATCGAGGATGCGCCATGCCTGCGAGGGGCGCCCCTTCACCGATGCGAGCACGGCTTCGACCAGTGTTTCCGTGTCGGGCCGCGGATCGAGCACATCCGGGGTGACACGGAGGTTCAGTCCCCAGAACTCGCGATGACCCAGTATGCGCGAGACGGGCTCACGCGCGAGGCGACGCTCTAGAAACGCATCGAGGCGCGACGCAGCCTCGGCGCCCAGTGGGAGATCGGGATCGCGGATCAAGGCCGCGCGGTCGAGGCCCGTTGCCGCGCAAAGCAATACGCGCGCGTCGATATCGGGGCCGGGCACACCGGCGTTCGAGAGGTCGCGTGTGGCGCGTCGCAGCGCTTGGGCGAGGGTGGGCACGGTCTAAGGCAACGAGCGGCGTGGCCGGTGTTTTCGCTCATCCGGCGCTGCGCGCCACCTTGCTCCCGCGCGCGGGAGAAGGATAAACCTCGCAGGACCCGTCCCTTCTCCCGCGAGCGGGAGAAGGTGCCCGGCCGCGGCAGAGCCGCGATGAGGGCGGATGAGGGAAAGCTCAGCCCGCGGCCTTCTCCATGACGCGGCGCAGACGGGCCGCGAAAGCCGCGGCATCGGCCGGCAATTCGCCGTCCATGATGCGGGCCTCGTCATGCAGCAGCCAAGCCGAGTCTTCGACCACGCCCCGATTGGCCTCGCCGGCGAAACGCGCCGCCAGCGCCGTCACGAGCGGGTGGTTGGGGTTGATCTCCAGAACAGGCTTCGTCTGCGCGCCAAGCTTGCCGTGCTGCGCCAGGATCTTCTCGAGGCGCCGATCCGGACCGAACTCCGGTGCGATCAGGCAGGCCGGGCTCTCGGACAGCCGGTCTGACGCCCGGACGTCCTCGACCGCCTCTTCGAGGGTCTGTTTCATGAAGGCCAGCAGGGTCGCCACAGCCGGTCCGACGTCCTTGGCATCGGATGCTTCGGAGCCTTCCGCCAACGGAACCGACTTGATGTCGGCCGCACCCTGGGTCACCGATTTGAAGGGCTTGCCGTCGAAGCCGGCCGAGTTCGAGACCCAGAAGGCGTCGACCGGGTCGGGCAGCAACAATACCTCGATGCCGCGCGCCTTGAAGCCCTCGAGCTGCGGGCTCGATTGCAGGCGCTTGATGTCGTCGCCGAGGAGATAGTAGATCGCGGTCTGGTTAGGGCGGAGGTCGGCCACGTACTGGGCCAAGGTCCGGGCGCCATCGGGCTGTCGTGTCGAGGCGAAACGGGCGAGCTTGAACAAGCCGTCGCGGCGATCCGGGTCCTCGTAGAGCCCTTCCTTCAGCACCGGTCCGAAATTCTCCCAGACCTTGGCGAAACCCTCGACATCGGTCTCGGCCATCTTGGTCAAGTCGGTAACGACGCGGCCCGTGACGCCCTTGCGGATGGCGGCGAAGATTGGGCTCTGCTGCACCATCTCGCGGGAGACGTTGAGCGGCAGGTCGGCTGTGTCCACCACGGCGCGGACGAAACGCAGCCAGCCCGGTAGCAGGTCGGCCTCATCGGAGATCAACACGCGCCGCACGTAGAGCTTGGCGCGGCCCTTGCGCTGCGGATCGAAAAGATCGAAGGGCTTCGAGCCCGGCACGAAGGCCAGAACCGAATACTCGTGCCGCCCCTCGGCCCGGTAATGGATCGTCAAGGCCGGCTCATCGTACTGGCTCGCCAGTGTCCGGTAGAACTCGGTGTAGTCCTCGGGCTTGATGTCGCTCTTGGCCTTGGCCCAGAGGGCCGCGCCGTCGGTGATGCGCCGCGCCTCGGCCTCGGGCTTGTCGACGAGTTCGATCGGCACCGCGACGGCGCCCGAATGCTCCTTGACGAGCCGCTCGACGCTCCAGGGTTCGAGATACTCGCCGGCCGCCGTCTCGTTCAGGTGGAGCGTGACGCGGGTGCCGCGTGTCGGGGCCTCGTCGAGGGGCAGCGGTGCGATCGCATAGGCGCCCTTGCCGTCGCTGGTCCAGCGCCAAGCCTCACTGCTGCCGGCGCGATGCGTCTTCACCTCGACCCGGTCCGCCACCATGAACGCCGAGTAGAAGCCGATCCCGAACTGGCCGATGAGGTTGCCGCTCTCGGCCTCGGCATCATTGCCGATCCGGTCGAGGAACGCCTTGGTGCCCGAACTCGCGATCGTGCCGAGCGCCTTGTCGAGATCGTCGCGGCTCATGCCGATGCCGTTATCGACGATGCTCAGGGTCTTGGCATCCTTGTCGAGCAGCACCCGGATGACGAAGCCTTCGCCGTCCGACGTCAGTTGCGGCTCGGCAATGGCCTCGTATCGCAACTTCTCGCAGGCGTCGGCCGCATTCGAGATCAGTTCGCGCAGGAAAACGTCCCGCTCCGAATAGATCGAATGCACCATCAGATCGAGCAGCCGGGAGACGTCGGCCTGGAAGGGTTTTGCTTCGGCCGTATGGTCAGGCGCCGCACTGGCGGTCGCTTCGGTCTTGATGTCAGCCTCGCTCATGGATTTCGGGAGCCCTTAAAACAGTGGTGGATCTCGGCGGCGAAGGTCGATGACCCCTGCCAACAGAGCGCACCTGATATCGAGCCTCGTCCCAGGGGTTGCAAGGCGGCAAGGACACGAAAAGGTCTCGATCGGCCCTTGAGGATCGAAGATGACGAGCGGCTTGAATGGCGTGAGGCGAAGCGTCATTCTAGCGGTAAAGAGGAAGGCTGGGCATGAGCGAAGGCGAGACGTCGGATCAGCGGCGAGAGACGGCGACGTCGGGAGGGGACACCGGTACGATCGCACCGTTTCCCGGCCGCCAGACCCAGGCCTCGGGGTCGAGCGGAGCGGTAGTTTCCTTCGATCGAAACGAGCTGCGCGAGATTTTCAATCTGTATGGGCGGCGCGTCGCGGAAGGCGAATGGCGCGATTACGCCATCGACTTCAGGTCCGACAAAGCGGTGTTCAACATCTATCGCCGCGCCTCGGAGGTCCCGCTCTACAGAGTAGAGAAGGACCCGGCCCTGGCTCGGCGCCAGGGCACCTACGCGGTCGTCACATCAACCGGGCTGATCTTGAAGCGCGGGCCGGATCTCGCCAGGGTGCTCCAGGCCATCGACAAGAAGCCGAAGCTGGTGCTGGTGTGAAATAAAAAAGCCCCGGAACGCTCCGGGGCTTCTTTAGCTTTTGATCGACGGATCAGTTGTTGCGGCTGCCCGTCAGCTGGATCAACGCCGTGAAGATGTTGATGAAATCGAGGTACAGCATCAGGGCGCCGTTGACCGACTTCTTGGTCGCCACCTCTTGGCTGTCGCTGGCGAAGTACATCTCCTTGATGCGCTGCGTATCCCAAGCCGTGAGGCCGGCGAAGATGCCGACGGCGAGGATGGAGATGCCGAACTGCAGGGCCGAACTCTGCATGAACAGGTTCACGAGGCTGACGATGATGAGACCGAAGAGGCCCATCACCAGGAACGACCCGATGGGGGTCAGGTCCCGCCGCGTGGTGTAGCCGTAGAGGCTCAGCGCCCCGAAGGCGGCCGCGGTCTCAAAGAAGGCCAGAGCCACCGATTGACCGGTATAGACCAGCAGGATCGACGACAGCGACAGACCCATCACGGCCGAGAAGCCGAGGAAGAGGTTGCGCGCCGACGCTGCCGACATGCGGTCGATGCGGAACGAGAAGAAGAACACGAAGGCCAGTGGCGCGAGCATCACGACGTAGCGCAGAGGACTACCGTAGATCGCGACGCCGAAGCTCGTGAGATACATGCTGTGGAAGCGCGCCGCAGCCTCCGCAGGGTCGCGGGTCACGGCCAGCATGTTGGTGCCGAGTGCCGCCAAGCCGGTGATGGCCAAGCCGAGCACCATGTTGTTGTAGACGCCGAGCATGTAGGAGCGCAGGCCTTGGTCGACGGCAGCGCCGGCCCGGGCCGCGGTCCCACCGTAGCGGAACGTCGCATTGCGGTCGAAGTCGGACATAGAACCCTCTCTGGTTGCGGCGCGCCACTACGGGGACACCGCCTCGGTCTCGACAAGTCGTACCGAGGTTGTGAGGAATATGGCCCTAAGCGCCCAATGCCACAAGGCCATCGGCCCCGGTCCGGTGCCGCCGAGACCCCGGTCGCGCATTAATTGTTGTTAAGCTTAGCGCCGGTCCGGGCCGGCAAGCCGGTTCAGCCCGTCAGCCCGCCGAGACAGAGAGTGGCCAGCCGCTCCACCAATCCGTCGAGCGAGCCTGCATCGAGTGCCAAATGAAAGGGCGGTCCGGCCAGGTATTCGCGGTCGCGCACGAAGGTCGTGACCTGGCCCATCATCCACGCCGTAGCCACCGCCACCGTCACGTCATCGGCCCCGGGTCGGAAACGACGCACGATCTGCTCGGCGATGATCAGAGGCGGGAAAGTCTTCTCGGCCGATAGCTTGCGGCGAACCGCCGTCGGCCTCAGTTGCTCCCAGGCGAAGATGCGCAGATGACGTCGCGCGCGGGGCCCCTGAGCCAAGGGAGCCAGCATCTGGCGCAGGAAGAGCCTCACGGTTTCTTCGAGAGGCTGCCGGTCGACGCCCGCCGCGTCGAGGAGCGGCTGCGCTCCGACCTGATCGCGGACCGCTTCGAGCACCGCCCGATAGAGACCGTCCTTTCCGCCGAAATGATACGTGATGGCGCCCTGGTTGACCTTGGCCTTGGCCGTGATCTCACGCACCGACGCAGCCTCGAACCCGTGTTCGGCGAAAACGGAGACGGCGGCATCCAGCAAGGCGCGCCGCGTCGCTTCGGCCTGCCGCGATGCCGGAGACACGTCCTCGGTGCTGCGGGGTTGATCGACGCCTTTGCTTGGTTTCGCCCGGCCGGTCCGGCGACCGGACGATGTGAGGGTCACGGGATCTGGGGAATGACATGCGCCAGAAGCGAGTCGCTGGCCGAGGCCGTGACGGCCCAGGCACCGCGCGCAGTCGACATCACCTTCGGCAAGAGTCCATCGTCCGTCGCAGCGGTCGGCTCGTTGGATGAGACCTGGGCGATCGGCTCCGACGTCGCGGTCTCTGCCGTCACAAGCCTGGCCGGATGTTTGACATCGGCGTGTTGCGTCAGGTGAACCGCCTTGGCGGCCCTGAGGGGACGCTCGATCGAGCCGCCGTCCCCGATGATCGGACGCATCGGCCCGGCGGTCGGACCTCCGGCGGCCGGTGTGGCCGCTAAAGGCGGTGTGGCGGCTAAGGGCGGTG
>CAXTME010000051.1:23478-27362 GCA_964245215.1 uncultured Lichenihabitans sp.
GTGGGACCGCATCAGCCAGGGCCGACGGCGTGACGAAGGCGGCCGGCAGCACGGGTCGCGAGACCGTGACACGGGGCAACGGCATGGTGTCGAGCCCGTCGAAGGCCTGCGGCGCATCGGGCGGGAGAGCCCGGGCCGCGAACTTGCCACCGCTCGTCAATTCGGGCGCCGGCTCGAGTTGCGGGATCGTGACCCTCGGCAGGGCGCCATAGATCATCGTAGCGATGAGCGTAGCCCCGACGGAGACGGAAACCTGCGACACCCACGTCATCACGGATCGGGGCAGACCAGACGGCATGCTCGGCATCGTGAACCCTCCAGGCCTCAAACGACCGTATGAATATCATACGATCGTTTGAGGCCGTGAAAAGGCCGGTCCGTGTCGCTTTCTCACGAGTTCGTGGCAGCGCGTCAACGGTGCAACACCCGATCGGCCGCATTCGCGTCGGCGCGCCCTTCGCCCGCCGAGATCCTTTGCGTTGCCGCCCCGCCCCCGATACAAGGCGGAACTCCGTTGTCCCCGAAGCCGCTCGCATGACCAGAACGCCAGCCGACAGCGCCACGCCGTCCGGCCTCGAGACGCTGAGCGATCTCCGGGTCGAGATCGATCGCATCGATGCCGCCATGCACGAGAGCCTGATCGAGCGCGGCACCATCATCGACCGCCTGATCGCCGTCAAAGCCAGGGCGGGCGGAGGCTCGGCGTTCCGGCCCGATCGCGAGGCCTCCATGATGCGCCACATCGCGGAGCGCCACCGCGGCCGGTTGCCGCTCGACACGGTCGAAGGCATCTGGCGCATCATCATCTCGACGTTCACTTACGTGCAGGCCGCCTACAACGTCCACGCCGACATTTCGGCGGGCGACGCTTCGATGCGCGATTCGGCGCGGTTCCATTTCGGCTATACCGTGCCGCTCCTGACCTGTCCCGGTCCCGCTGCGGTGATCGAGGCGGTGGCGCACGCCGGGACCGACCTCGGCCTCGTGAGGCTGCACGGCGGCGCCGGGACCGGGCCCTGGTGGCGCAGCCTCATCGGTCCCGATGCGCCGAAGATCATCGCGCGCCTGCCGTTCGTGGAACGGCCCGACCATCCCGCCGGCATGCCCGTCTTCGTGCTCGCCATGGCGTCCTCCGCGACACCCGCCACGGAGGTCCTGGTCTACAGTGTTTCGGTCGACCGCTGGCGGGATGGGATCCGGGACGCGGTCGCGGACCTCGGCGGCGAGATCCTCGAACAGGCGGCCGACGACCTCGGGCTGGCGCTCCTGATCACCCTCCCGGGGGGATCCACGACCGTGGACGACCGCTCGGCCGAGCTCCTCGACAGGCTTCGCGTCGGCGCGGGCGACGCGCGCATGGCGCCGATCGGCAGCCATGCCGTTCGCTACGATTTCCGGCCCTCACCGGCCGATCACGCCTGACCTTCCCGTCTAGTGTCGACGTTGCACCGCGAGCCCTTTCATGTCGCCCAGCCCAGCCCTTCGTCCCGTCCCGCGCCCGGGCATTCTCGGCATCGAAGCCTATGTGCCGGGCAAGAGTGCCGCGGCGCCGGGCGTCAAGCTCCATAAGCTGTCGTCGAACGAGAACCCCCTCGGACCGTCCCCCAAGGCCATCGCGGCCTTTGCGGCGGTCGCGGGCAAGCTCGAACTCTACCCGGATGGGGCATCGCTTCGGCTCCGCGAGGCCATCGCCAGACGCTACGGCATCGACGCCGCGCGCATCGTCTGCGGCTGCGGCTCGGACGATCTCCTGTCGCTGCTGGCCTTCGGCTATATCGGGCACGGCGACGAGGCGATCTACACGACGCACGGCTTCCTGATCTACCGGATCGCCATCCAGGCGGCGGGCGGAACACCGGTGGTGGCGGCCGAGAAGGATCTCACGGCCGATGTCGACGCCATCCTGGCGGCCGTCACGCCCCGGACCCGCATCGTGTTCCTGGCGAATCCCAACAACCCGACCGGCACCTACCTGCCGTTCTCCGAGGTGAAGCGGCTGCACGCCGGACTGCCGCCCCAGGTGCTGCTCGTCCTCGACGCCGCCTATGCCGAATATGTCCGCGCCAACGACTATTCCTCGGGCCTCGAGATGGCCGCGACCGAGCCCAACGTCGTGATGACCCGCACCTTCTCGAAGATCCATGGCCTCGCGTCGCTGAGGATCGGCTGGGCTTACGCGCATCCCGAGATCTGCGATCCCTTGAACCGCATCCGAGGCGCCTTCAACGTCAACCTTCCCGCGATCGAGGCCGGCGTCGCCGCCATGGAGGACCAGGCCCATGAGGATGCGGCAGTGGCGCATAACGCGCAATGGCTGGGTTGGCTGACCGAGGAACTGCGCGGGCTCGGGCTCGACGTCGTGCCGAGCGTCGGCAATTTCCTGCTGGTCGGCTTTCCCAAGACGACCGGCCGCACCGCCGCCGAGGCCGACGGGTTCCTGGCCGCCAGGGGTCTCATCCTGCGGGCCGTCGCGTCCTACGGCCTGCCCGATCACCTGCGGCTGACCGTCGGCACCGAGGAGGCGAACCGCCTCGTGGTCGACACGTTGAAGCGCTTCATGACGGCGGGGGACCGGCGTGGCTGACGAGCCGCAGGTCTTCGAACGGGTCGCGATCGTCGGCATCGGGCTCATCGGTTCGTCGATGGCACTCGCGGCCCGGCGCGGCGGGCGCGTCGGCAGCATCGTGGCCTACGATGCCTCGCCGGCCGTGCGGGAACGGGTGAGCGCGCTGGGACTCGCCGACCTCGTGGCCGACCATCTCGGCGAGGCGGTGCGCGGCGCCGACCACGTCGTGCTCTGCGTCCCGGTCGGCGTCATCGGCAGCGTCGCGGCCGAGATCGCGCCTTACCTCGAGCCGGGCGCCGTGGTGAGCGACGTGGGCTCGGTCAAGGCTTCCGTCGTCGAGGCCGTGTCGCCCCACCTCCCCGATGGCGTCAGTTTCGTCCCGGCCCATCCGGTAGCGGGAACCGAGTTCTCCGGTCCCGATGCCGGGTTCGCGGCGCTGTTCGAGAACCGCTGGTGCATCCTGACACCCTGCGCGGCGTCGACCGACGAGGCGGTCGAGCGCGTCCGGCGCCTGTGGCTCTCCTTTGGTGCCAAGGTCGACACGATGACGCCGGCGCATCACGACCTGGTGCTGGCCATCACGAGCCACGTGCCGCATCTCATCGCCTACAACATCGTCGGAACCGCAGCCCATCTCGAAGAGGTGACGGACAGCGAAGTCATCAAGTTCTCGGCCGGAGGCTTTCGCGATTTCACCCGGATCGCGGCCTCGGACCCGACGATGTGGCGCGACGTGTTCCTCAACAATCGCGAGGCCGTCCTCGAGATGCTGGGACGCTTTCTCGAGGACCTGTCGGCCTTGCAGCGCATGGTGCGCTACGGCGATGGCGACGCCCTGTTCGACCTCTTCACCAAGACCAGGGCGATCCGCCGTTCCATCGTGGCGGTGGGACAGGAGACCGCCGCGGCCGATTTCGGACGGCGGGAAGCGTCAGCGCCGCCCGGCCGCGAGGGGGCGTAGGCCGAGCGGCTCGGCAAGCCGCAGCACATAGCCGTCCGGGTCGGCGACCACGCATTGGCGCTGCCCGATCTCCTGGGCGCCCCGTCGGTACCAGGCATCCTCGACCGGCATGGAAAGCGGCCAGACGGCCGCGGCCAGTCTCTCGAGGATCGGCGCCACGGCCTCGACCTCGATCTGCAGGTTCATTCCGTTGCCAAGCGGCGGCTCGCACGGTCGCGTGAGCCAGTAGCGGCTCCCGGGACGATATTCGTCGAGCATCACGTCGGCCCCGCCGAGCCCGAGATAGGCGAAGCCCTCCTCGGGGCGATCATAGCGAACTTCGAACCCGACGAGGCCGCACCAGAAGGCGAGGCTCCG
>CAXTME010000051.1:27462-32335 GCA_964245215.1 uncultured Lichenihabitans sp.
AAATCGTCGAAGCCATGTCTTCGCTCGGATGCGAGACAAGCACGGTCCAGGACAGTCGTCTCGCATGGGACCACACCACGACTCGACAACACTCGCTGGCGTGTTTCGAAAAGCGCTTGTTTGCTGAGTACTGGTACCTGCCGGCCGAGGTGTACGGTCGCGTGCTTGCGGAGACAGGCGAGTGGGCGGAGGCGCAGCCGGGTGGCTTAGACGAGCCGGAACACCTCGCAGGTTTTTTGCTGGTCGAAGCTTACAAGACCCCTCGATAATCGTGCACGACGTCGCGCTCCGACCTCAACGAGCCCAAATCACGCCGTCGCTCCACTCGATGCTCCTGCCGTCCTTGGAGAGCGTACCGGTCTTGTTGAAGCAGGCGATCACATTCGCCGATAGGACTTTGCCGGAAAAGGTCCCTCCGAGTTCGTTCATGCACTTCGCAACGGTCCCGGCGATCTCCACGCTCGGGGCGGCGTCGGTCAGGCGGCAGCCGGATTTGCAGTGATACTCGCCTGCGATGGAACGCTCCGCTGCCTGCGCCGAGCCTGCAGGAGCAAGCGGCAGAAACACGACGAGCACCGCCAGGAGACCTGCGCGAAACGCGATCATCGAACGACCTTCAGTGCACGTCATAGGCTTTCCGGATGACCGGTTCGGTGCGGACTTGAGCGGTCGCACCCATTCAACCGGAAGCCGTATCATAGGTCCCGGCGCATGGCCTTGCCGGAACATGTCTTCAGCCGCCGCGCGTCAGGGACGCCAGGGCCGCGAGCGTCGCGGCGGCCGTGGAGGCGGCGGCGGGATCGGCCATCGGTCTATCGGCACTCTCCCCATCCTGATCGTCGGGCAAGCGGAAGGTCCCGCTGCCCTTGACCCGTCCGCCACGGGTCACCCGTCGCGTTTTACTGATCGGAGCCACCTTGACCGAAGCGGGGACGTAGAACGAGATCGCGGTAACAGCTCCGACCGACATGACACCAACTCCGGCACCGATGTCGCAACGCTACCGCGCAAGCCTTAGCCAAGCTTAAACGGCGATCCTGAAACTTTGAGGCCCACGCCGACTTGCCCATCCGCGGCGGGTCGGCGAGGCCAATGGACCGGTCCAGGAAGCACAGGCCGCGAACGGCCCCATGCTTCCCTCCGCCTTAAAGGTCGGCGGTTCGTCAGGTCATCGCCCGATCAGAACTGCTCCTTGCCGTAGAACTCCTTCGCATTCGACTGGTCGATACGCTGCGTCGGCACCAGCACGTTACGGGGAACCTCGGTCGCGCAATCGATCAGGATCTTCTTGGCCAGTTCCAGGGCCTGGGCGGCACCCGTCGGATAGGTGAAGGTCGCGGCCCATTGCCCGTCCGCCACCGAACGGATGCCGCCCGAAGGGCCAGGCAAACCGTCGGTGCCGATGATCTTCACCTGATCGGCCTTGCCGGCCTGCTTGGCCGCGATATAGGCCCCGGAAGCCGCGAGGTCGTTCGACGTATAGACGAGCTTGATGTCGGGATGAGCCTGCAGCATGGCCGAAAAGACCGTCACGGCCTTGTCCTCCATCCAGTCGACGGGCTGCACGGCCACAAGCTTGATCTTGGGGTTCGTGGCGATCCCCTCCTTGAAGCCGTCGAGACGCTCGATCGCGGGAGACGAACTCGGCAGGCCTTCGAGGATCGCGGCCTCTCCGCCGTCCGGCATCAGCGTCTTGGCGGCCCATTCGCCGGCTTCCTTGGCGATCTGGCGATTGTCGCCGCCCACGAAGGCCGTGTAGTCGTCCCCGACCGTCTTGCGGTCGAGTTCGATCACCGGGGTTCCCGCTTTGTAGGCCCGCGTCACGATCGGCGTGAGCGGTGCCGATTCGAAAGGCGAGATCATCAGCAAGTCGACCTGCTTCGTGAGGAAGTTCTCGACCTGGCTCACCTGCGTGTTCACGCTCGCCTGCCCGTCCGCGATCGTGATCTTGAACTTCGGGTACTGCTTGATGAGCCGTTCGAGTTCGTGGTCCACGTGTTCGCGGTAAGGCTCCTTGAAGTTGGCTTGGCTGAAGCCGATCACGTAGTCGTTGTTGGGTCCGCAATCCTTGTAGATGGGCTTGCCGTCGGCCGCCCAGGCCCCTGCGCCGGCCGTCGTCGCGGCCAGCAGTGCCGCGGCCGCCGTCATGGTGGTGCTCTTCATCGGTTCTCTCCCTCGTGCCAGCCGCCTGGTAATCCCGGTCGGCTCATTCGATCGTCCGTCAACGCCCTCCGCCGGCGCCGCGGCCCACATAAGTCTGGAGCGCCGCCGCCAACACGATGATGGCGCCGGTCGCGAGCAACTGCATGGCCGCGCTCACGTCGTTGAGCTCCAGGATGTTGGCGAGGGCGCCCAGCATCACCGCGCCCGCGATGGTGCCCACCATGCTGCCGGCGCCGCCGAAAAGATCGGTCCCGCCGATCACCACCGCCGCGATGGCGTTGAGTTCGTAACCGGTCCCGTCGTTGGGGCTCCCGAACGAGAACTGCCCGGCGTGCACGATGCCGGCCACAGCCGATGCCAGCCCCGTGATGGCGTAGACAGAAACTTTGATCCCTTCGACCGGAATGCCGCTGAGCCGCGCCGCCTTTTCGTTGCCGCCCACCGCGAACACGTAGCGTCCGTAGCGCGTGTTGTTGAGCACGAAGGTCGCGACGACGGCCAGCGCCACGAAGATCAGGGTCGCGACCGGAAAGACGCCGCCGATCCGCTCGCCGAGGACCGCGAAGGCCGGCGGCGCGCTACCGGGACCCGCCCCGTAATTGATGTTGATGAAGGAATTGTTAGAAGCGATCAGCGACAGGCCGCGCGCCGCCTGAAGACCCGCCAGCGTGACGATGAAGGCCTGGATGCGGAACTTCGTCGAGATCGCGCCCTGCACGGCGCCGAACACGAGCCCCGTGACGAGCACGAGTGGCAGCGTCGACCACAGGCCCCAGCCCTCGTTGACGAGAAGGTCCGCGGTCAGCACCGAGCAGAGACCCAGGACCGCGCCGACCGAGAGGTCGATCCCGGCCGCGATGATCACGAACGTCATGCCGAGCGCCAGGATGCCGGTCTCGGAGATCGACCGTATGATGTTGGCGATGTTGTCGGGCTCGAGAAACAGGATGTGACCATGCCGGCGCGGTGAGAACGCGATCCCGGCCACGATTACGAGCACGAGGCCGAGAAGGCTCTGGAAGCGGACCAGATAGGCCAAGGGATGGCGACGGGGACGAGGCGGCACGGGCGAGAGCGTGGGTACGGTCGTGCTCATGCGGCCCGTCCCTCCCCTTCGCAGATCCGGCGCACCGCTTCCTCGCCCGGACCTGGGCCGAAATCGTGGATCGTGCAGCCGGCCTGCATGACCACGATACGGTCGCAGAGACCAATCAGTTCCGGTAATTCGGACGAGGCCACGAGCACGCCGAGGCCGCTCTCGGCGAGACCGCGCAGCCGGCGGTAGATCTCGGCCTTCGCCCCGACATCCACGCCGCGGGTCGGCTCGTCGAGCAGCAACAGGCTCGGGCCGCTCATCAGCTCCTTGGCGAAGACGACCTTCTGCTGGTTGCCGCCCGAAAGGTTCACGACCTTGGCACCGGGCAAGCGCGGCCGCACGTCGTAGTCCTCCATGGCGCGGGCCACCTCGCGGCGCTCAAGGGCACGCGACACGAGCCCGAAAGGCGTGACCCGTCGAAGCGTCGACATGAGGGTATTTTGCGCCACCGTATGGTGCAGCACGAGCCCGGTTCCGCGTCGGTCGTCCGTCACATAGGCGAGGCCGGCCCGCCGCGCCGCCGCGACCGTGCCGAGCACGGTCGCGACACCGCGAACTTCGACGGTGCCGCGCCACCGGCCGCTCACGCCGAACCCGTGCAGGGCCGAGAGAAGCTCCGTCCGCCCGACCCCCATGAGACCCGCCAGCCCGACGATCTCGCCTTCGTGTACGGTGAGCGACACGTCGCGCGGCGCCTGCCATCCGGCGCGCGGCACGTCGGGGTCGAATGCGGCATGATGGAGCCGAAGGATCTCGGCACCGGCCGTCGTGGCGCGCGGCGGAAAAAGATCCGAAAAGGCGCGCCCGACCAGCATCCGGACGAGTTCGGCCTGCGGAGCGTCGGGCGACGTCTCTCCCACCACCAGCCCGTCCCGCATCACCGTGACCCGATCGGCGATCCGCGCCACCTCTTCGAGCCGGTGCGAGATGTAGACGATGCCGACCCCGCGGGACTTCAGGTCGCGCACCACCGTCATGAGGTGATCCGCCTCGACGGCCGAGAGCGCCGCGGTCGGCTCGTCCATGATCAGGATGCGGGCCTCGGCCGCGAGGGCTTTGGCAATGGCGACGAGCTGCCGCTCGCCCATCCGCAGGTTCGCGACCGCGAGCCCGGCATCGAGCGACACGCCCGCTTTCCGTAGCAGGGCCTGGGCTTCCGCTCTCATCCGACGGTGCTGCATGACGCCGCCGCGGGTGAGTTCGTTGCCGAGAAACAGGTTCGACGCGATGTCGAGGCCGGGAACGAGATCGAGTTCCTGGGGGATCATGGCGACGCCGGCCGCATGGGCGTCGCGCGGGCTCGCGAAGCGCACGGGCTCGCCGGCCAGCATCATCTCGCCGGCATCCGGCGCCACGGCTCCCGAGAGCACGCCCATCAGGGTGCTTTTCCCGGCGCCGTTCTCGCCCAGCAGGACATGCACCTCGCCGGCCTTCAGGCCAAAATCCACGCCCTTCAGCGCATGGACGCCGCCGAAACGCTTGTCGATGCCGCGCATCGTGAGAAGCGGGGCGCTACGCCGATCCGACGCGGTCGATGTCGTCGATGCAGGCCCTGCACCGACGTTCGGCTCGGGCCGAACCAGGCTTTCCGCCATGTTTCCTCCGCGGCTCTTA
>CAXTME010000052.1:0-32094 GCA_964245215.1 uncultured Lichenihabitans sp.
TGTGGGTGGCTTTCAGACAGGCGAGCGGGTCCTTGCGGCCGGGCGCGTGAGCGCCATACCAGTAGCCCACATGCGTGAAGGTCTTAGGCTCGTTGAAGAGGCACCAGTCCCGGACGCGGTCGCCCAACTGTCCTGCGACAGCGGCGCAGTAATCGGCGAACCGCCCGGCCATGTCGCGCTGCGGCCAACCTCCCGACTCTTCCAGGGCTTGCGGCAGGTCCCAATGGTAGAGCGTGACGAGTGGCCTGATCCCGGCCTCCAGCAGGCTATCGACGAGACGCTTGTAGTAGTCGAACCCGGCCGCGTTCGTCGCACCGGTTCCGGTCGGCATCACTCTCGGCCAGCTGATCGAGAAGCGGTAACTTCTGACGTTCAGCGCCCGTAGCAGCGCAATATCGTCGCGATAGTAATGGTAGCTGTCGCAAGCCGCATCGCCGGTGTCCTGATTCCTGATCTTCCCTGGCGTGTGGGCGAAGCGGTCCCAAATCGATTCGCCTTTCCCGTCCTCGGCCCAGGCGCCCTCGACCTGATAAGCCGCAGTGGCGGTGCCCCACAGGAAGCCTTGCGGAAAGGCGTCCGACGAGAAGTTTTCGGCGGCTCGGGCGCTCATGCGGTAAGGTTGCGCCAGCAACGAGCCGGTAGCGAGGCCGCCTTGGACCAATTGACGTCGGTTCACGCTGTTACTCCAATCTCAGCACGATAAGTCGAAGCTCCACAGCTGCGAAATGGACCGGAAAATGCTTGAACATTCCTAAGAAAACACGAGGAGCTTTAGCGGACCTGCGGCCGAAGCCCCGCCAGTACAATCCGCCCGGCATAGCATCGAAGGCACGAAATCATCCGGAGGGGTTTGCTGAGACTTACCGATGGTCTCGCCTGCCGACGGGGCTTCATGCCGTCGCAGGACGAAGTTTTTCCGCGTGTACTCTGGAACCCTTCCAGTCTATAACCGTTCCAGACTGCAGATCCGGGCAAGCTGGCCTGGCCGCCTTCGGAGGACGACATGACCAATGTTTCGAGTTCCTGTGGCAGCTGCACCTTCTTCGACGAGCATCACGCCAACGGCGGCCAGGCCAGCGCGGACGGTGGTCTCTGCCGCTTCAATCCGCCGGTCTCCCAGCTTGGCCCCGACTCGCATGGTCTCTGGCCGGTCGTCAGCGAGAAGGACTGGTGCGGTCACTTCGCTCCGGAGAACCTCGGTAAGATGGCAGCGGCCGAGTAATCGGTTTCGACCAGTCGATTCGGAAAAGCCCGGCCTTGCCGGGCTTATTCATGCGCGGACGTCAGATATTTTCGGAGATATAGATTTCGAAAGGCAGGATGTGGGACGAGACGTCCTCACCACCCCCCGCCATGGCGTTGGTCATCGCCGCGACGGTCCGGTCCGCCAGGGCCCGGATCGGGGTGACAATCACGAGATCGACGATGCCATCGATCAACGCGGCGCGAGTGTCAGGGATCAACTCGTTGCAAACCGTTATGATACGCCCGACGGTCTCACGGTCCCGCAAGGCCGCGATGACTCCTTCGACGCCACCACCCGCCATATAGAGCCCGACGAGGTCGGGCGCGCGCCGCAGCAGGTCGATGGTGGCCTCGTAGGCGAAACCGGCGTTCTCGAAACTGATCCGCGACTCAAGGAGTTCGAAGGCTGGCGCATGCTCGCGGCAGTAGGAACGGAAACTCATCTCGCAGAGTTCCTGGCCAAGGTAGCGGTGGCTCCCCACCATGATGCCGACCCGGCCCGGGACTCTGGCAAGCCGCGTCACGGTCCAGGCCGCGGTTCGTCCCGCCTTGCGATGGTCGATGCCGATGAAACCTTGCCGCGCCGGCGCCGAAACATCCGACAGCAGCGTGAACACCGGAACGGCACGCGCCCCGACGAACTCCACCGCTTCGGTGATACGGGGGTGGTCGGCGGCGACGATCGCCAGGGCGTCGCAGGTCTTCCCCAGGTCCATGATCGCGGCCGCCACGCAAGCCGGCGCAAGGTCGTCGAGGTAGCGAACGGTGGCCCGGCCCGCGATCCCGGTCGCTTCGCGCGTGGCGCGGGTCAATTCAAGGCCGAATGTCTCGTAGAACTTCTCGCTTTTCCGCTGCAACAGGAAGCCGAGCCGCCGTTCGACCAGGCGCTCGGCGACGCGCTTTTGCAGCAGCGCACTGGCGTGGAAGCCGAGCGCCTGGGCCGCGTCGAGCACGCGGCGCGCCGTCTCGCTGCTGACAGGTGCGCGCCGATTGAGAACTCGGTCGACCGTGGCGACGCTGACCCCGGCCTTCTTGGCGACATCAATGACCGTCGGCCGCACGACCCCGCGGGGCTTGAGGGTTCTTTCATGCGGCGGCGGGTTCGGGATGATGGGCATGATAGAAACTATCATGATGCCGTTGTGACGACCACGGGCCTCCAGTAAACAAAGCCGTGCCGGTGCCGACGACATCGGCCAGATAAGAGCAAAGAGCCGGGACGAACCCAGCCCGAACCACTTCCGTCAGGGGGAACACGATGACCGCGACCATCATTCGCCGGGACTACGGTCTTCTTGGTGCAGACGGCCAGTCGGCCCGCGACAAGGGGCTCGCCACGGCCAAGTGGTACGCCGCGCCGGTCGCCCGCAAGGATTTGAAGGAGCTTATGAGACGCTCCGATGGCCCGGCCATCCGCGACACGCTGATCTGGTTCGCGGCGCTGGCGGGGACGGGTTTTGGCGGCGCCTGGTTCTGGGGGAGCTGGGCCTGCGTTCCGTTCTTCATCGTCTATGGCGTGCTCTACGGTTCGGCCTCGGATTCGCGTTGGCACGAATGCGGCCATGGCACGGCCTTCAAGACGCGCTGGATGAACGACGCGGTCTACAACATCGCGTCCTTCATGGTGCTGCGCGAGCCCACGGTCTGGCGCTGGAGCCACACGCGGCACCACACCGACACGATCATCGTGGGCCTCGACCCCGAGATCGCCGTTCACCGTCCGCCGGATTTCCTCGGCTGGGTGCTGAACCTCTTCGCGGTCAAGACCGGTATCTCGGCTTTCAAGCACCTCCTGCTCCACGCCACCGGCCGGCTGACGGGTGAAGAAGAATCCTTCATCCCCGAGATGGAGCGTGAAAGGGTGTTCGGCACGGCGCGGGTGTTCCTGATGGTCTTCGGCCTGGTGGTGGTGGCTTGCGCCATGACGAACAGCATCCTGCCCGCCATGCTGGTCGGCCTGCCGACCTTCTACGGCTCGTGGCTGCAGCTCGTGTTCGGCACGACCCAGCATGCCGGGCTCGACGAGGACGTCCTTGACCACCGCCTGAACAGCCGGACCGTGATGATGAACCCCGTGTCTCGCTTCCTTTATTGGAACATGAACTACCACGTCGAACATCACATGTTCCCGATGGTGCCCTACCACGCTCTTCCCAAGCTGCACGCCGCCATCCGGCACGACTGCCCCGAGCCCTATGCCGGCCTCCTCGCGGCCTATCGTGAGATCGTCCCGGCTCTCATCCGTCAGCGGCGCGATCCGGCCTATTTCGTCAAGCGCCGTCTTCCGGCCGGCGCCATGTCGGCCCCGCCGACCGTGACCGATCTCGCGGCGTAGGACCGACGGTGCCTTCTCCCGCCGGCGGGAGAAGTTGCCCGGTCGCGACAGATCCGCGAATAGACGGATGAGGGTGGGCGATCCGTAGCCGATCCCCACTTCCGAAAGCGACGAGGACCATCGGCCGTCATAGCGAGCGGAGCGAAGCGGCCCACCCTAAGAGGAACATCATGAGTTGGGTTGACGCCTGCGCGGCCGACGCGATCGACGAGGAAGACGTGGTCCGCTTCGATCACGGAAGCCGGACATTTGCGATCTACCGCAGTCCGGAGGACGCCTATTTCGCGACCGACGGTCTCTGCACGCACCAGGACTTCCACTTGGCCGACGGGCTCGTGATGGACAACATCATCGAATGTCCGAAGCACAACGGGCGCTTCGACTACACGACGGGCGAGGCCAAGGGCGCGCCGGTCTGCGTCAACCTCGCAACCTACCCGGTAAAGGTCGAGGGCGGACGCGTCTTCATCGACATCGCCTGAGACGGCTGTCATGAGCGCGCCCGGAATGGTCATCATAGGAGCCGGCGAAGCCGGTGCCCGCGCCGCCATGGCGCTGCGGGAAAACCGCTACGAGGGACCAGTCACGCTGGTCGGCGCCGAGGTGCACCTGCCCTATGAACGGCCGCCGCTGTCGAAATCCGCCATGACGGACGCGGACCCACCGGCCGCCGCCACGATCGTCGCCGAAGCGAAGCTCGCCCAACACGATGTCGCGCATGTGGCGGGGCGCCACGCGGTCGCGATCGACCGAGCCGCCCGTGTCGTGACGCTCGATGACGGAACGACACTTCCCTACGCCAAGCTGCTCCTGGCGACAGGGGCCCGCCCGCGGCCCTTGTCCCTGCCCGGCACGGGCCCCGAGAACGTGCTCTATCTCCGCACTTTCGGGGACGCGCTGGCGATGCGGGCGAGGCTGGTCCCGCTTAGCCGCATCGTCGTCATCGGGGGCGGCTTCATCGGGCTCGAAATCGCGTCGAGCGCCATCGCGCGGGGCTGCCGGGTCACCCTGGTCGAGATGGGGCAGCGCCTCTTGATGCGTGGCGTACCGGAAGCGGTCGCGGCCCTGGTCCAGGCCCGCCACGAACGCGCCGGCGTCACGTTCCACCTCGGCGCGTCCATCGCTCGGGTGGAACGCGACGGATCGGCGGAAACGCTGGTCCTCGCGGACGGTACGCGACTGCCGTGCGACGCCATCGTGGCCGGTATCGGCGCCGTGCCCGAGACGGCACTCGCCGAGGCCGCGGGCCTCGCCATCGACAACGGCGTTGCGGCCGATGCGGGCCTTCGCACGTCCGACCCCGACATCTACGCGGCCGGCGACTGCTGCTCGTTTCCGCACGATCTCTACGCCGCACGGCGCCTGCGCCTCGAAGCCTGGCGCAACGCGCAGGACCAGGGCAACCTCGCGGCCCGCAACATGCTGGGCGGCCACGAGGCTTATGCTGCGGTCCCCTGGTTCTGGTCCGACCAGTACGACGAGACCCTGCAGATCGCCGGCCTGCCCGACGAAGGTCGCGAGACGGTGGTCCGCGACCTCGGCGAGGGTGCCAGGCTGTTTTTCCACCTCGCGGCGGACGGCCGCCTCGTGGCGGCCTCGGGGGTCGGACCCAACCGGTTGATCAACAAGGATATCAGGTTGGCCGAAATGCTCATCGGCCGGCGCGCGACGCCCGACCCCGCCGCCCTGGCCTCCGCTTCTGTCAAGCTGAAGGCGCTCCTCGCGGCCTGACGGCTGCCGCTGTTCCCTCCCGCAATCCAGACGAGGCATGCCCATGTCCGCGCGCAAGATGTACACCGTCGCCGACCTCCTGGCGCTGAAAGGCCGGCGGCAACTGACCGAAGTCCTGGTGCGGACCCCAGACGAAGCCGCGGCCGCCGAAGCCGCCGGGATCGACCTCATCTCGTTCGACGAGCTCGAATGGACGCCGGAGCTCGTCAAGGCGGCGCCGAACTCCTTCTTCATCGTCGGCCTCGCCTATGGCATGCACGCCACGGCCGACGATTATATCCGGGCCGGCTTCTCCTTCATGAGCCAGGGCGTGGCGGCCTGCTACTCGGCCGCCAGTGTCGAGACCGTGCGGCGGATGTACGAGGAAGGCATTCCGGTCGTGAGCCATGTCGGGCTCGTTCCGAGCAAGCGAACCTGGACGGGTGGTTTCAAGGCCGTGGGCAAGACAGCCGAGCAGGCCTTGATGGTCTATCGGGCGACGAAGCGCCTCGAGGAGGCCGGCGCCTTCGCGGTCGAGATGGAAGTGGTGCCGGACCGCGTCGCGGCCGAAATCTCGAAGCGCACCCGGATGATCTGCTTGTCGATGGGTGGCGGTACGGGCTGCGACGCGCAATATCTCTTCGCCGACGACATCCTGGGGCAGAACCGCGGCCACTACCCCCGGCATTCCAAGCGGTACCGCGATTTCGCGACGGAATACGACCGATTGCAGCGAGAACGGATCGCCGCCTTCGGCGAATTCAAGCAGGATGTCGCCACGGGCGCCTATCCGGGGCCGGACCATACGGTCGGGATCAGCGACGAGGAATACGGGCGCTTCATGGAAAGACTGGACACATGACCGCGGCGCAAACCAACCCGTCCGTCGTACCGTCCGCCGCCAAGGCCGACCGGACCCATATCCTCAATCTCTCCTGCACGGACCGGCCCGGCATCGTGGCCAGGGTCACGACCAGCATCGCGGCCATCGGCGGCAACATCGCCGAGAGCGCGCAATATTGGGATCGCTCGACCGATCGGTTCTTCATGCGCATCGCCTTCACGGCGCCCGCCGAGGTCGGCCCGGGCGTGATCCAGGGCGCATTGAAGAGCGCGATCGACCAGTTCGGCATGGCGTTCACGCTGACCGACGGCGATCGGGTGCCGCGGATCCTCGTGCTGGTCTCGCGTTTCGACCACTGCCTGCAGCACCTGCTCTATCAGATCCGGGTCGGCTGGCTCAGGGCCGCCGTCGTCGGTATCGTGTCCAATCACGACGACAGCCGCATCACGGCCGAGCAGCATGGCATCCCCTATTATTGCTGGCCCGTGAACCGCGACGCGAAGGCCGAGCAGGAAGCCAAGGTGATGGCGCTCTACAAGGAGACCGAGGCCGACCTCGTGATCCTGGCGCGCTACATGCAGGTGTTGTCGAACGAGTTCTCTTCGGCGCTGGCCGGCCATGTCATCAACATCCACCATTCCTTTCTGCCGAGCTTCAAAGGCGCCAAGCCGTACCACCAGGCCTATGAGCGCGGCGTGAAGCTGATCGGCGCCACGGCGCACTACGTCACGCCCGACCTCGACGAAGGCCCCATCATCGAACAGGAGACGGAGCGCGTGACACACGCACTTTCGGCCGACGATTACGTGGCGGTGGGTCGCGACGTCGAGGCACGCGTGCTCGCGCGCGGCGTGAAGCTCCACCTCGAGCGGCGCGTGCTGCTGAACGGTCACAAGACCGTGGTGTTCTGATCCCCGTGTGTCGGAGTTGCGCGGTCGAGGACCGAGCGGGCCGCGGCGGCGCCACTTCGAGGCGCCGCCGTCGCCCGGTCTCAGATCCCGTCGAAGAAGTCCACGCTTCCGTCGTCCAACCGGTAGTAGGCGCCGACCACCTTGACGCCGTCCTTCCTGATCGCATCGCCCATCAGGTCATCGGCGCCCCTCAGGCGGCGCGTCACGCTGCGGACGTTCTCCCGCACGACATTCTCCGTGAGGTCGCCCTGCATCTTCTGGGCCCGCAACACCGCGGGCATGATCGGGGCCACCATTTCGCCGATGGCCCCGGGGAACTGCGTGTCCTGCTGAACCGCCTGTATGGCGGCCAGGGCGGCACCGCAGCGTTCATGGCCCAGCACCACGATGAGCGGACATCCCAGGGCGGAAACCCCGTACTCGATCGACCCCAGTTCATCGCGATCGATCGAATTGCCGGCCACGCGGATGGTGAACAGGTCCCCGAGGCCGCGGTCGAAGAGCAGTTCTGGCGAGACCCGGCTGTCGGAACAGCCCACCAGAACCGCGAACGGTGTCTGGGCCCTGGCGATCGCCGAACGACGCTGCTGGCCCATGTCCAGCGCGACAGGCTTGTCTGCGACGAACTTCGCGTTGCCGTCCCGGAGCGCCGCCAAGGCTTCCTCGGCCGTCATCTCCGTATGCGGACCATGTCCCGCCAGCGCCGGCGTGCTGCACGTCCGTGCAGCCGCGAGCGCCAGGCAACCGCAGCCGAAGGTCTGCAGGAAGGAACGTCTCGTCGATGGAAGTGTGGCTTTCAGCAAGACAAGTCTCCTGGCATATGCACGATCAGGGGCTGATGATTGGTCGGACCGTGCCTCGACCCGATGATCCGCGCCGTCGATCTCGTCAGAGGACTACAGTTGAGAAGTGTATCGAGTCGTAATGAGAGCATGAATTCCGATTGATGGTTGAATTTCTATGTCGTCGCTCCGGCAGGTTCACGGCTTGCGCCTGCCTCGACGGGCATGATCGGCGACACGACGGCGCGAGACAGGACGGGACCCGAGAGCCATGACACGAGCCACCATCATCGACGGGAAGGCCGCGGCCGCGGCCGTGATCGAGGCCGTAAAGGCGGGAGCGGCTGACCTGATGGCCCGGACCGGCGTAAGACCCGGCCTCGCCGTGGTGATCGTCGGCGAAGACCCGGCAAGCCAGGTCTACGTCGGCTCCAAGGGCCGCATGGCCGAGGCTTGCGGGTTCAAGTCGGTCAAGCACGCGCTGCCCGCCGACACCGCCGAGGCCGATCTCCTGGCGCTCGTCGCGGCGCTCAATGCCGACGCTTCGATCCACGGGATTCTGCTGCAACTGCCCCTGCCAAAGCCGCTTGATGCCCTGCCGATCATCCGCACCATCGCACCCGAAAAGGATGTCGACGGACTGAACGAGGTCAATGCCGGCCGGGTGGCGCTCGGCGATTTCGGCCGCGCCTTCGTGCCCTGCACCCCCGCGGGATGCATGGTGCTGATCCGCTCGATCGTCCCGCAGCTCTCCGGCAAGACGGCCGTGGTGCTGGGCCGCTCGAACCTCGTCGGCAAGCCCATCGCGAGCCTCCTGCTCGCGGCCGACTGCACCGTCACGGTGGCGCATTCCCGCACCGCGGACCTTCCGGCGCTCTGCCGCAGCGCCGACATCCTCGTGGCGGCCGTCGGCCGGCCCGAAATGGTCGGGCGAGACTGGATCAAGCCCGGGGCCGTCGTGATTGACGTCGGGATCAACCGCGTGGCGGATCCCGGCAAGGGCGAGGGCAAGACGCGGCTCGTCGGCGACGTCGACGTTGCGGGCGCCGCCGAGCAGGCCTCGGCCGTGACGCCCGTCCCCGGCGGGGTCGGCCCAATGACGATCGCCATGCTGATGGAGAACACGCTCGTCGCCGCGAAAAGAGCGGCCGGGTAGCTTTACGGCCCGGCAAGGCACCAGGCGGATCTACTCGCGGACCTTCGCCGCCGTTGCGGTGCGTTGCGGAACCTGATCATCGGCCCGCGCAACCCAGAGCGCCTCGACGGATTCGAGGCTGAGGCCCTTGGTTTCCGGCACCAGCTTGTAAGCGAACACGACGGCACCGAACGTCAGCGCGGCATAGAGCGAAAAGATTCCCGGGCGGCCCAACACGTCCACGAGGTCGAGAAAGGTCAGGGCCACCACGAGATTGGCGAGCCAGTTGGCGATGGTGGCGGCCGACATCCCCCGCCCGCGCACCGCCAAGGGGAAGATCTCCGAGATCAGCAGCCAGAATACCGGACCGAGTCCGATCGCGAAACAGCCCACATAGACCGTGAGGCTCCCGGCGGTCAGCCAGCCCAACAGAGGTCCGCTGCCGAGCAGGAAGGCCAGCGCCAGCATGCAAAGGCTGACCCCCATGCCGGCGAGACCCCATAAGAGCAGGATGCGGCGGCCGACCCGGTCGACAAGCCAGATCGCCACCAGCGTCATGCCGACATTGACGACCCCGATCCCGGCCGTGGCCAGGATCGCCGCGGACGCCGACGAGAGTCCCGAAGCCTGGAAGATCACCGGTGCGAAATAGATGACCGTATTGATGCCGGTGACCTGCTGGAACACCGCAAGTCCGATGCCGACGATCAGCGGCAGCCGAGCCGCCGCATGACCGAGACGGTTATGCGACTGGCTCCGCACCTCGGGGGTGAGATCGGCCCGCAACTGGGCCATTTCAGGTTCGATATCGGCCGCGTGGCCCCGCAGCCGGCGTAGCGCCGCCCGAGCCCGATCGACATGCCCATGCCCGGCGAGCCACCGCGGCGTCTCCGGCAGCAGCGCCATTCCCAAGATCAGGAGCACGCCTGGCACGGCTCCGAGGCCCAGCATCCAGCGCCACGCAGAGTCCGCCGCCAGTCCATAGCCCACGAGGTATGATGCGAGGATGCCCAGGGTCACGGCGAGCTGGTTGAAGGACACCAATGCTCCCCGTTCGCGTGCCGGAGCGATCTCGGCCAGGTAGAGCGGGGTCAGCATGGAGGCGCCCCCGATCCCGGTCCCGACCAGCAGACGGCCGACCAGTAGCGTCGGGAGGTCGGGTGCGAGAGCGGAGACGAGCGAGCCGAGCACGAACATCATCGCGGTCGCCAGAAGGATCGGACGCCGGCCGTAGTGATCGGCGAGGCGCCCGGCCACGGCCGCACCGACGGCAGCACCCGCCAGCGCCATGCTGGTCACCACGCCCATCATCAAGCTCGAGAGGTGAAAGGCCGTGCGCAGGAACAGCAGCGCACCGGATATCACCCCGGTATCGTAGCCGAACAGCAATCCGCCGAGGGCTGCCGTAGCGGCGATGAACGCGACATGCATGACCGGGATCCTGCGCCGGAAGGGCCACACTGTGGTGCGCCTATTCAGCCTGCATCGCTATCGCCAAGAACGGCTGGCGCGGCATCCGCACGCTGAGCGACCGGGTTCGACGATGGTGTCGACCGATGAACCGCTCGGCCGACGCCGGGTGGAAGCAGCGCGCCCCGTGGCGGTCGGACCATTCGTACACCCGCGAGTTCCGCGAAAAACCCTTGCTTTTTGTGCAGCGCAGCATTAGGACAAGGAGCGGCTTTCGAGCCGTATGCCCTTCTTGGGCGTTTCCTCCCTAGACTTGGGCCGCCCCTCGGGGCGGCCTTTTTTCTCGAGCCGTATCGCGGGGAGTTCGAAGCAGGCCGTCGATCTCGTCGCCGATCAGCGTTGGGCCGAACGCTCGCCGGCCAGTTGCTTGCGCCGCAGGTCGCCCTGGCGCACCAGCATCCAGCCGGGGTATTCCGCAGGCAAAGCGCTGACCTTGTCGATGGCGTCGATGTCCGACGCGGACAGTTCCACTTTCGTCGCCGCGATGTTGTCTTCGAGCTGGTCGACCCGCTTGGCCCCGACGATGACGCTCGTGACGTGCGGCTGGTGAAGCAGCCACGCCAGCGCGATCTGGGCCACCGACACGCCGCGGGCGTCCGCCATCGGCCGCATGGCGTCGATGCAATCATAGGCGCGGTCCTTCTGGACCGGGGGAAAATCGAAGCTGACACGACGGCTGCCCTGCTCGCCCTGACGGTCGCGCGTGTACTTGCCCGACAGCAATCCACCGGCCAGTGGACTCCAGACCATCAGGCCGACCGCCTCGGAGCGCATCATCGGGACGAGTTCGCGTTCGAGGTCGCGCCCCGCCACGGTGTAGTAGGCCTGGAGCGATTCGAACCGTGCGAGCCCCAGGCGTTCCGACATGCCGAGCGCCTTGGCGATCTGCCAAGCCGCCCAGTTCGAGACGCCGATGTAGCGGACATGACCGTGCTGGACCAGGACATCGAGCGCCCGCAAGGTCTCTTCCATCGGCGTAGCCGGATCGAACCCGTGCAGCTGGTAAAGATCGATGTAGTCGGTCTTGAGCCGCTTCAGGCTGGCCTTGACGCCGTCGATGATATGGGTTCGCGAACTGCCACGACCGTTCGGCCCCTTCGCGGTTTCCCCGAACACCTTGGTGGCCAGCACCACGTCGTGGCGCGCGATGCCGAGCCCGTGCAGCGCCTGACCCGTGATCTCTTCGGACAGGCCTTCCGAATAGACGTCGGCGGTATCGATGAAGTTGATCCCCTGATCGACCGATGTCTTGACCAGGGCCTCGGCCTCGCGCTGTTGCAGCGCGCCGATCTTGCTCCACACCTCGCCGCTGCCTCCGAACGTCATGGTGCCGAGGCAGAGTTCCGACACGAAGAGACCGGTGCGGCCCAATCTATTGTAGCGCAAGGCGGGATCCTTCCTGATGAGGACGGAGGTCGAAAGGCGACGTCCCGTCCCGATGACGAAAAAAGGCGCCCCAGATGGGGCGCCCTCTGCGAACGTTAGGTCAAAGCGGCAATCAGGCGGCCTTCGACTCGACGACTTTCGGCGCACGGGCATTGGTCCCGATCGGAATCTGCCGCGGCTTCTGGGCTTCCGGGATCTCGCGTACGAGATCGACGTGGAGCAGTCCGTGCTCCAGGGCCGCACCCGTGACCTGGACATGGTCGGCGAGCTGGAAGCGGCGCTCGAACGCCCGCGCCGCAATGCCCTGGTAGAGCACCTCGGTCTTTGGAGCCTCGGCGTCACCGCCCTTGCGGGTACCGCGGATCATCAGTGTGTTTTCCCGAGTCTCGATGGCGAGGTCGCTATCGGAGAACCCAGCAACAGCAACGGAGATGCGATAAGCATTCTCGCCGGTTCGCTCGATATTGTAGGGAGGATAGGTCTGAGCCGTGGCATCAACGCCCGACATCTGATCCAGAATGGTAAAGAGCCGGTCGAAGCCGACAGTCGAACGATAAAGTGGCGATAGATCGTACTGACGCATGGTCATATCCTCTTGCAAGCGACATGCAAACCTCGCCTATACTTGCGAGGTTCGTTTGGTTACGCGTCCGTTATGGCCCGCGTGTTGCAAATGTGGGGATGGTCCGAAGCCCTTCAAGAGCGTCGCGCCGGAGCGTCCGCGAATTTTTGCTCGCCCTGGAGGACCCACCAGCGCTGGCACCTCCGGTTCTGATCCGATCCGGCCAAGCTCTGGCCATGGAATGAACACGCCGACAGTGCATCGGGGCCCCAGTGATCAGGTTAGGAGTACCACCATGTCCACCATCAAGACGATGACGACGGTCGCCGCAGCGGCGGCCTTGAGCATCGCAGCCCTTTTGACGTCCGGCTTAACGGCAACGGCCCAGAGCCAATACACCAACGGCCCGGACGGCATGCAGCCCAATACATTGGCCCAGAAGCCGCATACTGCCAGACGGATGCGCATGGCCGGCGATCGGCCGCTCGTCGTACGCCGCCGCGCCGTCCCGCTTGCGCCCGCCGTCATCGAGGTCCAGGCTCCCGTGGTCAATACGGGACCAGGGACCATCGTGACCGGGCCGCTCGGCTTCGGCAGCAACGTCGTCGGCCTGCCGTTCCATGTCCTCGGCGGCATGTTCCCGGCGACCGGCGATCCGGCCGTCAATCCGCTGGTACTGATCGGCGCCCCGCTCCACGCCGTCGGCGACCTGGTCCAGGTGCCGTTCCGCATCGTCGGAGCACCCTTCGGCGGCACCACCATCGCGACCTACTGAACCAAGACGAGGGACGGGGCTCCGGCTCCATCCCTTGCCTACGAGGGCGCATAGACCGTAATGGCGTTCTGCAGGATGCGAAACGTGGCCGGCGTACGGGTGACGATCTCGCCGTCGGCATTGACCGACCGCTGGCGACGCGTCCTGATCGTGATCTCCTGCCCCTTCAACGTACGAATTTCTGTCCACTCGCCGGTCCGCCCGCTGCGAAGCGCCGGCAGCAGCCGCAGCAGCCCGAAGATGCTGTCGACCTCCAGGCTGTAGACGTCGAGGCGGCCATCGTCGATCGAGGCGTCCTCGCTCACCGTCATGCCGCCGCCGTAGTGGCGGCCGTTGCCGACCGCCAGGTGAATGGTACGCGATACGGTGCGCTCGTCGCCGATCGTGATGCTGGCATGGAAGGCGCGGAGCCGGCGAAGCACGCGCACCCCTGCGACCGCATAGCCGAAGAGCCCCCAACGCTGCTTCGCGTCGCGCGTGAGCGCCCGCGTGAGGTCGACTCCGAGCCCGAGGCTCGCGACGTTGAAATAGGGATGCTGGTTGACCTCGCCGAGGTCGATGGTGCGGGTTCGGCCGCCCGCGATGACCTTCGTGGCGCCTTCGAGATCGAGGGGCAGGCCTAGCGTGCGGGCGAGGTCGTTGGCCGTGCCGAGCGGCAGGATGCCGAGCGGCAGTCCCGTCTCGATGATGCCCGGCGCCGCGGCATTGATGGTGCCGTCGCCTCCGCCGACCACGACCCGCCCGATCTCACCGGCCAGTTCCCTGATGCGCTGCGAAACCCCTTCGCGCGATGTCGTATGGCCACGGACGACGTCAAGACCGGCAGCGGTGAGCAAGGCTTCCGCCTCGTCGCCGCGCTCCCGTCCGGTGCGACTATGTTCGTTGACGATCAGGAGGGTCCGCGACGCGCGTTCGAGGGATTTTGGGGGACCCTCCGGATCGGGATCGGGCATGAAGAACCGCTTCGATGCGAGCGCGAGTGCTCGGCCAGACAATCATCGACAAGCGGCTTTGGTCCCGGCCAACCTCAGCCGGGGCCGACCCGCCTGATCATCGCTCGGATCGATGCGCTATCTTCTATGCCGATCTGGCACATTCCAGCACAGCCGCATGCTACGCCGAGCTTTCGTCACCGAAGATCCGTCCCGGACTGAGGAGCCCGGTCGGATCGAGCACGGCCCGGATGCGCGTCGCGAGATCGAGCCACACGGGATCGACCCGTTCGAGAAAGGCTCGCTTCTTGGCGCGTCCGATCCCGTGTTCCGCGCTGATGCTGCCGTCGAGCCGGTCGACGACGGAGAAGATCAGGTGCTCGGCCTCCTCGAACAGCGGGAGGCGACGATCTTTCGGCCAATCGGCAGGCGGGATGACGTTGAGATGGATGTTGCCGTCGCCGACATGCCCGTAGGCGATGGCCCGAGCGTCCGGGACTCCGTCCCGGAGCGCCGCGAGCGCACGATCGAGAAAGGCCGGAATGGCCGAGATCGGCACCGAGACGTCGGTGCGGAAGTAAGGCCCGCCGCGCCCCTGGGCCTCGACCATCACTTCTCGAAAGAGCCACAGCTTCTCGCCCTGGGCGCGGCTCGCGGCGATCGTGCCGTCGGCCAGGAGTTCGCCCGCGTCCTCGAGGCAGCTTTCAAGGAGCCCCCGCAGGTCGACGGGTCCGCTCGCCGCGAGTTCCATCAGGACATAGACCGGCCAGGGATCGCCGAGCGGATCGGCGAGGTCGGGCCGCGCCGAAAGCGCCACTTCGAGCCCGTCCCGCAGGATGAGTTCGAAGGCCGACAGGAGGTCGCTGCAACTGCGGCGGGCCTTGGCATGGAACGCCATCGCGTCCCCGACGGAGCGCAAGCCGATCCAGGCCGTCTCGACCTGCGTCGGTTTCGGAAACAGCTTCAAGGCCGCGGCCGTCACGATCCCGAGCGTGCCTTCAGCGCCGATGAACAGCTGCTTGAGATCGTAGCCCGTGTTGTTCTTGCGCAAGGTGCGCAGCCCGTTCCAAACGCGTCCATCGGACAGCACGACTTCGAGTCCGAGGACGAGGTCGCGGGTCATGCCGTAGCGCAACACGTTGAAGCCGCCCGCATTGGTCGACACATTGCCGCCGATGCGGCACGAGCCCTGGGCCCCGAACGTGATGGGCAGCAGGCAATCCTGCGCCTCGGCGGCCCGCTTGGCGATTTCGAGGATGCAGCCGGCCTCGACCACCATGGCGAAGCCGACCGGATCGATCGAGCGTACGGCGGTCATGCGCTCGAGACTCACGACGACCTCGCGGGCGCCCGGCGCCGCCACCGCGGCCCCGACAAGGCCCGTCAGGCCACCTTGCGGAACGACCGGCAGCCGCAGGTCATGGCAGCGCCGCATCACGGCCGAGAGATCCTCGATGGACCGGGGCCGCACTACGGCGAGCGGCAGGCCGTAGTGGTCGCCTGTCCAGTCCCGGGCATAGGGTTCGAGGGCCTCGGGCGAGGTCACGAAAAGATCGGGCGGCAGCCCCTCGCTCAGGCGATCGGCATCGCGGGCCATCGGCTGGTCATCCGGCATCGCAGGATCCTCGCTCATGGCCGGGGCGCCGCCCCATCACGGCGGGTTGTCGGTGTCCGGATCGCCCGACCTGAAGGTGTTCAACCGCCGCTTCATGCGGTCGAGCCGGCCCATATGCTCGGCCTCCCGGCGCAGCGCGACCGCGGTCGACAGGATGTCGATCACCACCAAGGCCGCGATGCGGGAGGTCGTGGGTGTATAGACATTGGTGTTGTCGAGCGTCTCGACGACGAGCACGACGTCGCATTCGGCGCTGACCGGCCCTTCCGCCCCGACGATCCCGATGATCCGGCCGCCGCTCGCCCGGGCCACCTCGGCGGCCTCGACGATCTGACGGGTGCGGCCGGTGTTCGAAATGACGACCGCCACATCGCCCGGCCGCATCATCGAGGCCGTCATGATCTGCTGGTGCGAGTCCGATTGTGCCCGGCAGGGGACGCCGAAGAGCGGGAACTTCTGCTGGCCGTCCTGGGCCACGATCCCCGAGGCGCCGAACCCGAAGAACTCGATGGATCGAGCTTGTTCCAGGATGCCGACGGCCCGGTCGAGGGCGTTGCGGTCGAGGTGCTGGCGCGCCCAATCGAGACTCGTCAGCGTATACTCGAAGATCTTGTCGGCCACATTGCCCAGGGTATCGGAGCCGGAGATCACCGAATGGGTCGCGGCCCGGCCGAGCGCCAGGCTCTGCGCCAGTTTGAGCTTGAACTCCTGATATCCCGAGAAACCGACCGCCACGCAGAAGCGGATCACCGTCGGCTGGCTGACGCCGGCGCGGTTCGCGGCTTCCCCGACGCTGGTCTCGAGGATCCTGAAAGGATCGGCGAGGACGAGCGTCGCGACCTTGGCGTCGGATTTCCTCAACTCGGGCAAGGCCGCGCGAACCATTTCGAGGACGTTCTGCGTGGGCCGCCGGGCGACGGCAACGTCCTGCACCATGGTCGAGCTTCTGATCCACGGTCCCGGCGCCGCCCGCCGACGTTAAGCCACCGGAAGCCGAACCGCCAGAGCGCCGCCCCGTTACGCCGCGGGTCCTCATGCGGCCCTGGCGCTGTCGATGGCGATGCGCGACAGCGCCTCGAAGCCCGGGCCGGAGGTCGGAATGGCGACGTGGAACACTTCGGCGATCACCTGGGTCCAGCCATGGATGAAATAGGTCCAGCCATCCTCGATCCGGAGATCCCGCTCGACGCGCTGCGTGCGGGCCTGGTCGAGGAAGACGAGGTCGCCGCGATAATTGAGGTCCCAGACGATGCCCTGATCCGGAAACCGCACCGCGTCGGTCAGCGGGGAACCCGGCCGATCCTTGCCGAGGCCCGTCGCATTGATCACGAGCGAACCCGGCTTCAGGCCGGCCACGACAGCGTCGTTGCGCCCGGTCTCCGCGGCCAGCACGTAGTCGACCGGCACGTCGGAAGCGAGCCCGGCGTGGATGCGCCTGATCGCATCGAGGCGGGGCTGGCTCCTGTCCGACACGACGATGCGGGATGGCACGTTGGCGCCGCGATTTCGCCGCATCAGATGCCAGGTCAGCGCGATCGTCGATCCACCGGCTCCCATGGCCAAGACCTCGGCGCCGCTGCGGGCGAAGTGCCCCTCGGGCAGCATGCCGTCGAGCGCGAGCCCGGAAGAGATCGGGTCCTTGGCGTGGCAGACGAGGCGGCTGTCCTGTTTCGAGAGGCAGCTCGTCTCGTCCATCAAGGCCGCGTGCGGGTCGATCGTGTCGAAGAGGTCGCGGCACGCCTCGTAAAGGTCGATCTTGTGGGTCGTCACCAGCGCCCCCTTCGAGAGCGGATCGGCCTTGATGAAGCGTACGGCTTCGCGGTAGCGCGCCGGGTCTGCGTGAAGCGGGAAGTCCATGCCCCTGATGGCGGCGTTCTCCAGCCCGAGGTGGCGCGCCCAGGCCGGGAATACCCGCATGATCGAGCTTTTCCCGGTGGTGACGCCAATGAAGTAGAGGGTCGGCTGCGCGGCTGGCGCAAGGGCCAGCGTCGGCGCAAAACCAGGGACCTGCGCTGATGACGGATCGGACACGAAATGGACTCCAGCTTCGATCAGGCGGCGGTCGCCATGACGCGATCGATCTCGGCCGCCGTGCGGGGCCGGTAATGCGGATTGTCGACGGCGCGCCAGCCGCCCTCGCGGTCGTCGACGATCCTTTGGCGCATGCCACCCGAGGCCGCGATGATGCCGTAGTCCTGGCCGGAATCGGCCGGGTAGGCGAAGGTCATCACGAGATCGTCGCGGCCCACATTGACCGAGCGATGGATCCAGTAGGGCGGCACGTAGCAGACGGCGCGGGGCCCGATCTCGATGATGCGGATCTCGCCCTCAGGCGCCTCGAGCAGCATGAGGCCAGACCCGCTCTCGCCGTAATAGATCTCCGGGCGATTGGCCGTGGCATGGATGTGCCCCCGCGTGACGAAATACTCGTCCCCGACCTTGCCGGCGATCATGCGGGTCACGCCGAAGATCATGTCGCCGGCCGTGGCCGAGGGCTTCAAGTCCTCGACCGCGTAGACGAGCGGGTCGCCGCTCCTCAGGAGCGCCGCGAAGGCGGCCTCGTCGGCATAGATCCCGTCGAGGTCGGACAGGCGCTTCTCGTAGCGGCCCGTGGCGCCCTCGAGGGTGCCCGTCCGCACGTCGACGACGCAGCGCGTCGGCTGAAATGTCATGTTCGCATCCTCCCGCCTGCTCACCAGCACACGTAGCCGCCGTCCGCGAGGACGATCGACCCCGTCATGAGGCTCGACGCGTCGCTGGCGAGGAACAGCACCACCGAGGCGACCTCGTCGGTCCGTCCCATCCGGTTCATCGGCGTCCCGCCGACCCAGTGCCGGTACATCTCCGGGTCCTGGTGCACGTAGGCGTTCATCTCGGTCTCGATGTAGGTGGGCGCCACCGCATTGACCCGCACGCCGCGGGCACCCCATTCGGCGGCCAGGGATTTCGTCAAGTGATGGACCGCGGCTTTCGACGCATTGTAGTTGGCCTGCTCCTGCGGACGGTTGACGATGAATCCCGACATGGAGCCGACGTTGACGATGGCGCCGGAGCCCCGATCCAGCATCCCGGCCCCGAAAGCCCGGCAGCACCAGAAGACACCGTTCAGGTTGACGTCGATCACCTTGTTCCAAACCGCGTCCGACATGGCTTCGGCCGGATGGTTCGAGATCGCGATTCCCGCATTGTTGACGAGGACGTCGACCCTGCTGTGCTTGGCGACGATCGCCTGCTGGACATGCTTGACGGCCGCCGGGTCCGTGACGTCGAGCCTCTCGCCCTCGACACGATGACCTTTGGCCGACAGGCCGGCGACCGCGGCCTCGAGGGCCGTGGGGTCCATGTCGGTGAGCACGACCGTGGCGCCGGCTTCGGCCAGCGCCTCGGTAATCGCGAGGCCGATGCCGCGCGCCGCTCCCGTCACGACCGCGACACGGCCGTCCAACTTGAACTTCTCCAGGTACATTGAACGCCCTCCCGGCGCGGGTCGATCGCCCATTCTTGTAGTTAAGCTACCAAATTATAAGCCCATGACAAGACAGACGGGTCCGATCCGTGCAAAAATCCATGATCTAAGCGCTAATGTGAATTGACGCTCATGTTTTTTGTTGTAAAGTTACGATAACAGGCTGAACGAGCCTGACTCGGGAGGACCATATGACCCACACTTCGCTCAAAGCCTGCATGCTCGCGTCGACCCTGATGATGGGCGTCGCCGGCGCGGCTCACGCCGCCGACTGCAAGGTCGGCATCTCCATGTTCACGCTCAACGCGCCCTACTATGCGGCGCAGCTCCAGGCCGCGCAGGACGAAGCCAAGAAGGCCGGTTGTTCGGTGTCGACATCCGACGGCCAGAACGACATGAGCAAGCAGATCGGCGACGTCGAAGACATGGTGTCGAAGGGCGTCAACCTTCTCATCCTCAATCCGCGCGACCCCGAAGGCCTGGTTCCGGCCGTGAACGCCGCCGCCAAGGCCGGCGTCAAGGTCGTCGTGATCGACAGCGGCCTCAACCCAAAAGCCAATTACGTGACGCTTGTGCAGTCCTCGAACGACCGCAACGGCTTCCTGGTCGGTCAGTGGATCGCCAAGAAGATGGAAGGCAAGCCGATGAAGATCGCGCTGCTCTCGGGCGACAAGGGCAATGTGGTGGGCCAGGAGCGGCGGCTCGGCGTGTTGCGCGGCATTTTGGAAGGCCAGCTCGTCAGCGACGGAAAGGCCGGTTTCGACGTCGTGGCCCAGGGCTGGGGCGCCTGGAACAACGACGGCGGCCTGAAGGCCATGGAAGATATCCTGACCGCGCATCCCGACGTCAACGTCGTGCTGGGCGAGAACGACTCGATGGTCCTCGGCGCCCGAAAGGCGCTGGAAGCGGCCGGCAAGCTCAACGACGTCCTGCTGGTGGCAGCGGCCGACGGCCAAAAGGAAGCCTTGCAGATGATCAAGGACGGCAAATACGGCGCAACCGGCCTGAACGACCCGGATCTCGTCGGCCGAACGGCGGTCGACGTTGGCCTCAAAGCCGTCGACGGCAAGCTCGCGGCGGATTTCCCGAAGCTCGATTACACGACGCCCGCCGTCATCACCAAGGACAACGTCGACAAGTTCATGAAGCCCAACGCGGTCTTCTAGAGTCTGTCAGCCGGCTTGGAGCAAAGAGGATCATCGGCCTTCATCGCGAGCGCACCGGGAGCGGAGCATGGCGGGACCCAGCTTCATCCTGGGTCACAGGCTGGGTTGCTTCGGCGCACCGCGCCTCGCAATGACGAGCGGTGAAGCTCAAGCTTGAACCCTGATCTGATACACTCCAACCCGCGAAGCCACGTCATGCGGCGGGCCGTGCGAGCCCGTGGCCTTGCTCCTGATCGGGACAGTCGGATGCCTCACCTCGTCGAGCTCAAAGGCATCACGCGGTCCTTCGGAGGGGTGCGGGCCCTGAGGGCCGTCGACTTCGACGTCGCGGCCGGCGAGGTCCACGCGTTGCTCGGCGAGAATGGGGCCGGCAAGTCGACGCTGATGCGGGTTCTGGCCGGCGAGATCGCGCGAGACGCCGGGGAGATCCTGATCGGCGGGGAGGCCCAGAAGAGCTTCGACCCGCGGATCGCGGCCTCGCGCGGCATCGCGGTGATCCACCAGGAGACGGCGCTCGCCCCCGACCTTTCGGTGGCCGAGAATATCTTCATGCGGGAACTGCCGACCGTTATCGCATGGCCCAGTCTGAACCGGCGGGCGCGCGACCTCCTCAACCGGCTCGGGTTCGACATCGATCCGCGGCGCGCCGTCGGCGACCTCGCGGTCGCGCACCAGCAGGTCGTCGAGATCGCCAAGGCGCTCTCCCAGGAGGTCCGCGTCATCGTCTTCGACGAGCCGACCGCCGTCCTCTCGACCCGCGATGCCGAGCGCCTGCATGGCATCATCGCCGGGCTGCGCGCCGAAGGGGTCGGCATCGTCTATATTTCGCACCGCCTCGAAGAGGTGTTCCGGATCGCCGACCGGATCACGGTGATGAAAGATGGTCAGGTCGCCGGGGTTACCACGCCGAAAGAGTCGGGCATCGACGACGTCATCCGCATGATGGTGGGCCGGCCCCTCGCCGCGATGTTCCCCAAGGCGCCACACCGCTCCATCGGTGAAGAGGTGCTTCGGGTCGAGAACCTGTCGCGCGGCACGCGGGTGCGCGGCGTCGGATTTTCTGTGATGGCCGGCGAGATCGTCGGGCTCGGTGGGCTCGTCGGGTCGGGGCGGACCGAGACGGTGCGGCTCATCTTCGGGGCCGACCCGCGCGACTCGGGCGAGATCTTTCTCCGCGGCCGCAAGGTCAGGATCACCTCGCCGCCCGACGCCGTGCTGGCCGGGATCGGCCTCGTGCCCGAAGACCGCAAGCACCAGGGCGTCATCCTGGACATGTCGATCCGCACCAACACCACGATGGCGCGGCTCGCGCCGGTGGTGAACCTCGCGGGACTGATCCGCCGCCGCCTCGAGAAAGCCACGGTGGGGGCTTTGTCGCAGCGGCTTCGGCTGAAAAGCGCCGGCATCGAGACTCCGGTGTCGAGCCTGTCGGGCGGCAACCAGCAGAAGGTCGTGCTCGCCAAGTGGTTCCACGCCGGCACCGACGTGATCATTCTCGACGAGCCGACCCGAGGCGTCGATGTCGGGGCCAAGACCGAGATCTATGCCCTGATCGAGGAATTGGCCGCAGCCGGCAAGGCCGTCCTCGTCATCTCGTCCGAGCACCAGGAGCTCTTCGGCCTCTGCGACCGCGTGCTGGTGATGGCGGAAGGCCGGATCCAGGGGACGCTGACCCCCGACGCCTACAGCGAAGAGAGCCTCCTCGTGCTGGCCATGACCCGCCAGACCCGCCCTTTTCTCAAAGCGAGCTGACATGACAGCGCTCACCAACGACCTGCCCAAGGAAAAGCGTCAACGGATCGAGATCGCGGAGCTGTTCCGCCGCTACGGCACGGCCGGCATCTTCATCGTGCTGGTGCTCAGCGCCACCTACCAGTCGAACGCGTTCCTGACCGAGCGCAACATCCTGAACGTGCTGCGGCAGGTCGCGCCGACCGGCATCATGGCGGTCGGCATGCTGTTCGTGATCCTGACGCGCGGCATCGATCTCTCGGTCGGCTCGCTCTTGGCGCTCGGGAGCGTCACCTGCGCGAGCCTGATCGTCGGCGAGCACGGGACGGTCGTCGGCATCGCGGGCGCGGTCGGGGCCGGGGCGGGAGCCGGGCTCGTGACCGGCCTCCTCGTGGCTTATGCGCAACTCCCGCCCTTCGTGATCACGCTCGCCATGATGACGGCGGCGCGCGGCATTGCCCTGATCACCTCGAACGGCCAGCCGATCCTGATGGGGGACCCCGGCGACGCCCTGACGAGCTTCGGGGCCGGCTTCGCGTTCGGCGTGCCGCAGCCCGTCCTGCTCATGTTCGCGATCTTCATCGTGGCGGGCCTGGTGCTCGGCTTCACCAAGTTCGGCAGGCTCGTGAAAGCCATCGGATCCAACGGCGAGGCCGTGCGGCTGTCTGGCATCGCCGCGCCCCGCTACATCATGGCGGTCTACGTCATCTCGGGTGCGCTGGCCGCCACCGCCGGCATCATCAGCGTCAGCCGCACCGGGGTCGGGTCGGGTTCGGTCGGCGTCGGGGCGGAGCTCGACGTCATCGCGGCGGTCGTGATCGGCGGAGCGAGCCTGATGGGCGGCCGAGGCGGCGTGATCAACACCCTGCTCGGCGCCCTCGTCATGGGGGTGATCGGCAACATCATGAACCTCGCCGACGTGCCGGGCTACAACCAGCAGGTCTTCATGGGGATCATCATCGTGATCGCCATGCTGCTGCAATACGGAACGCGGTGGCTCAAGCGATGACGCAGCCCGGGGCGGCGAAGGATCTCACGCTGGCGATCGACGTCGGCACCGGCAGCGTGCGAGCCGCCCTCGTCGACGCGGCCGGCGCCATCCTGTCGATCGCTTCCGTCGAACAGCACCAGGTGGTGCCGGCCTTCGGCTGGTCCGAGCAATCCGTCGAGGGCTGGTGGACGGGTGTGGTCGAGGCGATCCGCACGGTTCTCGGTTCGGTCCCGGGCGCGGCGCCACGCGTCGACGCGGTCTGCGCCTGCGGGCAGATGCACGGCACCGTGCTGGTCGACGGCAACGGCGTTCCGACGAGGTCGCATGCCCCGCTGTGGAACGACAAGCGGACGACGGCGCTCGTGGCGGCCTTCGAGGCGGAGCACGCCGCGACCGACTACCTCAAGGAGACCGCGAATCCCGCGACCCCGGCCTGGCCGGGCTTCAAGCTCGCCTGGTTGCGCGACTGGGATCCCGAGGCCTACCGCCAGGCCTCGCACGTTCTGATGCCGAAGGACTTCATCAATCTGCGCCTGACCGGCGAGGTCGCCATGGATCCGGGCGACGCCTCCTGCAGCTTCCTCATGGACCCTCGCACCGGCGCCTGGTCGACCGGAATGGCCGCGGCGCTCGGGCTCGATCCGTCGAAGCTCCCACCGATCCGCGACGGTTCGGACATCCTCGGCGCCGTGACGTCCGAAGCCGCCGTCGCGACGGGGCTCCTGCAAGGCACGCCGGTCCTGGTGGGCGGCGCCGACTATCCAATGGCGCTGTTCGGCTCGGGCGCCTGTCGGCCCGGCCTCGCGTCCGACGTGACGGGAACGTCCTGCATCCTGACCCTCATCGCCGAAGAGCCGCTGCTCGACCCCGAGATCTGCAACGTCAAGACGATCGAAGGGAACTGGGGCCCCTTCGTCCTGCTGGAAACCGGTGGCGACGCGATGCGCTGGGCGCGCCGGGCCTTTCACGGCAACGCGGTGGGCTACGACCACGTGGTGGCCGAAGCCGCCAAGGCCAGGCCCGGTTCCGACGCTCTGTTCTTCCTGCCCTACCTCACGGGAGAGCGGCTCGGCCGCCACCGCAACGCGCGAGCGCAATATTTCGGCCTCGGCGCCTCGCACGGCCTGCCCGAACTGCAGCGGGCCGCGATGGAAGGGGTCGCGTTCGCGGCGGCGCGCCATCTTCGCATCATGGAAGCCGCCTCCGGGCGCCCGGTCGAGCGCGTCATCGCATCGGGCGGCGGCGCCAAGACGGAGCTTTGGCTCAAGATCAAAGCCAGCGTCTACGGCGTTCCGATCGTCGTTCCCGAAGAGGCCGAATGCGGCCTCGTCGGATGCGCGGCCCTGGCTCAAACCGCGGCCGGGCGATACCGCGGTTTCGGCGAAGCCGTCGACGCTATGGTGCGCTTCACGGCCGAGATCACGCCCGAGGCCGCCTGGTCGGACACCTACGGGCGAATGCAGCCGGTCTTCGATCGGCTGTACGCCCATAGCCAGGCGCTCTACGACGACCTCGATGCCCTCGGCCCGTCGCCCGACACGGCACGGACCGGCCGCGTTTCCTCCGACGCCGAAGCGCCTTGATCCTCTCGAAGCCGTGCAGCAATCGGCGACCTCGCGCGTTGCGTCACGAGACCCGTGAGGCGAGACAGATCCCATGGCGCAGCCACGTCCCGTTCCCAGCGAGAAGCCCGGAGAGACCCGCAGGCCTCGAAGCCGAGCGGCCGACGATCAGCTGGAACTCGAGCTGGTGCGGTTCGGATCGCGGGATAAACCGCTCGACCTGAGGGTCGACCTCGGGGCCGACACCGTCTGGGCGACGCAGGGCCAGATGGCGGACCTGTTCGGCGTCAGCGCCGGCATCGTGGCCAAGCAGGTTGACGCGCTCTCGGCCGAAAAGGCGCTCGGCACGACGCGACCCGGTGGTCCCGGCACCGGTGATCTCTACGATCTCGATACGATATTGTGCATCGGCTACCGGGTCAGCTCGGGTAAGGCCGCCACGTTCCGGCGCTGGGCCGGCCAGATCCTGCGGGCGTCCGCGGTCGACGGGTTCGCGATCAACGAGGCCCGCATGCGTGACGATCCGGCGGCGGTCGACCGGCTGGCGGCACGGCTGCGAGGGCTGCGGGCCGACGAGACCAACATCTACGACACGGTGCGGGCCTTCTTCCGCGAGGCCGCCGCAGACCACGACGAGGATTCCGCCGCGGCCCGCGCGTTCCGCACCATGCTGCAAGACAAGTTCATCTTCGCCGTGACGGGCAAACTGCCCTCCGACGTGATCCTGCAGCGCGCCGATCATCATGCGCCCCACATGGGTCTGCAGCGCTTCGCCGGGGACCTGCCGAGCGTCGACGACGCCCGCATGGCGGCCAATTACCTCGACGGCGACGAACTCTTCATCCTGCACATCCTCTGCGAACAATTTCTACTCTATATCCAGGGCAAGGCGGCTCGCGGCCGCACCATGACGATGCGCGAGCTCGGCGCCAAACTCGACGACCTCTTGCGGCTCGACGAGGTCCCGGTCCTGCCGGGCCACAAGGACCTGCATCGAGACCGTGCGGTCCGGCACGCCCAGGCCGAATATGCGCGTTTCATCCTGCGCGAGGAGAAGCCGCGCCGGCTCGGCTGACGAACGCTCCCGAGGTTGACAGGCCTGCGAACCGTGGGCGACCCGAACCTGGGAACGCAGCCCCCCGTCTGGTCTCGATCCCGGGAGAATGGCGGCGGCTCGGCGTCTATCGAGGACACCGGCTTCGTCACGGACCCTTATCGCTGCGCGAAAGGTGCTGCAGCTTCGGTGATCGTGACCGAAAAAGGGAAGAGTCCGTGCGTTTGATCTCGACCGGAGTCCCCACGATCCTCGGATCGCCGGTTCTCGTCGCGCAACATCCACCCGCCCGACGAAGTCGCGTCATGGCTTCGCGCCACGTCGCAATCGGCCGACCCAGCCCGATATCCTAGTGGTCCGACCCGAACAGATGATTCATCTGTTCGGACCAGTCGGCCCACCAGCTTAGAGGCGGGGCACCGATTCATCTTGAACGGAAGGTCGGTGCACTAGAAACGATCATCCCAACAAGACCGCCTCCAATGCGCCGCGGTAAGCCGACGCGGTCTAGAGGACGAGGTTAAGACGTCGGCACGGTAACATCAGATCCGACTTATCGAAGGCGATCACGTTCGTGTCTTTAGCTCGGTTCCAGCCAAAGACATCGTAATCTAGGCTTCGGCCTTGGCGCTGCGCCGTCGTGGCTTCTTGGCCGTGGGTTCAGCCTTGGCCGTGGGTTCCGGTTCGGCTTCCGTCACTTCGGGCTCGGGCTCGGGCTCGGGCATTTCGAGGGTCGGCATGGCGCCGGCCTTTCGACCGAGGCCCATCGTCTTGGCCAAGTTGGACCGTGCATCAGCATAGGCAGGTGCCACCATCGGGTAGTCTTTCGCAAGACCCCACTTCTCCCGGTAATCCTGCGGCGACAGGCCATGCTCGGAATGCAAGTGGCGCTTGAGCGACTTGAAGCGCTTACCGTCTTCGAGACAGACGATGTACTCGGTCGTCACCGACTTCTTCACCGGGACCTTGGGCTGCAGAGGCTCTTTCGGCGCTTCGGGTTTCGCCCCAGTCAGGATACCGCCTAGCGCTTCGTGCACGGATTGCAGCAGCGTCGGCAATTCACCAACCGGAACCGAATTGTTGCGGACATAGGCCGACACAATCTCCGCCGCCATTTCGATCACATTCAGATCTGGCTGTGTTTCTGACATAGACTTCACCACTCCTGCATTCACTGTGGACTATAGCGCTTTTCTGGACAGGGCAAGACGTCCCGTTTCATAATGTTGGAATTTTCAAGAGAAAAACCGCTCTGGTTGATCGTGTCTGCGGCAAGGCAGCGTTACAGGCGGATGATCACCGTTATGGCTGGCGACAAACATTTCGCTGCGCTTCGCGCCGCGAATCAAAACAGTATCGACCTTGCTGAAGTAAGATGGGATACGCGCTCGAACGGCGCAACACTCGGAAAAGGCCATGCTGTGTCGGGACAGTGAACCCCAGCGCGTGGCTTTGCCGAATGCCGTGTTTCACCTCATAGTGTCCGGACGTCACTGGACGGATAAGACAGGGGAGATGATGGGAGCGCAGTTTTTGCGACGACACCGAAACACCGCTGGGTTGGGTGCGTTTTGTTACGCTTGTCTTTGGTTCTGCTGTCCAACGGCGCTTCGAGCCGCAGGGCCTTTCGTTCAACCGCCAGACTTCGCGGCCGTGGGTCCAAGCCTCGACATCGGCGCTGCCGGGCGTCACCATGCAACGGTCGACGTCGAGCGCTACCCCTGGTCCTCGATCGGCAAATTGTTCAATTCCGTCGGTGGAGCCTGCACGGCCGTCGTCATCTCGCCCGACCGGGTGCTGACGGCCGCTCACTGCCTTTATGCGTTCAGGACTCGCCGCTGGCTCAGGGCCGACGCGATCCACTTCCTGCTGGGCTACAGGCGCGGCGCCTACAGCCAAGATGTTCGCGTCCAGCGAATCAGCATCGGGCCGGGCTACGACCCGGTCGACGAGGTTCGCACGGCGGCGTCCGACTGGGCCGTCCTGAGCCTCGGTGCGCCGCTACCCGCCCAAGTGCGGCCTCTCGCGGTCGCCGATGCCCTGCCGCCCGCGGGCCGCACGATCGCGATCGGAGGGTTCGCTCAGGACCGCGCCTATCTCATGACGGCCGATACGCGTTGCCACCTCGGTCCGACCCTCGAAGGCGGCAAGCTGCTGTCGCACGACTGCGTGATCCGGCACGGCGACAGCGGCGCGCCTCTGCTCGTCATGTCGGACGGAGTCGCGAAGGCTTTCGGCGTGACGGTCGGGTTCCTGAAATCCGAAGGGCGCCAGGTGAGCATCGCGGCACCGGTCACGACCGCGATCCTGCCGACGGCCCAGATCCTGCCTTGAAAGAGGAGCCGCGTCACCCGCCTCGGCCAGGATGGCCGTCGACGCGCGGCCGTGCGAATGGCATCCTGGTCGGCGACCGGCTTCGCCGTGTGGGACAACGAAGCACCGTGAACGGTAGGCCGCGCCAACGATGACGGAGAGCATCAGAGTGAGCGACGCCATGATGGCTCCGACGCAGCCGGTTGCCAAAGCCGATGTGGTGGCGCGTCGGGAGGGAACGCTCGGCCACCTGACGCTCAACCGCCCCGAGGCCTATAATGCCCTGACGCTGGCCATGGTCCGGTTCATCGATGCGGCGCTCGACAGCTGGGAGGTCGATCCCCAGGTCGCGACCGTGCTGATCGACGGCGCCGGAGACCGCGCCTTCTGCGCCGGTGGCGATATCCGCGCGCTCTACGAAGCCGCCAAGGCCGGACGGCGGGCCGCCGTATCGGATTTCTTTCACGCGGAATATCGTCTCAACGCCCGGCTGGCCCGCTTCGCGAAGCCGATCGTGAGCGTGATGGACGGCATGACCATGGGCGGCGGCATCGGCCTGGGTGCCCATGCGTCTCACAGGCTCGTCACCGAACGCTCGGCCCTGGCCATGCCAGAGACCCGCATCGGATTCGTGCCCGATGTCGGCGGCACGTTCCTGCTGTCCCGCTCGCCGGGTCAGCTCGGTCTCCATCTCGCCTTGACGGGCGGACGGCTCGATGCCGCCGATGCGCTGCTGTGTGGTTTGGCCGACCGCCACGTGCCTTCCGAGCGTCTTTCCGTCATGCGGGTCGCCCTGGCGCACTGCCGGACCGAAAGCGAGATCGAGACCTGTCTGGCCGAGGTCGCGACGCCGCCGGCACCCGGCCGTCTCGCGGGCCAGCGCGACTGGATCGACCGGTGCTATGCCCCGAGCACCGTCGAAGAGATCGTCGCGGCCCTGCGCGGTGCGCCCGAGCCAGAAGCCCGCGCGGCGGGAGCCGAGATCGCCGGCAATGCGCCCACGGCCCTGAAGGTCACGCTGCAATCGCTGCGCGACGCCCGCCATCTCGGGCTCGAAGCCTGCCTCGACCGGGAGTTCCGCGTGTCGCGATCGATCACCCGGATGCCGGATTTCATCGAGGGCGTTCGCGCCGCCGTGGTCGACAAGGACCGGAGTCCCGCGTGGTGGCCGCGACGCCTGGAGGATGTCCACCGGGCCGACGTGTTGCGCCATTTCGCATCGGACGGGGACGAACTCGGATTGGGCTGACGCAACGAGGGGGCACGGTGCCCGAGACGACGGGAGGATGTCATGACGGCGATCGCGTTCATCGGGCTCGGCAACATGGGGGGACCCATGGCGGCAAACCTCGTCAAGGCGGGTCACGCGGTGGCGGGTTACGACGTGGATGTGGCGGCCCTCGATGCGGCACGTCTCGCGGGCGTCGAGACGGCGGCGTCGGGCGCGGATGCGGCGGCCCGGGCGGACGTCGTCATCACCATGCTGCCGGCCGGCCGGCACCTCGTCGACGCCTACCGTGGCGGTCTCGTCGCGGCGCCGCCCCGGGGAGCGCTCTTCATCGATTGCTCGACCGTGGATGTCGCGTCGTCGCGCGAGGCACATGACCTCGCGCGAGACCATGGCCATGCTGCCGTCGACGCGCCCGTGTCGGGCGGGGTCGGCGGCGCCGTGGCCGCGACCTTGACCTTCATGGCCGGTGGCGACGGCGCCTCGCTGGAGCGCGCGCGGCCGGTTCTCGAAGCCATGGGACGCCGGATCGTGGCCTGCGGTGGCCCGGGGGCCGGCCAGGTGGCCAAGATGTGCAACAACATGATCCTCGGCATTTCGATGATCGCCGTCAGCGAGGCCTTCGTGCTCGGCGAGGCGCATGGTCTCGACCACCAGGCGCTCTTCGACGTCGCCTCGACGTCGTCGGGTCAATGCTGGGCCTTGACCAACCATTGCCCGGTTCCCGGCCCGGTGCCGTCGAGTGCCGCCAACACCGGCTACAAGCCCGGCTTCGCCACCGCCTTGATGCTGAAGGATCTGACCCTCGCCCGGGATGCGGCCGATGCGGCCGGAGCCGAAACCCCGCTCGGCCATCGGGCTCAGGCACTCTACGCGGCCTTTGCGGAGAGCGGGCACGCGGCGCTCGACTATTCCGCCATCATCGGTGCGCTGCGCGCCGCAGCAGCGAAATCGTAAGGCGAAAGCCTCCGCGGGGGTTGTTGCAGTTGCCCTCCGTGCGGTCAGAGCCGACCGAGCAGCGCAACGAGTTCGGCCTGACGGTTCGTCTCCGTCTTGGAGAAGACCGCCTTCAGCTGACTGCGTGCGGTCTCCGACGTGATCCCGCTGACGTCGGCCGCCTGCTGGAGGCTCAGCCCCGCGGCAAGATGGATCGCCAGTTTCGCCTCCGACCCGGTCATCCGGAAGACGCTACGGAGGAGGCCCGATGACGGGAGTGAGGTGGATTCCGGGTCTGTCACCGTGATGAGCAGGCGTGCGCCAAGGACGAAGCTGCCGGCCGGACCATCGAGTGCAAGTGGTCTCAGGATGAGCGGAAGGCGCCCTTTCCGACGGACGACGATCGGCTCCGGCGGCGGCGTGGGTGAGCCGAACGTCGTTCGAGCCTGCGCGCAGGCACTCTGGATCTCGGTGGCGGCCCTCTCGTCGCGAACCGCGAGGCCGCCGGCCCTTATCCTGAAATCGTCGTCGAAGAGGGCCGCCGCCGCGGCGTTCACGTCGATGACCGTGCCAGCCCGCCCGAGAGCGAGCGCCGGTCGCGACAGGCGGTCGAGGATGGCGAGAGAGGTGTGCAGAGAGCTCTCCGCGAGCATCCGGGTCAGCGCGGCCGTGGCATTCAGCCGAGGTGCCAGGAGCGCCAGGGCCTGCTTCTCGCGCTCGCCGAACTCGCCCTGCGACGGCGTGCGCTGGATCACCAGGCCGCAGACTTCCGACTGGGATAATCGAAAAACCACGGCCGCGAACGCCGCGCATCCGTGCGAGGCCAGGAAGCTCGTATAATAGGGGTCGCGCCCGAGCTCCTCGCGCGTTACGAGGTCCTCATCCGTGAGCACCGTGAGCCCGCGCCGGATGGCGGCGACGCTCCGGACCGCCCTGAGGTCGCGCGTGTTCCAGAGATCGCCGTAATACGACTCTCGCATGCGCTCCATGGAGGGGCTCCACGGCACGTCGGCCGTCGGCGTGCCGGACTGCAGGAGCATGGCGCCGAAGGCACCGACCCCTTCCGCGATGTCCTGCAGCAGGCTGGGCCACAGGGTCGGGTCTACGGCCGTTTCGCCGAGTCGCGACGCCGACCTTGTCAAAGCCTCGATGTCCATCGGCTTCCCCCACGCGAGGTGTCGCACCGGTGACGCAACGTCCGACGATAGGATGGGCGGACCGAACCGCGCAAGCGTAGACGCCTCCCGGCGGTTCCGGTGAACGTCGACGCGTTCGCGCGAGCGCCATTCTCATGGCGATGGCGCCTGCAGGCCTTTGTTCGAAGGCCAAGAGTCGGACAGACGCGTCTTCGCACTGCTCAAGAACGATCCGGACGTACTTCGGCCGGCAAGCCCCCGCAATGGGACGAATGTTCTCTACGGCTCGTCGGCGACGACCCGGACCGAGGCCTGATCGCCGCGGCCGAGCGCGTCGACGACCGAGACGGTGGAAAAGCCGATGCCGTCGGGCCGCCACGCCGTCTCGCGCGCGAAGGGGCGGCTCTCGACCGGCTTGCCGTCGACCATCCAGCGATAGGGTCTCACACCACCCGTGGCCGCGAGTTTGATGTCCGTGGAACCGTCCCGTCCGACGAGCAGTCGCGATCGTGGGATCGGGAAGGTGATGTGCGGGCCGTCCTCGTCGCGCGGGCGTTCGGCCGCATCGAGCCGAACCAGCGCGGCGGGAGGGGCCGAGGCGAAGACGGGCGTGAGGACGCGAGGCGGCAGCGGATCCGGCGGCAGGAGATCGAACAGGCGAAACAGGATGGTGGCGGCCGATGCGCCGACGCAGGTGCAGGTCCCGCCGTCGGCCCGGCCCATCCAGACGCCGATCACCCTGGTGCCGTCGAAGCCCACGGCCCAGCCGTCGCGGAAGCGGAACGAAGTGCCGGTCTTGAAGGCGATCC
>CAXTME010000053.1:0-31694 GCA_964245215.1 uncultured Lichenihabitans sp.
GTGTTGGAAGTCGAGTGGTTTTTTCCGCTTTCGACCAGGTTGTCTGTGCCTGTTTCGCGCGTCAAGGCGAGCGCTGAGGCGCTCCCGCTGGCGCGGCTGGCGGCCTTGACCCGCGGTCCAGGCGCAGCCCGGGGCTTGGCATCGGATCTAAGCTGCGGCATGAGCTTCGAGCTCCGTCCAGGGCTTGCTGTCACGCAACATGGCATTGAGAATGGTCAACAGCTTGCGGGCTGCCGCCATCAGGGCAACCATCTTGGGTTTGCCGCGAGCCAGCAGGTCGTTGTAGAAGACCTTCAATACAGGGTTGTACCGCACGGCCGACATCGCTGCCATGTAGAGTGCCGTGCGCACCCGGGCGCGCCCACCCCCGATACGGCTCTGGCCCTTCCATTTCCCCGACTCGCGTGTCCAGGGCGGGAGCCCCGCCAGCGAGCCGATCTGGCGGCGATCCAAGCAGCCCAGTTCCGGCATCTCGCCCAGAAGCGTGCGGGCCGTCACCGATCCCACCCCTGGAACAGAGATCAGAAACTCCTCCTTGGCCTGCCAGACCGGAAACAGACCGATCTGACCGTCGATGTCCGTGTCGACGCGCCCCAGCTCTTTCTGCAGGGCGACGCCAGGCTGAGCAACGGGCTTCAAGGCCCTGGGATGAGACGGATTCCCGAATGCCTCCACACCCGAACCCATCCTGGATCCGTGCCGATCAAACTTACAAGGATGAGGCGCGCGTGAAACGCAAGTCAATGCTCGCTGCCGTTGTCTGAGCCGTCAACCCTCCTTCGCCATTTCCAACACGATCGCCCATTCCGCGTCGGTGACCGGTTGCACCGAAAGGCGCGAGTTCCTCACCAGCACCATGTCGGCGAGACGAGGCTCGTGTTTGATCCGCTCCAGCGTCACCGGAGGGAGCGGCCGGACCGCGCGCACATCGACCATGCCGAACTTCCCGGTCTCGTCGCTGGGGTCCGGGTAGTAGGGCTTGATCACCGTCACGATGCCCACCACAGCCTTGTCGTCTTTAGAATGATAGAAGAAGCATTCGTCTCCGACCTGCATCGCCTTCAGCGACGCCTTGGCGGCGTGGTTGCGGACGCCGTTCCAGAACGTTCCCTTCTTCCCGGCCTCCTGCTGCTGGGCGAAGGACCAGCTCCCGGGCTCGCTCTTGAGAAGCCAATGCGCCATGACCGTATTCTCCGATAGCGACAAGGATGGACGAGCCTGTTCAGAGAGCACCTTCGGCACGCGACGGGCGCGCCATCAAGGTTTCGAAGGCATGTTCAGGCGTCGTGTCACCCGAAAGGATCGCCGCGACGCTCTCCGCGATCGGCATTTCGACGCCGTGGCGACAGGCGAGCCGGCAGAGAACGGGCGCGGTCGCGACGCCTTCGACGAGACCCGTCGCTGCAGCTTCGCCGAGCGGCACGCCGGCTCCCAGTGCTTGTCCGAAAGCGAAGTTGCGCGACTTCGCCGACGAGCAGGTGAGGACGAGGTCGCCGAGACCCGAAAGCCCCATCAGGGTTTCGCTTCGGGCCCCCATGGCGCGCCCGAAGCGGGACAGTTCGGCGAAGCTGCGCGCCACCAGGGCCGCCGAGGCGCTGGCCCCGAGATCGAGGCCCGCCGCGATGCCGCAGGCGATCGCCAGCACGTTCTTGGCCGCCCCCCCGATCTGCACGCCGCGAAGATCGTCCGTGAAATAGAGCCTGAAATGCGGGCGCCAGAGGTCCTCGGCGATCCGCCGCGCCAGCCCTGCATCGGAGGCCGCGACGGTCACGGCCGTCGGGCGGCCGCGCGCGACATCGGCCGCGAAGCTCGGCCCGGAGAGCACGCCGGCCGGATGACCTGGCCGGATTTCGGCCAGGACGTCGCTCAACAGGAGCCCGCTGTCGCGCTCGATGCCCTTGGCACAGAGCACCACCGGGACCCCGGCCTGGAACGCCGGCAACTCCCGGAGTGTCGCCCTCAGATGTTGGGCCGGGACCGCGATCAGCACGAGGGTCGCGGCACGGAGCACATCGGGATCTGCCGTCGGCACCACGACCTCGTCGATCCGGACGCCGGGCAGGCTGCGCGTGTTCTCGCGCCGAAGCCGCATATCGCCTGCCCGCCCGGCGTCGCGGCCGAGCAGATCGACGCCGCGGCCCGGCCGCGCCGCCACATTGGCCAGCGCCGTCCCCCAGGCCCCGGCGCCCACGACGACGACGCGAGGCGGGCGTCCGGCGTCGCCGGCCATCAGGCGCGGCCGCCGCCGACCCGCTCGGCCAGGGGGTCGAGCGGCCATCGCGGTCGGGGCGGCGCCGTGAGATCGTCCGCCAGACCCAAGAGCAGGCGCTCGATGCCGGCCCAGGCGATCATCGCGCCGTTGTCGGTGCACAGCACCCCCGGGGGCAGAACCAATCGGATGCCGCTCTCGCCGGCGAAACGCACGAAGGCGCTGCGGACCGCGAGGTTCGACGCGACCCCGCCCGCCACCACGATGGCGGAGGGCCGGCCGGCGATCTCGCGGAAGGCACGCAACGCAACGCGCGTCCGATCGATCAGCACATCCACAATCGCGGCCTGGAACCCGGCACAGAGATCCGACACGTCGGCTGGGTTGAGCGGGGCGGCGCGCTCCGCCTCCAGCCTCACCGCCGTTTTCAGTCCGGAGAGCGAGAAATCGGGCTTCGGTCGTCCCAGCATCGGGCGCGGCAGCGCGAATCGGAACGCGTTGCCCGTATCGGCGGCACGCTCCACCGCAGGTCCTCCCGGATAGCCGAGGCCCAGGAGCTTGGCAGTCTTGTCGAAGGCCTCGCCGACCGCGTCGTCGACGGTCGTGCCGAGCCGCTTGTAGTCGCCGATGCCGCGGACCGCGATGAGCTGCGTATGGCCGCCCGAGACGAGCAGCAGAAGATAGGGGAAGGCGATATTGTCGGTCAGCCGCGCCGTGAGCGCGTGGCCCTCGAGGTGGTTGACGGCAACGAGCGGCTTCCGGAGCGCGAGGGCCAGGGCCTTGCCGGTCGTCAGGCCCACCATGACGCCGCCGACGAGTCCGGGGCCCGCCGCGGCCGCGATGCCGTCGAGGTCTTCGAGCGCCATATCGGCCCTGTATAGGGCGCGCTCGACCAGCCGATCGATGACCTCCACGTGGGCGCGCGCGGCGATCTCCGGCACGACGCCTCCGAAGGCCGCATGGTCGGCGATCTGGCTCATGATCTCGTTCGACAGGATCTCGCCGCCGCCCTCGTCCCGGAGCCGCACCACGCTGGCGGCGGATTCATCGCAGGTCGTCTCGATGCCCAGAACGCGCATTGCACCCTTTCGCCGGATCACGTGGTCGAACGTACCGGACGGGCTTGCGAGCGACAAGGCTCGGCGGGCGGCTGGGGCGGCACGGCTTCCGAAACGCCGCAGCGGTCCCTATACTAGGAAGGTAAACCGGGAAGCGAGACGGCATGGCGGGCGAGACGATCGCGCTGAGATTGGGAACCCGGGGAAGCCCCCTGGCGCTGGCCCAGGCGTACGAGACGCGCAGTCGGCTCGCGACGGCCCACGAATGGCCGGAGGCGACGGTCGACGTTCTGGAAATCCGTACGACAGGCGATGCGATCCAGGATCGTGCGCTGGCCGAAGCCGGCGGGAAGGGGCTTTTCACCAAGGAACTCGATACGGCGCTGCTGGCCGGCGACATCGACATCGCGGTTCACTCGGCCAAAGACCTGCCGACGCTGCTGCCGCCCGGCATCGCGCTGGCGGGGTTCCTGCCGCGCGAAGACGTGCGCGACGCGTTCATCTCGGGCGATGGGGTCAACCTCGTAGAATTGCCGCTCCGGGCCGTGGTGGGTTCGGCATCGCTGCGGCGACAAGCTCAGCTGCGCCGCATCAGGCCGGACCTCGATGTCCGCCTGCTCCGGGGCAACGTGCAGACGAGGCTCCGCAAGGTGGATGCCGGCGAGTTCCACGCGACCATCCTGGCCATGGCGGGCCTGAAGCGTCTTTCGCTCACGGCCCGCGTGACCGAAACGCTCGACACGGACGATTTCCTGCCTGCCGTCGGCCAAGGCGCCATCGCGATCGTGGCGCGGGCCGACGACGAGGCCACCTTGCGCCTGCTGGCGCCCATTCTCGACGGCGATACGGGCCTCGCGGTCACCTGCGAACGGGCGTTCCTGCGCATGCTCGACGGCTCGTGCCGGACGCCGATCGCCGGATATGCGCAGATCAAGGGCCGCCAGCTCGGCTTTCGTGGCATCGTGCTGGCGCCCGACGGATCGGACTCGGTCGAGACGATCGCGAGCGGGCCGGTCGATGCGGCCGAGAAGCTCGGCCAGGACGCCGGCCGGGATCTGCTGGACCGGGTGCCGTCCGGCCTCCTCGACCAGATCCGCACCCCGGGCTGAGCCAAGCATGCGCGTTCTCGTCCTGCGCGACCGCGGCGCCGCGGATGAGACCGCCGCCGCGCTGGCCCGCCTCGGCCACGAGGTGCTTCTGGCTCCGGTGATCGATATAGAGACGACTGCGATGCCGCTTCCGTCGGGTCCGTTCGACGCTCTCCTCGCAACGAGCCGCCACGCCTTCACGCAAGGCCCGGACCTGCAACGGTGGGGCAAGCGTCTGCCGGTGTTCGCGGTCGGCCGCCGCACCGCGGAGGCTGCGCGGGCGGCCGGCTTCGACGATGTGCGGATCGGCGCGGGCGATGGCGAAGGCCTCTCGACACTCGTGCGTCTGACTCTGCCGCGACCGGCTCGCCTGCTCTACCTTGCCGGCCGGGACCGCAAGCCGGCCCTCGAACTCTCGCTCGGCGGCGCGGGCGTCGGGCTCGAGGTCGTCGAGACCTACGCGGCCGCGCCGGTCCACCACTGGCCCGAGACCGTGATGGAGACGCTGCGCGGCGGAGCGATCGATGCCGCGCTGCACTACTCGCGACGGAGTGCCGAACTCGCCTTGGTTTTGACAGAACGCCTGGGGATCGGCGACGCGTTCCTGCTTCTGCATCACGCCTGCCTGTCGGCCGACGTCGCAGAACCCCTGCTGGCGGCGAAAGCCTTCGCGGTGGCGATAGCCGCGAGGCCCGACCAGGACAGCCTGCTCGCTCTGCTGTCGGATCCATCGTGGGCGAGATCGACCGGCCGTCGATGATGTCCGGTACGGCTCCTGACGGTTCTGCGCCCGCGACGGTGGTCGACGTCCTGATCCCGGTCGCGATCGACACGGCCTATTCGTATCGCGTGCCGACACATCTGGTGCTCGCTCCGGGTGACGTCGTGGTCGTGCCGCTCGGGACCCGGCAGACGCTCGGCGTCGTCTGGGACACCCGCAGCACCGGCGGCGACAACCTGAAGAGCGTCGTCTCGCGAGAGGATTGGCCGCCGTTGCGCGAGCCTTTGCGCCGGTTCATCGACTGGCTCGCGGCCTGGACCCTCAGCCCCCGCGGCATGGTGCTGCGCATGGCGATCCGCGCCCCGGAGTTCGCGGGCAGCGAGCCCGTCCGGGTCGGCCTGCGGCGCGCCGGGCCGCCGCCCGCCCGCATGACGCCGGCGCGGGCCCGGGTCCTCGCGGCGCTCGACGGCGCCGCGACCTTGACGAAGCGGGCCCTCGCCGAGGCATCGGGCTGCAGCAGCGGGGTTATCGACGGCCTCGTCGACGAGGGCACGATCGAGACCGTGGCGCTACCCGGCGACCCCCTTGCGCCACCGCCCGATCCCGAAGCCGGAGAGCTCCGCCTCGAGAACCAGCAGGCCGAGGCGGCGGCGGCACTGGCGGCGGCGGTGGAGGCGAGGGCCTTCGGGGTCAGCCTGCTCGAAGGCGTGACCGGGTCGGGCAAGACCGAGACCTATTTCGAGGCCGTGGCGGCGGCGCTGCGCAGCGGTCGGCAGACCCTGATCCTGCTACCCGAGATCGCGCTGACGGCGCAGTTCCTTGATCGCTTCGCCGAGCGCTTCGGCACGCGTCCGGCCGAATGGCATTCGGGCGTTCCGCCGCGCCGCCGCGCCCGGATCTGGTCGGGCACGGCTTCGGGTGACATTCGCGTCGTGGCGGGCGCCAGGTCGAGTCTCTTCCTGCCCTTCAGCGACCTCGGCCTCCTCGTCGTCGACGAGGAGCATGAGGCGGCCTACAAGCAGGACGACGGCGTCACCTATCATGCGCGCGACATGGCGGTGATGCGGGGCCGTTTCGAAGGGGCCGCGGTGATCCTGGCCTCGGCGACGCCGTCTCTCGAAAGCCGCGTCAACGCCGAGACGGGACGCTATGCCCATCTTCGATTGGCGGCTCGCTACGGTGGACGCACCCTGCCCTCGATCGCGGCCATCGACCTCCGGCGGGAAGGTCCGCCGCGTGGGCGCTGGATCGCGCCGCGCCTCGCCGAAGCCGTGACGGCGACCGTCGCGCGCGGCGAGCAGGCCCTGCTGTTCCTGAACCGCCGGGGCTATGCTCCCCTGACCCTGTGCGGCTCGTGCGGGCACCGCTTCACCTGCTCGCAATGTTCGGCCTGGCTCGTCGAACACCGATTCCGCGGTGCCCTCATGTGCCATCATTGCGGACATGTCGAAAAGAAGCCGAGCCATTGCCCGCGCTGCGGCGAAGTCGACGGGCTTGTGGCCTGCGGCCCCGGCGTCGAGCGCATCGCCGAAGAGACAGCGAAGCTCTTTCCCGAGGCCCGGCTCATGGTCCTGTCCTCCGACATGCCGGGCGGAACCGAACGGCTGCGCAAGGAACTCGGGGCCATCGAACGCGGCGAGGTCGACATCGTGGTCGGTACGCAGCTCGTGGCCAAGGGTCACAACTTCCCCAAGCTGACGCTCGCCGGCATCGTCGATGCCGATGTGGGCCTCGCCAACGGAGACCCGCGCGCGGCCGAGCGGACCTTCCAGCTCCTGCAGCAGGTCTCCGGGCGGGCGGGCCGCGGTGACTCCCCGGGCCAGGCCTTGATCCAGACGTGGCAGCCGGACCATCCCGTCATGCGGGCGCTGCTGACCGCGGATGTCGAAGGCTTCTACCGCACCGAGATCGCGCTCCGGCAGCGGGCCGGACTGCCGCCCTTCGGCCGCCTCGCGGCGCTGATCGTCAGCGGCACCGACCGCCATGCCGTCGAGCAGCACGCGCGCGGCCTTGCCCGAGCGGGTTTTGCCTTGACGGGCAGCGACCCGCTGTCGGGAGATCCGAACGATGTCCAGCGCCTCGACGTGTTCGGTCCCGCCGAAGCCCCCATCGCCATGATCCGCGGGCGCTACCGCTACCGGCTCCTGGTCAAGGCGCCGCGGTCCGCCGACCTGCAAGGCTTTCTGCGCCGCCTGCTCGCCGATGGCCCGAAGCCGCACGGCAACCTCAAGGTCGCGGTCGACGTCGACCCGCAGAGCTTCATGTGAAGGAGCGCCTGGCCGGTTGCCTTATTTCGTGATGGACGGAGCGCCGGCCGGCATGGGCAAGGTTGGAAAGAACAGGTGGTCCACGGCCCACCACAGCACGATGATCAGCAACACGATCACGAGCACCCAAACAATCCTGCGGTCGAGGTTCAAGATCGATGCTCCGGTCGCCCGCGTCGCCGCGCGGCGCTTACTTTTACGGCTAATTCGGCATGAGGTCGATGGTGAAGTGCGAGCATCAGCGTGTGTAGGTCATCTCGAGCTTCACTGTTCGACATTGCGAGGCGCGGTACGCCGAAGCAACCCAGCCTGTGACCCAGGATGACGCTGGGTCCTGCCACGCTCCGCTCGCGGCGCTCGTGATGACGCTCGATGGTGCTCTTCGATCCTAAAGAGCTGGCTGACACATTCTAGGTCCGCATCGTCCGAGAGATGCGGCACGCGGCTTGCGTCCAGGGCTCGACGTCCGTCTTCGGCCCTCAAGACGCAGGTGCATCTTGCTCGTTCTGCTCGGTATCCCGGTCCTGGTGATCGGCTTCGTGATCGGCCTCAATCCGTTGCTCGTCGTGGCGCTCGCGGGTTTCGCGACAGGCCTGCTCGCCGGCCTCGACCCGCTCACGATCCTGTCGGCCTTCGGCAAGGCCTTTATCCAGAACCGCTACGTCGGCATCGTCTGGCTCGTCGTCCCGGTGATCGGGCTTCTCGAGCGGTGCGGCTTGCGCGAAAGGGCCCAGATCCTGATCGCTCGCATACACGCCGCCACGACGGGACGCGTGTTGCTCCTCTATCTCCTGGTTCGGCAAGTGTCGGCCGCACTAGGGCTCACGTCGCTCGGCGGCCACGCCCAGATGGTCCGGCCGCTGATCGCCCCCATGGCGGAAGGCGCCGAGGAGCGACATGGGCCGATTTCGGATGCAACCCGCATGGTGATCCGCGCCAATGCCGCGGCCGTCGACAATATCGGCGTGTTCTTCGGCGAAGATGTCTTTATCGCCATCGGTTCCATTCTGCTGATCAAGGGCTTCCTGCAGCAGAACGGCATCGTGGTGGCGCCGCTCGACCTCGCGGTCTACGCGATTCCGACCGCGATCCTGGCTTTCGTGGTGCACGGCACCCGCCTGTTCCTTCTCGACCGGCGGCTGAAGCGCCTTCGACCCTCCGCGGCCGAGGAGCACGTCGCCGCATGATCGGGCTAGACTTCGTCTATGTGCTGGCCGGACTCATGTTCGGAGCCTTTGCGCTCCAGCACGCCTTCGATACCGACGCTCCCCGGCGCTGGCCCAACACCCTGTTCTGGGGCAGCTATGCTGTCACCTTTCTGCTCGGATCGATCCTGCCGGACGCCGTCAGCGGAGCGCTCGTGGTCGCTATGGTGCTGCTGGCCGGCTTCGGCCGGATCGGCGGGGGCACCGGCATGGCCGGCACCGCGGCCGAGCGCATGGAGAGCGCCCGCCGGTTCGGTAACCGCCTCTTCGTTCCGGCTCTGCTGATCCCTGCCGTGGCGCTTTTCGGCACCCTCGTCTTGAAGAGCGTCACGGTCGGTGGCAGGCCATTGATCGATCCCGCCCAGGCCACGCTGGTGTCGCTGGCGCTCGGCGTCATCGTGGCGCTGGCGGCCGGGTATGCGCTGCTGCGGCCCCGCCCGTCGACGCCGTTCTCCGAGGGACGGCGGCTCATCGACGCCGTCGGCTGGGCGGCCGTGCTGCCTCAGCTATTGGCAGCCTTGGGGGCGCTGTTCCTCGTCGCGGGCGTCGGCAAGGCGGTCGCCACCGTCGTGACCGACACGATCCCGCTCGACAACCCCTTCGTGCTCGTGGCGACCTACACGGTCGGCATGGCGCTCTTCACGATCGTCATGGGTAATGCCTTCGCGGCCTTTCCGGTCATGACGGCCGGCATCGGCCTCCCGTTGATCGTCCGCGGCCTGCACGGCGACCCGATCGTCATGTCGGCGCTCGGCATGCTGTCGGGCTTCTGCGGGACCCTGATGACCCCCATGGCGGCGAACTTCAACATCGTCCCGGCCGCGCTCCTGGAACTGCCCGACCGCAACGGCGTCATCAAGGTGCAGATCCCGACGGGACTGATCCTGCTGGCCTCGAACACGCTGCTCATGGCCTGGCTCGTCTTCAGATAAGGTAGGCCATGCGGCAGCTTTTGACGGAGGAGCGGGCGATCCGCTTCGCGGTGCTGGCTCTCGGCCATGTGGGCCGGGAATATCCCAACAAGCTCGACCACGTGCTCGACGGCCCGGAAGACGCGCGCGGCCCGCGCGACCTCCATCCCGTCTTCTACGGCAGCTTCGATTGGCATAGCTGCGTCCACGGCTACTGGATGTTGGCGCGACTGCTGCACCTCTTCCCCGACATGCCGCCGGCACCCGAGATCCGCGCGCTCTTCGACGCCCGTCTGACGCAGGAGATGCTGGGGGCCGAACTCGACTATCTACGACGCCCCTCGTCCCGCGGCTTCGAGCGCCCTTACGGCTGGGCGTGGCTCTTGAAGCTGTCGGCCGAGCTCCGACGCTTCGATACCGTCTGGCCGGTCGCCATCGCGCCTCTCGCCGACGCCATGGCGGACCGCTTCCTCGGCTTCCTCCCCAAGGCCACCTACCCGATCCGGTCCGGCGCGCACTTCAACTTCGCTTTCGCCGCAGCCCTGGCGCGTGACTACGCGGTCGAGGTGCAGGACGACGCTCTGCTCGGCCTGCTCTGGGAGAAGGCCGTCGACTGGTTCGGAAAAGACCGCGATTGCCAGGCCTGGGAGCCGGGCGGCGACGAGTTCCTTTCGCCGGCCCTGATGGAAGCCGAGTGCATGCGGCGGCTGTTGCCGGTCCAGCAATGGCTCGCCTGGTTCGATGCGTTCCTGCCTCGGCTCGCCGAGGAGCGACCCGAGACCCTGTTCCGGCCGGCGGTCGTGAGCGATCGGACCGACGGCAAGATAGCCCACCTCGACGGGCTGAACCTCAGTCGCGCCTGGTGTTGGCGCAGCCTCGCGGGCGCGCTTCCCGAGGGCGACGGCCGGCGCAGCCTCATGGAGGCGGCAGCCGAGGCCCATGTCGCGGCCAGTCTCGACATGGTCGCAGGCCACTACATGGGCGAGCACTGGCTCGCGAGTTTCGCGGTCCTCGCCCTCGACGCGTGACGACAGCCCCAGCCCGCGGTGACACGCCGTTAACGATCTACCTTCGGCTGCATTGCCTGATCCCCTGCACAACCCCATTCTAAGCCACCGCGTCGCGATCTCGTGCGATTCGGGCCTCGGTCGTGGGATGTGGCATTATGAAGGGTGCGAGGTCTGTTGTTTCCCGGTCCGTCGCCGGTCTCGCGCACCTTCTTCTCGTCGGCGTCACTGTCTTGGCCGTTTCGCGCGAAGCCCGAGCCTTCACGCCGGCCGAAGCCCTGGCCCCGATGACCGTGACGCTGGTGCGCAGCGACGCACCCGATTGCGGCACCTCCTGCGGCGAGTGGCTGGCCATGACGGGACGGATCGGCGCTGAGTCCGCGGTTCTGCTCCGTAGCGCGCTCGGCCTTTTGGGTCAGCGCTCGGTGCCGGTGCTGATCGACTCGCCCGGCGGCAACGTCGATGCGGCTTTGCTGATGGGCCGGATGATCCGCGAGCGAAAGCTCGATGTGGTGGTGTCCGGCACGGCATTGACCGACTGCCGCCGCGACGATTCGGCCTGCGATGCCAGGCTGCGGGCCGGCCAGCACCCGGGCTATCTGGCGGCCGGGATCTCGGCCTGCGCCTCGGCCTGCGTCCTCGTTCTCGCGGCCGGAACCGAGCGTTCGGTGCCGCCCGACAGCTACGTGGGCGTACACCAGATGGTCATGCACCAGACGCTCCAGCACGTGATCAATACGTTTCGGGTGATGCGCCGGATGGTTGGCGGTCGAGCCGTCGAGATCAGCAGGACGCTGATCGCCACGCGCCCCGTTTCGAGCACGACGGTGCAGAGGTCTGCTCCCGAGGCGCTCTACTCGCAGGTCGACCGCTATCTGCTGGCCATGGGGATCGGCGAGTCGATCATGCCGCTGATGCGATCCGCGACGCCTTCGAGCATCCATTGGATGTCGCCCGAGGAGCTCTCGGCGACCAGGATCTCGACGGACACGCTCGATGCGGCGACCCTGGTGGCGCGCACGGTGCCCCCGAAGCCCGTGACCCGTTTTGTAAGCTCTCGGTCACCTACGGCAACGGTTGATGCCGCGCTAAGCTTCAGCGACGGCAGCAGGAAGGAAGGCACCGTCACGTGGCGTATCGTACCGCCGACCGCTGCCGAGGCAGGCGGTCCTTACCTCGTGGGAGAGGTTCACGTTCCCGAGGCCAGCCTCAACGGTTCAGTGTCGATCAGCAAGGCCGCGGACTCGGCATCGACGGCCGACTTCTCGATCAAGGCCCATTTTTGGGTGCCGCCCGGCGCCGGCCTCCCGGCCATCTCGATCATCAAGGAACCGAAACTCTGCAATGCCGAGTTCTGCGAGACCCAGGTACTCCCCGGCAACATCGTCAAGCCGACGAGTATCGACTATCTCTTCACCGTCTCGCGAACAGGGGTGGATTTTGCGTGGGCTCTTCAGCGTCGCGCCTGGCTGGCTTTTCCGGTGCTGATGCAGGACGGTCGTTCAGCGGAAATCGGACTAAGCATCACGGATGCGGGCCGCACCGTTTTCGCGGACTGGTTGCAGCGATATAGCGGTCTGGTCCAGCATCAAGCGTCCGGATATTCCGGACCCGCCTTTGCCACGACCAAAGCGCTAGATACCGCGGTGCTGACAGTCGGGCGGCCAACGTGATATATTGTCGTCATAGAGGCCTAAGCAGAGTCTCATAAGTCTGCTTACCCTCAAGGTTCGAAGCAGCATTGATTTTGCTTCGAAAAAACCAAATCAATCGTGGCTTTCGCCACGCAAGGCTGCTTAGGGATCTAACCTTATGCCCCGCCTCACCCCCGCTCCCGCAACACCCGACGCATCACCTTGCCCGTGACGGTCATGGGCAGGGATGGCACGAAGGCGACCTCGCGCGGATATTCATGGGCCGAGAGGCGCGTGCGAACGAAGCGGCCGATCTCGTCCGCCAAGGCGTCCGACGGCGCGAAACCCTCCCTCGGCACGACGAAGGCCTTGACGATCTCGGTGCGGAGCGGATCGGGCTTGCCCACCACGGCCGCTGCCGCAACGGCGGGGTGGCGGATCAGGCAATCCTCGATCTCGACCGGGCCGATGCGGAACCCCGACGACGTGATGATGTCGTCGTCCCGACCGAGGAACGTCACGTAGCCGTCCGGATCCATCGTGGCTTCGTCCCCGGTGGTCATCCAGTCGCCGATGAATTTCGCTTCCGTGGCGTCGGGCCGGCCCCAGTAGCCGAGGAACATCGTCGGGTCGGGCCGGCGGACCGCGATGCCCCCGGGTTCGTCCGGCTCGCAGCGGGTGCCATCGGTCCGAAGGACCGCGACCTCGTGGCCCGGCACGGCGCGCCCGATGGTACCCCGCCTCACGATCCCCTGTGCCGCGGCCGAACCCAGCACGTAGTTGCATTCCGTCTGGCCGTAGACGTCGTTAACCGCGACCCCGAGAGCCCGACGCGCCCAGTCCTGGGTCTCGACCCCGAGCGCTTCGCCGGCCGACGTCAGGCTGCGCAGCACGAGGCCCGGCATCCCATCCGGCATGGCGGCCCGCATCATGCGGAGGGCCGTGGGCGGGATGAAGGCGTTGCGGACCTGCCGGTCGCGCAGCAACGCGAAGGTCGCTTCGGGGTCGAAGCGGTCTCGACGTTGCGCCAGGACCGGCACGCCATAATGGAGTGACGGCAAGACCGCGTTGAGAAGGCCTCCTGCCCAGGCCCAGTCGGCCGGCGTCCACATGACATCGCCGGGCCGGGGAAGACCGTCATGGCTGAACCGGACGCCGGTGAGATGGCCCGCCAGAACGCGATGGGCGTGCAGCGCTCCCTTGGGCTGACCCGTGGTGCCCGATGTATAAATCATCAAGGCGGGATCTTCGGCCATGGTCTCGAACGTGTCGAAATCGGCCGACTGGCGCGCCAGGAGATCGTCGAAGCCTAAGACTGACCCGTCGCGCCCGTCGACCGAGATCACGGTCTCGAGCGAGACCGGCCCGGGCTGGATGGCGGCGATCTTGGCGGCTCCGGTCGCGTCCGTGATCACGAGCCTGACGGCCGCATCGGCGAAGCGATACGCCAGGGCATCCGTGCCGAAGACGGCCGCCAGCGGCAGTACGATGGCGCCGAGCTTATAGGCCGCGATCTGTGCCACGATCGCCTCGGCGCTTTGCGGCAGGAACACCGCCACGCGGTCTCCCGGTCCGATGCCGAGCCGCCGCAGCGCGTTGGCGAGCTTGTTCGAGCTCTCCCGCAGCGCACCATAGGTCATCGTCTCGGGCCGTGCGGGATCCACATCGAGGATGGCGGCACGCTCGGAATCGAGGGCGGCCCACCGGTCGCAGATATCCCACCCCATATTGTAGAGAGGCGGGACGGACCAGCGGAACGCCGCCGGGGAAGCCTGTGAAGCATGACTGGGCGGATGAATCATGATGGGTCGCGATGGCGGAACGATGCACACTATCGTATTGCAGTGCACAAGACTCAAGCCGCTTCGCTTCATATCTGCGTTGCGACGTCCTGAGGGGGCCAGCATGACGACCGAAGACCGCCTCTCCCCAAGGACCCTGCCCCACCGCCCGAACGTCGGCGTGGCGCTGTTCAACCAGTCCGGGCTCGTCTTTGCCGGCCAGGCCGTGAATGCTGGGCCCGAAGTCGTCCGCGCAGGGTACGAGTGGCAGATGCCGCAGGGCGGGATCGACCCCGACGAGAACATCGAAGCCGCGGCGCGACGGGAGCTCTGGGAAGAGACGGGCATCGCCGACGTCTCGGTCCTGAGCATCACCAAGGATTGGTGGTCCTACGATTTCCCGCCCTACGATGGACCACCCCACAAACTCTCGGCCTTCCGGGGCCAGACGCAGCGCTGGGTAGCGTTGCGGTTCGAGGGCGACGAACGCTCGATCGATCTCACCCGCCCGCCGCCTGGCTGCGTCGTCGAGTTCACCACCTGGGACTGGGTGCCGCTCTCCTGGCTGGCCGGCCATGTCATGCCGCACAAGCAGGCGAGCTATCGGCGCGTCCTTGAGGCTTTCGCGGCCTACGCCGCGCCCGAGCGGTGAGGGAGAAAGATCGGCTCGCCACATTGGAATGCCGGGCGCGGTGCCCTTCTCCCGCAGGCGGGAGAAGGTGGCGGCGCGAAGCGAAGACGGATGAGGGAAACCGGGGCGACCTCGACAACCTTCATCCGGGCCTGCGGGCCACCTTCTCCCGCAAGCGGGAGAAAGGAAGATCCTCAAGACAGCAGGCGTCGGCGTTTGACGGGTGCCGACCGCTTCCTGAACACCGCCACGACCTCGAGATGCGAGGCGTAGCGGAACTGGTCGATCGGCACGACGCTCTCTAGGCCATAGCCGCCGGCGACCAGCGTCGCGGCGTCGCGGGCGAAGGTGCCGGGGTCGCAGGCCACCGCGACGACGGTCGGAACGTTGGATTTTGCGAGCTCACTCGATTGGGCAAGGGCGCCGGCCCGCGGTGGATCGAAGACGACGGCATCGAAGCCCGCGAGTTCGGCGGCCGTCAGCGGCCGCTGGAACAGATCGCGGGTCTGCGCGCGCGGCTGGCGCAATCCGCTCGTCCCCTGGGCGGCGCGGGTCAGGGCCGCGACCGCGCGCGGCTCCGTGTCGTAGGCCTCGACGGCGCGCCCGCTCGCGAGACGGAGCGCGAAGGTGCCGACCCCGCAGAAGAGGTCCGCGACCTTGCGGCCATCACCGACCGCGGCCAGCACCCGCGACGCCAGGGCCTCCTCGCCCGCCACCGTGGCCTGCAGGAAGGCGCCGGGTGGCAACGTCAGCATCGCCTGGCCCATGCGGAGCACCGGAGATTGCCGCTCGATCAGGATATCGCCGTGGTTCGACAGGCGCGCCAGCCCGAGCCGGCCCGCTGCCGCGACCAGGGCTCGTTGTTGCGCTTCTTCGGCTTTGCCGAGACCGCGGAAATCGAGATCGAGACCGGCATCGGTCGCCGTCACGAGAAGATCAAGCGGCTTGCCGGACGAACTCAGGATCGCGGCTATGCCACGCGCGGCCGTCAGCGCCCCGTCCATCGCGGGCGCCAGGATGGGACAGACCTCGAGATCGACGATGCGATGCGCCCGCGCCTGCATGAAGCCGACGCGCGGCGGGGATCGGCTCTCGTCGAGCCGCGCGTGGAAGGTCGCCCGGCGTCGCCCCAACCCATGGGCATCGACCAGCGCCTCGACGGCGCCATCGAGCCCGGCCCGCGCCAGGGCCGTGACCAGGAGCCCGCGCTTCCAGGCCGCATATTCGGCGAACGGCAGCGTCTGGATCGCGCAACCCCCGCAGGTCCCGTAATAGGGGCAGATGGGCGGCACGCGATCGGCGCGCCGCGACAGGATCTCGATCACGTGCGCGCGCTCGCCGTCGCGCTCGGCCAGCACCGTCTCACCCGGCAAGCCGTAGGGCACGTAGACCGGCTCGCCATCCAAGAGGGCCACGCCTTCGCCGCGCCGGCCGAGCCTCTCGATGGTCAGGCGGAGCTGGTCAGGGCCCACGGCGCGCGCCGAGAAGGAACTCGCGATTGCCATCGCCGCCTTCGATCGGCGATGGCGCGATGCCGATGACCCTCCAGCCGAGAGCCTCCACCATCGTCGCGATGTCACGGCACACCGCCTCATGGATGGCGGGTTCGCGCACGATGCCCTTCTTGAGCGCCGCTCGCCCCGCTTCGAACTGGGGTTTGATCAAGGCGATCAGGTCGGCCCCAGACGTCGCGAGCGCCAGCGCGACCGGCAGCACGAGGCGTAGCGAGATGAAGCTCACGTCGCAGGTCACGACGCCGACTGGCGCGAGATCCGCCGTCGTCAGGGCACGGATGTCCGTCGATTCGCGCAATGTCACGCGGGGGTGGTGGCGCAGGCTCGCGTGGAACTGCTCTCGGCCGACGTCGACCGCCACGACATGCGCGGCACCGCGCGCCAGGAGGACCTCGGTGAAGCCGCCCGTCGACGAGCCGACGTCGAGGCAACGGCAACCGGCAGGATCGAAACCGAAATGATCGAGGCCGGCCGCGAGCTTGACGCCGCCACGCGACACCCAGGGGTGCGGCGCCGAGGCCCGGAGCAAGGCGTCGGTTCGAACCCGGCACGACGCTTTGACGACCGGCAGGCCGTCGGCCGACACGAGTCCTGCCGCGATGGCGGCTCCGGCCTTGGCGCGGCTTTCGAAGATCCCAGCTTCGACCAGCGCCACATCGGCGCGGCGGCCCTTCGACGCATCGGCCGTGACCGGCGCGACCGACGAGCCGTACAGGCTACCGGTCAGCCGGCCACCTTGGTGGTCCGGCGCACGCGCGGTACGGGACGGATCGTTTCGGCCGTCATGCCGAGCACGTCCTGCACCTTGGCGACGATCGCCTTGGCGTCGAGACCGGCCAGCGCGTACATCTTCTCGGGCTTGTCGTGGTCGATGAAGACGTCGGGCAGAACCAGGGACCGCACTTTCACGCCGCCGTCGAGAAGCCCGTCTTCGCTCAGAGCGTGGAGCACGAAGGAGCCGAAGCCGCCGATCGAGCCTTCCTCGATCGTGATCAGCACCTCGTGCCGCTCGGCGAGCTGCCGCAGTAACGCGCGATCGAGGGGCTTGGCGAAGCGCGCATCCGCGACCGTGGTGGACAGGCCCATGCCGGCCAGCGTATCGGCGGCCTTCAGGGCTTCGGCCAGCCGGGTGCCGAGCGACAGCAGTGCGATCTGCTTGCCTTCGCGCATGATACGGCCCTTGCCGATCTCCAGCGGGACGCCGACGGCCGGCATTTCCATGCCGATGCCTTCGCCGCGTGGGTAGCGCAGAGCCGAGGGTCCCTGGTCGTAGGCCACCTGGGTCGCCACCATATGGACGAGGTCGGCTTCGTCGGCGGCCGCCATGATCATCATGTTGGGCAAGCAGCCGAGATAGGCGAGATCGAAGGAGCCGGCATGTGTGGGTCCGTCGGCGCCCACGAGACCGGCCCGATCCATGGCGAAGCGCACAGGCAGGTTCTGGATGGCCACGTCGTGAACGATCTGGTCGTAGCCGCGCTGCAGAAAGGTCGAATAGATGGCGCAGAAGGGCTTGTATCCTTCGGTCGCGAGGCCGGCCGCGAAGGTCACGGCATGCTGCTCGGCGATTCCGACATCGAAGGTGCGGGTCGGATGTGCCTGGCCGAAGAGGTCGATCCCCGTGCCCGACGGCATGGCGGCCGTGATGGCGACGATCTTGTCGTCCTTGTCGGCTTCCTTGATCAGCGCTTCGCCGAATACCCGCTGGTAGGCCGGAGCATTGGCCTTGGGCTTGGCCTGCGTACCCGTGATGACGTCGAACGACGAAACGCCGTGGTACTTGTCGGCCGACGCTTCGGCGGGCCCGTAGCCTTTGCCCTTCTGCGTCACGACATGGACCAGGACCGGACCGGTCGCCGCGTCGCGCACATTGCGCAGCACGGGAAGAAGCTGGTCGAGGTTGTGGCCGTCGATCGGACCGACGTAATAAAAGCCGAGTTCCTCGAACAGCGTACCGCCCGTGAAGAAGCCGCGCGCATATTCCTCGGTGCGCTTGGCCTTCTCGTAGAAGAACTTCGGCAGGTGATGGGCGAGCTGCTTGCCGAACTCGCGCATGGAGCGATAGGCGCCGCCCGAAACCAAGCGTGCGAGATAGCCCGACATGGCGCCGACCGGCGGGGCGATCGACATGTCGTTGTCGTTGAGGATGACGACGAGGCGGGATTTGAGCGCCCCGGCGTTGTTCATGGCTTCGTAAGCCATGCCGGCCGACATGGAACCGTCACCGATCACGGCCACGACATTGTTGTTGCCGCCCGCGAGGTCGCGCGCCACCGCCATGCCGAGGCCGGCCGAGATGGACGTCGAGGAATGCGCGGCGCCGAAAGGATCGTAAGGGCTCTCCGCACGTTTGGTGAATCCGGACAAGCCACCGCCTTGGCGCAGGGTTCGGATACGCGAACGTCGCCCGGTCAGGATCTTGTGAGGATAGGCTTGATGCCCGACGTCCCAGATCAGCCGGTCGCGCGGTGTGTCGAAAACGGCATGGATCGCGACCGTCAGCTCGATCACGCCGAGCGCCGATCCGAGGTGACCGCCGGTCACCGATACGGCGCTGATCGTCTCGGCACGCAACTCGTCGGCGATTTGCCGGAGGTCGGCGTCCGGCAGACGACGCAGGGCCTCAGGTGTATCGATCTGGTCGAGAAGGGGCGTGGAAACGGTCACGACAACCTCATGAATGGGTGATCCCGGCGTGCAAGCTTTTTCGCTGTTTAGGCGCAAGGCCCCCGCGACGCAAATCCTCCATGCCGACCGGGGGTGTTATAATTCGCGACATCGACATTGAAGTCACAGAATCCAAGAACAAAGCGGCGGGCCGACTCCGCTTTGTTCATTCCCTTTTCCACCCTCCCGCCTGAAAGACTCATCATGACCATGCAGCCACCACCCGGATTCACCATGACGCCCGGTCGCAGGCTTCCGACTGAAGAGCTGAGGGCGAAATGGCCCTGGTTTGTGGTGTTGGGTATCGTCGCGATGCTCGCTGGCTTTGCCGCCCTGGTGCTGACCGCGACCGCGACCATTGCATCCGTGCTGACCATCGGCATCTTCATCGCGATCGTCGGCTTCACGGAAATGGCGCTGGGTTTCCGGGCGCGCGGCTGGGGCCAAGCGCTCTACTGGGAGGTCAGCGGGGTCATCTATGTGGCGGCCGGGATCTTCGCGTGGCTCGAACCCGTGCAGGCCTCGGCCGTCTTGACGCTGCTGATCGGCGCCGGTCTGCTGGCCACGGGCGCCGTCCGTGCGGTGACCGGGTTCAGGTTGCATCACTCGAAGATGCGCGGACCGCTGATCCTGTCGGGTATCGTCACGGCGATCCTCGGGCTTCTCATCGTGAGCGGCTGGCCCGGCAACAGCCTGTTCATCATCGGCATGTTGCTCGGGATCGAGCTCCTGTTCAGCGGCGCAGGTTGGGTGTTCTTCGGTTTCCGCCTGCGATCCACCGCCTGAACCTCTCGCTCCGCATGACGAGCCATGCTCTATGGTTCCCAAGGGTGGCGTCAAACCGCCACGCGTCCAAGGGAGCGCTGGGGAAGCATGACGAAATGGGTCTACGCGTTCGGCGGCGGCACAGCCGAAGGGTCGGGTGGTCAGCGCAACCTGCTGGGAGGCAAAGGCGCAAACCTCGCCGAGATGGCGCAACTCGGGCTGCCGGTCCCCCCCGGCTTCACCATCACGACCGAGGTCTGCACCCACTATTACGACCACGAGCGACACTATCCCGAAGAGCTGACAGGCACGGTGACGCGGGCGCTGGCCGAGGTGGGACGCGTCACGGAGCGCGGCTTCGGCGACGAGACGGCACCGCTTCTGGTCTCGGTCAGGTCCGGTGCCCGGGCCTCGATGCCCGGCATGATGGATACGGTGCTCAACCTCGGCCTCAACGACCGCACCGTCGTGGCGCTGGCGAAGTCCTCGCAGGACGAGCGCTTCGCCTATGACAGCTACCGGCGCTTTATCCAGATGTATTGCAACGTCGTGCTCGACCTCGACGGCCACGGCTTCGAGGAGATCCTGGAAGAGCACAAGGAGCGCAAAGGCTACGTGCTCGACACCGATCTCCTGGCCGACGACTGGAAGGGCGTGATCGAGCGCTACAAGTCCAAGGTGCTGGCCGAGACGGGGCAACCGTTCCCGCAGGACCCGCTGGTCCAGCTCTGGGGCGCCATCGGGGCGGTGTTCTCGTCCTGGATGAACAATCGCGCCAAGACATACCGGCGCCTGAACGCGATCCCCGAATCCTGGGGCACCGCCGTCACGGTTCAGGCCATGGTGTTCGGCAACATGGGCGAGACTTCGGCGACCGGCGTCGCCTTTACGCGCGACCCGTCGACCGGCGCCAATGCGCTCTACGGCGAATTCCTGGTCAACGCCCAGGGCGAGGATGTCGTGGCCGGAATCCGCACGCCGCAGAACATTACGGAGGCGGCGCGCATCGGTGCGGTTTCGGACAAACCATCGCTCGAAACCGTGATGCCCGACGTGTTCAAGAGCTTCGTCGAGACCACGCATCTCCTGGAGCGGCACTATCGCGACATGCAGGACATGGAGTTCACGGTCGAGCGCGGCAAACTGTGGATGCTGCAGACCCGCAACGGCAAGCGCACCACCAAGGCGGCGCTGAAGATCGCGATCGACATGGCCAACGAGGGGCTGATCACCCGCGAAGAGGCGATCGGTCGGATCGACCCCGCGTCCCTCGACCAGCTACTGCATCCGACGCTCGACCCCAAGGCCGCCCGCACTCTCGTGGCGACCGGTCTTCCGGCCTCGCCCGGCGCCGCGCAGGGCGAAATCGTCTTCACCTCCGAAGACGCCGAGAACGCCAAGGCTGCCGGGCGCAAGACCATCCTGGTGCGGGCCGAGACCTCGCCCGAGGATATCAACGGCATGCACGCCGCCGAAGGCATCCTGACGACGCGCGGCGGCATGACGTCCCACGCGGCCGTCGTGGCGCGCGGCATGGGCAAGCCCTGCGTCTCGGGCGCGGGCTCCATCCGGGTCGACTACGCGGCCCGCACGATGACGAGTGCCGGCGTGGTGCTCAGGCAAGGCGACATCATCACGGTCGACGGGTCCACTGGCCAAGTGCTGAAGGGACGCGTCGCCATGCTGGAGCCCGAACTGTCGGGCGATTTCTCGACCCTGATGGTCTGGGCCGACGCGATCCGCCGCATGAAGGTCCGCGCCAATGCCGAAACCCCGGCCGACGCCGAGGCGGCGCGCCGCTTCGGCGCCGAAGGGATCGGGCTCTGCCGGACCGAACATATGTTCTTCGACGCCAACCGCCTGGTGTCGGTGCGCGAGATGATCCTGGCCGACGACGAAGCGGGGCGGCGCTCCGCGCTGGCGAAGCTCCTGCCGATGCAGCGGGAGGATTTTGCGCGTCTCTTCACCATCATGTCGGGTCTGCCGGTGACGATCCGGCTGCTCGATCCCCCGCTGCACGAATTCCTGCCCCACACGGAAGCCGAGATGAAGGATGTGGCGGGCGCCTTGGGCCTGTCGGTCGAGAAGGTGAAGCGCCGCGCTCAGGACCTGCACGAGTTCAACCCCATGTTGGGGTTCCGCGGCGTGCGGCTCGCCATCGCGTATCCGGAAATCGCCGAAATGCAGGCGCGGGCCATCTTCGAGGGCGCCGTCGCGGCCGGCCGAGAGACGGGCAAGCCGGTGGAAGCCGAGGTGATGGTCCCGCTCGTCATGACGCTGGCCGAACTCGATCTGGTCAAGAGCCGCATCGTCGCCATGGCCGAGGCCGTCGCCAGGGAAACCGGCGTCACGGTTCCCTATTCGGTCGGCACGATGATCGAACTGCCGCGCGCCGCCCTGAAGGCCGGCGACATCGCGAAAACGGCAGAGTTCTTCTCCTTCGGCACTAACGACCTCACGCAGACGACGCTCGGCATCTCGCGGGACGATGCCGCATCCTTCCTGGGGCCCTATACGGCCAAAGGAATCCTCGCGGCCGACCCCTTCGTGACGCTCGACCAGGAGGGTGTCGGCGAACTGGTGTCGATCGCGGCCGAGCGCGGGCGCGCCACCCGGCCCGCCATCAAGCTCGGCATCTGCGGCGAACACGGCGGCGACCCGGCCTCGATCGCCTTCTGCGAGGCCCAGGGCCTCGACTACGTGTCCTGCTCGCCCTTCCGCGTGCCTATCGCGCGCCTTGCCGCCGCCCAGGCGGCCTTGGAGAAACCCGGCCAGGTGTCCGGCGAGAAGCATCGGACCGTATGATGCCGCTACCCAGAACCGGTTAACGCATCGGAAAGGCTTGCCCGCGATAACAGACCTCAAGGCAGCGATCCCTTAACCATGATCCTTAACCGGGTCGTCGCGGATCGCCATGCCGACACACGGGGCCCGGAGCGCCGGTCCTTCGTCGCTGGTCCGAGGGTCGGGATGGTTCGCGCCAAGATGGCGGTTCGCCGCAAGGTCCGGTCGCGGTCCCGGCTCTCCTGGGCCGTGCTGACGGTCGTGCCCTGGTGCCTCGCGGCGGGTTTGTCGGTGTCCTTCGTGGCCGATGCCGGCCAGGAGCCGGTAATCGGCGCGACGCGGTTCGACCTGACGGATCTAGCGCCGGGCATGCCCGATGACCTCGTGCCGTCGACCGTCGCCACGGAGGGGCACGGCTTCGACCTGCCTTTCGATCGCCTGGCGCAGGACCTCCACCGCCTGGCGGGGGACTCCGCCGAGGCTCGCCAGGACGCCGACGAAGCCGAACCCCGCATCGCCCTGAAGCCGGACCACGAGCGTTTCCCCGCGATCGAAGAGAGCCGGCGCGACGACCCGGCGGTCGGCGTGCGGCCCACCTTCGACACGCCTCTACGCCGCCCCGGCAGGCTCGACGCCTACCGGGCTGCGGACCTCGCGTTCGGCGATGCCGCCCCGGGCGCCGCCCCGGATGGCTTCGCGCCCGTGCCGGTCGATGCGCCCTGGCCGGATGCCGCCCGCCTGCAGCCCTTGGCGGCAGGATCGAGCGTCACCACCACGGCGTCGCATGCGGCCGCCTCGCCGCATGCGGCCTCGGGTTCGACGACGCCGCATGTCCAGGACGGCTCGACCCCGCCGGTGACGCGGGCCGAGACACTTGCCTCGACGACACCGGCCGATATCGCGCCGATCGAAATCGCGGCGCTGCCGAAGTTCTCGCGCGGGCCGCACGGGCTCATCACGCAGAACGAGACCGTGGTGGGTATCGCGCAGTACCACCCCGATTACGCCGCCATGATCGAGACCGCGAAATCCGCACCCGAGCAGCGCTGCCTCGCGCAGGCCATCTACTTCGAGGCGCGGAGCGAACCCGAAGAAGGCCAAGCCGCCGTGGCCCAGGTGGTGCTCAACCGCGCCATGAGCGGGCTCTACCCGGGCTCCGTCTGCGGCGTGGTGTTCCAGAACCAGGAGCGTCGCGACGCCTGTCAGTTCTCCTTCGCCTGCGACGGGCACCCGCTGCGCATGACCGAGGCCGACGCCTGGATCAAAGCGGTCCGCATCGCCCACGATGTCACGGACGGCTCGACCTATGTGTCGGATATCGGAGGCTCGACGCACTACCACGCCAGTTACGTGACGCCGTTCTGGGCGCGATCGCTGAAGAGGACGGAGGTGATCGGCCACCACATCTTCTACACGCTGAAGCCGGGTCAGACGTGAGGGCCTCGACCGGCAGGTCGGGTCATGAAGACGTGAACCTCAGACCGAGAGGTTTCAACAAAGCCGTGTCGCCTGTACAGAGAGCCAACCGGGTTCCAAACCAGATGCTCTAAACTAACAGAAGCCTCGAGCTCATCGGCTTGATCTGTCACCTGGTTGAGTATGCGACTGCCAAGACCCTTCCGTTGATAATCAGGGAAGATGAGATCCCCCGAAACGGGCGGTGTTTGAGGTTACTAGCCACGACAGCACGCCGATGTCTTTTTTGTTCAGTGAGATTGAATAAAACGGTTTTTCCGCAAACCGATCCTCATGCAGCTTGCGCTGGAAGTCTTCATCCCACCCCCAACGGCGGCGAGCTCCAATCGCGTGCGGCAGATTTCACCGGCCTCAGACCCCACCATGACGAAGCCGCCATCGCCCCAGAGCGCGTCAAGGAGGGCCTGGTCGCGTGTGCGAACCATGTCGTTGAAGGCGTCGAGTTGAGCGACGACGGCCGATTCTGGATTGAGTATAAAAGGCTCTTTGCATGGAAGGTGACCGCAGTCTGAGTTGCCAGCTTGCGAGTCGGCTTAGGGCGGGTCAACCAAGTCATGCGGCTGTGCAGAACTCGAACATTTGAAATGGCTCGAACCTCTCGTGAAATCAGACGCTTGAGCGTTCCGTTAATCTGTTCCATAAACGCACCATGAACAGGGACTCGGTCATCGAGAGGCTGAAGAGCGCCGAGGCGGTCTTGTGCGCGCGCGGCGTCGATCATGCCGCGCTGTTCGGATCGGTCGCGCGCGGCGAGGCTGGCCTGGCAAGCGATATCGACATCGTGGTGGAAATCGCGCCCGACGCCGAACTGGACATGTTCACCTATATCGGCATCGTCCACATGAATAAGGACATGTTTCCCGGCCCGGTGGACGTGTCGGATCGCGCTGCCCTCAAGCCTTTTGTCCGCCCAGATGCGGAGCGCGATGCCATCTATGCCTTTTGACGTCAGAACCCGCGACGCCCTGTTCGACATTCGTGACAACATCATCCTCGCCCGACAGTTTGTGTCGGGCCTGACGTTCGACACATTTAAAGAATCGCCTCACTCGACTCCATAACCTCCACCCGTGGGAGTCCGCACGATCACGGCCTCGCCGGGTTCGAGCACGGTCTGGTCGCAGCCGGCGAGTTCTTCGAGCCGGCCGTCGGCCCGGCGCACGTGAGTCGTGCCGCACTCACCCGGGTCGCCGCCCGCCAACCCCGGCGGCTGAAGCTTGCGGTGAGACGACAGGATCGCAAGATCCATGCGCTCGCGGAAGCGGATCCTGCGCTCGGTTCCAGCCCCCGATCGCCATCGCCCCTTGCCGCCCGAGCCGGTGCGGATGTGGAAGTCTTCGAGCACCACCGGGAAGCGCATCTCCAGCACCTCCGGGTCGGTCAGGCGCGAATTGGTCATATGGCAATGGACGCCGTCCGTGCCGTCGAAACCTTGACCGTCGTTGGCGACCCCCGCCGGCGATCCGGAGCAGATCGTCTCATAATATTGATAGCGGGCGTTGCCGAAGGTGAGATTGTTCATCGTCCCCTGGGCGGCCGCGAGCGCCCCGAGCGCCCCGAAGAGCGCGTTCGTGACGTGCTGGCTCGTCTCGACGTTGCCCGCCACCACGGCGCGCGGATATTGCGGGGCCAGCATCGAGCCTTCCGGGATCACGACGTCGACCGGCTCGAGGCAGCCGGCGTTCATGGGAATGCTGCTCTCGACCATGACGCGGAAGCAGTAGAGAACGGCCGCGCGGGTCACGGGCGCCGGCGCGTTGAAATTGTCCGGACGGGCCGGGCTGGTGCCGGTGAAATCGACCTTGGCGCTGCGGTTCTCGGTATCGACCGTGATCGCGACCTTGATGATTGCCCCGGTGTCGGTCGGGTACTCGAAACTGGAATTCTTCAGCGTCGCGATGACGCGCCGCACCGATTCGGCGGCGTTGTCGCGCACGTGGCGCATGTAGGCCTGAACGGTCGGGATGCCGAACTCGCCCATCATGCGGCGGATCTCGGCCACACCCTTGCCGTTGGCCGCGATCTGCGCCTTGAGGTCGGCGACGTTCTGGGCGGGGTTGCGGCACGGCCAGCGATGGTTCGTCAAAAGCTCCAGGAGTTCAGTTTCGCGCAACCGGCCCCGATCGACGAGCTTGAAATTGTCGATCAGGACCCCTTCCTCGTCGACCGTCGTGGCGCGCGGGGTCATCGAGCCCGGCGCCGAACCACCGACGTCGGCGTGGTGGCCGCGGCTCGCCACCCAGAACAGGATCGCCTGGCCCGCATCGTCGAAGACCGGGGTAACGACCGTGATGTCTGGGAGGTGGGTGCCGCCGTTATAGGGCGCGTTGAGCGCGTAGACGTCGCCCGGCGCGATGTCGGGGTTCGAGGTCCGGACGATCTCGACCGATCGGTCCATCGAGCCGAGATGCACCGGCATGTGGGGCGCGTTGGCGACCAGCGCCCCCGTGTGGTCGAACAGCGCGCAGGAGAAGTCGAGCCGCTCCTTGATGTTGACCGAATGCGCGGTGTTCTGCAGCGTCAGGCCCATCTGCTCGGCGATCGACATGAAGAGGTTGTTGAACACTTCGAGCAGGACCGGGTCGGCCTCGGTGCCAACCGCTGTCCGGGCCGGGCGCGCCTCGACGCGGCGCAGCAGGATGTGGTCGCGGTCCGTCACTTCGGCCCGCCAGCCGGGCTCGACCACGATCGTCTGGTTGGGCTCGATCACCAGAGCCGGCCCTGCGACCCGGTCACCCGGCGCAAGGTCGTGACGCAGCGCGATGCCGGCGTCGTGCCACTCCCCGCCGCTATAGAGCCTGCGGCGCAAGGCCGGCGCGATATCGCGCGGCACGGCCTCGGTGCAGGGTTCCTCGATCCGGGCACCGCCCCCCATGGCCTCGACCTCGACCGCCTCGATCACCAGGGCCTTGCCGTCGTAGACGAAACCGAAACGGCTGCGATGCTCCGTCTCGAACGCGGAGCGCAGGTCAGCCACGTCGCCTTTGCCATAGGGCACGGGAATCGCACTGTCGGTGCCGTCGTAGCGGATATGGGCTCGCACGGCGGTCGTGATGTCGGCCTCGCCCAGGCCCTGACGCGCGAGCTCTTCGCGCACCTCCGCGGCGAGGCCGGCGATCGCCTCGTCGACGGCAGCCGTCGAGCTCTCGGCCAGCGGTTGCACGAGGGCGCGGCTCCGGTTGGCCCGGATATCGGCGAGCCCCATGCCATAGGCCGAGAGCACGCCCGAGAGCGGATGGAGGTGGACGAGCGCCATGCCGAGCCGGTCCGCGATGGCGCAGGCATGCTGGCCGCCTGCTCCCCCGAAGCAGCTCAGCGCATAGCGGGTTACGTCGTAGCCCCGCGCGACCGAGATCTTCCTGATGGCACTCGCCATGTTCTCGACCGCGACGTCGAGGAAGCCCGCCGCGACCGCTTCGGGCGGTCGGTCGAGTTCAGCCGCGAGAGCTTCGAACTTCTCGTTCACGATGTCGGCGTCGAGCCGCTGGTCCTGGCCGGGGCCGAAGATGGCGGGAAACTGCTCGGGACGGAGCTTGCCCACCATGACGTTCGCGTCCGTCACGGTCAGCGGCCCGCCGCGGCGGTAGGCTGCGGGGCCGGGATCGGCACCGGCCGATGCCGGCCCGACCCGAAAGCGCCCGGCCTCGTAGACGAGGATCGAGCCTCCGCCTGCCGCAACCGTGTGGATGTTCATCATCGGGGCGCGCATGCGCACGCCCGCGACCTCGGTCTCGAAGGCGCGCTCGAACGTTCCGTCGAAATGGGAGACGTCGGTCGAGGTGCCGCCCATGTCGAAGCCGATGATCCGGCCGAGCCCCGCCATCCGGGCCGTCTCGACGGCACCCACGACGCCGCCGGCCGGGCCCGACAGGATGGCGTCCTTGCCCTGGAACAGGTCGGCCGCCGTGAGCCCGCCGGACGACATCATGAACATCAGGCGCGGATCGCCGGGGCGCGGTTCGGCCGCGATGCCGAGGTCCTCCGCCACCTGGGCGACGTAACGGCGCAGGATGGGGCTGAGATAGGCGTCGACCACGGTGGTGTCGCCACGGCCGACGAGTTTGACGAGACGAGAAGCTTCGTGACTGACCGAAACCTGCGGGAACATCTCGCGGGCGATCCGGGCCGCCTGCTCTTCATGGGCCGTGTGGTTCCAGCTGTGCATGAACACGATCGCGACGGAGCCGAAGCCATCGCGGCGAAGCGCCTCGAGGATCGAACGCACCGCGTCTTCGTCGAGCGCGCGCTCGACCGTCCCGTCGGCCAGCACGCGTTCGTCGACCTCCTCGACCCGGGAATAAAGCAATTCGGGCAGCACGACCTTCTTCGCGAAGATGTCGGGCCGGGCCTGATAACCGATGCGCAGCGCATCGCGAAACCCGCGTGTGATGAGGAGCGCCGTCCGTTCGCCCTTGCGCTCCAGCAGCGCGTTCGTGGCGACGGTGGTCCCCATCTTGACCGTGCCCACGAGGCCGGCCGGCAAGGGAGTGCCGGTCGGCACGTCGAGGCTGCGGCGGATCGCTTCCACCGCGGCATCGCGATAGGCTCCCGGATTCTCGCTCAGCAGTTTCGTGGCGTGGATCCGTCCGGCAGGGTCACGCGCCACGACATCCGTGAAGGTGCCGCCGCGGTCGATCCAGAAATCCCAAAGTGGCACGGTCGATCTCCCCTGTCCGGCCATGAGGTTAGGCGGCCGGGGAGATCAGGGCAATCGAGCCGGTGCGCCGGCCGACGGACAGGACCCTCGGCCAAACCTCTGGTCCCTGATCCGCCCCCTTGCTGAGCGACCCGCAGGGCGTGTCGAAGCACGCACGGCCGCTGCAAGGAGGTGCCCTGGAGCGTCCCTCCGAAGAGCTCAGGGCAGACTCTTCGACATGGGTGCTTCGCGACTGCCGCTCCGGAGCTGAAGCCGGTCCGCTCGGAGGTGGGGTCCCGTGATCGGATCAGGCGTCGCTAAAGAGCGCCGAATGCAGGACGTCCCAGCTGTCGCGGTCCGACGTGCAGAGCAAACCACCCTCGTGCCGGGTGACGGAATAGGGGCTACCGTCGAGGCAGGCCGAATAGCCGCCCGCCTCCCGGTGCAGAAGCCAGCCGGCCGCGTGGTCCCAGGGGCTGAGCTTGCTGTAGAGTGCGAAATCGTAGAAACCCGCCGCGAGCAGCCGGTATTGATGCGCCGCACAGCGATAGTCGCTGGCATTGGCGACGCGGCTCAGGCGCGCGGCAACGCGGTTGCGGCGCTCCGGCGGAAAGAAAGCCCAGGACACGACGCCCGCCATCTCGGCCAGGCTCGGCGCGGCACCGACCCGGAGGTCGTCGCGGCGGCCGTCCGCATGTTCGATCCAAGCGCCTTCCCCGCGCAACGCCAGGGCCCAGTCGTCCTCGATCGGATCCAGGATGATGCCGGCCACGATCTCGCCCCGCCGCACCACCGCCGCCATGACACCGAAGAGCGGCAGGTTGGACGCGAAGTTCTTGGTCCCGTCGATGGGATCGATGATGAACACGAGATCGGGCTGCTCGAGCCCCCGGAGCAGCGTGGGATCGCGCTCCGTCGACTCCTCGCCCACCACGACGGCGCCCGGAAAGGTCTTCAAGAGCGACGCCGTGATGGCGGCTTCCGCGGCCTCGTCGGCATCGGTGACGAGATCCTGCCGGGAGGATTTTTCGCGCGTCCGCATGGGCATCGTGCCGCGAAATCGCGGCAGGATTTCGGTCCGGACGGCATCCCGCAGGATCTCGACGACGGTGCGGGTCTCGGCAAGGCTGAAGGTCGACAAGGTCCTGCACCGTTCGAGGTCAGATGAAGCGAGACCTACAGGCCGAGGCGGCGGACGACAAGACGGGCCGACGAACCGGTGTCGCCCGGGACGATGTCGCGCAGCGATCGGTCGCCCGTCCCGCAGGCTGCCTCACGGCTCGAGCATCGAGTCCCAATAGAGGTAGTCGAGCCACGTATCGTGCAGGTTATCCGGGATCGGCTGGCGTCGGGCTATGCCGTCGAGCTGGGCCGGGGTCGGCTCGAACGGCATGCGACGCAGCGACAAGCCGGATTGCTTCAGCGTCTTGTCGGCTTTCTGCAGATTATGCTTGGAGCAACAGGTGACGATGTTGGTCCAGCAGGTCGTTCCTCCCTTTGAACGCGGGATCACGTGGTCGAAGGTGAGATTGGTGCTCTCTTCGCGCCGGTCGCAATACTGGCAGCGGAAGCTGTCGCGCAGGAACACATGGTAGCGCGTGAAGGAGATGCGGTTTCGCTTGTGGTATTTCTTGAGGCTGATGACCGACGGAATACGGAAGGACCGCGTGGCGGAATGCACTTCCATGTCGTAGCTCGACACCTGATGGACCCGGCCTTGCAGCACCGCAACCAGCGCGTCCTGCCACGCCCAGACTGAAAGGGGACCCCAACTCAGGGGCTGCATGTCGGCGTTGAGAACCAGAGTGCAGAGATCGGGTGTGGACCTTTGAAATCCCATCAACAGCCCTCCCCGGCAGCGACGGTCTCGGCGCGGATCCACGCCGCACGGTCCGCGATACATTGGCGGTCGTAGGCGTCGGCGATCCAGCCGAGACCGGAAAACGTCGAGGCGTCGAGGATCTGCGCGGAAAAGGCATCGCGGCCCGGCCAGCAGGTCCGTCGACAGTCGGCCGAGAGGTTCGATCGAGGAACCATCGTCGCAGCGCCTGTGGTTGCGCCCCGGCCCTTCCGGGGCGGCGTCGCCTACAGTCTACATGCGCGATGACGAGATTGTGAAGCCCCGGACCCGGCGGTCATCCCGCCGCAGACAACCGCCACCCACAGTTTCCGAAGCTTCATCGCGTCGGAACGGGGGTTTCGCCACGGTAATCGTAGAAGCCGCGCTGAGTTTTCCGCCCGAGCCAACCCGCCTCGACGTATTTGACGAGAAGCGGGCAGGGCCGATACTTCGAATCGGCCAATCCCTCGTGCAGCACCTGCATCACGGCGAGACACGTGTCGAGACCGATGAAATCGGCGAGTTGCAGCGGACCCATCGGATGATTGGCTCCGAGCCGCATCGCCGTATCGATCGCCTCGACGCTGCCGATCCCCTCGTGCAGCGTATAGACGGCCTCGTTGATCATCGGCAGCAGGATGCGGTTGACGATAAAGGCCGGGAAATCCTCGGACACGGTCGGCGTCTTGCCGAGACGGTCGATGAAGGCTTTGGCGGTCTCGAACGTATCGGGCGCGGTCTGGATCCCGCGGATCAGTTCCACGAGCTGCATCCGGGGCACCGGGTTCATGAAGTGGATGCCGATGAAACGCTCGGGCCGATCCGTGACCGAGGCGAGCCGGGTGATGGAGATCGACGACGTATTCGAGGCCAGAAGAGTAGCGGGCTTCAGGGAAGCACAGAGCGTCGAAAAGATCTTGCGCTTGACCACCTCGTTCTCGGTCGCGGCCTCGATCACGAGGTCGCAGTCGCCCAGAGCAGCAAAGTCCTGCGCCGTGGTGATGCGGGTCAAGGCCTCGGCCCGCGCCGCCTCGCTCATCTGACCCTTCTTGACCTGCCGGGTCATGGTGCCATTGATCGTGGCGAGCCCGGCCCTGAGCCGGTCCTCGGACAGGTCGTTCAGCACGACGTCGATGCCGGCGACCGCCGCCACATGGGCGATGCCGCTTCCCATCTGCCCCGCGCCGATCACTCCGAGCGTCTTGATCTCTCCGGCCATGCTGTTCCACCTGCCTCCGAGCCGAAACGCACCTCGCGGACCCTGTCGCGAGCAATGTTCTACATATCACGTTTTCGTCGATCGACGGCCCATGGACACTAGGATTGGTCGATCGGATCACCCTTCGGCGCTGTGGCTCGGGGTTCAGCCCTTGGCCAGTTCCTTGTCGAGATCGGGTAGGATCTGGAACAGGTCACCGACGAGGCCATAGTCGGCGATCTGAAAAATCGGCGCCTCCTCGTCCTTGTTGATGGCGACGATGACCTTCGAATCCTTCATCC
>CAXTME010000054.1:0-14348 GCA_964245215.1 uncultured Lichenihabitans sp.
TGAAAAAGCCAAATCAATCGTGGCTTTCGCCACGCAAGGCTGCTTAGGACATCAGCGCAAGACGTCGTCGTATCCGCCTCTGGGCCTTGGATCGCGCGGCGAAGCGCGGGGGAAACACGATGGCCAGCATCGGCGCGACACGGACGACGGGCGGCCGGCTCGACGGCTTGGAGGGTCCGAAGGACGGATTGTCCAGAGATGCAGGGCTCGCGGCCGGCCGTATCACGGCCCGGCTCGACCGTCTGCCCTCGACCCGCACGGTCTGGAGCATGATCGGGCTGTTGAGCCTCGGTTTCTTCTTCGAGCTCTACGACCTTCTCTTCACCGGCTACGTGGCGCCGGGCCTCGTCAGGAGCGGCATCCTTACGCCCACGACGCCCGGCCTCTTCGGCTCGTCCGGCGTCGCAAGTTTCGTCGCGGCGCTGTTCGCGGGGCTGTTCGTCGGCACCGTCGGCTGCGGGTTCCTGGCCGACCGCTATGGCAGACGGTCCATCTTCACCACCTCGCTCCTGTGGTACACGGCCGCCAACATCGTCATGGCGCTGCAGACCACCGCGCTCGGCCTCAACGTCTGGCGCTTCGTCGCGGGCATCGGGCTCGGCCTCGAGATGGTGACGATCGGCACCTATCTCAGCGAACTCGCGCCGAAGCGCCTGCGCGGACGGGCCTTCGCGTGCTGTCAGGCGGTCGGCTTCACGGCCGTTCCGGTCGTGGCTACTCTGTCCTATCTCTTGGTTCCGACGGCGCCCTTCGGGGTCGACGGATGGCGCTGGGTCGTGCTGATCGGCGCCGTTGCGGCGGTCGGGGTGTGGTGGATCCGCTTGGCGCTGCCCGAGAGCCCGCGGTGGTTGGCGCAGCGCGGCAGGATTGCCGAGGCGGAACACGTCATGGCGAGGCTGGAGCGCCGCGTCGAGGCCGAGTACGGCCGGGCTCTGCCGCCGCCCGAAGCACCCGAGCCGATCGTCCCGCACGGCCGCTTCGTTGAGATGTGGGTTCCGCCCTACCGCAACCGCACGATCATGATGACCGGCTTCAACATCTTCCAGACGGTCGGATTCTACGGCTTCGCCAATTGGGTTCCGACGCTGCTCATCAAGCAGGGCATCACGGTCACGAACAGCCTGCTCTACACCGCGATCATCGCTTTGGCGGCGCCCGTCGGACCGCTGATCGGACTCGCCATCGCAGACCGGTTCGAACGCAAGCACGTCATCGTGGCGTCGGCGCTCTCGGCACTGGTCTTCGGCCTGCTGTTCAGCCAATCGTTCCATGTGGCGGAGATCGTCGTGCTGGGCATCGGCTTGACGCTCGCCAACAACATCATGTCCTACAGCTTCCACGCCTACCAGAACGAGCTGTTCCCGACCGGCATTCGGGCGCGCGCCGTGGGGTTCGTCTATTCCTGGAGCCGCTTTTCGGCGATCTTCACGGCCTTCCTCATCGCGTTCACACTGGACCGGTTCGGCACCACGGGCGTTTTCGTCTTCATCGCGGGCGCGATGGTGGCCGTGGCCCTGCTGATCGGGCTGATGGGTCCGCGCACGCGCAACCTCGCGCTCGAGAAGATCTCGCACTGACCCTCCACCCAGCGGAGTCCCGGCCATGAGCCACGGCGCCAATGCCCGCATCGCTCTCGATTTCGATCTCGGCGACACGGCCGACCTGCTGCGCCAGTCGGTCGAGGATTTCGCGGCCCACGAGATCGCGCCGCGTGCCGCCGCCATCGACCGCGACAATGCGTTCCCGGCCGACCTCTGGCGCAAGATGGGCGACCTCGGCGTGCTGGGCATCACGGTCGAGGAGGAATGGGGCGGTGCCGGCATGGGCTACCTCGAACATTGCGTCGCCATGGAGGAGATCAGCCGCGCCTCGGCCTCGGTCGGCCTGTCCTACGGGGCGCATTCGAACCTTTGCGTGAACCAGATCCGCAAGAACGGCAACGACGACCAGAAGCGCCGCTACCTTCCCAAGCTGATCTCGGGGGAGCATGTGGGAGCGTTGGCCATGAGCGAGCCCGGTGCCGGCTCCGATGTCGTCGGCATGCGGACCCGCGCCGAGAAACGGGGCGACCGCTACCTGCTCAACGGCTCGAAGATGTGGATCACCAACGGTCCCGACGCCGATACGCTGGTGGTCTACGCCAAGACCGATCCCGATGCGGGATCGAAGGGCATCACGGCTTTCCTGATCGAGAAGGGGTTCCCCGGCTTCTCGACCGCTCCGAAGCTCGACAAGCTCGGCATGCGCGGTTCGAACACCTGCGAACTGGTGTTCCAGGACTGCGAGGTGCCGGCCGAGAACGTGCTGGGGCAGGTCGGCCGCGGCGTGAACGTGCTGATGTCGGGCCTGGATGTCGAGCGCGCCGTGCTGGCGGCCGGTTCGCTCGGCATCATGGCGGCCTGCATGGATGTCGTGCTGCCCTACGTGCACGAGAGAAAGCAGTTCGGTCAGGCGATCGGCGAATTCCAGATCATGCAGGCCAAGCTCGCCGACATGTATACGGTGATGAACGCCGCCAAGAGCTACGTCTATACGGTGGCCAAGGCCTGTGATCGCGGCCGAACCACCCGCAAGGACGCGGCCGGCGCGATCCTGTTCGCGGCCGAAAAAGCCACCTGGATGGCGCTCGAAGCCATCCAGTGCCTCGGCGGCAACGGCTATACCAACGACTACCCGACGGGCCGTTTGCTGCGCGATGCCAAGCTCTACGAGATCGGTGCCGGCACGAGCGAGATCCGCCGCATGCTGATCGGCCGCGAACTCTTCAACGAGACCGCCTGAGGCACGCGCCATGCCGGTCCTCGACTCCGCCCTCGATCCACGGTCGGCCGCGTTCCGCGCCAATGCCGAACGCATGGCGGCGCTCGTGGCCGAGCTCAGGACCCGGGTCGATCGTATCCGGCAGGGTGGCGGCGAGGCAGCGCGCGCGAAACATCTCGCGCGCGGCAAGCTGCTGCCGCGCGACCGCGTGCACGCCCTCGTCGATCCGGCCTCGCCGTTTCTGGAGTTGAGCCAGCTCGCGGCGTTCGGCCTCTACGGCGGGGACATCGCGGCGGCCGGCCTCATCACGGGCATCGGACGCGTCATGGGCCGCGAATGCATGATCGTCGCCAACGATGCCACCGTGAAGGGCGGTACCTATTTCCCCATGACGGTCAAGAAGCACCTGCGAGCCCAGGAGATCGCGGCCGAGAACCGGCTGCCGTGCCTCTACCTCGTCGATTCGGGCGGCGCCAACCTGCCGAACCAGGACGAGGTCTTCCCGGACCGCGAGCATTTCGGCCGCATCTTCTTCAACCAGGCCCGCATGTCGGCCGACGGGATCCCGCAGGTCGCCGTCGTCATGGGCTCCTGTACGGCGGGCGGCGCCTATGTGCCGGCCATGTCGGACGAGAGCATCATCGTCCGCAACCAGGGTACGATCTTCCTCGGCGGTCCGCCACTCGTGAAGGCCGCGACCGGCGAAGTCGTGTCGGCCGAGGATCTCGGGGGCGGCGACCTCCACGGGCGGACCTCCGGGGTCGTCGACCATCTGGCCGAGAACGATTCCCACGCGCTTGGCATCGCCCGCCGCATCGTCTCGACCTTCAACCAGGTGAAGCGCCCCGCGCTCGACATCCGGCGCCCGCGCGAGCCGTTGCTCGACCCGACCGGGATCGGTGGCGTGGTGCCGGCCGACCCGCGCGAGCCCTACGACGTCAGGGAGGTGATCGCGCGGCTGGTCGACGGCTCGGAGTTCGACGAGTTCAAGCGGCTCTACGGCCAGACGCTGGTGACCGGTTTCGCCCGGATCTGGGGCTACCCGGTCGGGATCGTGGCCAACAACGGCATCCTGTTCGGCGAGAGTGCCCAGAAGGGCGCGCATTTCATCGAGCTCTGCGCGCAGCGCCTCGTCCCGCTCGTCTTTCTGCAGAACATCACGGGCTTCATGGTGGGCCGAAAATACGAGGCCGGCGGCATCGCCAAGGACGGCGCCAAGATGGTGACGGCGGTCGCGACCGCGGCCGTGCCGAAGTTCACGGTGGTGATCGGCGGCTCGTTCGGGGCCGGCAATTACGGCATGTGCGGCCGAGCCTTCGGGCCGCGCTTTCTCTGGATGTGGCCCAATGCCCGCATCTCGGTCATGGGAGGGACGCAGGCCGCGAGCGTGCTGGCCCAGGTGCGACGCGACGCCATCGAGGCCAAGGGCGGCGCCTGGTCCGCCGAGGAGGAAGCCGCCTTCAAGGCGCCGATCGAGGCGCAATACGAGGAGCAGGGCAACCCCACCTACGCGAGCGCCCGCCTCTGGGACGATGGCATCATCGCGCCCGAAGACACCCGCATGGTTTTGGCGCTATCGATTTCGGCCAGCCTCAACGCCCCGATCGCGGCAACGCGCTTCGGCCTGTTCCGGATGTGACGATGACCGATCTCCTCGAAGCCGTGGATCACCGGGGCGTCGCGACCCTGACCCTGAACCGTCCCGACCGGCACAACGCGTTCGACGATGCGCTGATCACCGACCTCGACGAGGCGCTGGTGCGGCTCGCGGACCGACCCGACGTGCGAGCCCTTGTGCTGGCCAGCACCGGCCGCAGCTTCTCGGCCGGGGCGGACCTCGGCTGGATGCGCCGCATGGCGGGCTATGCGGAGGCCGAGAACCTGGCCGATGCCGCGGCCCTGGCCCGCATGCTGCACCGGCTCGACCGCCTGCGGATGCCGACGATCGCCGTGGTTCAGGGCAGCGCCTACGGCGGCGGGGTCGGGCTCGTGGCCTGCTGCGACATCGCCATCGCGTCCGAGCGGGCGGGCTTCTGCCTGACGGAGGTCAAGCTCGGTCTCACCCCGGCGACCATCGGCCCTTATGTGATCAACGCCATCGGGGCCCGCCAGGCGCGACGCTATTTCGCCACCGCCGAAGTGATCCCGGCCGCACGCGCCCGGGAGATAGGCCTCGTGCACGAAGTCGTGCCGGAGGCCGAACTCGAAGCCATGCGCGATCGGGTGCTCGAGGCGGTGCTCCAAGGCGCGCCGGGCGCCCAGGCCGACGCCAAGGCGCTGTTGTTCCGCTGCGAGGCGCGCCCGGTCGATGCCGCACTCGGCCAGGAGACGAGCCGCCTCATCGCGACCCGTCGGGCCTCGGCAGAGGGCCGGGAGGGGCTCGACGCCTTCCTGAACAGGCGTGCTCCGGCGTGGCGGCTCCCGCCGGACCAGGGCTGATGGGGGAAGCGATGTTCCGCACCATCCTGATCGCCAACCGGGGCGAGATCGCGGTCCGGATCATGCGCACGGCCCGGCGCATGGGGATTCGCACGGTCGCGGTCTTCTCCGAGGCCGATCGCGACGCGCTGCACGTCGAACGCGCCGACGCCGCCTATCCGATCGGCCCGGCCCCGGCGCGCGACAGCTATCTGCGTATCGACCGGATCGTCGAAGCCGCGCAGAGGAGCGGTGCCGAGGCCATCCATCCGGGCTATGGATTCCTGTCCGAGAACGCGGGTTTCGCAGAGGCCTGCGCGGCGGCCGGACTCGTGTTCATCGGGCCGCCGCCTTCGGCGATCCGGGCCATGGGCTCGAAATCCTCCGCCAAGACGCTGATGGGGCGGGCCGGCGTGCCGCTCGTCCCCGGCTATCACGGCGAGGACCAGGACCCGGCGCTGCTCGAACGGGAAGCCGGGCGCATCGGCTATCCGGTGCTCGTGAAGGCCAGTGCCGGCGGGGGCGGCAAGGGCATGCGGGTCGTGGAACAGCCGTCCGGTTTCGCCGAAGGCCTCGCGGCGGCCCAGGGCGAGGCCCTAGCCTCGTTCGGCGACGACCGGGTGCTCGTCGAGCGATACCTGACGCGGCCCCGGCACATCGAGGTGCAGGTCTTCGCCGATCGCTTCGGCAACGTGGTCCACCTGTTCGAACGCGACTGCTCGATCCAGCGTCGCCACCAGAAGGTCGTGGAAGAAGCGCCGGCGCCCGGTCTGACGGCCGAGCGCCGCGCCGCGATGGGGCGCGCCGCCTGCGAAGCCGCGCGCGCAGTCGGCTACGAAGGGGCCGGGACCGTCGAGTTCATCGTCGAGGGCGAAGACTTCTTCTTCATGGAGATGAACACCCGCCTGCAGGTGGAACATCCGGTGACCGAGATGATCACCGGCCAGGACCTCGTCGAGTGGCAATTCCGCGTCGCCGACGGCGAGGCCCTGCCCCTGCGCCAGGACCAACTCTCGATCGACGGCCACGCCATCGAGGTCCGGGTCTACGCCGAGGACCCGGGGCGCGATGACCGCCCGAGTACCGGTATCCTGCGCCATCTGCGCGCTCCTGCGGAGAACCCGCACGTCAGGGTCGACACCGGCGTCCGGCAGGGGGATGCCATCACGGTCCACTATGACCCCATGATCGCGAAGCTGATCGTCTGGGATCGCGATCGCGCGGCTGCCGCGCAGCGCCTGGCCGCTGCACTCCGGCAGTACGAAGTGGCCGGTGTCGCGACCAACCTCGGGCTGTTGCGCGGCGTGGCGGTCCACCCGGATTTCCTCGCGGCGAAGCTCGATACCGGCTTCCTGGCCCGCCACCCGGATCTCGTCGCTCCCACCGCAGGGGTGCCGCCCCGCGAGGCGCTGGCCGCCGCCGCGGCCGACATCATGGCGGCTTGGGCCAGCACGGCCGAGATGGCGAACAACCGGGGGACCGACGTTCACTCGCCCTGGGGCTCGACGACGGCCTGGCGGCTCAACGGGTCGGGCTCGCAGGACGTGAAGCTGCGCTACGCCGGCCAGGACATCGCGCTGCGCCTTCGGCCCGGGCCGGAGGGCGCCTGCGAGATGGCGTTCGACGGGCAGGCGGTCCTGGTGCGGCGCGACGGCAACGCGCTACTGGTCGACGGAGTTCGGCAACGAGTCCCGGTCGTTCGTGACGGCGACACGTTCCTGGTGCTGGTCGAGGGCACGGCTTGGGCATTGGACCTGGTCGACCTGCTGGCGCCACCGCGCACCGAGACTTTGGGCGGCGACCGTCTCGTCGCGCCCATGCCGGGCCGCATCGTCAGCCTCCACACCGAAATCGGTGCCAAGGTCGCTAGGGGCGACGTGCTCGTGGTTCTCGAAGCCATGAAGGTGCAGATGCGTCTCACGGCGCCGCGCGACGGCATCGTGGAACGGGTCTGTGCCGATCCCGGCGACCTCGTCGACGACGGAGCCGATCTCGTAACCTTCGAGCCCCTCGTCGCGCCGGAGGCTGGATCATGATGCCAAGCCGGGTCCGCATCGTCGAGGTCGGCGCGCGCGACGGGCTGCAGAACGAGGCGGCAATCGTTTCGGTCGACGCCAAGGTGGCGTTGATCGAAGCCCTGGCCGACGCCGGGCTGACGAGCATCGAGGCCGGCAGTTTCGTCTCGCCGAAACGGGTCCCGCAGATGGCGACCACCTCCGACGTGCTGGCCAGTCTTCGCCACCGACCGGGCGTGTCCTTTCCCGTGCTCGTGCCGAACCTCCAGGGGCTTGCGGCCGCGATAGCTAGTGAAGCGAGAGAAATCGCAATCTTCGCAACGGCTTCTGAGACATTCTCGAGACGAAACATCAACTGCTCGGTCGGTGAAAGTCTGGAGCGGCTCGCGGCTGTGGCCGAGGCCGCGCTGGCGCATGGCATGAGGGTTCGCGGCTACGTATCCTGCGTTCTCGGCTGTCCTTTCGAGGGCGAGGTGTCGCTGAGCATCGTGGCCGACGTAGCCCGCGCCCTGACCGGCATGGGGTGCTACGAGGTGTCGCTCGGCGACACGATCGGGGTCGGCACGCCGTCGAAGGCGCGGCACATGGTCGAACACGTAGGGCGCGATGTGCCGGTGGCGCAATTGGCGCTGCACTTCCACGACACCTACGGCCAGGCGCTGGCCAATATCCTGGCCTGCCTCGCGACGGGAGTTTCAGTCGTCGACAGCGCCGTGGCGGGCCTCGGCGGCTGCCCCTACGCGCCGGGTGCCACCGGCAATGTCGCGACCGAAGAGATCGTTTACATGCTCGACGGGATGGAGATCGCGACCGGCGTCGACCTCGGCCGGCTCTGCGCGGCCGGCGATGTCATCTCGGCCGAACTCGGCAAGCCGAGCGGGTCGCGGGTTGCGAGGGCGCGGAGGTGAGAAGCGATCCGGCGCGGTCGCTCCGGTTCATGGTGCCGCTCGATACGCCGCGCCTCCACCTCCGCCTCATGGAGGTGTCGGATACGTCGGCCTTCCGTTCGATGACGGACGACCCGGTCATCACGGACAAAGTCCACTTCCTGTCGCATCCGTTCACCATCGAGGCTGCCGAGCGGCTGATCCTCGGGGACGGCGACGGTCGCGACGCTTTCTGGGGCGTGTGGACCAGGGAGCCGCCCGCGATGATCGGAACGGTCGGGTCGCATCTTCGCGGCTCCGATGCGATCGAGATCGGCTACTGGTTCGCGGGCGCTTCGCAAGGTCGCGGCTTCGGGACGGAAGCCGTCGGGGCCGTCCTGCAGGCGCTCGGAACCGTCTTTCCCTTGCGCGACATCACTGCCGAATGCAGGCCCGAGAACGAGCCGTCGTGGCGACTCCTCGAACGGCTCGGCTTCCGATCGGACGGGCAGGACGGATTTCGAACGGGCCGCAAGCGCCTGGTATGGCGCCCGAAGCATGGCCCGTGCCGATTGCAGATGGGGGAGACGGTGCGGTCAGGTTGATGGGCGATCCGACGCTCCGGCCGCCGCCATCTGCGCCTTCGCGTGTATTTGGAAATCCGCCGTCGTGTTCTTGATAGGAAAAGGAATCGCGGGTGTCGATACGCCGATGAAACGGCACAGCGGCTCCCATCCCTCGGCCGGGTCGAAGACCAGCAGTCTCTCGGGCGCCGCAAGGGCACGAACGCTGGCGTTGTGGCGCTCGTAGGCCGCGATGCAACGGTCGCGGTCGTTGATGGCGCCGTCGCAGAAGCGGGATCCGATGGCTCGCATCAGGACGGAGAACGGCGATCGATCGTCTGGCTTCGGCGTAACGATCGGTCCGAAGATGGTCTTTTGGGTGCTGGCGAACCACTCCTCCGTGTCGCGGACCGTGAGGATGATCTTGGCTTCCGGCGCGTGAGCCGCGAGAGCCTGCCAGTAGTCGCAGGCCGGCCAGTCGGTGGTCGAGGCATAGCCCTCGAAGACCTCGTCCCAGTGCATCGGTGCGCCTTCGGCGGCCCGCACCCAGTGTTCCGCAGCGGACGGGTTCTTGAAGACCTCCTGCATGTGATAGCAGGGACCGAGCCCAAGCTCTTCGAGAGCGAGTTTCAGTGACGTCGTTCCTGTCCGGCCGACACCTGCGCCAATGACCGCCAAACTCATGGTCGTTTTCCCCTGTCTTGACCTCACGCCGCGCCTGGACGTGAGCTTAGCCATTCTATCACGCGGGGGAAGATGGCTTGGCCGAAACAAATCAATCGTGAATGATCGCCGTGGCTTCGATTTCGACCCGAGCGGCGGTCGGGGTCAGCCCCGCGACCTGGACCAGCGTACTGGCCGGGGGAACAGCGCCGAACGCAGCCCGATGTGCGCGTGCGATTCTCTCCGCGTCCGCCAGATCGACGACATAGACGACGGTCCGCACCACGTGCCGAAGCGCTGCGCCGGCTTCCCGCAGCGCAGCGTCCACGATGGCGATGGCGCCTTCGGTCTGGCGTTCGGCATCGGCGTCGAGGTCGGCGCCGCGGGCCGTCGTGCCCGAGACGAAGACCTGGTCTCCGACCCGCACGGCGCGGGCGTAGCCGTAGGCGTTCTCGAAGGAATAACCGGATCGAACGGCCCGGCGTTCGAGTTTTCCGGTGCGCTGCATGAGTTCGATCCGATTGCCGAACGGGTCGTCGACGTAGCGCCGTTCGAAGCCCTTGAGCGGCTGGTCGCTCCGCAGCTGATAGCCTGCCCGTTCGAGGCGGCCCGCGGTCTCGTCGAGATCATCGATCACGAAGGCGGGGTGCGCCTTGCGGGCCGGCACGAAATCCTCTTCGACGCCGAGGTGGACCTTCACGATGCCACTCTCGAACCAGCAACCGCCGCGCTCCGCGAGGTGGATCGGCTTTGCGACTTCGGCAAGCCCGAGCAGGCCTGCGTAGAACGCCCGCGCGTCGCTTGCGCGCCCGGACGGCATGGCAAGTTGCACGTGTTCGAGACCCAGGACCGTCACGGCGCCCCCTCAACTCCCGTCGAAGCCTAAGCAGCTTGGCGTGGCGAAAGCCACGATTGATGGCTTTTTCAAAGCAAAATCAATGCTGCTTCAAACCCTTAAGTATAAGCAGACTTGTGAGAGTCTGCTTAGGATGAAGGCGATGGCTTGTCCCGTCACGCCGCTTGATGGCAGAACGCCGCGCGGTAGCGGAGCCGGCCGGAGTCGATCAGCGCCGCCAGGGCTTCCGACGATGCGATGCCGACAACCCCGCCCGCCGCCCTGCTCGCGCTTGCTTCATTGCAAAATCCCATAGTACCGGGGGTCGACATCACCTCCAAAGTCAAGGTTTGCCGGAACGTCCCTGCTTGAATGATTTCGAGCGGTCGAGCGAGGCTCAATCTACACTCCCTTCACCTCTAAGTCGTCACAATACAACGAACCGACCACTCGATGATCGACAGAACGCGGGGCGGTTCAGCCCCTACACTCGGTCTTTGAGGCTTGCTGCCGTTTAAGCTGCATCCTTCGGTATGTCTCTTGACCGTCGGCCTTTGTTCCTCGACAGTATGGACCACATCCCCGCGGCAAGCCGGGGAGCTTTGGGAGGATCAAATGATGCTGTGCAGGCGTGCTCTGTTGGGCTCGGTCTTTGCGTTGGCCGCGCTGGCGTCGGTCGGCCCCGCCACCGCCAAGGAGCTCACGATCCTGACATCCGTGCCAGGGCTCAACTTCCCGTTCTTCGTGCACATGCTGAAAGCCATGGAGGCCGAAGTCTCGGCGCAGGGCGCGACACCGCTCGAAGCCGACGGGCAGAACAATGCCCCGAAACAGACTGCCGATGTCGAGGCCGGCCTCACCAAAGGGGTGGACGGCGTCGTGCTCGACCCGATCGACGTGAACGCCATGGCGCCGGCCGTCTCCGAGATCATCGATGCGGGTATTCCCGTCGTCACCATCGACCGCCGCGTGACGGCCGCCAAGGGCATCCTGGCCCATGTCGGGGCCGACAACGTGAAGGGTGGCGAGGCCCAGGGCCACTGGGTGATGGACACGTTCCCCAAGGGCGCCACGATCGTGAACCTGCAAGGCCAGCCCGGCGCCAGCCCGGCGATCGACCGCAACAAAGGTCTCCACGACATCCTCGACGCCCATGCGGACACCTACAAGTTCGTGGCCGAACAGACCGCGAATTTCGCCCGCGACCAGGGCCTGTCGGTGACGGAAGCGCTGCTGGCGTCGCTGGCGACCCCACCGGACGTGATCGTCGCGGCCAATGACGACATGGCGCTCGGTGCGCTCGAAGCCGTGCGGGCCCGCAATCTGCAGAGCAAGGTCAAGGTGATCGGCTTCGACGCCCTGCCGGATGCCCTCGCCAGCATCCGCGACGGCGGCATGGCGGGGACCGTAGAACAGTTCCCGGCCGAACAGAGCAAGAAGGCCGTAGATATCGTGATGGACTTCGTCAAGAACAAGAAGAAGCCGGAAAGCGACCTCGTTCTGCTGACGCCGATCGTCGTCACCAAAGCCAACCTCGACAAGGCCGAGCGTCTGAACGAGGTGAAGTAACGCGGTCGGGAATCAAGCTCGCATGAGCGCCGCGCAGACCTCGCCGGGGCCGCTGCTGAAGGTCAGCGGCATCGGCAAGCGCTTCCCGGGCGTGGTGGCCCTCAGCGAGGTCAGCCTGGACCTCGCGAGGGGCGAGGTCTTGGCGCTTCTCGGCGAGAACGGCGCCGGGAAATCGACGTTGCTGAAGATCCTGTCGGGTGCCCAGCAGCCCGACACGGGAACCATCATGCTGGAGGGCGAGCCCCAGGTCTTCGCACAGCCCCACGAGGCGCAGCGCAAGGGCATCGTCACCATCTACCAGGAATTCACACTGATTCCGACGCTCAGCGTCGCCGAGAACATCATGATCGGCCGGGAGGCCGGGACCGCGGGTTTCGTCAACTGGCCCGCCACGTTCCGGGCGGCCCGACAGGCGCTCGATCGGCTCGGCCTGTCGATCGAGCCGAAACGATTGGTGCGCGACCTCAGCATCGCGGACCAGCAGATGGTGGAGATCGCCCGCGCCCTGTCCGTGGAGGCTCGCCTCATCATCATGGACGAGCCGACAGCGGCCTTGAGCGCCACCGAAGTGGGCCGGTTGCTCGACCTCGTGCGTGTGCTCCGGGGGCGGGGCATCGGCATCATCTACGTCACCCACAGGCTCGACGAGGTGATGGCGGTCTGCGATCGGGCCACCGTCCTGCGCGACGGCCGTTTGGTCGGCTCCGTCGAGGTGGCGTCGACCAACGTCGACCACCTGATCCGGATGATGGTCGGGCGCGACCTCGGCGTCTTCGCGCCGATCGAGGGCGGGGCAGGGCGCTCCGGCCCACCCGCCTTGCGGATCAGCCACATCAGCACCGGCAAGAACAGCCTCGACCCTCATGCGACGGCGGTGTCCGATATCTCGCTTTCGGTGCAGCCGGGCGAGATCCTGGGGATCGCGGGCCTGGTCGGCGCAGGCCGCACCGAACTCGCGCGGGCGGTGTTCGGCGCCGATCCGATCTCCGGCGGCGAGGTCTTCGTCGAGGGCGCTGCCGTCCGCATCCGCACGCCGGCCGATGCCATCGCGCTGGGCATCGGGCTCGTGCCCGAAGACCGCAAGCAGCAGGCGCTCTTCCTCTCCCTGGCGATCCGCAACAACATGGCGGTGGCCGCCATGGGACGCTTGCGGGCGCCGCTCAATTACGTGTCGGATGCCTGGGAGAAGGGGCTGGTCCACGATTTCCGCGGTGCGCTCGGCATCCGCATGGCGAGCCCCGACCAGGCCATCGCCAACCTGTCTGGCGGCAATCAGCAAAAGGTGGTCCTCGCCCGCTGGCTCGCCCTGAAGCCCAAGATCCTGATCGTGGACGAGCCCACACGCGGCATCGACGTGGCGGCCAAGGCCGAGGTCCACCAGCTGATCGCGCGGCTGGCCCGCGATGGCATCGCGGTGATCGTGATCTCGTCCGAACTCCCCGAGGTCATCGCGCTCGCCGACCGCATCGTGACTCTCTGCGAAGGCCGGCTGACCGGCGAGATCTCACGCAACGACGTGTCCGAGGAGCGATTGATGCGGCTGATGACCTTGCGTGGCGCGGCGCACGTGCCCGCATGAGCCCATTCTTAGACACGTACGGCGCTCGTACCCGCATGAGGTTCCTGTCGTGACGTCCACGCCGACCCGGATCGATCCTCCGCGAGACGCTCGCCTCGACGTCTTCGGCCTTCTGGCCCGTTTCGCGCCCCTGATCTTCCTCGCGATCCTCATGGCGGTCTTCGCCACGCTGCAGCCGCGCTTCCTGTCGACGATCAATCTCCTCAACGTGTTGCGGCAGGTCTCGATCTCCGGGTTGCTGGCGATCGGCATGACGTTCGTGATCCTGACGGCGGGGATCGACCTTTCGGTCGGGTCGCTCCTGGCCTTCTGCGGGATCGCCGCCGCGATCGTGTCGAAGGGAAGCGCCACGGGTAATTTCGGCGCCATGGCCGGCGCGAATGCGGGGCATCCCTGGGAGGCGGCGCTGCTCGTTTCGGTCGCGATCGGCATTGCCGGGGGGCTGATCCAGGGGACCGCCATCACCAAGGCCAAGGTGCCGCCCTTCGTGGTGACGCTCGGCGGCATGTCGGTGTTTCGCGGCGCGGCCCTGCTGCTCTCCGGCGGAGGGCCGATCAGCGGGTTCGAGGAGAACTTCCAGTTCTGGGGCCAGGGCCGCATCGGCATCGTGCCGACCCCGGTGGTGATCTTCATCGGTTTCGCGGTCCTGGCGCATCTCGTGCTGCGCTATACGCGATTCGGACGCCAGGTCTACGCGGTCGGCGGCAATCCCGAGGCGGCGCGGCTATCCGGCCTCCGGGTCCCGCGCATCCTGCTCAGCGTCTACGTGCTCATGGGGTTCTTCTCGGGGCTCGCGGGGTTCGTTCTCGCGGCCCGGCTGAACTCGGCCGAGGCGGTGGCGGGCCTCGGCTACGAGCTGACCGTGATCGCGTCCGTGGTGATCGGCGGCACCAGCCTGTTCGGCGGCGTGGGGACGATCTTCGGCACCGTCATCGGCGCGGTGCTGATCGGCGTTCTCCTCAACGGTCTGGTGCTGCTCAACGTGTCGTCCTACATCCAGCAGATCGTGATCGGCCTCATCATCGTGCTGGCGGTCGCGTTCGACACATTCGCCAAGTCGCGCCGTCGGCGTGCGTGACG
>CAXTME010000054.1:14448-30725 GCA_964245215.1 uncultured Lichenihabitans sp.
ACCGCGCCGGCGTTGCCCGAGGACGCGCTGATCATCGTGCCGGTGAAGAACATGGTGGTGTTCCCCGGAACGGTTTTTCCCATCACGCTCGGGCGCGAACGCTCGGTCGCGGCCGCGCAGGCCGCCGTGCGGGAGGAGAAGCAGATCGGGCTTCTCATGCAGCGCAACCCCGACGATCAGGACCCGGCCGCCGTCGAGCTCCACAGCACCGGCACGCTGTGCAATGTGCTGCGCTATCTCAGCGCTCCCGACGGGACGCATCACGTCGTGGTGCAGGGCGTGCAGCGGTTCCAGATCCGAGACTACGTCAGCGAGCGCCCGTATTTCGCGGCGAGCGTGCTGCGGGTCGAGGAGACCGACCAGGACGGGCCCGCCATCGAGGCGGCGCGGCTGAACCTGCAGCGCTTGGCGATCGAGACGTTGCAGCTTCTGCCGCAGGTTCCGACCGACCTTGTGCAGGCCGTGCAGAGCGCGACGTCGCCGACCGTCCTGCCCGACCTCGTCGCGGCCTATCTCGACATCACGCCCGAGCAGAAGCAGGAGCTTCTGGAGACGGTCGACCAGATGAGCCGGATGGAGAAGGTCTCGAAGCTGCTGGCGCACCGCATCGAAGTGCTGCGCATCACCAACGAGATCGGGCGGCAGACGAAGCAGACCTTCGACGAGCGGCAACGCGAGGCCGTGCTGCGCGAGCAGATGGCCGCGATCCAGCGTCAGCTCGGCGAGGGCGAAAGCCAGGGCAAGGCCGCGGAGGTCGCGGACCTCACGACCAAGATCCAAGCCGCCGGCATGCCGGCCGATACGGAAGCGACCTCGTTGAAGGAGCTGCGCCGTTACGAACGCAGCCCGGAAGCCTCGCCGGAAACCGGGATGCTGCGCAACCACCTCGACTGGATGGTCGAGCTGCCGTGGCGGCTGCCGGACGACAAACCGATCGACATCGCGGCGGCGCGACGCATTCTCGACGACGATCATTTCGGGCTGACCAAGATCAAGCAGCGGATTGTCGAGTATCTCGCGGTGCGCAAGCTCGCCCCGAACGGCAAGGCGCCGATCCTGTGCTTCGTCGGGCCGCCCGGCGTCGGCAAGACCTCGCTCGGCCAGTCCATTGCCCGGGCGCTCGGTCGTCCTTTCATCAGGGTCAGCCTCGGCGGCGTGCACGACGAAGCCGAAATCCGCGGCCATCGCTCGACCTATATCGGGGCGCTGCCGGGCAACATCGTCCAGGGCTTGCGAAAGGCCGGGGCGCGGAACTGCGTCATGATGCTGGACGAGATCGACAAGATGGGTCGCGGCGTGCAGGGCGACCCCTCGGCCGCCATGCTGGAGGTGCTCGACCCGGAGCAGAACGGCACCTTCCGCGACAACTACCTCGGCGTGCCGTTCGATCTGTCCCGCGTCGTCTTCATCGCGACCGCCAACATGCTCGACACGATCCCCGGCCCGCTGCGCGACCGGATGGAGGTGATCTCGCTCGCGGGCTATACGCTCGAGGAGAAGTTCCAGATCGCGCGGCGCTATCTCGTTCAGCGCCAGCTGGCGGCGAACGGTCTCGAGCCCGAACAGGTCACCATCGACGACGCGGCGCTCCGCACCATCGTGGCCGGCTATACGCGGGAGGCGGGCGTTCGCGGCCTCGAACGGGAGATCGGCCGCGCCTTGCGGCACGCTGCCGTTCGCATTGCGGAGGGCTCGGTCGAGCGGGTCGAGATCACGTCGAGCGATCTCACGACAATTCTCGGGGGCCCGATCTTCGAGAGCGAGATCGCGGTGCGCACGAGCGTGCCGGGCGTCGCGACGGGGCTCGCCTGGACGCCCGTCGGCGGCGAGATCCTCTTTATCGAGGCGGCCCGCAACGCCGGAAGGGGCAGCCTCATGGTGACGGGCCAACTCGGCGACGTGATGCGCGAGAGCGTTCACGCGGCCCTGAGCCTGTTGAAGAACCGGGCGGGCACGCTGGGCATCGAGCCGGACTGGTTCGATCGCAACGACATCCATGTCCACGTGCCGGCGGGTGCCACTCCCAAGGACGGTCCGAGCGCCGGTGTCGCGATGTTCACGGCCCTGACGTCGCTCGCGACGGGCCGGCCCGTGCGCCCCGACACGGCGATGACCGGCGAGATCACCCTGCGCGGGCTCGTGCTGCCGGTCGGCGGCATCAAGGAGAAGGTCGTCGCGGCGGCTGCGGCCGGGATTACCCGCGTGATGCTGCCCGCCCGCAACCGTCGCGACTACGACGATATCCCTGAGGATGCGCGGGCGAAACTCGAGTTCGTCTGGCTCGACCGCGTCGATCAGGCCGTCGAAGCAGCCCTTCAGGAGCGCGTGAACGCGGAGACGGCCGCTTAGGTTGCCCCGCGTCGCCTGCGCCCACGGGTCTGTGTGGGCCGTGGTCATCGCCGAGGACCTCGAAACCGGACTTCGGGGACGCGGGCTTCCGCCCGCATCGCTGACGCCCGCCCGGTAAGGTGGCGGTCGGGCATCTCTGGTCGCCTGCATCCGGGCCGGCGTGCCGCGGCCCGCTGAAGGACGTCTCGCATGACCCGAACACAGATCGCCCACACAGCGGGTCGCCGAACGCCGGGCTGGCGTACGGGTGCCGTCGCTGGGGTTGTCGGAGGTGTCTGCTACTCGGTGTTTGTCGAGGTCGTGAACATCGCCAAGAATGGAGCAGGCGCGTTTTTTGATCCATTTCGCCAGATTGGTGCGGTTGTTCTCGGCCCCCGTGCGCTGCTGGCAAGCTACCACGTGGCGACCGCGGCAGCGACGGGCACGGCGTTGCATCTCGCGATTGCAGCGATGTTCGGTATTCTGCTCGCCTGGGCTGCGACGCGGATCCCCGCCTTCGGTGCCAGCAGTGTCGTCGGCCTGGGCCTGGTCGCGGGGTTGGCCTTCTACGCCCTCGACGTGTTCGTCTTGTTCCCTGCCGCGTTCCCCTGGTTTCTAGAGAACAACCGGGTCACACAGTCGCTCGGACACGCATTGTTCGGAACGGTCACTGGTGCCTGGTTTGCCTGGCGACTCTTGTCTGGCGCTTCGCCCTTGAGGTAGCTCAACACAGTGAATCGATCGGAGCCAAGATGCGCCCGACCGCCGCGACCGACAGGCGATCGGCGGTCCGACACGTCGGGCCGTTTGGCGGCGCGAGACTTTCGATCACCTCGTGAACAATCCCGGCCATGGCGACTACGCCCCGATGGCGCAGATCACCGAGGCGCAGTTCGACGGCCTCGGCGACGTCCACTTCAAGGGCGTGTTTCCTCACGCAGGCCTTGCTGCCGCTGATCGCGGACGGCGGTCGCCGGGCTATGCGGCTTATGCCGCCGTCAAATGTGCCGTCGAGGTGCTGACCGTCTACATGGCCAAGGAACTGGGCGCCCGGGGGATCGCGGTCAGCACGGTGGCGCCGGGCGCGATCGAGACGGACTTCCGCGGCGGCGCCGTCCGCGACAACCCGGAGGTCAGCAAGCTCTTCGCCGACATGCCGGCCCTCGGCCGAGTCGGCTTGCCCGACGACATCGGCCCCATGATCGCGAGCCTGCTGTCCGACGACAACCGATGGATCAACGCCCGACGGATCGAAGTCTCCGGCGGCCAGGGAATCTGATCCGAGGGCTCGGCTCGGTCCGCATGGCCGGGGTCGGTGAGGAAACCCCTCTATCGACACGGTGCTGGCCTCACGCCCGCCTCGGCCACCGTCGTTCAGTCATGACGACAGGGCTGGCCGGTGATGGATCGATGCCGCGATGGCAACCGACCCGCACGGCTATCGGGCCGCCTGTGGCCGCCCTACGGTGCATTCGATTTGACCATGGGGCTCGTCGGTCGCCGTGAAGACCCGGTTCGGATTGTCGAGGCCGAAGGGTGCCAGATTGATCGGCAGGTAGTGCTTGTTGGGGCAAGCGAGGCTGATCGTATCGAGCTCCGGCACGGCGTCCAGCGCCGCCAGACCCATGCGGTAGAGGCTGTCCTGGACGCTATGGGAATAAGTCGTGGCGAACACCCGCAGCATCGTCTCGAGGATGTGAGCATTGGCGGCCGCGAAATCAGCCGGATCACGCGTCCAGCGCCAGGTGGCTTCCATGCTGGTGGCGGCGATGCGGTCACGGGTCTCCGGGATCGTCGTGTAGCTGTCCTTGACGTAATCGGCCCAGCCCGAAGCCGTGGCCTTGAGGAAGGTAAAACCCAACACACCCGACGAAAGCCTTGTGCCGGCTCGGTCCGACGCGATCTCCGAAGTGCCGTAGCCATTGCCCTGGCGTGTGAAGCCATGAGGATGCGGAACACCATCGATGGTCATCCGCTCCCAGCGCGTCTCGCGGGCCGACACCGTGGCGGACGCCATGCTGGCGTAACGGTCGAGGAAACGTTCGGCTACGGCGCGGCAGAAGAGCTCCGGCCCGGCCTCAAGGTTTTCGCGCGCCACGATGTTGATCACGTTCTTGATCGTGTCGGTCGAGACCGATGTGGAGTTGTCGGCCGTCGTGAATGCGCGGCCGATGTCGCCGGTCAGCATGGCGCGAACCTCGAGTTCGCGAACCTCGCGGTAGTCGCCCTCGCCCGCCACCCGCATGACACGGACACGACCCTTGCCGTAGGTGCTACTCAAAAGCGTCATGATCGGACTCGTTCCTTGAAGGTTGAGGTACGGCCGAAAAGGCCCAGGTCTCACGGATGCTCGGCCGCCGACGCCATGGCTGCAGCCGCACGACCGGCTTCCTCGGTCGTGGCGATGCCGTTGAAGAAGGCGTTGAGCACGACGGCGGCCAGGGCGGCCAACAGGATACCCGATTCGAGCAGGGGGTGCAGTGCATCGGGCATGTAGCGGAAGAAGGTCGGTGCCACGATGGGGATCATCCCGAAACCAACCGCGATCGCCACGACGAACAGGTTCTTGGAATTCGACTTGAAATCCACCGCCGTCAAAATCCGGGCGCCCGTGGCCGCGACCATGCCGAACATGACAAGGCCCGCGCCGCCGAGAACCACCTGAGGAATGGCTTCGACCAGAGCGCCCATCTTGGGCAGAAGTCCCAGCACCAGCATGACGCATCCGCCTGCCACCGTGACGAAGCGAGAGCGGACGCCCGTCACGCCGACGAGTCCAACATTCTGCGAGAACGACGTGTAGGGGAAGGTATTGAACACGCCGCCGATGATCGTTCCGAGCCCATCGGCGCGCAGCCCTCGGGTGAGGTCGGTGGGATCGATCGGCTTACCGGTGATCTCGCCGAGCGCCAGGAACATTCCGAGCGATTCCACCATCACCACCATCATGACGATGCACATGGTCACCAACGGCACGAGGTGGAAGGCCGGCAGGCCGAAGCGGAACGGCACGACGAGGTCGAACCAATCCGCAGCTGCGACCTTGTCGAAATGCATGATGCCCAGCGCCGTAGCGAGCAGGGCGCCGGCTACGATGCCGAGCAGCACCGAGACGTTGGCGACGAAGCCGTGGCCCCACTTGATCAAGGCCAGGATGACGACCAGCACGAAGAGCGAGATGCCGAGGCCGGTCAGCTGTCCATAGGCAGGATTGGCGAAGGCAGCCGGTGCACCGTCGACGACGCGCGTTACCGTCGGAAGGCCGCCCCCCGCCCAATTGATGCCGACCCGCATCAGCGACACGCCGATGACCAGGATGATGGTCCCGGTCACGACGGGCGGGAACAAGGGAAGCAACCGACTCACGTAGGGCGCGGCGATGAGGGCAAAAACGCCGGCCCCGATCACCGAGCCATAGATGCCGAGGATACCGACTTCGGGGGTTGCCGCCATGGCCAGCATGGGACCGACGGACGCGAAGGTCACGCCCATCATCACGGGCAGCCGGATTCCGATCCCAGGGAGGCCGAAGCTCTGCACGAGGGTCGCGAGTCCGCCAGCAAAGAGATCGGCACTGATGAGGAATGCCACTTGGTCCGGAGCCAGATTCAGAGCGCGGCCCACGATGAGTGGCACTGCGACGGCACCCGCGTACATCACCAGGACGTGCTGGACGGCGAGTGGAAGGAGGAGAGAAAACGGCAGGCGCTCGTCGACCGCGGCGGTGCTCTGAACAGGCGACGAAGTGACGGAGACTGCAGACATGTGGTGTCCCATGATCCTTCGGCGTGAGCACGCTTCGGAACCATCGCAGCAAGACACATGCCCGTTTCGGCCAGAGGGCGACGTTCGAGTCCGAGCAAACGGTCGCACTGGGGTGCCCTGACATTCATCAGAGCCACCTTTCGTTTCTCATCGGGCCTCCCTGGGTGGCGTCGGTGGAAGACGTGCGGGATGGGGACCGGCCTCGCGACAAGTCTCCGTCTCGGCCAGCGCCGACTTGGTGGCGCTCTTGGCGACCACCGTCCGACATGCTTCGCGTCAGCGGAACAGCGTCAGACGCAAGAACTGGAGCATGACGGGCTGACCGATCTCGGCCTCGGTATCCCTCAAGCCTTCGACGTCGAAAGGGATCGGCATGCCGTCCACCGCGACGACCGCGCGGACGCCGCGTGATGCCCAGATCAGGTCGGTCACACGGGCCGGAATGCCGACTCCGGGTGATGTCTCGGTGCCCCGCATCTGGTCTCTTCCGGCGGGCGCCGGCAGGATCGTGACGTCGGACGTCCGCAGAAAGAGCCGCGCCGGCCCGTCGCCGAAGCGCGTCGGCGCGGCGCCGATATCGAATCGGCCAAGCAAGACGCGATCGCCCGTGACCAAGACGTCGAGCGCCGTGGGGTCGCCGACGAACGAAGCGATGAAGGCCGTGCGCGGTGCGGCATAGATGTCGGCAGGCCGCCCGATCTGCTCGATCCGCCCCTCGTTGAGGATCGCAACCCGATCGGCGAGTTCCATCGCCTCGTCCTGGTCGTGAGTGACGAAAATCGTGGTCTGGCCCGTCTTCTCGTGGATTTCGCGAAGCCAGCGCCGCAGATCCTTGCGGACGCGAGCGTCGAGCGCCCCGAAGGGCTCGTCGAGCAGCAGCACGCGAGGCTCGATCGCGAGAGCCCGGGCCAGTGCGACACGCTGGCGCTGCCCGCCGCTGAGCTGCGCCGGATAGCGCCGCTCGAGCCCGCCGAGTTGCACGAGGTCGAGCAGCGACAACACGCGGCGGCGGATCTCGGCCACCGGCGGGCGCAGGCTGCGCGGCCTCACGTGGAGTCCGTAGGCGACGTTGTCGAAGATCGTCAGGTGGCGGAACAGGGCATAGTGCTGGAAGACGAAGCCGACGCCGCGTTCCTGGACGCTGAGACGATCGGTGGACTGCCCGTCGAACGCGACGCTGCCGCCCTCGTGGCTCTCGAGCCCGGCGATGATGCGGAGAAGGGTCGTCTTGCCGGACCCCGATGGACCGAGCAGGGCCAGGAGTTCGCCGTGCGCGACGTCGAGCGACACGCCGTGCAGCGCGGCGCGGGCATCGAACGCCTTGACGACATCGCGCACCGCGATTGCGGCTCCGCGCCGCTCCGGAACAACCTCCACCGTGTTCTCTTCCCTCGGCTCGGGGCCCTTGCCTTCCGGACTTCCGTGTGGCTCGGCAAAGGACTCGCGGTCAATGCCGTCGGCCGGCCGCGAGGGCGTCGGCGTAGCGCCATTCGAGGAGTGTCTTGAGCGCCAGAGTGACGAGGGCCAGGAGCGCGAGGAGCGAAGCGACCGCGAAGGCGGCCGATATGTCGTATTCATTGTACAGGATCTCGACGTGCAGCGGCAGCGTGTTGGTGAGGCCTCGAATGTGACCCGAAACGACGGAGACGGCCCCGAACTCCCCCATGGCGCGCGCGTTGCAGAGCAGGACGCCGTAGAGCAAGCCCCACTTGATGTTGGGAAGCGTGATGGTGAGGAAGCAGCGCAAGCCGCTTGCTCCCAGCGTCAGGGCCGCCTCCTCGTCCGCCCGCCCCTGCTCTTCCATGAGAGGGATCAGCTCGCGGGCCACGAAGGGGAACGTCACGAAGACGGTCGCGAGCACGATCCCCGGCAGGGCGAAGATGACCTGGATGCCGTGGGCATCGAGCGCCGGGCCGAACAGGCCCTGGGCGCCGAACACCAGCACGTAGATCAGCCCCGACACCACAGGCGAGACCGAGAAGGGAAGGTCGATCAGCGTGATCAGCAGGCTCTTGCCGCGAAAGGCGAACTTGGCGATGCACCAGGACGCCGCAACCCCGAAGATCGCGTTCAGCGGCACCGCGATTGCCGCCACCGTCAGGGTGAGGCGCAGGGCAGCCTGCGCGTCGGGTTCCGAAAGCGCTTCGAGATAGGCGCCGAAGCCATTGCCGAAGGCCTCGACGAAGACCGCCACGAGCGGCACGGCGACGAAGAGCAGCAGGAACGCCGCTCCGACCGCGATCAGGGCGGCACGGGCCGGCAAGCTCTCCCCGGTGGCGGCACGGACGGTGCGCCGGGAAGCGAAATCAGCCATGGCCATACCTCCGGCGCCCGAGCGCCTGGACGAGGTTGACGGCCAGCAGGATGGCGAAGGACACCATCAGCATCGCGACCGCGACACCGGTCGCGCCCGCATAGTCGTATTCCTCCAGGCGCTGCACGATCAGGAGAGGCACGATCTCCGATACGTAGGGCACGTTGCCGGCGATGAAGATGACGGAGCCATATTCGCCGACGGCGCGCGCGAAGGTGAGGGCGAAGCCCGTCAGGATGGCGGGCGAAAGGGTTGGCAGCACCACCCTGAACAGCGTCTGCAGGCGCGTTGCGCCGAGCGTCGCCGAGGCCTCCTCGATCTCGCGGTCGAGGTCTGCCACCAGCGGCTGGACGCTGCGCACCACGAAGGGCAGGCCGACGAAGATCAGCGCCACCAGGATGCCAAGCGGCGTGTAGGCGACCTTGATGCCGAGCCGCAGCAATGGGGCGCCGATCCAACCGTTCGGCCCGTAGAGCGACGCCAGAGCGATACCGGCGACGGCCGTCGGCAACGCGAAGGGAAGATCGACCGCCGCGTCCATCAGGCGGCGACCCGGAAAGCGATAGCGGGTGAGCACCCAGGCGAGGATCACGCCGAAGACCGTGTCGATGATGGCGGCCGCCAGCGCCATGCCGAAGCTGACCCGGAAGGCCGCCAGGATGCGCGGGTCGGTGGCGACGCGGGCGGCCCCACTCCAACCGATGCCTGTCGCCCGCCATACCAGCACGGCGAGCGGGAACAGAACGATCAGGCCGAGGTAGAACAGCGAGAAGCCCATGGCCGGGACGAAGCCGGGAAGGGCGCTCGACCGGCGGAAGCGCCGCCGGCCTGGCGCGTCGGCTGTCAGAAGCGTCATGTCGGGGCGCCCGAGAGAACAGGTTCGCCGGTCCGTCCCGCAGAGGGTGCGCTCAGCCTCGTCGAGTTGTTCAACGGTTCGCTGCTTGGATCTGGTCGAAGACGCCGCCATCGGCGAAATGCGTGGCCTGGGCCTTGGCCCAGCCGCCGAAATCGGCGTCCACGGTCAGGAGAGCGAGCTTGGGGAAGCGCGCGAGATCGGCCGGCGCCGCGGCTTCGGGATGGATCGGGCGGTAGAAGTCCTTGGCGATGATCGCCTGCCCTTCGGGCGTGTAGAGATACTGGAGGTAGGCTTCGGCCTGTTTGCGGGTGCCTTTCTGGTCGACGTTGGCATCCACCACGGCGACCGGCGGCTCGCACAGGATCGAGAGCGATGGCACCACGATGTCGAACTTGTCCTTGCCGAACTCTTCCGAGGCCAGGAAGGCCTCGCTTTCCCAGGCGATCAGAACGTCTCCCAGGCCGCGCTGCGCGAAGGAGATCGTGGCGCCCCGTGCGCCGGTGTCGAGCACGGGGGCGTTCTTGTAGATCCTGGCCACGAAATCGCGCGCCTTGGCCTGATCACCGCCCGCCGCCTTCGCGCCATAGCCCCAGGCGGCCAGGTAGTTCCAGCGCGCGCCGCCCGAGGTCTTCGGGTTCGGCGTGACGACGGCGATGCCGGGTCTCGTCAGATCGTCCCAGTCCTTGACGCCTTTCGGGTTGCCCTTGCGGACCAGGAAGACGATCGTCGAGGTGTAGGGCGAGGAATGGCTCGGCAGCCGGTTCTGCCAGTCGGGCGCGATGCGGCCGGTCTTCTGAGCAATGGCATCGATGTCGGCGGCGAGCGCCAGGGTCACGACATCGGCTTTGAGACCGTCGATCACGGAACGGGCCTGTGCGCCAGAGCCGCCGTGCGACGCCTGGATCGTGATCGTCTCGCCAGTCTTGGTCTTCCAGTCGGCCGCAAAGGCCTTGTCGATATCCTTGTAGAGTTCACGCGTTGGATCGTAGCTGACATTCAGCAGATTCGCAGCACCTGCCGCACCGGCACACGCGAACACCAAGGCGAAACTGGTCACGGCGGCTAACAGAATGGATCTCAACGACATGGAGGTCTCCAAAAATATCATCTGATCTGTACGAGGGGCAACTTCAAAGGAGGGCGCCGGCGACACACTATGCGACCGATAAGCAACCTGCTCTGCACCGTCATTTCGACGCTTGTCGTGCCTCACTCTCGTCGCAGCATGGGATTGACGGACCGACGCAACTGAAGGGCGGGACACTCGCGATGAGACAGGCGTTGCCACAGATCAGCGAGCCGCGGCCGATCGTGATTCGGCCCAGCACCGTGGCGCCGGCCTGGATCACCACGTCGTCCTCCACGATCGGGTGACGCGGCAGGCTCTTTTGCGCGACACCCGCCTGTCCGTGCTGCGCGCCCAGCGTCACGCCCTGATGCAGGCGCACGCGGTTCCCGACGACGGCGGTTTCGCCGATTACCACCCCGGTGCCGTGGTCGATGAAGAGACTTTCCCCGATGATGGCGGCCGGATGTATGTCGATTCCGGTCTTCGATCGGGCGACCTCGGAGATGAGGCGAGCCGGAAAGCGGGCGCCGAGACCGTGCAGCGCGTGTGCCAAACGGTAATGGATCAGCGCTGTCATGCTGGGATAGCCGAGAAGGATCTCGGGCGCGCTGGACGCCGCAGGATCCCCGGTAAGGGCAGCACGAAGGTCACCGACCAGTCGTGCACGAATTTCCGGGAGCGCCGACGCGAAGGCGCCGGTGATGGCCAGGGCTTCGCGATCGATGGCGTCCGGCGATAGGAAATCGTCGTGCGTGAAGGACAGGCCACGGCGCACCTGCTCTTCGAGGACGCCGAGCGTCGTGGTGAGAGTGCCGCGGACGAAATCGTCGAAGAAGGCGGCCCCGCTTTCAGACTGACCATAGTGACTCGGGAACAGCACCGCCGACAGATCGTCTACGATATCGCTCAACGTCGTCCGTGACGGCATCGGCCTGATGCGACCGCCGTGGCGCACGTTGTGTGTCACATCCCGCGAACTGCGCAGTTCCGACACGACGCCGTCGACGTCGAAGCGGGGCAGCGCCGAATCCGGGACCCGCAGGGTGAGGCTGGTCACGTTGTGGGTCGGCTTCGCGGCTTCGATCATCGAGCGAACTCTGAAGGGTGGCGGGTGTTGCGAAGACTCTGGCATCATTCGTCTACAAAGTCGATAGACAATCTTGCGGCCTGCTTCGGGTGAGTGGCGACATCGGCTCTTTCCGTCTCCAGGTCCGGGCCAACCTCTCGTGGTCCGTCTCGGGATCGATCAGGCTGCAAGAACGCCGTGCGCTCGCCCGCGATCTGCCTTCCTGGCAAGCGCGGCACGAGAGAAGATCGCGGGCTGGCCGGTGATGGACCGATCCCGCCATCCCGATCCAAGCTTCAGAGCGGGCCGGATGGCCAGGCTTTTATGGCCGTCTCCGCAACGGCCAGAAGCTTCGACCGGTCGGCGCCGTCTTTCGCCAGCGTCGACATGCCCTGAACGACCGCCATGGTCGTGGCTGCCAACGCGGTAGCGTTCGTACCCGCGGGGAGCCGGCCGGCCGATACGTCCTGGCTCGTCTTGTCGCGAAGCGCGGTTTCGATCTCCAGCCGGACGCTGGCGAGATGGGTCCGTACGTCGGCCGCGGCGTCGGAACCGCTGACGGCGGCACTGGCCAGGAGGCACCCGGCCGGTGTGTCAGCGCCCGTGAAGGCGACAGCAGAACCACGCAGCATGGCCAGCGCCGCATCGCGGGCTGTGGCCGCTTCCTGGATCAACCCGATGGCCGTGACCGCACCACCGTTCGTGTATCGGTCGATCGCCTCCAGGAACAATCTCTTCTTGTCTCCGAACGCCGTGTAGAGACTCGGCGGCGTTATCCCCATGGCGGCAGTCAACTCGGCGACCGATGTCGTTTCGTACCCATGCTGCCAGAAGAGGTGCATGGCCTTCGTCAAGGCAGCTTCCCGGTCGAAGGAGAGAGGCCGGCCAGGACGGCGGTGATCCTGCTGCTCGCGTGGCTCCACGACCGTGACCTCTGGTGTTTCATAGTGGTTGATAACAAATGAGTTGACTTGGCGTATCCGTCAACCTAGCCTTAATTTCATAGCGAACACTATGAAATAAAGGTGACGATATGGATCTGCAACTCGACGGCAAACGGGCTCTCGTTACGGGCAGCAGCAGCGGCATCGGCGAGCAGATTGCCAAAACCCTTGCGGCCGAAGGGGCAAGCGTCGTCGTCCATGGTCGGCGCGAGGAGGAAGTCCGTCGCGTGGTCGAGGAGATCACCGCTGCCGGGGGCAAGGCCTTTCGTGCCGTCGGTGAGCTTGGCAGTGACAAACAAGCCTCAGCCGTTGCGGACGCGGCGGTCGCCGCATTCGGCGGGGTCGACATCCTGGTCAACAATGCCGGCGCGTTCCCGATGAAGGATTTTCTCGAGACGACGGCCGACGACTGGAACGGCCTTTTCAATGACAACGTGACCTCGGTGGTGCGCCTCGTGACGCGGCTCGTGCCGGCGATGAAGGATCGCAAATGGGGCCGGGTGATCACGATCGGCAGTTTTCTGGGGCCGATGCCCGAACCGTTCGTAGCCGTTTATGCAGCGACCAAAATGGCCAACATCAATCAGAGCGTCTCGCTTGCGCGTGCGCTCGGCGGCACAGGCGTGACGAGCAATACGGTCAGCCCTGGCCCGATCCGCACGCCCGGCATGGAGGCGGGAGCCAGGCAGATGATCGAGATGCAAGGCGGCACCTATGATTTCGCGGCTTTCGAGGAGTTCTACGTCAAGCAGGCGAAATTGCCGGCTGGCCGGATCGGCTCGCCGACCGATATCGCCGATGCGGTGGCGTTCCTCGCCAGCACGCGATCCGGTTTCATCACCGGCGCCAACCTGAGAGTTGATGGCGGCATGATGCCTACGGTGAATTAGCACCGAACTGAAACGGCAGAGCACGGGCGCATCGCTCTCGTCTCAGTCGGTGCACCGCGTCTAAGCCGGCGGCCGACTGACCCAAACAGATGAATCATCTATTTGGGTCGGTCCATTAGGACTGCGGTGGCTGCAAGGTGCAAGTGCACGAAACGCAGCCACCGCATGCGGCAGGGTGGGGGGCTGCCGCAATCCTCGTTGGCGGCTACTCCAGCGAAGGATAGGATTACGAAGTGATTGCCGATACCTCGACAAAACAGATCGACGTGTACGGGATTACGATGAGTGAATCTACGGTAGTGACGGCAAAGCCATTGCTATAAAAATTTGCACTGGACTGCGACGAAAATGAAATCGTATCTTTAACATCGATAAGTTTGACATTCACGTGACGATTCCCATTGGCAATTTTGCCAAAAGCATCTTTGAGAGCACATGAAATGGATTTGTGATCGAAAATACGGGTTTCGCTCATGGGATCGCCTCGACGACAATGAGTAAAGAGACGATATCGCGGTGGATCAGACATGCCATCATCCAAATGGATGAGATCAATGGTATTCAATGCGGAAAAGTGAAGGTTGGGAAAGTCGTGTTTGATCGCCTACCGCAATGTTCGCGAGCAATTCGGTCATTGTCGGTGGCAGCGTCGAACCCGAGATGCGTAAGGAATGACGAAGACGCCCAGTCGACCTCGGATGAATCTAAGTTTTCTCGTACAATAATGTGATATTTCCAAGTTTCGATTAAGCCGTGCAGCGTCGGAGCCGACTGATCCCCTGCTTTCGGTTCGGAGGTGGCGAAATCTAACCTTTGTTCGAAGAATCGGACGACCTGACCGGGATGGCATTGATCAGGGCGACCAACTGCGATTGCTGGCCAGTATTGGTCTTGGCAAAGATGTTTTTCAGGTGGGTACGAACCGTTGCTTGACTGACACGTAAACGGATCGTCAACCCGGCAATATCCAAGCCCGTTGCAAGAAGGCTCGCCACTTGGGCCTCGGCCGGGGTCAGGCCTAGCATGGCCACGACGATCGCCGGATCAATCTGACCTGCATCGGGATCGCCGATGAAGACAAGGGCTCCTGGGTCGAGGTCACCGATGCGATCGGCGAGCGAAGCGCTGATCGGCGCGACCCGCAGGAGCAGCGGCCGCAAGGGCGGAGCACGTGAGACCGCGAGCGACATGGTGCTGTGGTCGAGACTGCCGCTCGCCGCTTGTGCAACGGCTCTATAGAGACGCGCCTGATCGGCTTGTCGCGCGGTGATCAGCTTCGAGTGCACGTCCTTCAATCCGGCTCCACGTCGCAGCAGCCGTCGAGCCTCCGCGTTGGCAAAGCGGATCCTGAGCGTTCCGTCCACGAAAATCACGCCCTCCTTGACGTGGTCCAAAGCCGCCAAGGCGCTCTCTCGCTCGAAGTCGGCCCGGTGAAGCAGTGATCGTACCCGGAAGGCTTGTTCGAAGTGAGGAATCAGCGTTTCCAGCAGCCGACGCTCGGGCTCCCCGAAAGGCTCCTGCCGCCCGTGTCGCGCCGCGACGAAGAAGCCAGACGCCGTGTCGCTTCGGTGCGTGAAGGCCTGCACGCAATGGTAATAATCGAAACGTTTGGCGAAGTCGGCATGAAAACGTGTCCGTAGCAGTGCCGTCCGCGCTATCGTCATGTCATCGGAGTAGGCGCGTCTGGCCGGCGCGCGCCTGACAAAAGCAATCACCGGGTCGATCTCGTGAAACTCCGTCAGGTAGGCTTGGCGCGCTTCTGGCGCAGTGTTGGCTTCGAAGCTACTTGTAAAGCCGCGAAGCTTGTCGTCGAGCGCCACCACCACCCCATTACTATTCAGCAACTCGCCGACGAGCCCAAGTGCCAGTTGCCACGCGCTCGGCTCCAAAGCGGAATCATGGATGGCGGCCACGGTCCTTAAGACCTTGTCGACATTGCTCATCGATCGTCTCCGATCCTGCAACGTATGTGCACGGTGAGCTTGCCTTATTTTGTACTCGACGCAACGATCTATTTGTTTGTCACGACAGCAGCATGGGCGGAGCACACCCGAGTAGAATGATACCGTGCTGTTTCGTCGCACTTGTTCCGGCAGGACGCAGTCTTGAAGGCGCGATTGTATGACAAATGCGAGAGCTTTACTCAAAGGCTACGAATCTATTGAGTCGATCCTCACTTCTGATTGTGAACTGGCTCTCGCATAGTACTTGACGCGATCGTACATCAAAATATGTCGATCGATTTCGGCGTTCTCTTGGGAGGCGCATAGCCGTGTCTGCCATCACGGCAGGTCATGACGACATCGCAATGAAACCAATTGCAGGATGGCGAAGTCCGATGTCGCGAGGGCCAACCCCGCGAAGTGGAACAAGTGAGTCGCGCCCGACCGTGTTGGGTAGGGCCACCCACGCCTTAGTCCAGTAGACCGTCGCAAACTGTTGGCAACGGGCGCTGAAGCCGCCGGCGTCGTCCGCCTGTCATCTCTCAAAGCTATTGCGCTGCAACAGCGTTGGTTCCGTTCGCAGACCGATCGGGCGCGCTTGTTCACGAGGATCTGTGTCATGCTGAGAATGATCGCGACCGCTTCCCTGCTGGTGGGCCTGCTGAGCGGCTTTGATGTGGCCGAGGCCAAGGGCGGCAACATCTTTCAATCACCCTGTATGTCTCACTTCAACGGTTCGGGCTGTGGCGCCGCGCGTGGCAGTAGTACGCTGAAGAACGGACCCAATGCAGCTACGAACGGTCAAGGCGCCACTGGCAATGCCGGAGCCGGCGGTGGCGTGAACCCAGGCGCTCAGTAGCGCTCGGCGCTTAGTAGCGCTGCGGTAGGGTCGTTCGGCAAAGGCGTGCATGAGGCCAGCCTCACGGCAGCACCGCCGCAAGCGCCTTGTCGAGCCCGGCCCAGCGGGTCACATGCCGGTCGATGGCACCGGCGATCGTCACGAGACTGCCGTTCGGCCCGGGTAAGATCCACGGTCAGGTTCACGACCTTGCCGCGGAACTGATCGGCGGCAATAGTAGCCGCCGTCGCCAGCTTATAACGG
>CAXTME010000055.1:0-30629 GCA_964245215.1 uncultured Lichenihabitans sp.
GCAGGACGAAGTCGCCCGCATGCTTCTGCTTTACGTCGGCAGTTCTGAGCCTGTCGTTCAGCTGACACCGGAGGAAGAGGCAGACCTGGCCGAAGCTGAAGCCCAGGCCGATCGCGGGGAGTTCGCCACGGACGACGATGTGCGGGCGGTCTTTGCGACATACCCGGAGTGAAGCTGCGGTTCACTCCGGCTGCGCTCCAACAGCTTGATGGTGCTCTCGACCGCATTGCCCAGGTCTCACCTTAGGGAGCTGCGAGGGTTCGATCTCGCGTCGCGGAGGTCACGGCGTTGCTGAGACAATATCCCCGAGTAGGCAGGGAAACGAGCCGTCGAGCCGTTCGTCGTATCGCGATCGTTCCTTACCCTCATGTGTTCGACTTCAGGAAGTCGTCCTGGTCCGGCATGCGGCGCGGAAGCCCCGTCTGTAACCCTCATCCGGCCCGGCTGCGCCGGGCCACCTTCTCCCGCGGGCGGGAGAAGGATGACGCCACCCCCTACGGCTGTCCGGCGCCGCCCGATGAGCCATAGACCTGCCCGGTCGCATACGAGGCGTCGCTGGCCGCGAGTTGGACGTAGATGGAGGCCAGTTCGGCGGGCTGGCCCGGGCGGCGCAGCGCCGTCCAGCTGCCGAACTGCATCACCTTCTCCGGGGAGGCGCCGCCCGACACCTGCAGTGCCGTCCAGATCGGCCCCGGCGCCACGCCGTTGACCCGGATGCCCTTCGGCCCGAGTTGCTTGGCCAGCGACTTCACGTAGTTCATCGTCGCGGCTTTGGTCTGGGCGTAGTCGTAGAGGTCGGGCGAGGGATCGTAGGCCTGTTCGGACGTCGTGCCGATGATGGCCGAGCCGGGCTTCAGATGCGGCAGCGCCGCCTTGATGATCCAGAACGGCGCGTAGATGTTGGTCTTCATCGTCCAGTCGAACTGCTCGGTGGAGATGTCGAGGATCGAGTCGTGGCTCTGCTGGCGGCCAGCGTTCGATACGATGATGTCGAGGCCGCCAAGCCCCTTGATCGCGTCGGCCACGAGCTTCTGGCAGAATGCCTCGTCGCGCAGGTCGCCCGGTAAGGCGAGCCCGATCCGCCCTTCGGCCTTGATCAGCGCGATGACCTCGCGCGCATCGGGTTCCTCTTCCGGCAGGTAGTTGATGGCGACATCCGCGCCCTCGCGCGCATAGGCGATCGCCGCCGCGCGGCCCATGCCGCTGTCGCCGCCCGTGATCAGCGCCTTGCGTCCGGCGAGCCGTCCCGCGCCCTTGTAGCTCGTCTCGCCATGGTCCGGGCGGGGATCCATCTGGCCGGCGAGGCCCGGCCAGGCTTGCGTCTGCCGCTTGAACGGCGGGTTCGGATATTTCGAGACCGGGTCCTGCATCGGCGCCGCGGTCGGCGTGGTGACGGCCGCCTGGGCGGACGTCGGTGCGGCGGCATCGGCCACCGCGGCAAGGCCCAGTCCCACACCCCCGACGATCTGCCGGCGGGAGAAGTTGTCGCTCATGGTCATCGTCGCTCCTCGGGAAAGTGCCCCCGCAACGATGTGCGATCGACGGTTGTTCCTGGTCGCGCCAGGGACCATCGGACGCAGGAGGCGGATGCATGCTTGGCCGCCCCCGAGGCAGACGGCCCATCTCAAAAGAGAGGAACCCCGGTCGGGGCTCCTCTTCAACAAGTCGCTTCGTCCGGGGTTACGCTGCCGTCGGAAGCGTTTCCATGTCGATCACGAAGCGATACTTCACGTCGCTCTTCAGCATCCGCTCGTAGGCGCCCTCGATCTCGTCCATGCGGATCATCTCGATATCGGACGTGATGCCGTGCGCGCCGCAGAAATCGAGCATCTCCTGGGTCTCGGCGATGCCGCCGATCAGCGACCCCGCGAAATTGCGGCGCTTGAAGATGAGCGCGAAGACGCTGGTCGCCAGCGGCTTTTCGGGCGCGCCGACCTGGCACAGGGTAGCGTCGCGTTTCAGGAGCATGAGGTAGGCGTTGATGTCGTGCGGCGCCGCAACCGCGTCGAGGATGAAGTCGAAGCTGCCGGCCTGGGCCGCCATGGCGTCAGGGTCCTTCGACAGCACAACCTCGTTGGCCCCTAGCGCTTTCGCGTCCGCCACCTTGTCGGGCGAGGTCGTGAACAGCACCACATGGGCGCCGAGCGCGTGGGCGAACTTGACCCCCATATGACCGAGCCCGCCGAGCCCCACGATACCGACCTTCTGCCCCGGGCCGACCTTCCAGTGCTTCAGGGGAGAATAGGTCGTAATGCCGGCGCAGAGCAGCGGGGCGACGGCCTTGAGATCGAGGTTCTTCGGGATGCGCAGCGTGAAGGCCTCGTCGACGACGACCGCCCGCGAGTAGCCGCCGAACGTCGTGCCACCCGAGACCTTGTCCTCGCTGTTGTACGTGAAGGTCTGCCCCTTCTCGCAGTAGTTCTCGAGGCCCTCGGCACAGGACGGACAGCTCTTGCAGGAATCGACCAGGCAACCGACCCCAGCGAGGTCGCCGACCTTGAACTTGGTGACCTCGTGGCCGACCTTGGTGACCCTGCCCACGATTTCGTGCCCGGGCACGCAAGGGTAGATCGTGTTCTGCCACTCGTTCCGCACTTGGTGCAGGTCCGAATGACAAACGCCGCAATAGAGGATGTCGATCTGGACGTCTCTCGGTCCGGGATCGCGGCGTTCGAAGCTGATGGGCTTCAGAGGCGTTGCTGGCGTCTGCGACGCATAGCCGATGCACGTGAACATGATGATCCTCAGATCGTTGCCGGTGCGGCGCGGAGGTGGCGCCGACCGGAGAACAGGGTCGCCGCGCGACCCCTCATGGTTCACGTAGAATGCTGCGCTGCAAACGCAAGGTGCGCTGCAGGACACGGCGGCCAGGATGCCGCCGCGACGTTCATGCGATCAGCGCGACGCCTTGTAGAGCTTGGTCGCGATCTCGAACATCTCTTCGGGCGCGTAATCCGGCGTGAAGGCCGAGGCCATCCCGTCGAGATCGTGGATCTTGCCGCCCTCGGGCAGGCCGTCGATGACCTCCAGTTCGCCTGGCGGATCGCCGGGCAGCGCCATCTCGCCGTTGCCCCAGATCCCGGACATGTTCTTGTAGTCCTTCGGGCTCCAAGTATAGAGCCGCCGATGCGAGCCCTCGTCGAGGTACTTCTGGCACTCGGGAATTTTGCTGAGGTCGATATTGGGCGTCGGCAGCATCTTTTCGATCGAGACGCCGGTGATCTGCTTCAGGGCGAGCGCATAGGCATGGGCGTGAACCGACCCGCGCACCAGAAGATAGGCGCAGACCTCACGGCCCGTGGCTTCCTTCATGGTCTCGTAGACGCGAAGCTTGTGGATGCGGGCACCGCATTCGAGATGGAAATTGTGCAGGAGGTCGACCACCACGTTCCCGGTCGTGGTCACGAAATCCATGTTCCAGGACGCGCCGTTAGCGTTCATCGGCATGGCGCCGCCGCCGTTCGACAGGAAGGAACTCGCCGAGCGGATATCCTGCATGTCGGCGAAGGGAGCCTTCGATATGTCGCCACCATGCTTGTCGAGACCCTGGCCATCCGGGCCGTTGTTCAACATGGCTACGCCGTTCGACACCAGTTCGAGATGGCCGAGCTCCTCGGCCGTGATGCTGGCCACCAGTTGATAGAAGGGCTTCAGCTTCGATTTGCTGCGGAAGTTGAAGCTCTGGAACATGTAGTTTCCGAGCGTCGACATCTCTCCATATTTGCCGCCCAACAACTCTTGCAGGGCTGCGGCAGCATTCGGATCCGCCTTCTTCGGTGCTGGCAATTCCGCTTGTAGCTTATCGATGCGCATAAACATGATGATATTCCTCGTGGGCCCGAGGCAACGGTCTGCGTCCACCGAAGGTCCCGTTTGAGTCGAACCGATATTGCGCACGATGTCGCGGGACAGGTCGGCAGCAGCGGAATGATACCAACGGTGGTAAGAAGCGACACGTGTCCTATACGCCTCATTCGGAGCTGTCGTTGCCGGCCCCGCGTGCTTCGATGCGCCCCTGCGGGCCGCTCCACGTCGGCTTCTCCAACGGGCTTCGCCCGCCCGGAGCCCAAAGCCGGCTCCGCTCTGCATGAGCATGAGTGAGAACGTTCCGCCGTTGGTGAGAGGTCCGCTGCGCTTCTTGGTGCCTCGCGTCTGGCCGCTATTGCAGGGGTGCCCCGTTGACCAGGAGGGGACCGTTGCCGGCGTCGATGACCCATCCGAGACTGCCGTCGGGATTGGGCTTGGCGAGGTTCTTGGCCAGCACCATCGGCCCCAACACCTGCGCGGCCAGCGGATCGCTGCCGGCGGAGGCCTGCAGCACCGCGATAGCCTTGTCGAGGCCCGTCGCGCTCACCGTCATCTGCCCGGAGGGCGGGCTCGTCAGCATGGCCTGCCCTTCGAACCTTAAGTCGAGGAGCTTCGTGGTCAGGTGGCTCGGCGATAGGGTCAGGGTCCCGCCGGAGGCGGGCCAGAACAGATGGCCGATCTTCTCGTTCTGCTCGGGCGTGAAAGGCTTGTCGGCCTTGAGGTCGAAATCGTTCACCGCCTCGCTGGCCGCCTCGGCGGCGTGAAAACCGTCGACGCCGAGCGACAGTGAGAGCGCCGTCGGCACGAGGCCCTGCGTCCAGGAGGGAAGGTTCTGGCTCGGCACCGTCAACCCGTCGAACGAGAGGCTGGTCGAGGCCTTGCCGGTCCCGGAGAGCCCGGCGAGATCGAGGCCGCCCCCGACATTCTGCGCCGAGACGACGCCGGACGGAGACGTCACGGACAGTTTATCGATCGCGAGCGTCTCGCGGAGTGCACTCAACACCGGCAGAGCGGCCCGCAACGTGCCACGGAGGTCATCCTGAGCCGCCACGAGACTGTCGTGGTTGGGATGCGCCACCAGCAGAGCCCAGAGGTCGAGAAGCTCCTTCGTGTGCAAGCCGTCGATGCCGAAGTCGATGGTCGTCGTCGGTATGGCATAGGTGATCGGCGTCGACGGCTCGAGGGGAGGCGGCACGGCGGGATTACCCCCTTCGGTCGGCTCGGGGGCCGGCGCCGGGGCAGGCTTGATCAGCAGATCGGCTGCCGTTCCGGTATCGACGGTGTGGCCCGCCACCGAGACGGTCCCGGCCGCGTCCGGCACCGCCTTCGTGGTCACGGCCGCGCGATCGACGCGACGCTCCTGGGTCAGATTCGGCGCGTCCTGGTCGAGGACATAGCCGGTCTGGATCTGGGTGGTCTCCTTGAAACCGAAGAGCTTGGGATCGTAGATCCCGTCGAATCTGGACGTCGCGGCTTTCAGCGTAACGGTCTGCTGACCGGCGTGGATCACGAGCGGAGGTGATTCCGCGCCGCTCACCGCCCACGTCCCGTCCGCTTGAGGCGTCAGGAGCGCGGTCGAGACATTGGGGTCGACGCTGAAGTGCAGACCGCCGAGACCGCTGAGCGCGTGCGCGAGGTCGAGCGTCACCCGGTAGGCGTCCCCCTGGGGCACTACCGTCACGTTGCTCGGCTGACCGGCGTCGGGGTGGCCGACATAGCGCTCGAACAACGTGGTCAGGCGGACCGCTTCCTCGGGCGTCGCCGGCGCGGCCTGGACGGAAAGGACCGGGAGCGCGGCAGCGAAGAAACCGAGAAGAAACGTCTTGACCATGAAAACCTCTGGAGGATCCGGCAGCACGCAGCTGGCGATCGCGCGGCACCATAGGGGGAAAGGCCCAGCCCTGAAAAGCCCTTGCGGGCTCACCGCGGCTCGGCTTCGGCAACCGAATCGTCCGGCGCGGCGTTGCCGGAGCTGGCCGGACGTTCCTCACCGTCGCTGGCGCATGGGACACGACCTGACAATGACGAGAGCGCAGATCGGACGGGCGATGCGGGCCGTGGCGGCCCTTTCAACGGCATGCTGCGTCACCCTTTCCGCGGTCGACCGGGCATCGGCGCGCGACGACGGCGTGCTCCAGTTCTTCACGTCGGCGTTCGGTGGTGCCGGAGCATCGGCCGGTCAGAATGCTCCATTCGACGATAAGGTCGATCAGCTGCCCCAGGGGCGGCCGTTGACGGTTCGCCCAAGGCGGACGCCCCGGCTCGCCGTCGTGGCCGTGCCGGTCAAGCCCGAGAAGGTCGCGATCCTCGAGGACCGCACGCTGCGCCGGGGTGACGCCGTCATGACGGCAAAGGGGATGCGGATCTTTGTGGGATCGACCTGGCCCCACACGAGTGAGGATTTCGTCGATCTCGCGAAATCCGGTCGCGAGCTCAGCAAAACGGAGGGAAAGGCGTTGGCCGACCTCGACAGACGGCCGGGCGGCTGACAGCCCGGACCTCGGACGATCACGAACCGCCGAGGGGACGAGATGGACTGCACCCAGGCCCCGCCAGGGCTTCCTGAAAGACCGAGGCCTATCCTTCAGCCGTCGCCGAGATCCCGCACGACTGTTCGGACGAGCGCCGAACCTGGTGAGCGCCTGACGACTCGGCGGCGTCGGTGAACGCCTTCGGACGCGAAAGGCCGAACCATCGAGTTTTCCGGCCCTCGCCCATCCCGCGATGGATCTTTGAACTGCATCGTGTGGCGGCTCGCAGCAACTACCGCTCAGTCAGTTGAGCCCGGTCGAGATTCTCTGAAACTTGACGTTAAGTTTCGTGCCGATCGAGGTCAGCACAGCGACGATAACGATGCTGATCAGCCCAGCGATCAATCCATATTCGATCGCGGTAGCTCCCGACTCATCGCGCAGAAAACGCCCAATCTTGTGGTTCATGTCGCCCCCACGGCAGTACACTTGCAGAACGCAGACGGAACCATGGCACACGGAGATTAACTCAACCTATACGGGCTTCTAAGATTCCGGAGCCCAACCGGGTTGCAGGATGGATCTCGGTCCCATGATCGTCGCCTGCGCGCGCATCGGCTTATTGAACACCAGGAGGCCCTATGCCGATCGACGATACGCTCCGCGCCGCAACGCTTCTCGTACCGCTCGTCATCATCATCGTCATTGCAATGCGCGCGATCCGCGTGGCCGACCAGTACGAGCGCGCCGTCGTGTTCCGCCTCGGGCGCTACAACCGAACGGCGGGACCAGGGCTTTACTTCCTGCTGCCGCTGCTCGACCGGCAGGTGAAGCTCGATCTCCGCACCATCACGCGGGCGGTCGAGGCTCAGGAAGGCATCACCCGCGACAACGTGCCCATCAAGGTCAACGGCGTGATCTGGTTCCGGATCACCGACCCGCAACGCGCTGTGCTACGGGTTCGCGACGTCGAGAATGCGGTCATCCAGGTGTCGCTCACGACCTTGCGCACCGTGCTGGGCCAGCACTCGATGGACGAACTCCTGAAGAGCCAGGACTCCATCGCCGAGACCATGCAGCGCTCGATCGATACCGTGACGGAGCCCTGGGGCGTCGAGGTCGAGCGCGTCCAGCTGAAGAACATCGAGATCCCACCCACCATGCAGCGGGCCATGGCGCAGGAGGCCGAGGCCTTGCGCGAGAAGCGGGCCAGGATCATCAAAGCGGACGCCGAGCTCGAGGCCGCCGATCGCTTGCGCCATGCCGCGGAAGTCATCATGCAGAACCCCGCCGGCCTCGAACTTCGGCGCATGCAGATGATCACGGAAGTCGGCGCCGAGCAGAACACCATGACGATCATCATGATGCCGAGCGAGTTCGTGGCGGCGGCCCGCGCCATCGGCGAAATGTCGACGAAGAAAGATCCATGAGCCTGACCGATACGCCGACCGACAACGACATCGACGCCCGCAAGACCGCGGCTCGCGCCTGGTTCGAAAGCCTGCAGGACCGGCTGATCGCCGCCTTCGAGGCCCTGGAAGACGCGGGGAACCCGTCACCCAGGGATTCAGCGGAGCTCGATCACGTTCCGGCCGCAGCCGGCCGTTTCGTCCGGCGGCCGTGGAACCGCACCGACCATACGGGCGAGCCCGGCGGCGGCGGGACCATGGCGATGCTGCACGGTCGCGTCTTCGAAAAAGCCGGAATCCACGCCTCCACGGTACACGGCAGCTTCGCGCCGGAATTTGCCAAGCAGATGCCGGGCGCCGATGTCGACCCGCGCTTCTGGGCCTCCGGCGTGTCCCTCATCGCCCACCCCTGGAACCCGCACGTACCGGCCGTGCACATGAACACGCGTTTCGTCGTGACGAGCCGCGGCTGGTTCGGCGGAGGTGCCGACCTCACGCCGGTTCTCGACCGCCGCCGCGTCCAGCAGGACCCCGACAGCCAAGCCTTCCACGAAGCCTTGAGACACGCGTGCGACGCTCACGCGGCGGTGGCCGACCACGACAGGCTCAAGGCCTGGTGCGACACCTACTTCCACCTGCAGCACCGCAACGAGCCCCGCGGCATCGGCGGCATCTTCTTTGATCATTTCGATCGCGATTTCCCAGCCGAATTCGCGTTTACCCGCGCCGTGGGCGAGGCGTTCCTCGGCATCTACCCGGACCTTGTCCGACGTAACCTCGCAACACCCTGGACCGAAGCCGACCGGCGCGAGCAGTTGATCCGCCGCGGACGTTATGTCGAATTCAACCTCCTCTACGATCGCGGCACCATCTTTGGCTTGAAGACGGGCGGCAATGTCGATTCCATCCTGTCGTCCTTGCCACCTGTCGTGCTCTGGCCCTGACTCAACGTAGTCTAGAAAACCTGAGCGTTAACTATTATTAAAGAACCCGGACCTTGGAAATTGATTAACGCTCGTTAAGATTCGAAATCCATGTCAAATTCTTTCCAACAACCCGACGACATGCAGCAGCTAGTGGGTTAGGTCGAGGTTGCCCGGACAATAGGGGCTGAAATCATGGCATGGAATCTGACAGCATCGATGCGCAGCCGGACGATGACCGCGGTGTTCGCGGTCGGACTGCTTTCCGCCGGGATCGGCGTGGCGATAGGCGAAGATGTGAAGCCCATTGCCCCGGGAGCCGCCGCTCCCGCACCGGCTCCTGTCGCGGCTCCGCAGGCCACTGCCGACGCGGCCGGCAATCCGCTCTCCACCGACGCCCGCATCGTCATCGTCGAGTGGAAGATCAAGAAGGGGCACGAAAAGGAGTTCCTCGACTACTGGGAGACGAAGTCCACCATCCCGGATCGGACCGGCCTCATTGCCGAGTTCATGTCGAGCGAGGAAGACCACGCCAAGTTTCCCTGGATCAACTGGGTTTCGGCGGAGAGCAACGATTACTCGACGTTCTATAACGTCGGCATCTGGCGCAAAGCCGACGATTTCATGGGTCAGATCGGCAAGTATATCGACAACAACCGCCCGCCGGCAGCATTTGAAGCCGACCACCGCCATCGCGTCTTCCTGGCGCCCGTGGCGTGGCGGATCGGCATGAGCGGTCTGCCGGGCAAGGACGCCGCAGGCGTCAAGTAACGAGCCGACCTCGTCGCGAGTTCGGCCGAAATCTGTGGCGGCGCATACGTTACGTTAAGCGCCGCCTGCCAGACTCCCCTCATGATGGGCCGCATCGCGCGGCCGCGGGGAGTGGTTTCAGATGCATGGCTTCGCTGCTCTCCTGATGTCGGGCCTGGTGGCGGCCTCTGGCCCGCTCACGCGGGACGTTTTGCACGTCGATGCCACGGCGTCAGAGACCGGTGAGGTCTATGTTGCCGAACTCGACGCCGACTGGAACGTCGCGAAGGAAGTCCGGCTGCCGTGCGAAGTCGCGATCGGCTGCGCGGTGGATCTCGGCCTCGGCGACGCCGGCCTTGCCGCCGTCCACGTCCGGTTCGATGCGATGCGGTCGGGGAAGATCGGCGTGTCGAGTCGTCTGGAAGACCAATCGGGCCGGGCCTCCGCGCCACAGGCCGCGACCCTGGCGCTCGACAGCAGCGGTTTCGGCGCCAGCCATTACGATGCCGGCGCCGCCGCTCCTCCCGGCGTGACGCTCGGCGCTGTCGACGGCAAGATCATCATGGTGGCGGTTCGCGTCCCGGGCTGGCTCGCGCCGAGCGCCGTCCCTGGTGCTTCACCCGCAGCCGAGCGGTCCGACCCGACCTGAATCGTTAAGGGCTTGGGTCCGCGGGTGACTGCCGCAGGCCCGCGATCACCAGCAGAAGGCCGTAGACGCATCCGAGCGCCAGAGGCAGGCCGCCCGGCCCTGTGGCGTGCATCGCGAGCCCGATGACCGACGGCCCGATGAGGCCACCAAGGCCCCACATCATGGCGAAGGCCGCGTTGCCGGCCACGAGGTTGCCGCCCTTGAACACCGAACCGAGTTCGCCGAGTGCCAGCGTGTAGACGCCGTAGGAGGCCGGCCCCCAGACGAAGAGCAGGGGCCAGAGCGCCGCGCGCGACGAGATCGCGACCGGCAGCAGGATGGCGCCCGCGATCGTGATGCTGCACAGCAGGAGCGTCGTGCCTCTTCGCGACCAGCGGTCCGCCAGAGCGCCGATCGGCACCTGGAACAGGATATTGCCGGCAGCCCACACCATCACGGCCACGACGGTGTCGTGCTCCGAGAAGCCCTGGGCCGTGACGTAGATCGGGAACAAGGTCAGGAACGACTGGTCGTAGACCGCGACGACACCCACCACGAGCAGAAGGAACGGCGCCAGAGGCACGAAGCTTCGGACCGAAACGCGCGCCCTCGCACCGACGTCGGGCAACCGGCCGAAGACGCTGAGGATCAGCGCGGCTCCGACGATCTCGATGCCGATCGCCGCCCAGAAGGGTGGAGCGCCCGTCGTTCCGGTGGCGATCAGCACGAGGGGACCGCAGGCGAAACCGAGCGACAGCGACGTCGAGAAGAGCCCGAGGATGCGGCCGCGCTGCGCCGCCGGGGCAAGGCTGTTGATCCAGGTCTCGCTGGTCACGTAGAGGCCGCTGATCCCGCAGCCGAGCAGGAACCGCAACGGGATCCAGATGACGATCGACTGGAGAAGCCCGATCAGGCCGATCATGCCGGCCAGCGCCACGGTGCTGACGAGGGCCAGAGGCGCGGAGCCGATGCGGCTCGCCGCGGCGGGCAGGATCGCGGCCGCCGCGACGATGCCGAGCGGCGTCATGGCGCTGCTGAGGCCGATGAGCGCAGGATCGACGCCCTGGCGTTCGAGAATGAGGGACAGCAGGGGGTAGGTCAGGCCCTGCGACAGCCCGAACAGGCCGACCAGCAGGATGACGACCGTGATGGAGGGAACGTCGCCCTTCACCCGGCTGTTGACTGAGGCGTCGATTTCCTGGCTCCACGATGATGTTCTGCGCCTCTAGCACGCCGCGCGTTCACAAGCGGGGAATTTCGCTACGCGCGAAGGACAGCGGCATGTCAGAGACTCGAACGCAGGATGGTGCCCAAACGGGCGAGCTGCGGAACCGCGAAGCTGGCAGCCTCGGCGGCCCGATGAGCCGTCGCGACGCCCTGTCGATGATCGGCCGGGTGGCGGGCAGCGCGGCGCTGTACCACGCCATGACGAGCCTCGGCTTCGCGGCCGAGTCAGGCTACCGCGGGCCGATCAAGCTCCAAGGCGACCCCAAGGGGACGTCGGTGCTGATCCTCGGGGCGGGGCTCGCCGGCATGACGGCGGCGCTCGAACTGCGCGACGCGGGCTACACGGTCAAGGTGCTGGAGTTCAACGCCCGGCCCGGCGGGCGCAACTGGACGCTGCGCGGCGGCGACACCTATACCGAGCTCGGCGGCGCCCGGCAGGATTGCGCCTTCGACCCGGGGCTCTACTTCAACCCCGGCCCCTGGCGTATTCCCTACCACCATCGCGCCGTCCTGGCCTATTGCAGGCGCCTCGGCGTGGCGCTGGAACCCTTCGTCCAGCTCAACCACAACGCCTATCTGCATGCCTCGACCCGCTTCGGCGGCCGGCCGCAGCGGATCCGCGCGATCAAGGCCGATTTCCAGGGCCAGGTGTCGGAACTGCTCGCCAAGGCCACGCAGCAGTCGCGTCTCGACGAGGCGGTCTCGAAGGAGGACCGGGAGAGGCTGCTCGAGGCGCTGCGGTCCTGGGGCGCCCTCGACAAGGACTTCGCCTACAAGGAAAGCCTGCGGACCGCGTCCTACCGCGGCTACGGCAAATACCCCGGCGGCGGCCTCGACGCCGCGCCGACGCCCAGCGGGCCGATCCCGCTCTCGGACATCCTGCAGAGCCGGCTCTGGCGCTACCTGCAGAATTTCGCCGCCATCGATTTCCAGACCACGATGTTCCAGCCCGTCGGCGGCATGGACATGATCGGCAAGGCCTTCGGCCGTGAACTCGGAACTCTGATCCGCTACGACGCCAAGGTGGTGCGGATCCAGCAGGGCGAGGCCGGCGTGACCGTCACCTACGACGACACCGGCGATGCCGGCGCGACGCGCCAGGAGACGGCCGACTGGTGCCTCTGCACGATCCCGCTCTCGATCCTGAGCGGGATCCCGATCGACGTCGGCGCGCCCCTCAAAGCCGCGATCGACGCGGTTCCTTACCTGTCCTCGCTGAAGGTCGGCCTGCAATTTCGGCGCCGCTTCTGGGAGGAGGACGAGGCGATCTATGGCGGGATCAGCTACACGGACCTGCCGATCGGACAGATTGCCTATCCGAACACGGGCTTCAACCGTGGCGGCCCCGGCGTGCTGCTCGGGGCCTATATCTTTGAGGGGACCAACAGCTACGAATTCGCCGCGATGCCGCCGGCCGAGCGGGTGGCCCGCACGCTCGACATCGGTGCCGTCATCCACCCTCAATACCGCGCCGAGTTTCAGAACGGCGTGGCGGTGGCCTGGCACCGGGTTCCGTTCACGCTGGGATGCGCCGGCAGCTGGTCCGACGCGGCCCGGGAAGCTCATTACGACGACCTCTGCCGCATCGACGGCCGCATCCTCCTGGCCGGCGAACATGCCTCCGCGCTGCCGGCCTGGCAGGAAGGCGCCATCCTGTCGTCTCTCGACGCGATCGGTCGGCTCCACGACCGCGTCGTCGGAGGCTGAGGCCACGATGAGGCGCGGCAGCCGGCTGACGGGGACGAACCACTTCCTCAGAGCGATCGTCATGGCGGTCCTCGTCTCGCCTGCGGTCGGGTCACCGCACGCCGGCGCCGCCGAACCGACACCCTCCGAGGGTGCCGGCATCCTGAGCCCCGGGCGCATGTTCTCGGAAGGCACGGGCGAGAGCCTCTATCGCAATGTCTGCCAGGGCTGCCACATGGCCGACGGGCGAGGAGCGGTCGGGGCCGGATCCTATCCGTCGCTCGCGGGCGACCCGAACATCGAAGGGGCCGCTTATCCAGTCCACGTGGTGGTCGACGGTCTCCGCGGCATGCCCGCCTTCGGGCAAGCCTTGACCGACGAACAGGTGATCGCGGTCGTCGGCTATGTGCGGACGCATTTCGGCAATCACGATGCAGCCCCGGTGACGGCCGACGACGTCAGATCCGCGCGACAGGAAGGAGCCGCGCCATGAAGGCTGTCTGGTGCGCGATCGACGCCGGGATCCTGGCCCTGACCACGGCCGAAGCCTCGGCGCAGACGCAGCCGCCGTCGACCTCGGCGCCGGCCAAAGCCGAGACCGCGCAGGCCCCAACACCTTCATCGATAGGTTCGAGTCGGACGAATTCGAAGGCGGCGTCTTTGGTCCCAAGCCGACCTCGAAGCACCGCCCATCACCACGCGCCCGACCTCATCCCCGAAAAGTACCGGCTTGACGCCTCGCCCGCGTTGACGGGACGCCGACGGCGCTCCCATCGCCCGCCATTGTGTCAATATCGGTCGAAAAGCCGATCGGCGTGAAAACCATTCCAGTAACGGAAATTGCAAAACTGTCGCAGTCTTTAGAGCGAATTAACAGTCCGCCTCCCAGATGTAAACAAGACAGAAGACATTTGGATTTGGTCGATGCGTTTTCACACTGCTTACAGTTCCCATTGGGGAACGGATGAAATCGCTAACGAATTGATCGCCGATGTCGATCGTGGATTCAGCAATGCGGCACCGAAGGCGTTAGTGCTACTCGCGGCATCCCGCATCGACCACGGCCGTCTTCTGAGGCGCCTGGCAGGCCGTTGGCCGGAGGCATGTCTTGTTGGCGCATCCTCGGCCGGCGAGTTCGCGGGCCAGCGCTTCGGCCAGGGCGATGCCGCCCTGATGGCGCTTGGCGGAGACGACGTCGCGGTTTCCGCCACGATCGGGCACGGGCTTGCCGGCGATGTCGGCGAGGTGGCCCGCCGCATCGCGTCGGGGTTCTCGCGGACGTCCGACGATTCACGCCCGTATCGTGCGGCGCTCGTCATGGCGGATGCGCTGAGCGGGCGCATGGACGAACTCGTTCACGACCTGACGATCGCGACAGGTGGCGAACACAAGTTCTTCGGCGGCGGAGCCGGCGACAACGCCGCCTTCGTCAAGACGATGGTCTTTTGTGGCATCGAGGTCGCGAGCGACGCCGCCGTCGCGCTCGAGATCCGCTCGAGCAAGCCGCTCGGCGTCGGAGCCTGTCACGGCTGGGTGCCGGCCTCCGAGGCTCTGCGGGTCACCGAAGCGGAAGGTGTGCGGATCGTCAGCCTCGACGGCCTGCCGGCCGTGGTGGCGTTCGAAGATTTTGCCGAGGCGACCGGCCAGAGTTTCGACCGCGCCGCGCCGATCCCGTTCTTTCTGAGCAATGTCATCGGGATCAGCACTGGCGGGCAGCACCGGCTTCGGGTGCCTTTGATCGTCAACGAGGACGGTTCCGTCTCCTGCGCGGCCCAGATCCCGAACGGCGCTCTGGTCTTCATCATGCGCAGCACCGAGGGCGATGCGGTCGAAGCAGCTTGCCAGGCTACGGAAGCCGCGATGGCGGACCTCGGCCAGGGTTCGGTGGCGGGGGCCATGATGTTCGATTGCGTGGCGACGCGCTTGCGGCTCTCCGAAGCGGCACGCAGCGAGATCGACGCGGTTCAGAGCCTGCTTCCGGGTGTGCGACTGGCGGGGTGTCACACCCACGGGCAGGTGGTCCGCGGATTGGGTCAGTTTGGGGCTTTTCAGAACTGCACTGCCGTCGTCTGCCTGCTACCGAACTGACGGATGGAACACGAGACGATCGGCGACCTGATCGCCGACATGAGCTTCCGAGATGGCCGCGCGGCCGCTTTCACCCGTCTCGCGCGCTCCCTCGGCGCGACCGACATGCTGGTTCTCGTCCCGGATCCACAAACCGGTCGTGCTCGCCCCGTCCTCGGCGCGACGCAGACATTACCCGGCACTTCACGCTGGCGCGCCTTCATCCGGGCGTGCCGCAGTCCAGGCGAACGCGAAGCCGAGGTTGAAGCGCCGCGCGGCGGCTATGACGTCCGCGTAAGAGGCTTGACGACACAGGATGGTGACATCTTCGTTCTGATCGATCCTGGGCCATCCTGTGCCCTTGACCCTGCTACCCCTCCGATCCGACTGGCATTGTCGCTGTTTCGGGCGGAACTCGTCGCAGACTTGGCTCTGGTGTCGGCAGGTGTGGCGCAGGACATCACGCTACAAAGCGAACGCCTGCTGGCGTCGCTGGAGATCACGCGAGGTCAGGTGGCGCAAAAGGCCGAAGCTCTCGCAGCGGCCTTGGCCGAGGCGGGCCGCGCCAATGCCGCTCTGCATTTGGCTAACCAGAGGCTCGACGCTCAGCGCCTGGTGGCGGAACGCGCCGCCAACGTCGATGCGTTGACCGGCGTGGCCTCGCGGGCCCTGATCGAATCGAGCCTCGCCTCGGCGATCGCCGGCCGGACGGACTCCGGTGATCCGCTTTCCCTGCTGCTGATCGACCTCGACGGTTTCAAGGAGATCAACGACACGCGAGGGCACGCGGCTGGAGACGCCATCCTGGTCGCGATCGGGGAACGGCTCATGGCGGTGTGCGCCGGCCGCGGCATGCTGGCCGGCCGGCTGGGCGGGGACGAGTTCGCACTCATCCTTGAAGGCCGAACGCCCGGTGCCGCGGCCATCGAGGCCGAGCGGATCCAGGCTCTCATCCGCGTTTCGGTTCCGTTCGGCACGGAGGAACTGCCGGCCCGATGCACAATGGGTCTCGCCTCGTTTCCGCAGGATGCGATCACGCCGACCGACCTTCTGCGCAAGGCCGATCTCGCCCTCTACGGCGCCAAGAAGAGCAACAAGGGGGCGCTCGGCCGCTACAGCCAAGAGGTCGAGTTTCTCTTCGACGGTCGACGTCAAGCGGTCAGCCTGCTGAGGGATGCCTTGGAGGCTCACCGCGTCGTGGCGCATTATCAGCCGAAGGTCTCACTCCTGAGCGGCCAGGTGGTCGGCTTCGAAGCGCTTGTTCGCCTGGTGGATCATGACGGCCGTCTCCGCGGGCCAGCGGATTTCTGGGCGGCATTCTCGGATCAGGAGAGCGTCCGATTGCTCGGCGGCCGCATGCTGGACCTCGTTCTCGGCGACATCGCCGGGTGCCGTGCCGCGGGATTGCCGCTTTACCCTGTCGCCATCAACGTGTCCGGCCCGGAGATGTCGAACCCGAACTTCGGCGAGACCGTCCTGGCCAAGGTGCAGGCCGCCAACGTGAGCACGACGCAGATCCAGATGGAGGTCACCGAAACGGCGCTGCTCGGCGACCATCCGGCCAAGCTCAAGGCCTCGCTCGTGACCCTGCGAGCCGCCGGGATTTCCGTCGCGCTCGACGACTTCGGCACGGGCTACTCGTCCCTGTCCTACCTCCTCGATTGGGACGTCGACTGCATCAAGATCGATAGGAGTTTCATCGGCGGTCTGGGCCAATCGGCGCGCTCCACCAACATCGTCCGCTGCATCGTGGACCTGGCGAGAGGCCTTCAGCTCGACGTCGTGGCCGAGGGGGTGGAAACCGCGGAACAGGCTGCGTTCCTCCGCAGCATCGGCTGCCGGCACGCGCAGGGCTACTTGTTCGGTCGAGCCGTTCCGCCGGAAGACTCGATCCGCAGCCCGCAGCCCAATTACCAGGTGACGAGCCTGATCGAACCGCCGCGGTCCTGGTCGAAGATCCTGCACGGCGTTGCGGGGGAAATGGCGGTCTGGACCGCCTGAACGCGCGAAGCCGCCCTGTCGGACCGTGTCCGACTGACTATGGCGACATCGGCGGGACCAGCAGCCCCCGAGGCCAAGGCGCATTGGGGCCTGGTTGGAGCTTCAGCGGCGAGTCGTCGCCGAGGTTGCGCTGCCAGATGTCGGCATAGGTGCCGACGGCCTTCGTCACATCGTCGGACCAGCCGTCACGGGCACCGAGCGGGGTTACGGCCTTGGCCAGGGATTTCGCGCCGTCGCCGCTCCAGCCCGAAGGCGGTACTGCCGCAACCATCAAGCTTTCCAAGGTCCAGGTGGCGATGGAAGACCAGCGGGCGTCATCGAGGCCGGTCGCGAGATAGATGGGGTCGAGCGCCAGCGGGTCATCGAGGATGCGGCTCCCCAGGCCGTGCACGCCGCCATCCTGGCGCACCTCCGCCAGAAAGGTAGCGTCGGCCGCGATCGCGTGGCAACGGCCAACGTTATAGGCGTCCCGCATCTCGACGTCCTCCTGGAAGCCGAGCCGCATGACCTGCAGGCCGTCGCGCTCCAGCGCGGCTTCCATGGCGCGCTCTGCACCCGTGCCGATCATGAAGCAGATCTTCTGCCCCGCAAGGTCGCGTAGCGTCCGCGCGGTCGAGCCTTCCGGAACCATCAGGGCCATGGGTTCGATATAGGCCGGCGGCCCGAGAAGCAGGCGGTCGGAAAGATGCTCACCCACTATCGTGCCGCTCGAGAGAAAGACCAGGTCCTGATGTCCGTTCCGCACAGCATCGAAGTCGCGGTCCGAGTCGACCAGCGTAAAGACGATCCTGCCCCGGGGACCCAGCACCGCCACCGCGATGGCGCGGCAGAGGTCCACCGCGAGGCCCCCGATCGTTCCATCCTCGTTCCTGTCGGCGACGCCCGCCCGCTTTTCGGCCCCGCAGGCCACGCTGTTCGAGGCCTTGACCCGGTCGAGGACCGGCCCGGCCCGGGCCACATCGACCCATCCCGTGCCGACCGAGACGAGCGCCGCGCAGGCGACGAGGCCGGCTCGAGCGGCGGCGCAGAAGCCGAACGCCCTCAACGGTTGTAGGCCGGAAAAGTGATCGGAAGCGTGTTGAACCCATCTGGAACGGTGGTCGAGATCTTCTGCCGCCGATCCTCCGGCACGACCCCGATGGCGCTGCAGCCCTTGCCGTCGTAGTGCGGCAGGTGGTTCACGATGACGTCCGGGATCAGAGCCAGGGATGCGGGGAGCGGTGGCAGCTCGCCGGTCAGGCGCCTCGGCTCGAAACCCGAAAGAAGATCGTCGGTCTCGGGCGTGTTGATGTCGCGCGGCCCGAGATGATGCTGAACGAACTCGTTCGGCCCGTTGAACTGCGCTTCCTCGCCCGTGATGATGGCCTGGGCCTCGTCGGGCAGCGAGGCGAGCGGAGGCAGGTCATAGATGGCGTTGAGTGTTTCGATGACGGCGTTGTGGTCGCCCTCGGCCCGCGATACCGCGTGGGCTCTCGCATAGGGCGAGATCAAGAGCATCGGGATGCGGACGCCACGAGCCAGCGGCAGCTGGTCGGGTCCATAGCTCAGGATGCGCGGCGGCACGTGATCGTAGAAGCCATCGGACTCGTCATAGGTGATGAGGATGGCGGATTGCGCCCAGATCGCCGGGCGACTCGCCACCGCGTTGACGACCCGTGCCGCCATGGCCTCGCTCAGCTGCCGGTCGCTGTAGCCCGGATGGTCGTCGTCGCCGCCCTTGTTGTCGCGGATCGTCCCGCGCTCGATGACATCGAGGCCGTTGGGGTTGGGGTAAATGGGGTTCTGGATCGGCGGCGCCTCGCCCGAAACCGCCGCGAAGCCCCCGCGGACGTAGAAGACGCCTCCGTCAGGCGGCAGCTTGTCGTGCCCGATGTCGGTGAAGAAGTCGCCGAGCCCGCGCAGGTTCTTGGCGAAATCCGGGTTGTTGGCAATATAGCCGAAATATTGCGGCCCCTCGTGATGGCTCACGTAACTGTCGTGCGACGCGACGCCCACCCCGTCGGTCGGTTCGTGGTCATAGCCTTCTTCGTACCATCGCCAAGACACCGGCGCGCCGCCCCTCGACGTGATGAAGGGGATGTCCTGCTTGATGTCGGGCAAGTCGAAATCGGCATTGTAGTCGTTGCTGGTCACACGCGCCGCGTTGCGCCCCGCCATCGTGAGCGGTACGGTGGCGAAGGTCATGTTGGACGCGATATTGCTGTTCTTGTAGCCGTCCCGCGACCCGGCCGGTTGGCGGTTCGCCGCCGTCGTGTCGAACTGCGACCCGTAAAAGGGTTGCGGGTCATTGACGAACGGTGGCCCCTGCGTCGTGCCGTGGTTCTCGCCCGCCGTGTAGCTCCTGCCATCGGTGCCGTGCTTGACCCATTGGGTCTCGCCCGCCTGGCCGGCGATCATCGCGATCGCATTGGGGGTCGAAGGTGTATCTTCGGTCGCGAAGATATGATCGAAGAGCGTGAAGTTCTTGGCATAGGTCCAAAAGAACGGGATCGTATCGCAGTCGATGTAGCTCATCACGAGCTCGGCGTAGTTCTTGGCCATGGTGGCGCTCTTGGCGCCGCCGCTGGCGACGAACCGGCCGTACTCGACAGCCGCGAAGGCATCCATGCGTGCCGTTCCGTCGGGACCCACATCGAGCTTCTTGGCAAGACCTCTATGGCTGTGGTCGACGCTGTCGACATAGGTGGCATTCTGCTCGGGCCCGATCAGGAACGGTCGAACGGTGCGATCGGTGCCCTGCCAGTCCTTGTAGTGCTGCACGAAGCCAGGCGTAAGGTCGGCGTCGCGCGGTGCCATCCCGTCCGAGAAGAGGCCGTCGGCACCCGGGAAAGAGCCGAATTCGTTGTCGAAGGAATGGTTCTCGTTGAACACGACGAAGACGTAGCGGACCTTTTTGCGCAAGGCTGCGATCAGTGCGTCGCGTGACCCGGCAGGCCCGACCGCGGGGTCGACAACGAAGGGGGCCAGGGTTGGTCCGGCATCGGGCTGGAGATGCACGAGGCTCGGGACGGCCGGACCGCGTGCCGATGGCGCAGGAACATCGGTTTGGGCCTGGGCACCCGTGCTCCAACCGCACGACGCCTGCGCCGCGATCGAGGCCGCGAAAGCGGTCCGAGCCAACATCCTCATGATCTAACCTCCGAGCCTTTGCCCCTCTATCGACCGACTTCTACGCGTTCACAGGTGACGCCGAGATGACACGGGGCTGCCCGCCGTCAGCCTCGCGCGTAGTGGCTCTCGATCCGCGCCACCTCCTGCTGCGATCCGAACATCAGCGAGGCGCGCTCGTGCAGCGTCTTCGGCTCGATATCGAGAACGGCACCCTGGCCCGTGATGGCGTGACCGCCCGCCTGTTCCACCACGAAGGCGATCGGGGCCGCCTCGTAGAGGACCCGGACCCGGCCGGCTCCATAGCCGGGGCGCGCGTCGCCCGGATAGAGAAAGACGCCACCGCGGATCAGAATGCGGTTGCAGTCCGCCACCAGCGAAGCGACCCAGCGCATATTGGTATTCTCGCCGCGCGGGCCTTCCGCGCCGTCGAGGCACTCGTCGACGTAAGCCTGAACGGGCTGAGGCCAGTGGCGCCAGTTCGCCATGTTGATGGCGAACTCCCTCGTTTGGGCCGGGATCGAGAGCGGGGGATGGCTCAGGATGAAGGCGTTGCTGCGTCGATCCAGCGTGAAGCACACCGTTCCTTGGCCGAGCGACATGACGAGGGTCGTCTGCGGCCCGTAAAGCACGTAGCCGGCCGCGAGCTGGTTGCGGCCTTTTTGCAAGAAAGCCTCCACCGACACAGGGTCGACGCCGGGCTTGACGGGCAGGATCGAGAAAATCGTCCCGATCGAGACGTTGATGTCGATATTGGACGAGCCGTCGAGTGGATCGAAGGCGACCAGCAAGCCGGCTTTCGGATTGGCCGGCACGGGCAGTTCGTCCTCTTCCGACGCGACGGCCGCCACCGGCCCCCTGCGGCAGGCGTCGATCAGCATGCGGTTGGCGAGGTCGTCGAGGGCCTTCTGGGTCTCGCCCTGGATGTTTTCGGTGACGGCCGCACCGAGATCCTGACCGAGGCTGCCGTCGGCGACCAGCACCGAGATCTCGCGACAGGTATCGGTGATGATCCGCACGGTTTCGGCCACCGCCATCCGCTGGGGATCCGCTGCGGCCCATGTGCTGAGGTGATCGGCGAGACGTTCGGCAGCCATGTCGATTCCTTGCATTAGCGATCACGATGTGCGGCTGTTAGCATAACCCGGGCCGTCCAGCATCGGGTTCAAGGCGCTTCTCGAGCCGCCAGCGCCTGCGCGATCTCGTCGAGCACGGCCGGGTCCTCTATGGTGGCGGGCATCGTCCAGGGCTCGCGGTCGGCGATCTTCTTCATCGTGCCGCGCAGGATCTTGCCGGACCGCGTCTTCGGAAGACGGTCGACGGCGAACGCCAGCTTGAACGCCGCCACCGGTCCGATCCGGTCGCGGACGAGCGCTACCGCTTCGCTTTCCACCGAGGCCCGCGTGCGCGCCGCGCCGGCTTTCAGGACCAGGAAGCCGCAGGGCACCTCGCCCTTCAACGGATCCGCCACACCGATCACGGCGCATTCGGCGACATCGGGATGCGACGCCAGCACCTCCTCGATGCCACCCGTCGAGAGCCTGTGGCCCGCCACGTTGATGATGTCGTCCGTACGGCCCATCACGAAGACGTAACCGTCCTCGTCGACGAGGCCCGCGTCGCCCGTCTGATAATAGCCCGGAAACGCGGCGAGATAGCTCGTGTACATGCGCTCGTCCTGGTTCCACAACGTCGGCAGAGCGCCCGGCGGGAGCGGCAGTTCGATCGCGAGCGCACCCATGCGCCCCGGCGGCGCGGGGCGACCGGCCTCGTCGAGTACCTGCAGGGCGAAGCCCGGCATCGGCACGGTCGGCGAACCGTGTTTGATCGGCAGCAGACCGAGCCCGGCCGGGTTGCCGGCGATGCACCATCCGGTTTCGGTCTGCCACCAATGGTCGATCACCGGCAGGCCGAACTGTTCCTCGGCCCATCGGACCGTCGTCGGATCGGCCCTCTCGCCCGCGAGGAACAGCGTCCGTAACGCGGAAAGGTCGTGGCGGCGGCGAAGCAGCCCTTCCGGATCCTCCTTGCGGATGGCCCTGAACGCTGTCGGTGCCGTGAAGAAGGACACGACCCTGTGGTCGGCGCAGACCCGCCAGAACGCGCCCGCGTCCGGCGTGCCGACCGGCTTGCCCTCGTAGAGCACCGTCGTGGCACCAAGGATGAGCGGCCCGTAGACGATGTAGCTGTGGCCCACCACCCAGCCGATATCCGACGCCGTCCAGAAGGTTTCGCCGGGCCGGACGCCGTAAAGGTTCGGCATCGACCAGGCGAGCGCCACCGCATAGCCGCCATGGTCGCGCACCACGCCTTTCGGCAGTCCCGTCGTGCCCGAGGTGTAGAGGATGTAGAGCGGATCGGTGGCCAGGACCTCGACGCAATCGGCGTGGTCGCGATCGGCCCTGGCGGTCGCGACCGCCTCGGCCCAGTCGATGTCGCGACCGGGCACGAGAGTGGCGGGACCACGGTCCCGCTGCCACACGAGGCAGCTGTGTGGGCGCGCCTCGGTCATGGCTAGGGCAGCGTCGAGAAGCGGCTTATACGGCACCACGCGGGTTGGTTCGAGACCGCAGGAGGCGGTCAGGACGAGCTTCGGCCGCGCGTCGTCGATCCGCTTGGCGAGTTCGGTTGCCGCGAAGCCGCCGAACACCACGGAATGGACGGCGCCGATCCGGGCGCAGGCCAGCATCGCCATCACGGCCTGCGGGATCATCGGCATGTAGACGATCACGCGGTCGCCCTTCTCCACGCCCGCTCGGCGCAGCACGGCCGCCAGGGTCCGGACCTCGTCGAGGAGCTCTCCGTATGTCCACCGCTCGCGTGTGCCGAGAAGCGGGCTGTCGTAGATCAGCGCCGGCTGGTCGCGGCGGCCGCCGAGAACGTGACGGTCGAGTGCGTTGAAGCAGATGTTGAGGCTCGCGCCTGGAAACCAGCGCCCGTAAGGGCCGGCTTCGGGATCAAAAATCCGTTCAGGCGGCCGGATCCAGTCGATAGCGCCCGCGGCGTCGCGCCAAAAAGCCAGCGGGTCGCGGCGCCAGTCCGCATAGACCTGCCGGTAGCGGCTCTCCATCGCGCTGTCCTCCGCCGGCCGTCGCTGCAGCCCTTCGGGATAGATTGGGCGGAGGGACAGGCTTTGGCAATCGTCTCGATCTGCCGGCCCGACTTCGCCGCAGATACGCCGTCGAAAGCAACGCGACCTGACGACGTCCAAGACGTCTTCAATGCATTCAAGAAAACCCGAGGACGAAGCTACATCTGGCGCGTCCGGGGCAGGGCTTGCTTAAGGTCGAGTTCATGATCTCCAGGTAGAGTTTTCAATCATGTGTAGGAAAGCGGCGTGATCGAGAAGCTCCACGAGATCTGGACCAAGACGACGGGACGGCGGGTTCTGCCTCTCGATGTCGAGGCCCGCCTGACGGCGTCGCTCTTCCGGCATCTCGGTTCGCTGATGGCGGGACATGTCGGCGGTCTCGTGTTGACGGCCATGGCCAGCGGACAAATCGGCAGCACTTGGTCGCTTCTCTTCACTGCGGCTTTCTCGGTCCTTGGCGCGCTTCGAGCCTTTGTCCTCTTTAAGGCACGCCACCTTCCCGACCCGGGCAAACCTCGTGACATTCTTCGCTGGCGCATGCCGTACCAAGTCGTCAGCATCGCGTGGTGTCTCGTCAGTGCTGCCCTTTGCTGCTTTTGCGTGGTCCGGGGGGACAGCACCCTCCGGCTCATCGCCTTCTTCCTGATTTTGGGGACGACCGGCGGCATCGCGTCCCGCAATGCCTGCTCGCCTCGGTTGGCACTGGTTCAGATCGTCATCTGGCTCTCACCGGCTTTGCCGGAAGCGACCCAAGTGGACCAGAGTTCTTGGACCTTGATGCTGATGATCGGGGTCTATTTCGCGGCGCTCTATTCCATCGTCCAGCGCCACTACAACGACATGGTGGCGCTGATCGACGCCGAGCGGACGAGCCAACTCGCCCAGCTCAAACTGGTCGAGCGGGAAGCCGAAGTGCTCGGCATCTTCGAGAACGCCGCGGCAGGCGTCACCGAGTTCGATCTGACCAACGCGCGCTATGTCCGGGTCAACCGCATCTTCTGCGACATGATCGGATACACGGCCGCGGAACTGTTGGACGGGATCACGCCCTTTGACCTGATCCACCCGGAAGACCGCGCCAACCAGGCCGAACAATGGGCCGAGATCCAGGTCTCCGGGCAGTCCTTCGAGTGCGAAAGGCGCTATCTCCGCTCGGACGGCATCATGGTGTGGGGTCGTGTCGGGGTTTCGGTCGCGGCGAGAACCGAAGAAGGGCGTCCGTCCCGCCTTATCACGGTCGTTCAAGACATCACCGAGTCGAAGGTTGCCGGAGCCGCCCTGCGGGCCAGCCAAGACCTTTTGCGTCTTTCGCTCGACATCGGAGGAGTGGGAACCTTTCGCCGCGATTATCGGGCGGGCCTCATCTACTGCGGCCCGGAAACGCGGCAAATGAACGGGTTGCCACCCGGTGATGAGCCGATCGCGGCCGACGTCTGGCTTGCGACCGTTCTCTCGGAAGATCGTCCGCGGGTCCTGCAGGATTTCAGCCACGCCTATGCCGACCGCCGCTCGATCGCGAGTTTCGACTATCGCTTCTCGCATCCGGAGCGCGGCCTTCGTCATGTCATGACGCGTAGTCGATTGGAGTACGACGATACCGGTCGACCGCTGTCGTCGGTGGGTGTCATCATCGATGTCACGGAGCAACGTAGCGTCGAGCGACGTCTCGCGCATCTCGCGCACCACGACCCCTTGACGGACCTGCCGAACCGGACGCTCTTCGGGATCCGGCTGGACGAATGTCTGATGCGGGCCAGGGAGGGCGTGCAATGCGCCATCCTCTGCATCGATCTCGATCGTTTCAAAGAGGTCAACGACACGTTGGGACACCCGATCGGCGACGCCCTCTTGTGCACCGTGTCGGCGAGGCTGCGGAGTCTTTCCCGTCCCTCCGACACGGCAGCACGCCTCGGAGGCGACGAGTTCGCCATCATCCTGTCCCCGTTAAAGACAGAGACCGATCTGGCGTTCGCCGCGGAGAGCGTCGTAGCGGCACTTTCGGCGCCGTATGACATCAATGGTCACTGCCTCGTCGTCGGCACCAGCATCGGTATCGCCATCGCTCCCGACCATGGTCTCGACGCCGACCGTCTCATGCGCAATGCCGACATGGCGCTCTACGCCGCCAAGAGCGAAGGGCGCGGTCGTTATCGCTTCTTCGATCCCGCGATGGATGAGAAGGTGAAAGCCCGACGGGCTCTCGAAGCCGATCTCAGGCAGGCGCTTGCCGACGAGGAGTTCGAACTCTTCTACCAGCCCCTCGTCAGCACGGCGACCCGTCGGATCCGCGGCTTCGAGGCTCTCCTCCGTTGGCGGAACCAAACGCGCGGGTTCGTCATGCCGGACGCCTTCATCCCGCTCGCCGAAACCACCGGTCTGATCGTCCCGATGGGCGCGTTCGTTCTGCACCGGGCCTGTGCGGAAGCCGCATCCTGGCCGGGCTCCTCGAGCGTCGCGGTGAACCTTTCGGCGTCGGAGTTCAGCAGCGCAGGGATCGTCGAGACCGTCGCCTCGGCCCTCGATCGAGCCGGCCTCGACCCAGACCGGCTAGAACTCGAAATCACAGAATCGACGATGCTGCAGGACACCGAAGCCACGACCGAGACACTGCACCGGCTGAAAGCGCTCGGCGTGCGGATTGCCATCGATGATTTCGGTACCGGCTTTTCGTCGCTGGGCTATCTCCAGCGTTTCCCCTTCGACAAGGTCAAGATCGACCGTGCCTTCGTGGCCCCGCTGGGGCGGACGCGCGAAAGCTTGGCGATCGTCAAGGCCGTCGTCGGTCTTTGTGCCGGTCTCGACATGGAAACCACGGCCGAAGGTGTCGAAACCGAGGAGCAGATGAAGATCCTCAACAGCATCGGTTGCCTCGAAGTCCAGGGCTACTACTTCAGCCCGCCCCGACCGGCCGGTGAGATTGCGGCGCTGGTCGCGCGACTCGGCATCGAGAAGCATGACACCGAACCCACCGCGAAGGCCCCGATGGTCCAGACGTCGCCAGCGATCGATGGCGGGACCGGACTGGTGGACTGGGTCAGCCGATGGGAGCAGCGCGTCGCGTAGTGCGGCTGGAAGGTCGTAAGTGCCTTCGACCTAGCGGCTCTCGGTCCTTACCGACGAGGGACGGTAGGCGGCATCCTGCGCCAGCGCCGCGAGCCCGTCGCGGTAGGTCGGGTAACCCAGCGCGACCCCGAGATCCTCTTTCATCGCCCGGTTCGAGACACGGCGGTTGGCGCCGTAGAAGCTCCGCGCCATCGGCGACAGTTCGGCTTCGGCGAACGGGATGATGGGAGGCGGCTCGATCCCGAGCAGTTTGGCGCCGTAGGTCACGACATCGGGCGCCGGCGCCGGTTCGTCGTCGGCGATGTTCCAGGTTCCGCCGACACCGTCCTTCATCAACGCACAAGCGATGGCGCGGCCGATATCGTCGACATGGATGCGATTGAACACTTGATCGCGCTTCACGATCCGCCGGGCCGAGCCGTCCCGGAGGTCCTCGATCGTATTGCGGCCAGGCCCGTAGATGCCGGCGAGACGCAAGACCGCGACTTGCTGGCCCGAGCGCGCTCCGAGTGCCAGCCACTGATCCTCAACGGCGAGCCGCTGGCGGCCGCGTTCGCTCTCCGGCGCAGGTCGCGTCGTCTCGTCGATCCAGGCGCCACCGTGGTCGCCATAGACCCCGATGGTCGAGAGATAGGCGATGCGCTTCAGCTGTGGCGCCGCCGCGATCATGTCACCGAAGCGGGCCAGTACGGGATCGCCGTCCCGCCCGGGCTGGACACTCACCAGAAGCGCGTCCGCCTCCTCGAGGCGGAGGGCGATCTCTGGATCCGCCTCTGGCGGGTCGAAGCGCAGGGCCTCGATGCGGTCGGTCCGGAGTTCTCCGATCTTCTCGATCGATCGCACCGTTCCGGCCACCGCGTCGAAGGGGCCGGCATGATGGCGCAGGTAGTGCCCCGCCGTATAGCCGATGCCGAAGACGAAGAGTTTCATCGGTCTTCCCACTCGATCCGGACGTCCGGGTCCACCTCGCTGGCGCGGCGGCCCGGCGACGCCGCGTCCAGGGCTTCGGTTCCGACGAGACGCCGCCCGGCCCAGACCGCCATGGCGCGGACGAGCGGCGACGCGTGACCGAGCAACGCCACGGCGCGAGGCGCGAGCGAGAGGTCGCCGGAGTTGCCAATGGCGATCAGCACGTTGCGCAGGAAACGGTCGACCCCGATGCGTTTGATCGGGCTGCCCGAAAACAGGGTCCTGAAGCCGGTATCGTCGAGGCGCGACAGCCGGTCGAGGCTCGGCGCCGCGAGGTCGTCGCGAGCCCGCAGTTTCGCTTCGCGACCGGTGATCGCGAACTTGTTCCAGGGGCACGCCGCGAGACAATCGTCGCAGCCGTAGATGCGATTGCCGATCAGCGGCCGGAACGCCGGCGCGATCGGGCCGGCATGCTCGATCGTGAGATAGGAGATGCAGCGCGTCGCATCGAGCCGGAACGGCGCCGGGAAGGCCTGCGTCGGACAGGCATCGAGGCAGGCCCGGCAGGTTCCGCAATGCTGGCCCGTGGCAGGATCGGGCGCGAGGTCGAGCGTCGTGAAGATCGAGCCGAGGAACAGCCAGGAGCCGTAGTCTCTTGAGACGAGGTTGGTATGCTTGCCGGCCCATCCGAGGCCGGCCGCTTCGGCCAACGGCTTCTCCATCACGGGCGCCGTGTCGACGAAGACCTTCACCTCGGCTCCAGCGCCCGCGGCGACACCGAGGCGTGCCACGGTGCCGGCCAAATCCTTGAGCTTGCCTTTGACAACCTCGTGGTAGTCGCGATGCCGGGCATAGACCGACACCGACCCGGCGTCGCGTCGCGCCAGCGAGGCCAACGGATCCGTCTCGGGTCCGTAGTTCATCCCGAGCATGATGACGGATCGCACGTCTGGCCAGAGCGCGCGCGGCGCACGGCGCCGACCCGCCGTGTCGGCCATCCACTGCATCGTGCCGTGATGACCGGCCGCGAGCCACGCGTCGAGGCGGGCACCGGCTTCGGGTGCCGCGTCCGGCGTCGTCACCCGGCAGGCATCGAAGCCGAGTGCCTCGGCGCGTGCTGTAATAAGTCTTTTGAGCCGGTCGGCCGGTGGGGTCAGAAATCGAGGTCCGCGTAGACCGGGCTCGGCACGATCCCCGGCACGCGATCGGCCAACAGCGGCCGGAAGGACGGCCGCGATTTGATCCGGGCATACCAGGTCTTGGCCGTTTCGTCCTCCGCCCATGGCACGTCGCCCAGAAAATCGATGCTCGACAGATGAGCGGCCGCTGCAAGGTCCGCATAGGTCATCCGGTCGCCGCAGAGCCAGTTCCGGCTCCGGATGAGAAAGCCGATGTAGCGCAGATGGTAGCGGATGTTGGCCCGCGCTACCCGCACCGTGTCCATGTCGGGTGCGCCGCCACCCTGCTCGGACGTCATGAAACGCTTGTAGACCTTCTCTGTGATGAGGTGACCCGACACTTCCGAAAAGAACTTGACGTTGAACCAGTCGAGCAATCTGCGCGTCTCGACACGGCCCGCAGGGTCTTCCGGCAGAAGGCGGCGATCGCCGAGGCCGAGGCCCCGCGTTTCATCGATATATTCTCCGATCGGCCCGGCGCCGGGGATCGCGCCCAAAGGTTCCTCTACCATGACAGGCGTGGTGCCGGCCGGGTTCATGATCAGGAAGTCGTGCCGCCGATCGTAGACACGCTCTTCGATCAGGGTGGGCTCGATTCCGATTTCGCCGAGGATCAGGCGGATGAAGCGGGAATGCGGGCAGAGAGGGTGGTGGTAGAGGTCCGTCATCTCGCCCGTGCTGGCAGTGTGGCCCGTGTCTCAGCCGGAGGGAACGCTTCTGCGGAGCGCACCCGGAGCCGTGGGATCGAACCGACGGCATGCCCCGGTATAGGACGGCTTGGGGGCAGGGGACAACCGCTTTCGGTCCGAGCCGATGTCCCCGGCCGGCCACGACGCAGGATCAGGATCTTTGGCGCCGAGCGTCCTGTCGCCTGCAACTGTCTACGCCGCCTCGCCGAAAGCGGCGGTCTTCTCTCAAGCCGCTTCCCTCACCCCGGTCGCTTCTGGCGCAAGACTCGCCCTGATGTCGTCGGCGAGGGCCGCTGCCACATCGGAATGACCAGACGACCCGCGCAGCAATCCGACCCTGACGGTGGGTAGGGCCGGCAGCCCTGATTCCGGCGTGAGGATTCTCTGCCTCGAGAGGTTCACCACCGCTCTCGGCAGCACCGTCAACGCCAACCCGGCCTGAACGATCGGCGCGATGGCAGCGTAATTGGTCGACATCAGGAAGAGCCGAGACGGGATGCCGGCCTTTTTCAAGGCCGCCAATGCGACCTGGCGCCATGCGCAACTCGGCGTCGCAAGCGCGAGAGGCAGGGGACGCTGCTCCTCGATCGGTCCGGCCCTCAGGCCCGCCACCCAGTCCAGGGGTTCTTCGCGCAGGATCTCGATGCCTTTGATTTCGGCGCAATCCGTGACGATCCCGACGTCGATTTCGCCAAGGTGGACACGTTCGGCGAGGTCGGTGCTCGGATGGCACAGGACCGAAAGCTCCACCTGGGGGTGCCGCCGCGTGAAGCGGCCTACGATCTCGGGCAGGAGAAGCTCGGCGTAATCGTCGGGTATGCCGAACACGATGCGTCCCGTGAGCCCGTTGCAGGTCAGGTCCGCCAAGGCTGCGGCTTCGACCTGCAGCATTCGACGGGCATGGTCGACCAGGCGCTCGCCGTCGGGCGACAACCGCGTGCCGCGGCCATGTTTGACGAAGAGCGGGCGATCGAGCCGCTCTTCCAGGCGCCTGACATGCATCGAGACGGCGCTTTGCGTCTTGTTCACCCGATCGGCCGCACGAGTGAAACTCCCTGTGTCGACGATGGCCAAGAAGGAGCGAAGCTGGTCGGTGTCAAGCATGATTGATGCCGATCCTAGATCGATGGGATGCTAAACATTCGTTGGATATATCGATGCCCGGGGGCCACCTTGTTGTCAAGGGCGGCGTGATCGGATGCCCTTTTGGAGGATTTAGCCATGCTCATGATGATCGATCGGCCTCGCTATACCCACCCTGTTTCGGCTTTCGCGCGCGTATCAAGTGTCGCTCGGGCCGCACTCGGCCTCGTCGACGCGGTTCTACTCTGGCCGCTGCGGGCACTTGAGAGCCGCCGGTTGCTCGACGGCATGGGAGCGATGAGCGAGCACGAACTTCGCGACATCGGTCTTACGCGAAACGACCTCCGGGATGCGACAGCTTTGCCTGCCGATCGCGATCCCGGGCTATTCTTGGCGGCACGCGCGGCCAGCCGACGCGGGTTTTAAAGCCCGTGGCGTGCTGGTTACGGTTCAGGCGGCTTGCTGAATGGCGGACAGGCGCCAAGGGCCGCGGTCGTCGCGGCGGAACGTCCAGAGTTCGGTCGATTCGCTCGGCCGCA
>CAXTME010000056.1:0-30209 GCA_964245215.1 uncultured Lichenihabitans sp.
GTGACCCGGGAGGGCTTCCCGGTGCTCGACATGGTGGTGGCGGACCTCGCGGCCTAAGCAGACTCTCACAAGTCTGCTTACACTTAAGGTTCGAAGCAGCATTGATTTTGCTTTGAAAAAGCCAAATCAATCGTGGCTTTCGCCACGCAAGGCTGCTTAGATCACGATGCCTTCGGTTCGAACCGATCTGAAGGCTTGAACGTGATCGGTTCGATCAGATCGAGCATCATGTCACCCAGGAACCCGTACCGACGTCTTGTCATCATGCTCTGAAGCGGCGAAGCGTCGCCGCCTTCAGAGCCTCTCGACCCCGGTCACGTCGACCCGGCTCACAGCTTCCGCGATCGTTCTGCCGCCGACGACACGATCGGGCCGCAGCTCGGCCAAGGGCACGAGCACGAAGGCGCGGTTCATGAGTTCCGCGTGGGGCAGCGTCAGGCGCGGCGCCTTCAGCGCGACATCGCCGTAATACAGGATGTCGATGTCGATCACCCGCGGCCCCCAGCGCTCCGTCTCGACCCGGCCCAGCACCACTTCCGCAGCTTTGATGCGACGCAGGAGGGCCAAGGGCGCGAGGTCCGTCGTGCCGACCGCACAGGCGTTCACGTACCAGTCCTGCGGGACCGGTCCCCAAGGCGGTGTCCGGTACAGAGACGAACAGCGGAGGTCACGCGCAATGCCGGCGGCGTCGAGCACCCGGAGCGCCTTTGCAAGATTCTCGGCCTTGGCCCCGACATTGCTCCCGAGGCCGAACGCCACCTCGACCCAGGGGATCTCGGGACTCGCGGAGCCCGCTTCGGCACTCATATCGGATCTGCCCCGACGGCGGTGCCCTGCCGCATGATCGTTCCGTAGACCGCGAGGGCCGCGACATGATCGGCCACATCATGCACCCTGAACAGCGTCGCCCCCGCAGCCGCTGCCGCGAGATTGGCGGCCAGCGTCTCGACCCCGCGTCGTTCGACCGGCGCTCCGGTCAGGCGACCGAGGAAACTCTTCTTCGACAGCCCGACCATGATCGGCAGGCCGAAGTCCTTCAAGGCCCCCACCGCTCGGATGGCCTCGACCTGCTGGCCTTGCGTCTTCCCGAAGCCGATGCCGGGATCGAGGATCAGCCGTCCCATCGCGACGCCGGCGCGCTCCGCCCGACGCAGCGATCGCTCGAAGAAGCGCAACATGTCTTCGACGATCGCGATGCCGGGATCAGGCGTGCTTCGATTGTGCATCAGGACGGCTCCGGCGGCGGCCTCGGCCACGACCTCGGGCAAGGCGGGATCGCCCTGAAAGCCCCAGATATCGTTGACCAACACGGCGCCGGCCGCGAGAGCCCGTCGTGCCACTTCAGCCTTGGTGGTGTCGACCGAGAGAGGCACCGTCAGTCGGCTCGCGAGCGTCTCGATGACCGGTGCGATGCGGCGCCACTCCTCCTCGACATCGACCGGCGTGAACCCCGGCCGGGTCGACTCACCCCCGACGTCGATGACGGCGGCACCGGCCGCCGCCAGGGCCTCCCCCTGCGCCACGGCTGTGAGATGCGCTGCAAACTGTCCGCCATCCGAGAAGGAATCCGGGGTGACGTTGAGGATGCCCATCACGGACCATGACGACCCGGCGCGCGCCATCAGGGTATCGAGGCGTGCTGTTTCGGCTTGATTCACGGGCTTCCTCTCGCGCTCGGGTTAAGGGCACGTCAGGCCGTTGTGGAAACGTTCGCGTTTCCCAGGCCTGTCAACGTGCCCGCTTCTTCGAGGTGGAGTGTGTCCGGCTGCAGCTGACACACTCCAGCCCGCTGCTATCACCACGCGGCAGTCGTTGTCAGCCTGGATCCGACCGGCACTGGAACGGCAAGCCTGCCTCGGCGCGGTTCAGCGGCCCGCCAGGACCATGACCGACTTCTCCCGCCGCCGCTCGACCGAGGACGGAATACGGAGGCTTTCCCGATATTTCGCTACGGTGCGCCGCGCGATGTCGATTTCGGCGGCCTTGAGCCGCGCCACGATGGCATCGTCCGACAACACGTCCGACGGAGCTTCGCCATCGATCATCTGCTTGATGCGGAACCGCACGGCCTCGGCCGAATGCGCGGCCCCGTTCATGGTCGAGGCGATGGAGGCCGTGAAGAAATACTTCAACTCGAAGATGCCGCGCGGACTCGCCATGTACTTGTTCGACGTGACGCGCGAGACGGTCGATTCATGCATGCCGATGGCATCGGCCACGGCCTTGAGGTTCAGGGGCCGAAGGTGCTGGACCCCATAGGCGAAGAAGGCGTCCTGTTGCCTCACGATCTCGCTCGAGACCTTCAGGATCGTCCGGGCCCGCTGCTCCAGGCTCTTCGTGAGCCAGTTGGCGGTCTGCAGGCAATTGGCGACGAAGCTCTTGTCGGCATCGCTGACCGGATGGCGCGAAACGCGGGCGCGATAGGTCTGGTTGATCAGGACGCGGGGAAGCACGTCGGTGTTGAGGTCGATCAGCCACGAGCCGTCGGGTGCAGCCCTCACGTACACGTCCGGCACCACGGCCTGCACCGGTCCGCCGCCGAAGGAACGCCCGGGCTTCGGGTCCAGTCGTCGGATCTCCCCCACCATGTCGGCGAGGTCCTCGTCGTCCACGCCGCAGACCCGCTTCAGCGCGGCATGATCGCGCCGGGCCAGAAGATCGAGATGTCCGACCAGCGACGCCATGGCAGGATCGAAACGGTCCCGCTCCTTGAGCTGCAGCATGATGCATTCCGCGAGCGATCGCGCCCCGATCCCCGTCGGATCGAAGGTGTGGATCACCGTCAGGACCGCTTCGACACGGACCACGGGCAAGCCGAGCCGCTCGGCGATGTCGTCCAAGGTCTCGGCCAGGTAGCCGGCGTCGTCGATGGCATCGATCAAGCTGTGGCCGACGATCCGGTCGACAGGATCGGTGACCGCCAGCAGCAATTGTTCTCCCAGATGGTCGTGCAGAGAGGGACGGGCCGCCACGTATCGCTCAAGGCTCGACCCTTCTCCCTCGGCCGAAGGCGGCGCGCCGGTCCAAGAGGTCGCCGAAAGCCCCTGCCCCTCGAGGTTCGGTGTAGCCACGGCCCCCGTGGCATCGGATTCGAAGCTGTTCTCGAGTTCGGTGCCCAGCGAGGCTTCGAGCGAGGTACGGTCGGTTTCGAATTCCTCGCTGGTCCAGTCCCGTTCGGCCGGGTCACCGCCGTCCGGCGTTTCGGACACCGGTTCCTCGCGGTCCCGCGGGTCCGCCGTCTCCTCGGCGCGTTCGAGCAGCGGATTGCGTTCGAGTTCCTCCTCGATGAAGGACGCCAATTCCAAATTCGACAGTTGAAGAAGCTTGATCGCCTGCATCAACTGCGGCGTCATCACCAGGGCCTGACCCTGGCGCATCACGAGCTTCGCCGATAACGCCATCCAGCTCTCGTTCCTCAGCCACCGAGCCGCTACTGAGGGTTGGTCCGCGACGACGAGCCGAGCCGCCTGTGCGTGTTGCCCCCTCAGGAGCGCCGTTCGAACTCATAGCACGGATCGGCTGGCGGAGTCGTAACGCCAACGCGGCCCCGAACTTGCATTGAGCATGACACGACACGCTGCCGCAGGCGAGGCCTACATTCGGAAGTCTTCGCCAAGATAAAGACGCCGGACATCGGGGTGCGCCACGATCTCGTCCGCCGAGCCTTCGGTCAGCACGTGGCCGGAATGGATGATATAGGCTCTGTCGATCAGGCCGAGTGTCTCGCGCACGTTGTGGTCGGTGATCAGCACGCCGATGCCGCGACCCTTGAGGTGTCGCACGAGGTCCTGGATGTCGCCGACCGCGATCGGATCGATGCCGGCGAAGGGCTCGTCGAGCAGCATGAACGAGGGATGTCCCGCCAGGGCCCGGGCGATCTCGCAGCGCCGGCGTTCGCCGCCCGACAGCGCGATCGATGGCGCCTTGCGCAGCCTCGCGATGTTGAATTCGGCGAGAAGGTTCTCGAGCTCGGCTTCCCTCTCGGCCTTGTCGGGTACGGTGATCTCGAGAACCGCGCGGATGTTGTCCTCGACATTGAGACCGCGAAAGATCGAGGCCTCCTGGGGCAGGTAGCCGATACCGAGCCGCGCCCGGCGATACATGGGCAGACCCGTGACGTCGTGGCCTTCGAGCTGGATCATCCCCTTGTCGGGTTTGACGAGCCCGGTAATCATGTAGAACACCGTCGTCTTGCCGGCGCCGTTCGGTCCCAGCAGGCCTACGGCTTCGCCACGACGGACGTTGATGGAAACATCCTGGACGACCTTTCGGCCGCGATAGGCCTTGCCGAGATTGAAGACGCCCAGCATGCCTTCGGGCGACAGAGACTGGCGGGAGCCCGGCGCCATGTCCCAGGCCGGATCGCGGGAATAGGCATCGTCTCCGACCTGCTCGTCCGAATAGGCTTCGGCCGGCCAGTCCTCATCGGCGAGCAACGCCGGATCCGGCAGGGCCGTCGCCGGAGAATGGGCGTCGGGGTGCGCAGCGGGCGGCAGCGCGAAGGTGTCAGGAGGGTTCCCGTCGAAGACCGGGTCGCGCTTCGGCGATGGGGCCGTCTTGGCGGCCTTGAAGGAGAAGAGGCCCATCAGGCGACGTGGTCCGCTTGGTGCTGCAGATCGGGTCGCGGCCGGGCCGCTGCCTTGATCATTGCGCCTGGATGTCGTCGCCGCGCGCCGCCGCATCTTCGCCGCGGGGCGCATGGCCGGCCGCGGAATTGCGCTTGTTCGCAGCCGCGTTCGTGGCCGAAGCCGGTTTCGGGGCCGCCGCCGGCTTCGCCGGGCCACCGGGCGCACCGCTGCCCGGCGTGAAGACGCTCATCACCCGTCCGCCATTCGTCTGACCGGAGAACACCTGGGCCTGCCCCGTTGCCATGTCGTAGATCAACCGATCGCCCTGGGTGACGTTGGTACCCTGGCTCAGGGTGACATTGCCGTTGAGGTAGACCTTGTCTTCACCCTTGTCGTAGGTCGCGCTGTCGCCGGTGCCGACCTGGTCCTTCGAGATCAGGGTCACGGGCCCTGTGGCGTCCATGTGTCTGACGGAGCTTCCCTGACCCGGTCCGACCCCCGCAGCGGCAGGTGCGGCGGGTGCGGCAGGTGCGCCTGCGGTGCCCGGAGCAGGCGCGGACTTCTCGAGAAAGATCGTCAGGACGGAGGCTTTCATCGTGGAATCCCCCTGAACCACGACGACGTCGCCCGTATAGATGAGCTTCTGTTCCTTGTCGTAGTAGTCGAGCTTGCCCGCATTGATGCTCACGGGCTCCTTGGATCCTCCACCCGGCAGCAGCGGAACGCCCCCGGCAGGCTTCTGGGCCGGAGCCGCCGCGGCCGGCGGCGGCGAAGCGGGTGGCTTCTTCGCGGCAGCCGCGACGGCATGACCGAGCCCAAACGGCAGCGCCAAGATCATGACAGCGACCCAGGGGGCGATTCTGGCGCTGAAGGAGCCGGTCATTGCGCCGACCCCTTCAGCGTGCCGGCTGTAGCAGAGGCGGTCGAAGCCGGCATCACCACGGTATGGACATGACCCTCGAATGTGACGAGCTTGCCGTTGTCGGTCATATGCATCGTGTCGGCCGACACGGTTCCCGTATTCATCACGACGGTCAGCGGCTCCCGCGTGTCGACGAGACCGGTCTTGAACTCGATAAAGGCGCTCTTCATCCGCGCGTCGAGGCCATTGTCGCTCGACAGGTGAATGGCATCGTGGAGCTGCATGGTTTCCTTGGAACTGTCGTAAAGTCCCGAGTTCGAGACGATGTGAACCACGCTCTTGTCCGCCATCGTCACATGCGAATCGATGTCGTGCAGTTCCAGCATGTTGGGGGTCTTGGCATCCTGGACGGCCGATGTCGCGAGCAGCGAATAGGGTCGCCCATCGCTGCGGAAGCCGGTCAGTTTGGGATGATCCATGGTGATCTTGCTGCCGTTCAGCCCGACACCATCGATCGACAGGCCGGGGACCGCGATCCGGAACGGATTGAAGAAGGCGAAGACGACCAGCAGAAGGGTTCCAGCGACCGCGCCGAAAAGGACCAATTTCCGAAGAACTCGGACGCGGATCGTATGGCGACCGGCCGCACGGAACGCGTCGTGGCGAGGCCCTGCGACCGCGATGCTCTCCGGCCGGGAGGCCTGGGCAAAATCTGTCATGCGCTCGCAACACCGGGGACGGACGTCGATTGAGAGCTTAGCTGCAAAGCCATGGCCAAGTTATGACGCGTCGCACCACCGTCGTACAAGCCCGATGCCGCGATGTCGCGGGCTTGTGCGACGGTGGCCGGGGCCGGTCATCGAAGATGGCCATCATTCGTGCGCGAAGATGTCGTTCTCGGGCCATCCCAGCAGATCGAGACGCGCGCGTGTCGGCAGGAACCCGTAACACTGGGCCGCGAGGCCGTCGCGCCCTTCGCGCAGCAGCATGGCGTCGAGCTTCGTCTTCAGGGCGTGCAGGTGCAGGACGTCCGAAGCCGCATAGGCCACCTGGGCGTCGGTCAGAACATCGGCGCCCCAATCCGACGATTGCTGTTGCTTCGAAACATCGACCCCGAGGAGTTCGCGGCATAACTCGCGAAGACCGTGCCGGTCCGTATAGGTCCGCACGAGCTTTGACGCGATCTTGGTGCAATAAAGGTTCTCGGTCATCACACCGAAGGCGTTGAACATGACCGCTATGTCGAACCGGGCGAAATGAAAGAGCTTCAGCACCGCGGAATCGGCGAGGAGGCGTTCGAGATTCGGGGCGCGGACCTGGCCTTTCGCGATCTGCACCACGTCGGCGGATCCATCGCCGGTCGACAACTGGACGACGCACAGCCGATCGCGATGCGCCTTGAGGCCCAGTGTTTCAGTATCGATCGCGACGCTGCTGCCGGAGCGATAATGCTCGGGCAGGTCGCCTTTGTGAACTCTGATGGCCATGGCAGCTTTCGACGAGAACAAGGGCCGGCCGATGCCGGATGTCCTGCACGCCTCATTAGACGAGGACTTGCGGAAGGAGAAGCAGGCCGCCAACACCCCCGGATCTCTGAGGTCGCATTGAGAAGGCTTTAACCCGAAGCCGATACAACCTCTGCGTCAGTGGAGTATCCAACCATGCAGAGAGACGCGGCCGAGCGCCGTCAATCGCCGCGCCACAGCGTGAGAGATCTTGCCGAGTTGGCGTCTGGCCAGGTTCTCCTCAACGTTCGCGTCGACGATATTTCGGAAACCGGCTGCGGCGTGGTGATCTTGAACCAGACGCACAAGGTCGAAGATCAACTCGGCGCCACGGGGCTGTTGTCGTTCCGGCCGACGCGCGCTGGAGATCCCGCGGTGGTGCTTCCCGTTCTACTTTGCGACCTGAGGCGAGTGGGATCGACGCTGCGCTATGGATTGCGGTTCCGGCAACTGACACCCCGACAGTCGAGCCGACTCGCGACCTTGATGGCGGACCTCGTTCCGGAGACGGCCGATACCGCAGTGTCCTATGGCTCTCGAGAGGCCACAAGCTCCGCGTGGAACGGCCCCGATCGGCAAGCCGCCGCGAGCTCGCCGGGTTAGGGTTTCGGAAGCATCAGGTCGGGCCGTCGTTCCACGGTGACGCGTTCGGCTTCGGCGCGGCGCCATGACGCGATCCTGGCGTGGTCGCCCCCGAGCAAGACAGCGGGGATCTGCAGACCTTCGAAGTCGCGCGGCCGCGTATAGTGCGGGTATTCGAGCAAGCCGTTCTCGAAGCTCTCCTCCACACCCGAGTCCGGCTTGCCCATGACGCCGGGGACGAGCCTGATGCAGGCATCGAGCACCGTCAGCGCCGCGATCTCGCCGCCCGACAGGACGAAGTCGCCGATCGAGACCTCCTCGAGGCTGCGTGCCGCGACGAGCCTTTCGTCGACGCCCTCGAACCGTCCGCAGAGCAAGACCACGCCGGGTCCCGCGGCCAGTGCTCTGACACGACGCTGGTCGAGTGGCCGGCCTCGCGGCGTCATCAGGAGCCGGGGCCGTGGATCTCCGGCGGGTGCCGCTGAATCGATGGCTTCCGCCAGCACGTCGGCCCGCATCACCATGCCGGCGCCGCCGCCCGCGGGGGTATCGTCGACAGCCCGGTGCCGACCGACCCCGTGCGTCCGGATGTCATAAGGCTCACAGGCCCACAGCCCCCGCGCCAGGCCCTCTCCTGCGAGCGAGAGGCCGAGCGGGCCGGGAAACATCGCCGGGAACAGGGTCAGGATCGTGGCGCGCCACATGTCACGCCTCCTCGGCCGGAGGAACGGGGTGTTCCGCCTCGTCGCCGGTCAGCAAGGCTCCGGCCGCCACGACCAGGCGGCCACCCTCGAAATCGAGGATGGGTACGAAAGCTTTCGTGAAGGGAACCAGAAGCGTGTCCCCGACCGATGGCGCGATGGCCAGGAGGTCGCCTGCGCCGAAGTTCTGGACGGCCGCGACTCGACCGAGTGCCTGACCTGCCTCATCCTCCGCCAGCAATCCCAAGAGATCGATCTGATAGAACTCGTCCTCGTCGGGTGGCGGCAGACTGGCCCGGTCGACGTAGAGCTTGGTCCCGGTCAGGGCGGCAGCGCCGTCGCGGTCGGTGAGACCCACGATCCTGGCCACCAGCATGTCGTCCCTGAGAGGCCGAAGCGCCGTGACCGTAAAGGATCGCCGCCCGTCCTCGGACCACAAGGGTCCGTAGTCCGCGATCGCAGTCGCGACGGCCGTGTAGGATTTGACACGGACCTCGCCTCGAACGCCTTGAGCCGCCCCTAGGACGCCGACCAGGACCCGCTGCGGTTCACCCATCATATCGACCCTTGCTGGCTCCGACCTGCTGAACGAAGACGGAAGCATCCCGGCGTTGCGAAATGGCTGATTCGCCGGACGGCTTGCCTTGTCGGGCATAGCATGGCACCCATCTAGCCAACGGGCGGAGACCCGTGCCTTCAGTGCGGCGTACGGTTGCGTGCCTGTTCGCCAGGCCGGCTTTCGACACCGAATAGGCGCCCGCCAAGGGGGGCCCCGCCCACGCTGCCATGAATTGGCCGTCCCAACCGCGTAGCAGCCGGCTCCGCGTTCCCAGAAGCGCCATGATGAGGATTTTGACGAGCGAATGCTGACCACGATTGTCGCGCGGATTGTCGCCGCCAGTAGCCGCCATGCCAAGCTCGTCGTGCTGCTGGCCACCCTCCTGACCGCCCTTTCGGCTTATTATGCGGTCTCGCACTTCGCGATCAACACCGATTCCGACACATTGATCGCCAGGGACCTGCCCTGGCGGCAGCGTCAGGAAGCCTTCAGCAAGGCCTTTCCCCAGAACGACGATCTCATCCTGGTCGTGATCGATGGGACGACGCCCGAAGCCGCCCAGGATGCGGCAGACCGCCTCGTCGCGAGACTGAAAGACCGCAGCGACAGGTTCTATTTCGTCCGTTTGCCGCCCGAGCAAAGCTTCTTCAGCAAGGATGGATTGCTCTTCCAGCCTGTTGAGAAGGTTCAGCAGGTTGCCGACCAGCTCGGCAAAGCGCAGCCGCTCCTCGCGACGCTGGCCGCCGACCCCAGCCTGCGCGGCCTGATGCAGATGGCCGGAATGATCTCGATCGGGATCGAGCAGGGAAAAACGCCGCTGGATCAAGTGGCGCCCTTCTTCGGCAAGATGGCCGACTCGATCGAGGGAGCGCTCTCCGGCACGCTCGTGCCCTTTTCGTTCCAAGCGATTGTCGGCAATGCGGATGACCAGGCCAGCCCGAACCGCCGCTTCGTCCAGATCAAGCCGAAACTCGATTACGGGAACCTCGAACCCGGCGAGGCCCCGACCGATACGGTGCACCGCGCCATCGAGAAGCTCAATCTGACGCCGAACAACGGCGTCACGGTGCGCTTGACCGGCCAGATCCCGCTCGACGATCAGGAGTTCGGCACCGTCAAGGATGGCTTCGCCCTGAACTCCATCCTGACGGTTCTGGCCGTGGTCTTCCTGCTGTGGCTCGCCCTGAAATCCGGGCGGCTCATCCTTGCGGTCGTGCTCTCGACCGCGGTCGGGCTCGTCATGACGGCGGCCCTGGGGCTTGCCCTCGTCGGCGCGCTGAACCTGATCTCGATCGCGTTCGCGGTGCTGTTCATCGGCATCGGGGTGGATTTCGGCATCCAGCTTTCGGTTCGCTACCGGGACGAGCGTCATCTCGACGGCAAACTCCTGCCCGCCATCGTGGGAGCCGGTGCCAAGGCCGGCAAGCCGCTGGCGTTGGCCGCGGCCGCGACGGCCGCCGGATTTTATTCCTTTCTTCCGACCGACTACCGCGGCGTTTCCGAACTCGGCCTCATTGCCGGCAACGGCATGGTCATCGCGTTTCTGGTCAGCATCACGGTTCTGCCGGCGCTGTTGGCCCTCTTCAACCCGCCATCGGAAAGCCGCGAGGTCGGCTACCGCTTCCTGGCGCCCGTCGATCATTTTCTCGAAACCCATCGCGTATTGGTGATCGCGTTGACGCTCGGCCCCGTGGCTCTGCTCTCGCCGTTGCTGTTCCGCGTCCATTTCGATTTCAACCCGATCCACCTCAACAGCACCAAGACCGAGGCCGTGGCCACGCTGCTGGATCTCGGCAAGGACCCTAACACCACCCCCTACAAGGCGGACGTGCTGGCACCGTCTCTCGACGGCGCCCAGCAGGTTGCGGCCAAGCTCACCAAGCTTCCGGACGTCGCGAGCGCCAAGACCCTCGACGCCTTTATCCCGCCGGACCAGGACCCGAAGCTGGCCATCGTCCAGGATCTCAACGACCTCATCGGCCCGTCGCTGAACCCAACGGAGGTCAAGCCGGTGCCAACCGATGACGACGATGTCGCGGCTTTGCGCAGCGCCAATGTCCGGCTCGTCCGGGCCGCCGCGAAGGGCACGGGCGATGCTGCCGCGACGACGTCGCGCCTTGCGGCCGACGTGATCAAGCTCGCCGACGCCGCTCCAGAGGCGCGCAAGATCGCGCGCCAGGCCATCGTGCCGGCCATGCACATCCTGCTCGACCAATTGCGTGGCATCGTGTCGGCCGAGAAGGTGACGCTCGACAATCTCCCGGCCAACATCAAGAGCGACTGGATTGCGGCAGATGGACAGTCGCGGGTCGAGGTGACTCCGAGGAACCTGTCCGACAGCAACGCGAACATCAAAGCCTTCGGCGACGCCGTCCTCACCGTGGCGCCGGACGCGACCGGCGAGCCGATCGTGATCAGGGACTCGGGCGATACGGTGATCCAGGCCTTCATCGAAGCCGGGCTCTGGGCGCTGGGCTCGATCGCCGTGCTGCTGTTCATCGTGCTGCGTCGCGTGACCGACGTGTTGCTGACGCTGGTTCCGCTCCTGCTCGCCGGCGTCCTCACGCTCGAGATCACGGTGCTGCTCGGGTTGCCGTTGAACTTCGCCAACATCATCGCGATCCCGCTGCTGCTCGGCCTCGGCGTGGCGTTCAAGATCTATTTCGTCATGGCCTGGCGTGCCGGGCAGAAACACGTGCTGCAGTCGAGCCTCACCCGCGCGGTCTTCTTCAGCGCCATGTGCACGGCCGTTGCCTTCGGTTCGCTCTGGGCTTCGAGCCATCCGGGAACGTCGAGCATGGGCAAACTCCTGGCCTTGTCGCTGGCCTGCACGCTGATCTCCGCGGTCTTCTTCCAGCCGGCCCTGATGGGTCCGCCCCGGAACAAGCAGACGGACCCCGACGAGGAAGCGCGCCGGATTGGGCGAGAGGTCGCGGAAGCCGCGGAGTAGACATGGTCTGCGTGCTGATCGGGTTGATCTCAGCCCAATCTTCCCAACCCTCATTGCGAGAAGTGTAGCGACGAAACAACCCAGCGCATGATCGAGGATGGGTTTCGCGCCCCGCTCGCAATGACGGAGCGTACAGCTGCGAATCAAGCAATTTGACGCATTTTAGAAGTGTCCAGGTTCGCGATTTACGCCAGCCCGGAATAGCGGGCACGTTACAGGTGCTCTGTAGTATCCGCGTAGCCGCACAACGTGATCCCGCCGCGCGCGACGGCAGCCTTCACCCGGGGTGCGACGAGGGCGCTGAGTTCCTCGGCATAAAGGTAGCCCGGCGCGGCGCCCGGATAGTCTCCGTTGGTTGCCGGATGCGTGTAGATCTCGGTGACACCCTCGGGAAGGCGGGCGATCAGGCCCGCCATCCGCTCCGTCGTCATGGCACCGGTCCAGGCCAAGCCGAAGACCTGATCGGGCACGACGTAACCTGCCCCCCTGAGACGCCGTCTCAGCAGAGCCGTCCAGGGTGCCACCACGGCTGGGATCGCGCGGGGTGCCTTGGCGTCGATCGCCCGGATGATGCCGGTCGGCTCGGCCGGGATCCGCACGGCCCTCATGCCAAAACGCCGACCGATGCTGATCATAAGCCCGGCGATCGTGGGGTGCAGGTGAAAATGCTGGTGGGCATCGACATGGTCGAGCGCCAAGCCGGTCGCCGCAAAGGCCTCGAACTGCGCCTCGATCTCGCGCGCCACTTGCCGCTTCAGACGCGGCCGGAAGAAGATCTCGGCCCCGAACCGGGCCGTATCGCGTCGGAACCAGCCGTCCGGACCGACGAGGTCCGGCACGTGTTCGGGCGCCAGCATTGGCTTGGCGTCGACGAGCGCCAGATGCAGGCCGACCCGTAAGGTCGGCAGGGCTCGGGCGAGATGGACCGCATCATCGGCCGCGGGCGCCCCGACCATGAGGCTCGCGGCCGTGAGAATGCCGTCGCGATGACTGGCCTCGACCGCTGCATTGACCTGACGCGAAAGGCCGAAATCATCGGCCGTCACGATGAGATGCTTCGTCATGACCACGCGCCGAGCCCCCTCCCGAGGACGGGTCGAGATGACGCGGCGCGGCCCGGCCGTGGAAGACGCCGGATCGGGAGGTCTATCGGCCTCCCTCTGCGTTCCGTCAGGCGGCTTCCTTACGGTCGCGGAGAAAGCGGAAGAACTCGACGCCCTCGCGCAGGCGACGTTTCATCATCTCGGGGCTGCGCACCATCTCGCCGACGATCGAGGCGATCTTCGGGGCGCGGAAGTAGAAGCGGCGGTAGAAGTCCTCGACCGAGGTGAAGATCTCGGTGTGGCTGAGATGCGGGTAATTCAGCGGCGCGATCTGCGTCCCACCCTCGGTCAGCAGATCCTGGGATTCGTCGTAGAGCCAGCCGTTCTCTCGCGCCTGCTTGTAGAGGAACGTGCCCGGATAGGGTGCCGCAAGCGAGATCTGGATCGTATGCGGGTTGATCTCCTTGGCGAAGTTGATCGTCTCTTCGATCGTCTCCTTCGTCTCGCCGGGAAGGCCGAGGATGAAAGTGCCGTGGATCACGATGCCGAGTTCGTGGCAATCCTTGGTGAAGCGCCGCGCGACTTCGGTGCGCATGCCCTTCTTGATGTTGTGCAGGATCTGCTGGTTGCCGGATTCGTACCCGACCAGGAGCAGGCGCAGGCCGTTGTCCTTGAGCACCTTCAGGGTCTCGCGCGGCACATTGGCCTTGGCGTTGCACGACCATGTCATGCCGAGCTTGCCGATCTCGCGCGCCAGCGCTTCGACGCGCGGCAGGTTGTCGGTCAGCGTATCGTCGTCGAAGAAGAACTCCTTGACCTGCGGGAAGGCGGCCCGGGCGTAGCGCAGTTCGTCCATCACGTGGCCGATGGAACGGGTGCGATAGTTGTGGCCGCCGACCGTCTGAGGCCACAGGCAGAAGGTGCAACGCGACTTGCAGCCGCGGCCCGTGTAGAACGACATATAGGGGTGCTTGAGGTAGCCCCCGAAATAGTTCTCGATCTCGAGGTCGCGCTTGTAGACGGGCGTGACGAACGGCAGTTCGTCCATGTTCTCGAGGATGCGGCGGTCCGCATTGCCGACGATCACGCCTTCCGGGTTGCGGTAGGTTATGCCGTCTATCTTGGACCAGTCGCGGCCGTCGGCCACTTCCTTGATGGTGAAATCGAACTCTTCGCGCGCCACGAAATCGAGCGCCGGACAGGCCTGCAGGCTCTGCTCGGGCTCGACCATGACCTTGGCGCCGACGAGGCCGATCTTCAGATCCGGCTTCAGGTCACGCAACATGCGGACGGTGCGGATGTCGGAGTCGAACGACGGCGTCGACGTATGCATGACGACGAGGTCGTAGTCCTTCACCTGCGGCGCGATATCGTCCCACTTCAGGCGATGGGGCGGGGCATCGATGAGCTTGGAGTTCTCGACCAGTGCGGCCGGCTGGGCCAGCCAGGTCGGGTACCAGAAGGACTTCACCTCACGCTTCATCTGGTAGCGGGCGCCGGCGCCGCCGTCGTAGCCGTCGAAGGAAGGAGCCTGAAGGAAAAGCGTGCGCATCATGATCCTGCGATGTCGGGCGACGTGATGGTCCCATCGGGTTTGAGCGCGAAACGGTGGCCGCGCCAGTCGATCGAACCGGGCCAGAAGCTGAGGAGATAAACCAGGAAAGCCGCGTAGTCGCGGACCGGGCCGAGAATAAGGCCATTCGGACGCGTGCCGATAGTGCGGGCAACGAAAAGCTGCAGCAGTAACCGCGATGCAACAGCGGCACCAAGCATGCCCATCGCCGCGGCGCCGAAACCGGACCAGACGGCCGCCAGGGTCGCCCAAGCGATGGGGTGAGTTACGGCCGACCCGACGAAGCCCATGGGGTCGAGCGAGCGAATGGTGCGGGACCACCGCAACTCCTGACGCAGCAGCGCCCGGAAGCTCGTGGCCGTGCAGGTATGACCGAGCACGAGATCACGCGGCACCGCTACGGAATGGCCGAGATCCCTCACGGCATCCCCGATCGCATAGTCGTCGGCGAGCCGGTCCTTGAACGCCATGAAGCCGCCGATCCGCTCCAGCGTGTCGCGGCGCAGTGCAATGGTCGAGCCGAAGCAGGGCTTGGCGAGCCCGAGCGCCATGCCGACCACGACGCTCGGCAGGAAGTGGAAATCGATCCACTGCGTGGCGAGCCGCGACCAGATCCCCGGCACCGCGATGCCGCGGTAGAGGCAGGTGACGGCACCGACACCCGGACGCTCGAGCGCCGCGACGACACGGTCGAGGTAATCCCGGCCGACCAGCATGTCGCTGTCGGCCAGCACGATCACCGGATGCCGCGCCTGCTCGGCCATGTTGATGAGGTTGGACACCTTGCCGTTGGTTCCCCAGCGGCGCTCGTCGCTCACGAGCTTCATGGCGAGGGCCGGGAACATGGTTCTCAGCCGGTCCACCACCGCGACCGCGGCATCGTCGGCCCGCCCGACGCCGAACACGACCTCGACCGGTCCGGCATAGTCCTGGGCACAGAAGGAGGCCAGGTTGCGCAGGAGAAAAGGCTCGTCGCCGTAGAGCGGCTTCAGCAGGCTCACGCCCGCACGCGGCTCGCTGCCGCTTCTCGCGGCGGCTCCTCGATCTGGCCCCGCCCGACGCCAGACCAGCGCCGCGGCCAGGAGCGCATAGGCGCATCCGGCGCCGGAGAGGATCAGGAGAGCGAGGGTGACGATCAGAACGCCCTCATGTCTTTGCTGGTTTGCGCCTCGACGGCCGCCATCAACCCGTCGAAGCCCTGTTGCTGGAAGGCCGCGCCATATTCAGAACGCCAGGTCGCGAGCTGGCTGATCGTCCCGTTGAGGTAGATGTCGATGATCCGCCAGCTGTCGCCCTTGCCGCGCAGCAGGTAGTTGATGTCGACCGGCGCGCCGGCCCCATTGAACCTGCTCTTGACGAACCTGTCCTGCCCTTGCGCCGCAACGTCGGCGTCGACCGCGTAGGTCTCGCCCTTGAAATCGTCGAAGGTGCTGGCGAAGGTGGCGACCAGGAGCTTGCCGAAGGCCGTCCGCAGGTTGTCCTGCTGGTCCGGAGGCAGTTTGGCGAAGTCGGGCCCCACCGCAACGCGCGTCATGGTCGGAACGTCGAAGAGCTTCATCATGACCGGATAGAGGTGGTCGTAGCGGCCCTGCATCTTCCATTCGCCGGCATGCCGCATCGACTCGAACAGGGCATCGTAGAAATCCTGCACCGCGAGGGCCGCCGGGTCCGCCACGCTTTTCGTAGCCGCTGGAGCGGATTGAGCCCGGGCGGACCCCATCGGGCCGGCCAGGAGCGCGACGCCGAGCGCCGCACCGACCAGGCTCCCCCGGAGCCCGCGTCGCATTGTCTTCATAAATCGTCCTCATCATGCTTCGGCCTAGGGCCGGCTGCGCAGCGCGCAGATCGGATGGTCTTTCGCTCGGTCGGGATGGGCGTGCCACGCATCCTGTCCAGCGGCCCTCACGAGGGCCGGGCGGCTCATCTCACTTGATGGCCGGCTGGGTCCCCTGAGCCACATCGCGTCGCATGAAAATGCGGCGACTTTCCAGACCTTGCCAGACGAGGAGACCCGGGAGCCCGAGCACGACCTCCGGAAACCGCTTCGCGAGCGACAGCGCGATCCCCGCGGGCGCCGGAATCCCGAAGACGGCGCACAGCGCCACGAACCCGCCCTCCTGCACCCCGATGCCGCCCGGCACCACGAAGGCGGCGCCCCGCACGGCCTGGCCGAGGCTCTCGATGACGAGCGCCGTGGCGTAGGACACGGGATATCCCATGAACCGCAGCGCGAACCAGATCTCGAAGACCCCGAGAAACCACGTCGCGAAATGGATGACGAAGGCGAGAGCGAGACGGACGGGGCGTCGGTAGAGCTCGACCATGTGCTGGTTCACGGCCGCGAGACCGCCACCGAGAGTCGCCCATTGCGGATTGTCGGTGAAACGCCGGAGAACCTTCTCGAGGAGCCGCGCCCCGCCGTAGCGCTGCGCCACGAAGAAGCCGACGAGGGCCGGCGCCATCACGGCAAGCCCCATCGCGACCCAGCGGACCAGCGTATCGGCGCCGCCGACGGTCGCAAGAAGCGACAAACCGATGAGCGTGAAGAAGAACTGCGTCACCGTCTGGGCCAGGAGGTCGACCAGCACGGTGGCCGACGACAAGCTGCCCGAGACGCCGAAGAAGGTCAGGAGCCTGGCCCCCACGACTTCTCCGCCCACCTGGGCCACCGGCAGCAGCACATTGACCGCCTCCCTGACCCAACGCAGCAGCAGGCAGGCCCGCAGCAATGTCCAGCTTCGCCCATCCAGCAGCAGCCACCAGCAGACCGCCGCCGCCGCGGCTTCCGCGATCCGCACCAGCGAGACCGGCACGACGCCCCATCCGACCGCCTGCAAGGCCATCAGGATCGGGGTCCAGCCGTAGAAGGCCACAAGACCCACGATCAGGATGGCGCCGAACGCGGTGGCGAAGAAAAGCGTCAGACGCATGGTGCCGGTATGATCCTAGTCGGGAAGCGCCCAAGGCGCGCGAGGTCGAGGCGCGCCCTTAGCATTGCCGGGACCGTCGCCGATAGGGCGGGCCGGACGCCTGAGCAGCTTCGGTAGCGGTCCTTGCATGTTTCTACACGATCGTGCATGATTTAGCCGATTAGCATTGGTCAGCTTATGATCCTTCCCGACGAACGTCACACCCATATCCTTGCACGCTTGACCCAGGACGGCCGCGTCCTCGCGGCCGATCTCGCACGGCATTTCCGCACATCGGAAGATACGATCCGACGCGACCTGCGCGATCTCGCAGCCGCCGGCCGTTGCCGCCGGGTGTACGGCGGGGCTCTTCCGCTCTCGCCCGCTGCCGGTTCGCTGGCGCAGCGTCAGGGGATCGCGCCGGATCGCAAGCGCCTCCTCGGACGCGCCGCCGCCGGCCTCGTGGCGCCAGGGCAGGTCGTGCTCATCGACTCGGGCTCCACCAATCTGCAGGTCGCAGAGCACCTAGCCCAGGATTTCGACCTTACGGTGGTGACCAATGCACCGGCCGTCGCGGCAGCGCTCGGCGGACGGCTTCGCTGCAAGGTGATCATGCTCGGGGGTGAGGTCCATCCGGAGATCGGCGCCACCTTCGGGACGCGGGCGTCGCGGGATCTCGGCGAGATCCGGGCCGACATCGGCTTCATCGGAGCCTGCGGGCTCGCGCCCGACATCGGCCTCACGGTCTTCGATGCCGAAGAGGCGGCGTTCAAGCAACGGCTGATCGCCGCGAGCAGCCGGGTCGTCTCGGTTCTCACGGCCGACAAGCTCGGCACGTCGGCGCCGTTTTCGATGGGAGCCGCGACAGTCGTCGACGACCTCGTGATCGAAGCCGAAACGCCCGAAGCCCGTCTCGCGGGCCTCGATCTGTCGGACCTGCGCATCCACCGCATCGCAATGGCATGACGGGCACCATGAGCACAGTCGCACCGGTCGCGCGCGACGCCACTTGGTCCGAGCGCGCCGCTACGTTCACGGTCTTCCTGACTCTGGGGCTCGGGGTCGGGGCCTGGGCCGCGGTTTTGCCGGCCATCAAGTTCGCGGTCGCACTGTCGGACCGCGAACTCAGCGTCGCTCTGCTGGCGCTGGCCGCGGGGTCGATCCTGGCCACGAGCCTGACCGGGATGCTGGCCCCGCGCATCGGCACCAGTCTCGCCACGGGAGTGGGCGCTCTCGTGTGGGTCGCCGCATCGGCTCTTGCGCCTTTGGCCGGCACCCTCACGGGCCTCGTGGCCGTGACCTTCACCATGGGCCTCACAGTCGGCTTCGCGGACGTCTCGGTCAACGGACATGCCGGACACATCGAGGAGAAATGGGGATCTCCGATCATGTCCTCCTTTCATGCTGCCTTCAGTCTTGGAGGCCTCTTCGGCGCTGCGCTGGGGGGTGCCCTGGCGGGCGCAGGCTACGGATCGGGCGGCCAGCTTTGGATCCCCCTGGGCCTTGCGGGCCTCCTCAACATTCTGGCGCTGCCTTTCATCGGCCCGGGCTCGACGCCGCAAACGAAGGCCAAGACAGCCCAGACCGGCGTCGGGTCGTGGCTACGCCGAGGCGGGGTCGGCCGCACGCTTCTGCTACTCGGCCTCGTCGCCTCCTTCTGCTTCGTCATCGAGGGCGCGATGGCGGATTGGAGCGCGATCTTTCTCACCTCCGTGTCGGGCAGCAGCGTCGCCATAGCGGCGACGGGCTATGCCGCCTTTGCGGTCGCGATGGCGGCGGGCCGCTTTGCGGGAGATTGGATCGTGGCGAGGTTCGGAGCCCCGCAAGTCCTGGTCTGGGGCGGCGCCCTCGCGGCGGGTGGTCTCGCTCTGGCCGTGATGCGTCCCGCGCCGCTCGTCGTGGCTATCGGCTTCGCGGCCGTCGGGATCGGGCTCAGCAACGTGGTGCCGGTGCTGTTCAGCGTCGCGGCCCGTGCCGGTTCGACGCCTTCGGCCGGGATCGCGCCGGTGGCCACCTTCGGCTATGCCGGATTCCTGTCGGGACCACCCATCATCGGGTTCGTCGCATCGTGGGCCGGCCTGAGAGTCGGCCTCGGGTGCCTCGTTCCGGCGGCACTGATCGTTATGGTGTTGGGTCGCATCGCGGTGCGGAGCACCCAGAAAAGGTCCGCCTGACAGCGCTTTCGACCCTGAGCCCGCTTCGCTCAGGCCGCGCGCTTACGCCGCTCCGGAACCGTATCAGTCGGAGGCGCGGCGCAGCCTGATATAGAGAGCCCCCGCTCCCCCGTGGGTCAGGGCCGCTTCTTCGAAACCGATCACGAGGTGCCGGAGCGGCGCGTCCCGTAACCAGAACGGCACGGCACGCCGCAGCACACCGGGTTCTGCCGCATCCTGACGCACGCGTTCCTTCAGGCCCTTGCCCGTGACCACGATGACGAGTCGCGACCCATCCCGCTGCGCATTGAGCAGAAAGCGGTGCAGCGCGACGTGAGCCTGCGGCTGCGTCATGCCGTGCAGATCGAGCACCCCATCGACCGGAACGCGCCCCCCGGCGACGCGACGCTTGTAGCGGCGCTCGAGGCCGATCGGCGGAGGCTTGGGGGCCGAGACGGGCGGAGTGTAACTCGGCACCGCGTAGCTTCGGGCCGGTGCCTTGCGCGACGCCGGCGGGGCGCCCGGCTCGGCCGGTGCGTCGAAAGACGGCACCACCGGAAGGCTGCTGCCCGGCCGCGGCACCACGGTCTTCGTGACTTCAAGCCAGATCGCCACTTCGGCTTCCGTCAGACGACGGGGCGGCATGATCGTGCCTCACGAGCCCTGGGGAAAGGGCTCGTCTAGGCGCCCGCTTCGGTGGCGACGAGACGCCAGTTCGGATCGCGGGAGTCGATTTCGCGCGCGAAGGTCCAAAGATCGAAGATGTCGCCGACCTGGTCGACGGCGCCGTCCACCACCGCCCCGTCCCGGTCGCGGGTGACCGCGATCATCTTGGAATGGAAGCGGATTGCGACCTGGGCGGTGCGACCCTTGAGCTGCGCATCCTGGATGATCGATTTCTCGGTCGACACGAAGGTCGTCTCGTTCTTGTGGCCGCGGAGTTCACGCTGCGTGATGGCGGCCGCGAAGCCGTCGTAGACTTCCCGGGCGAGCAACGGCTTCAGGCTCGGCCGATCCCCGGCCGCGAAAGCCATCACGATCATCTCGTAGGCCGCGCGGGCGCCTGCCATGAAGCTCTCAGCCGTGAAGTTGCGATCGGCCTCACCGATCTTGACCAGGCCCTCCAGCGCATGGGATCCCGGCTCGACATCGTTCTTCCACTGATCGGCCGGGTCGACTGGCGGTCGAGGGGCGGCGGTGGAGCGATCGTCGGCACCCGGCAATTTGATGACCGTGCCGGTGCCAGCGCGCGGATCGGCGGGAGAAGCGTCCCGTGCCGTCTTGCCCTCGCGCAGCTTGCGCCGCGCTTCGAAGGGATCGAAGGGCGGCCGCTCCGTCCCGGTCCGCGTCCCGAGCACAGAGCGAAGCTTCCAGATGACGAAGATCGCCAGGACCGCGAAGACGACGGTCGAGATGTCGAAGGGCTGATGCATGTCTGAAGCCTTGCCGTCAGTGCCATGAAGGCACGAGTTGCGGTCGAGCGAGGGCACGCCCATATTGTACCGGTGATGTGGGACTGCTGCGGTTCAATATCCATGTATGCCGCCCCGTGGAAGTGGGGTGGCGCGTCGGCCGGGGCCGGCATGCCGGCCGACGGGTCGGACCACGCGGCGTTATCTATGACTGGGATGAGATGCCCATGCTGCGCCGTCAGAACCTCGGAACCCTTTTCGTCATCGCCGGTGTGGCGGAAATCCTGGTCTTCGTCGCCGTGGTGGATTGGGTCGGGCTCGGCCCGGCGCTCCTCCTCAGCTTCGCGGCTTCGGTGCTCGGGCTGAGCCGGCTGCGCCACGTCGGCGTGGAGGCTTGGACACGATTGCGGGCCGTCGCCGAAGGCCGGGCATCCCGTGAAGAAGCCTTTATCGACGGCGCCATGAGTACGGTCGGCGCCGTGCTCCTCATCGTTCCGGGCTTCTTGACGGATCTCGTCGGGCTGGCCCTGATGGCACCCTCCGGGCGCGACTGGGTCAAGCAACGCATCGGCGTGTCGGCGAGCCCGATCGGCCAAAGGCCCTCGGCGCCCCGTGCGTCCGCACCGCGGACCATCGATCTCGAAGCGCAAGACTGGTCCCGGCTGGACCGTATGCGTCGCGGCTGAGGGTCCGGCTCCTCGCTTGCTGGGTGGTGTGTTCCATGATACCCGGCCACCGCGATCGGCACGAGGGCCGTGAGACGCGAAGGAGCGATCGATGGCTGAACAAAACGGGAATGGTGCCGGTCCTGGCAAGGGCGACGGCCCGCAGCTGAATGCCCTCGCGCAGTACATCAAGGATTTGTCGTTCGAGAACCCGAATGCGCCGAATTCGCTCGGGCCGCAGGAGAAGGGACCGAACATCTCGATTCAGGTGAACGTGAACGCCAAGCAGCTGTCCGAGACCGACTTCGAAGTTAGCCTGTCGTTGGAAGGATCGGCCGGCGAAGGTGCCGGAACTTTGTTCAAGTTCGAGCTCGACTATGCCGGCGTGTTCCGTGTCGCGGGCATCCCGAGCGATCAGGTCCACCCCCTTATCATGATCGAGTGCCCTCGCCTGTTGTTCCCCTTCGCCCGCCAGATCGTGGCGGATTCCGTGCGCAACGGCGGCTTCCCCCCGCTGTTCATCGATCCGATCGATTTTGCCGGCCTTTATCGTCAGCGCATGGGCGAAGGCGTGGTGCCGGCCAACCTCGCCTGACGGGCAGTCCGGCGACAAGGGAGAGCGGGATCATGCCGATCTATGCGCTCGGGACCTATCAGCCTCGCCTGCCGGCCGCCGATCGGATCTGGATCGCACCCGACGCTCACGTGATCGGCCGCGTCGACCTCGGCTCCGACGTCGGTGTCTGGTTCGGAGCCGTGATCCGTGGCGATCGCGAGGCCATCGTGGTCGGCGCCCGCACCAACATCCAGGAGGGCGCGGTTCTCCATACCGACATGGGATTTCCCATGACGATCGGCGTAGACTGCACGGTCGGTCACCGCGCCATCCTGCACGGCTGCACGATCGGAGATTCCACGTTGATCGGCATGGGCGCTACCGTCATGAACGGGGCCAGGATCGGGGCGAACTGCATCGTCGGCGCCAATGCTCTCGTGACCGAAGGCAAGCAGTTCCCTGACAACAGCCTGATCGTCGGCAGCCCCGCGCGTGCCGTGAAGCAACTCGACGCCACCGCCATCGAGGGGCTCGGCATCTCGGCGCGGTCCTATGTCGACAATTGGCGGCGGTTCGCGGCGGAACTGCGCCGCATCGATTGAGAGCTCTCGATCGCGCGGCACAGTCCGCACCCGATCGCGCTTCGAGACCATCCCAAACCCCTTCCGCCCGGCTTCGTGTTGGGGCAGATTGTCGATCAATCAGAACGGGAGGTTGCATGTTCGTCGGCATCGACATCGGCACGACATCGGTCAAGTCCGTGCTCGTGGATCCGGAAGGTCGCGTCGTGGCGGCCGCGACCTATCCGTTGGCCGTCTCGAGGCCGCGACCCGGCTGGTCCGAGCAGGATCCGGAGCACTGGTGGGCCGCAGTGTGCGAAACCCTCGATGCCCTGGCGGCGGCCGAGCCGCGGCGGATTGCAGCCGTCACCGGGATCGGTCTGTCGGGCCAGATGCATGGCGCGACGCTGCTCGACGACGCCGACGCGGTCCTGCGCCCCGCGATCCTGTGGAACGACGGCCGGGCCGCGGCCGAATGCACCGAGATCGAAACCGCCTGCCCCGAGGCACGCGCCATCACGGGCAACATCGCGATGCCGGGCTTCACGGCTCCGAAGCTCGCCTGGGTGCGCAAACACGAGCCCGAGGTCTTCGGCAAACTCCGCCGCGTGCTATTGCCGAAGGATTACGTCAGGCTCAAGCTGACGGGCGACCACGCCACCGACATGTCGGACGCAGCCGGGACCTATTGGCTCGACGTCGGCGGCCGCCGCTGGTCGGATGCCTTGCTGGCCGCCACCCACCTCGATCGTTCGCAGATGCCGGAGCTCTTCGAGGGCACGGCGCCGACCGGGCGGCTCCGCGACCAGTTGCGGGTCCGGTGGGGCATGGATCGGGCGCCCGTCGTGGCGGGTGGGGGCGGTGATAACGCGGCCTCGGCCTGCGGCATCGGCGCGGTCCGGCCCAACGCCTCCTTCCTGTCGCTCGGCACCTCGGGCGTGCTCTTCGTGTCCAACGCGCGCTTCTCGCCCAATACGGCCGGCGCGGTGCACGCCTTCTGCCATGCCCTGCCCGACACCTGGCACCAGATGGGCGTGATCCTGTCTGCGACGGACAGCCTCAACTGGTTCGCTCGGCTGCTCGATGCGCCGGCCCCGGTCCTGACGGCGGCCCTCGGCGAGACGGTCGAGCGTCCCTCCCCGGCTCTGTTCATGCCTTATCTGTCCGGCGAACGGACGCCGCACAACGATGCGGGCGCGCGCGGCGGTTTCGTCGGCCTCGACCAGACGAGCTCCCGCAACGACCTGACGCAGGCGGTGCTCGAAGGCGTGGGCTTCGCGTTCCGTGACTGTCTGCGGGTGCTGCAGGATGCCGGCACCGAGGTGGATCGCGCCTTTGCGGTAGGGGGCGGCTCGAACTCACCGGTGTGGCTGTCCATCATGGCCAATATTCTCGACCGTCCGCTCGACGTCTCGGCCGAGGCCGATGTCGGCGCGGCCTATGGTGCGGCCCGTCTCGGCCTCGCGGCCGCCAGCGACGGCGGCGATCCGGCCGCCTTGATGCCGCCGCCACCGGTCGCCCGGACGATCGAGCCCGACAAGCACCTGGCGTCCGCCTATGCCGAACGCTACGACCGCTTCCGCGCACTCTATGCCGCGGCGGCCCATGCGGCCGACGCCTGAGGAGACCAGCATGAAACGCTCCGAGGTCAATGGTCTGATCCGGGATGCCGAGGCGACCTTCGCGCACCACGGCTTCATCGCACCGCCATGGGCGCGCTTCTCGCCTGCCGATTGGGCGAGCCGGCCCGAGCAGGCTCGTTTCTGCGCGGACCATCAGATGGGATGGGACGTGACCGACTTCGGTTCGGGCGACTTCGCGGCCCGCGGCCTCCTCCTCCTCTGCACTCGCAACGGCGTGCAGAACCGCCCGGGCGAACGCCCCTATGCCGAGAAGATCATGATCGTGCGGGAGGGGCAGGAAACGCCCTTTCACATGCATCGCATCAAGGTCGAGGACATCATCAACCGCGGCGGCGGCGATCTCGTGCTCGAGGTGATGCTCTTCGATGGAGATCGGGAGTTGCAGGAATCCCCGACGGTCCTGATCGACGGCGACCATCGCCGTCTGAGCCCTCGGGAACCGATCGTGCTCGCGCCGGGCGAGAGCATCACGTTGTTTCCAGGCCAGATGCATCGCTTCTACGGACGGCCGGGCCACGGAACCGTTCTGGTCGGAGAGGTCAGCCAGTGCAACGACGACCACGGCGACAATGTCTTCTTCGAGCCGATGGGCCGCTTTGCCACGATAGAGGAGGACGAGGCGCCGCTTCACCTGCTGTGGTCGGAGTTGATCGCACGACCTTCCGTCACGGTCGTGTGACGGCAGCGCCCGGCATTGGCGCATCTTCCGTCTCGTGAGATGATGTCCTTGAGCGAATGAGCGGAGGAATACCCATGACGTCTTCTCGGTGGTTCGCAGCCGGTTGCCTGGTGGCGGCGACGAGCCTGACGATCCCGTCTCCGGCGGTCGCCCAGACGGCCAACGGCAGCCCGACCGCACCGGCGCCGCCCGGCCTCGTCGGAACCCCGCGGCCCATCTCCCGCACCGCTCCGAACGTCGGATCGCGTGCGAAGGCGCCGGCCGCGACGGTGCAGCAGCAGCCTCCGAAGCTCACTGCGGCCGAGCGGGCCGAACAGCGCAAGCTGGAGCAGGATCTGAGGATCTGCATCGGCTGCTGATCGGCGTCGGACGACAGCCGCCTCCCTTGTGTCGAGCCGGCCTGGGGCCGTGTCGTAGGCGCAGGAACGATGGACCCTAAGCAGACTCTCACAAGTCTGCTTACACTTGAGGTTCGAAGCAGCATTGATTTTGCTTCGAAAAAGCAAAAGCAATCGTGGCTTTTGCCCCGCAAGGCTGCTTAGGCCTAGGACACGGGTCCTCCTGACCCGGCTCAGGATGAACAGGTTGAGAGCCTCCCATTTCGATGCTGAGCGGGCCCCAAGGGTCGTGTCGAAGCACGCACGGCGCCGTGGCGACGGACCCCCACCCGTGACGACTTTCGCCATTGCAGGAGATGTTATTTCGGTATAAACATATCTTTATATGTTTCAGGCGTACCGTTTCATGACCATGACGCTTTTTCCTTTCCCTTCCGCGCTGGCGGCGCTCGAGGCCGCGGGTGAAGGGACACGCCTTCGGTTGCTCGTCCTGTTGGCCGAGGCCGAACTGACCGTGAGCGAACTCGTCACGATCCTCGGGCAGTCTCAGCCGCGGGTCTCGCGCCATTTGAAGCTTCTGGTCGAAGGCGGTCTCGTCGAGCGTCACCGCGAGGGCGCCTGGGCGTTCTTCACGACGGCGGAATCCGGAGCCGGTTCGGGGCTGGTGCGGGACATCCTGGCCCGCATCGATCCCGACGACCCCGTGCTGCGGGCCGACCAGGCGCGCCTGGCCGAGACGCGCGCCAGCCGGTCAGCAGCGGCCGAACATTATTTCGCGACCCAGGCTCCCCATTGGGACAAGGTACGGGCGCTGCATGTGGCGGAGGACCGGGTCGAGAGCGCGGTGCTCGACGCCGTTGGTCCAGGCCCGTTCCGGGCCTTGCTCGATCTCGGGACCGGCACCGGTCGCATGCTGGAGCTGCTGGCACCGCGGGCCGATCGCGCCATCGGAATCGATGGAAGCCACGCCATGCTGAACCTCGCGCGTCAGCGGATCGACCGCAGCGGCCTCCGCCATGTGCAGCTTCGCCAGGGCGATCTTTACGCGCTGCCGGTGGAACGGGATGGCTACGATGTCGTGGTGGTGCATCAGGTGCTCCACTATCTCGACGAGCCGGCCCGGTCGATCCGCGAAGCGGCACGCGTGCTGCGTCCCGGTGGGCGGTTGCTGGTGGTGGATTTTGCGCCCCATGCCGACGAGAGCCTGCGGGCGACCCATGCCCACCGGCGCCTCGGTTTCGCTCGGGCCGAGATCGACACCTTCATGCGCGACGCCGGCCTCGAAACCCTCGTCGGCCAGGATCTCGCACCCGGCCCGGACGAGGCCGACAAGTTCACCGTGTCGCTTTGGATGGCACGGGATCGACGCAGCCTCGCCGATGCCCCGATCCCGCTTCGTCAGGACGTCGCATGACCGCGCCCGACAACGCGATCGACGTCTTAGATTTCACCTCAACGCTTCAGGACGTTGCATGACCGCGCCCGATACTCTGCGCCCGAGCCGCCTGCCAGGGCCGCCGATCCGTGTGTCCTTCGAGTTCTTTCCGCCGAAATCCGCCGAAGCCGAGGCAGCGCTCTGGAGCAGCGTCGAACGGCTCGCGCCGCTCTGCCCGGATTTCGTCTCCGTGACCTACGGGGCGGGCGGCTCGACGCGGGAGCGGACGCACGCGACCGTGGCCCGCATCGTGCGCGAGACACCTCTGAGACCGGCCGCGCATCTGACCTGCGTGGGCGCCAGCAAGACGGAGATCGACGACGTCCTGCGCGGCTATTGGGCGGCGGGCGTGAGGCATGTCGTGGCTCTGCGCGGCGATCCGCAGGGCGGTGTCGGCGCCCGCTACGAGCCGCATCCCGGCGGCTACGACAGCTCGGCCGACCTCGTACGCGGCATCAAGGCGGTGGGTGATTTCGAGGTTTCGGTTTCCGGCTACCCGGAGAAGCATCCCGAGAGCGTGAGCTTCGATTCCGACCTCGACGGCCTGAAAGCCAAGATCGATGCAGGCGCCACCCGGGCCATCACGCAGTTCTTCTTCGATAACAGCCTTTACCTTCGCTACGTCGATCGCGTCCGGGCGGCCGGTATCGACATTCCGATCGTGCCCGGCGTCGTGTGTATCCAGAACTTCCGGCAGACCTCGAACTTTGCCCGCAAGACCGGCGCGACCGTGCCCGACTGGCTCGGCGACCGCTTCGCGGGATTGGAGAAGGATCCTGCCACGCACCAGTTGGTGGCGGCCGGCATCGCGGCCGAACAGGTGCTCGACCTGGTCGACCAAGGGATCCGCGACTTCCATTTCTACACGATGAACCGCGCCGAACTCGTCTATGCCATCTGCCGGCTCCTCGGCTTGAAGTCGGAGGACGAGCGGGCGGCGGCGTGAAGGCGAGAAACCAACCGTGCCGACCTTCCGCATCAAGCCTCATCACGCTCACCCTCTCAGCTTCGGCCTATGGGAGGTTTCGAGCGCAGTGGGAGTCCAAACGTCGGACGTCTTCTGGCGCTGGATGGCGTGAGTCCTTACGATGCGGCACTGGACGATTGGGTCCGGCGCGGAGCAGCTCGAAACTGTGGCTGCGTCGAGCAGCCGAGTCTCGGGAGCAGTTCTGCTCGGCATCGCCGATAGGGTGCGTCAGGTCATCCGGGGCGAGTTTGCGGCCTATGCGCATCGAACGAGCCTGGAGCCTTACATTGTCATCCGCGCGGTCGACAGTAGGTTTTATGAGAAGACCAGCGACGATCCGCTGCTGCTCGACAGCATGAAGTTGGCCTTCGCCCCCCAACCGACAACATGAAGAATGCTTGAGTTCGCTGAGAGAGGCGGGGATAAACGAATCTTGCCACGAGAGCGATGGAGTTTACTCCCATGGCGCCACGCCATATCGCCCTGACCGAGAACGAGGACAAGCTCGTTGACGACCTCGTTCGAAGCGGTCGTTTTCGCGACGCCGACGAGGTCGTTCGTATTCTTCCTGACCGAATGGACGTCGCGCGCCACCTGCCGCAAGATCCGCCTTGAACACCTCTTCGTATCACTTTTCCCGCCTCTGACGGAAAAAGCCGCGCAGCATCTCCGCAGCTTCCGTTTCGCGCAAACCGCCGTAGACCTCCGGCGCGTGATGGCAGGTCGGCTGGGCGAAGAAGCGCGGACCATGGTCGACGGCGCCTCCTTTCGGGTCGGGCGCCGCGAAATACAGGCGTCGCAACCGCGCGAAGGAGATGGCGGCCGCGCACATGGCGCAGGGTTCCAGCGTCACGTAGAGGTCGCAGTCGATGAGCCGTTCGGAGCCGATGGACGAACAGGCTGCCCGGATCGCCACGATCTCGGCATGGGCCGTCGGGTCGCGATCGAGGAGCGTGCGGTTGCCGGCTGCCGCGAGGATCGTGCCGTCCCTGACGATCACGGCCCCGACCGGCACCTCGCCACTGGCCGCCGCGGCACGCGCCTCGGCAAAAGCCCGGCCCAAAGGATCGCTTCGATCCGGACCCCGCACAGCATACTCCCGTTTCGCGCGCCGTCCTGCTATCACGGCAGGATGAACGACACCATCAAGCCGCCGGACCGGCCCAAATCTCCGAGGCCGCCCCGCCCCTATGCCAGAAAGGACGAGACCCTCGCCCGCACAGGCGACAAGCCGCGCTCCCGCCCCGGCGGCAAACGGGACGACAGCCGCTCAAGCCGACCTTCGCCGCATCAGGCGGAGCCCGCATCTCGCGAGGACGATGCCCGCATCGCCAAGGTCATGGCACGCGCGGGCCTCTGTTCGCGGCGCGATGCCGAGAGCTGGATCGCGGCCGGCCGGGTCGCGGTCAACGGAACGGTGATCGACAGCCCGGCCCTGAACGTCAAGGCCCAGGACGTGATCACGGTCGACGGCATGCCGTTGCCGGACCGTGAGCCGACGCGACTCTTCATGTTCCATAAGCCCCGCGGGCTCGTCACGACCTCGCGCGATCCCGAAGGCCGACCGACGATCTTCGAAAACCTGCCCGAAGGCCTGCCGCGCGTCGTCTCGGTCGGCCGGCTCGATATCAATACCGAAGGCCTGATGCTGCTGACCAACGATGGCGGTCTCGCACGGGTGCTGGAACTGCCGGCGACCGGATGGCTGCGCCGCTATCGGGTCCGCGCCAACGGCGAGATCGATCAGGCGCGGCTCGATACGCTGAAGACCGGCATCACCATCGACGGCGTCGATTATGCCGGGATCGAGGCGACGCTCGATCGGATTCAGGGCAGCAATGCCTGGCTCACCATGGGCCTCCGCGAGGGCAAGAACCGCGAAATCAAGCGCGTGCTCGAAACACTGGGCCTCGCCGTCACGCGGCTCATCAGGATCTCCTTCGGCCCTTTCCAGCTCGGTGACCTCGCAGAGGGAGCGGTGGAATCCGTACCGGCTCGCGTGCTGCGTGACCAGCTCGGTCCAGGTCTCGCGGCCGAAGCCGGGATCGATCTCGTCAATGTGGAGGAGCGGACGTCGCGTCCGGCCGGCAGGGTGAGGCCTGAGCCGCTGGTGGACGCACGACCCGACCGCGCCCATGCGGCGGCGCCGCGGGCGCATGTCTCGGCCCTGCGGGCCGCTCGCGATGCCGCGGCGCAGGACGGTCGGCAACGCATCGAGCGGAGCGCCACGGCCGACCGCAAAGGCCGCGCCGTCAAGGTCGAGCGCGTGATCCCGGTCGGGAAAGAACGCAGCGCCAACGAGAGCCGCAACGCCCGTCGATTTGCCGAAGAACCGGCCGAACCCGTGCCGGGCCGGCGGAAAGCCTTTGCGTCCAGGACCGATAATGTCGGCGAGGCCCGGTCTCCAGCCCGCCGCGATCGTGCGGGCGGCTACGGCGACAAGCCTCGCGGCGAGCGCGCAGGGGGCTACGGCGAAAAGCCCCGTGGCGAACGCGCGGGCGGCTTCGGCGACAAGCCTCGCGGCGAACGTGCGGGCGGCTTCGGCGACA
>CAXTME010000057.1:0-20412 GCA_964245215.1 uncultured Lichenihabitans sp.
GCCCCGACACCGTGCCGTCGATCGGGCTGCGCAGCGTCATTTCGGCGGTCTTGATCCGGGCCTTGGCGAGCTTCTCGGCGTTCTCGTCCATCAGGCGCTCGGTTTCGGCCAGTTTCTGGGCCGTCTCGGCCGCGAAGCCCGCATAGGCCTTGTCGACATCGCGTTGGATGCGGTCGAGGCTGGCTTCGCTCTCGCCGATCTGGCCTCGCTCCGAGGCCAGGGTGGCGGCCTGGGTCTGCATCAGCTCCAGGGCGTCGATCACCTTGGCGCGCGACTCGGATTTCGAGGCTTCGAGCGTCGTCCGCATGTCGACGCGCTCCTTCAGCGTGTCGACGAGCGCCTGCTCGGCCGCGATCGTGCCGAGCAGCCGGCCGCGCTCCGCGGCCTTCTCGGCCGCCTCCCCCTCGAGGCTGCCGACGATGCTGGCGAGTTGCGCCATGTCGTGGCCGAGCACGCGTTGCTCGCGCTCCCTGATTTCCGGTAGGACTTCGCTCCCGAACGCGATGGTCGGGACGGCATCGACGCTCCGCTTCGCCGCGAGGGCGAGAGCGGTCGTGCGGCGCAGCGCCTCGGCGGTCTCGGCCGAGAGGGCGTCTTTGATGGCGGATTCGTCCGCCAAGGCTTCTTTCGTGTCGAGCGAGAGCAGAATGTCGCCGGCGTGCACGCGGCGGCCGTTCTCGACCGCCACCATGGCCACCTTGCCGGTCGCGATCGGCTGGATCGTCTTCGTGCGACCGACCGGCTGGATCTTGCCCTGTGCGGTCGCGATGATGTCGACCTGTCCCACATAGGACCAGACGAGCGCGATGACCGTGAGGGCGGAGATCGTCGTGATCATGCTGCCCCGGATGGGCGAGAGCGGCGTCTCCAGGATTTCGAGCGCGGCGGGCAGGAATTCATGGTCGCCGCGGCTGAGCCGCGGGCGGTGCGGCGGGCCTGGCAGGCGGCTGCGCGTCTGGACGACCGGCAGGGTGCTCATGCGTGCACCTGTTCGTTCTGCAGCGTCCAGAGCTTGCGGTAGAGCCCGTCCTGCCGCTTGAGCAAATCCTCGTGCGGTCCCGCCTCGACCACGCGGCCGTCCGCCATCCCGATGATCCGGTCGCACGGCCGCACGGCTGCGAGCCGATGCGCGATGATGATCACGGTGCGGTTCTGCACGATCTGGCGCATGTTGGTCTGGATTACCCTTTCGCTCTCGTAGTCGAGCGCCGAGGTGGCCTCGTCGAAGATCAGGATGGGCGGGTTCGTGGCCAGCGCCCGGGCGATGGCGATGCGTTGCCGTTGGCCCCCGGACAGGTTCGCGCCACGCTCCTCGATCATCGTGTCGTAGCCGGCCGGCAGCTTGGCGATGAATTCGTCCGCGCCCGACAGCTTGGCGATGGCGATCACCTGAGCCCGCGGCATGGCGGGCGCCGCGAAGGCGATGTTCTCGTGAATGGTGCGGTTGAACAGGAGGTTCTCCTGGAGCACCACACCGATGTTGGTGCGAAGCCACGCGGGGTCGACCTGGGTGAGGTCGGCGCCGTCGAGCAGGATTTGCCCGTCCTGCGGCATGTAAAGTCGCTGGACCAGTTTGGTCAGGGTCGACTTTCCGGAGCCGGACGGGCCCACGATGCCCACCACCTCGCCGGGCCGGATCACGAGATCGACGCCCTTCACGACATCGTTGCCGCCCGGCCGATACCGGAAGGTCACGTTCTTGAACTCGATCAGGCCGCGCGGTGGCGGCAGCACGGTACGGGCCTGGATGGCGGGCTCGGCGGGAGCATTGAGGATGTCGCCCAGACGCTCCACCGAAACCTGCACCTGCTGGAAATCCTGGTAGAGCTGGCTCAGCCGCAGCACCGGCGCCGTCACCTGGCCGGCGATCATGTTGAACGCCACCAGCGCTCCGATCGAGAGTTCGCCATCGATCACCGCCTTGGCGCCGAACAGCATCAGCAGCGCCGTCGTGAGGCGCGACACGTACTGGACCCCGTTCTGGGCGAAGGCGGACAGCATCGTGACGCCGAAGGACGTCTTGACGTAGGCGGCGAGGCGCTCCTCCCATTGCGACTGCATGATGGGCTCGACCGCCGAGGCCTTCACGGTCTGGATCCCTACGACGGCCTCGACCAGGAACTGCTGGCTCATGGCGCCGGTGTTGAACTTCTCGCGCACCCGCTCCTGCAAGGCGGGCCTGAAGCCCATCGCGATCACGAGATAGATCGGGATCGCCAGCAGCACGATGATGGTCAGCTTCCACGAATAGGCGAAGAGCACCGCGATGAAGACGAAGGTGAAGACGAGATCGAGGGCCGAGAAGAGGCCCTGGCCGGTCAGGAACGCGCGGATGTTTTCGAGTTCTCGGACGCGCGCCACCGTCTGGCCGGCCGCGCGGGTCTCGAAGTAGGAGAGCGGCAGGTGCAGGAGGTGGCGGAACAGCCGTTGTCCGAGTTCGACGTCGATGCGGTTGGTCGTGTGAGACAGTGCATAGGTGCGCTGGTACTGCAGGACGACGTCGAAGAGCCCCACGATGACGATGCCGACGACGAGAACGATCAGGGTCGAATAGCCTTTGTGGCTCAGAACCTTGTCGACCACGACCTGGAAGAACAGCGGCGTTACGAGCGCGAAGATCTGCACGAAAAGCGACGCCAGCAGCACGTGGGCGAGGGGTTTCCGGTAGCGCCAGAGGGAAGGCAGGAACCAGCGAAACCCGAAGGTTTTCGGGTCGGAGCCGGCGCCCGCGACCTTGCGCCCGACGAGCAGCAGTTCAGGCTCCATATCGGCCAGGAAGTCGTCGACCGACAGCACCTGGTCGATGCTTGTGATGGGGTCGACGATGCGCAGGCGCCCGTCCGGGAGCCGGCCGCTGAACACCACGAAGCCGCCCTCACACCGTTTGGCGATGGCCGGCGTCGGGGTGGCGGCGAGCTGCTTTTCGGTCACGCGAGTCGCGCGCCGGGCCTTTAGACCAATGATCCGGCTGGCTCGCATCAGATCGTCGGTCGCGGCGTCTCGGCCGACGATCGCCAGTTCACGCTGCAGGTGGGCGGGATCGGCGGCGATCCGGAAATAGGCAGCAATCCCGCATAATGCCCGCAGGCCAGGATCTTCTCGCGATGGTGCCACCATCAGGGCTCGTTCGGCTTCGGACACGCTAGACACCTCGAGCTGTCAACACAACGCACTGGGGATTCAACCACTGCGATAAAGTTGGCATCGAAAGGCTTATCGTCTGTGAATCGCCAAATCCGGAACCGACCCGCGCCTCCTCAAGCCAGAGCAATGTCAGGATCGCCACGTCGGCCAGCGATACCCGATCAATTTTAGGTGTGGCGCTAACGACTACAAACCGAGTCCCGAACAGTGCTCCAAACCACGTCCAACACTTACCAAAGTATTAAAACGGAATATAAGATGCTCATGAATTTTTTATACAGCCGGTCACCGACGTGATCAGGCGTTTTTGCATCCTAGATGAATTCAGCAAGCGAAATTTCGGCTATCGCGATTTGCGCGTACACTACAGGCAGCTATTCACAACTTATTAACGATCTTGGAGAGTCGACTCAAACAGTTGTTTTTCTCATAGCGGTCCGCAACGGTTGCGCGGGCACGCCGTCTGCGATCCTGAAACGCTTCAGGCGTCTTCAACGCCGCAATCACGTGACCAGCGAGCGTGTCGTGATCGAAAAAGTCAGTCAGGATGCCGTTCGTGCCGTCGATCACTTCTTGGACCGGTCCCGTCATGGACGCCACGACCAAGCATTGGGCTGCCATGGCTTCCAGCAACGACCAGGACAACACGAAGGGATACGTGAGGTAAACGTGCGCCGCGGAAACCTGCAAGGTCCGAAGGTAAACCGCATAGGTGACATGCCCCAGAAAATGAACGCGGTCGAGATCGAGGCCCGAGCGGTTTTCCGCCAAGAAGATGTCCTTCCAGCTTTGTCCAGCAGGGGGGTGGAGCCCGTAGGAGACGCTGTCGCCGCCGATGATGACGATCTGGGCCTGCGGACGTTCGCGCAGGATCCTGGCCAAGGAGCGCATGAAGATGTGGTAACCCCGCAAGGGCTCGAGATTGCGCGACACGTAGGTCACGATCTCCTCGCCTGCTCTCAACGTTCGACCGGACGGCAGATCGAGGACGGCGCGGGGGTTGGGTTGCACGTGGTCGACATCGATGCCTTCGTGACAGACCTCGATCAGGTGGCGGAACGCAGCGGGAAACGTCGAGCGCTGCCACTCCGTCGGCGATATTGCGACATCGGCTTCGGACAACGACAACAGCGACGCAGCGTTCTTGATCCTTAAAGCGACCGCACTGTCGAGGCTCAAGGCAGGCCACTCGGGATCGAAATTGGTGTCGAGACCGCGCGACTGATAGAAATACTCCAAGTAAGTGACGACTCTTGCCGCCGGGAAAACCGATCGAAGCGGTAGACTCTCACCCCAACCGCAATGGACGAAGACGAGATCAGGACAAAAACCGGAGGCTAGAAGATCCGAACCGATATAGAGGACCTGCTCGGCGCGGCGTGCCTCCAACTCCAGGCGCCGTACGAAGGGATGAACCGAATGGATGCCTTCGCCACTGAAGTTGTAACGGATGAGCTTGATGTGTGGAAGAGCCCGCGCAGTGTTCGAGCCTATCGCCACGACTTCCTGTTCAGGCTGAGCCGCCAGGAGAGTCGCGATATTCGCGAACTGGGCCGGGAAATTCTGGTGAACGAACAGGACTTTCATATCGCGCAAGCGGCAATCACGAACCCGCATCCTCGTTCGAAAACAGGAAGGCGAGACGACTGTCCTGCACCATGTCTTTCACGCTGCGCGCGTCGCACTCCGGCATGGACAGTATCGCCCAAAGGTCCAGTTCATGGCCCCGACCCACGCGAACTTCGCGAAAGCCCGCCTGCGTGGCCTTGAGGCCGAGGCGTTCCTGTGTAAATCCGGTTCGATGAGCCATGAAATGGTTCCCCGAAGCGATCGAGCCACCGTGCCCAAAGAAAATGTCGTGGACCGCGATCGGCCCGATCGGGGCGTCATAAGCCCTGCCGTCCAACCCGCGGTCGAGGAGCATTTCGGCGACGGACTGCAGATCCGGGCAGGTGATCGCGACGAAGCCGTCCGGCTTCAATACGCGATGGAATTCACCCAACGCAACGATCACTTCATGGTCGTAGAGATGCTCGATGTTGTGCGAGGACCACACGGCGTCGAACATGCCATCGCCGAAATGTGCCCGCATATCGGTCACGGTCCCGACGACGTCTGGCAGAACCTCGGGATTGAGGTCGAGACGGACCTCCTGCCAACCCTGCGTCCGGAAGAAGGCGGGAAGACCATTGGATCCTCGCGGTCCGGCCCCTGCATTCAGGACGCGCTTCGAGGGCCCAGTCTCTTTTGCCGCGTCGATCTTGCTCGCCATCAGAAACCTGGAGGACCGTGTCGCGACGAAGCAAATTGCGGCTGCCGCGGTCGAAGGGGAACGGGAGGCCAGCCTAACCCCGAGTAGGGGATTCCATCCATTGCCATCCATGGACAGTAGAAAGGATCGCAGCCCGGCACCAGTTGCCATTTCTCCCGAAGTTTCGCGGCTTCGCGGACAAGGGCGGGTTTCAGCAGCGTATCGGATGGACTGACAGTCTCGGCGCCGCCGTGGAACAAGCGGGCATGGGGCGTGAAGATGACCCCGCATCCGATCTCGCGGAGCCGCAGACAATAGTCCACGTCGAAATAGGTGGTGCGGAAATGGTGCTCGTCGAAGCCGTTCAGGCTCGAGAAGCAGCGCCGCGTCGTCAGCATGCAGGCGACCGACACGGCGCTGACCTCGTGGGCGACTTCGAGCCATCCCGCGTAACCGGAATCATCGACGTGACGATCGCGGAAACGGCTGGCGACCGAGAGTCGTGGTCCGAGCACGATCCCCGCCTCTCGCACGAGGCCATCCGGCCACGCGATGAGCGGACCGACTGCGCCGACAGCCCGTTCGACGGAGCGACTGAGCATTTCCTCGAGCCACCCGGACTCCTGGGCCATGACCCCGGGCCGGAGAAAGAGCAGGTGCTCGTGCCGTGCCAGCGTGGCGGCGCGATTGAGCAGGTGGGGTTCGTTGAACCAGCCTGAGACGCGCATGACGTCTGCCCCATGCCGTTCAGCAGCCTCGAGAGCCGCCGAAGTCCGTGGATCCGTCGATTCGTTGTCGGCGATGATGATTTGAACGCGAATTCCTGCACTGGTGGCTCGTAGCGATTCCAGCGTGTCGTCGAGGTCGTCACCCGTGTCACGAACCCCGATCAGGATCGACACTTCAGGGCTCGGGATCTTGCGCCTCACTCTGACGGCTGGAGAGCACGCGTCGAGCAGAGGTGTGACCTCCGCCGGCGTGCCCTGCTCCGCCAGGCGCAACGACGTGGCTTCCAGCAGCGCCGGCCTGAGAAGCTCGGGAGACATCCGGTGTCTTGCCGCCAGCATCGCCGGAACATGAACCGGAACACGGGGGGAACCGATGTCGTCGCCCCCCGAAACCGGGAACAGACGGTAGAGAGAGTTACAGCCGAGGGTCAGAGCCGCTTCGGCCGCAGCCGGTCGAACAGCGAAGAGCAACCCGCAATATCCCTGCTCCAGGAACAGTTCTTTGTCGTAGCTCGGAAGGCCGAGCGGCCATTCCTTCCCGTCGACCATGAGAGCGACGTCGCAGTAGACCGCAACTGACTCGATGAATTGACGCGCCGTATCGGCAAGGATGGACAGAGCTTCCGGAACGAAGCGCGTACCACTGATCGCCGCCACTACGAGGTCGCAGGTCGACCCCTCCTCGGCCAGGTAAGCTCGAAATTGCTCCACGTCGAAATGCACCGGCGACGTCGTGGTCGGCAGCACCGCCGCCGACCATGATGTCGCCTCCTGGGCTCGAAGGCTCGACAAGGTCGCCTCGAGGTCCGCTTCGCCGATGATCACGACCGCAACGTGACCCACGACCGCATTCTCGGGGCGAGGGGTCGGGAAGCGGGCCCGCCATCCCTCGAGATCGGAGAACGGCACCGATTGAGGCACGAGCCCATCGGCAAAACGGGCCCGAACGCGCTCGGATTCAATCTCGGCGAAGCTGTCGATCACCCCCGCGAAGCCATCTTCGAGGGCAAAGACGAGACAAGGGCTGCCATCGAGTTCGACACCGGCCTCCGTCATGACAGCGACCGTGTGAACACGACCATCCGCAAAACGACGGGGAAGACGAAGCTCGAAGGCGCGGGCGATGAAGTAACTGCCTCCTGCCTCGACGTGAGTCCAAGAGCGACATTCGACCCTTGCGACCTCGCTTTCGTGCAGCAAGGCTTTGACGACGGGAGGAGAGGTGCTCTCCTCCGCAGCTAGCCACCCCGAAACCGTCAAGCCTCCCGTCCACCGCACGAATCCTGGTCGCCCTGTTTTGGCATCGACCGGAAACCCCGCCCCTTTGTTCGAAAGCGCGGCCAACAATCGCGAGGAATTGGCGAGACGGGCTTCGACGCGTCTCGCTCGTGCTCTGAGGCCCTCGCTGAGCTGAAGCGTGAAGCCGTAACACCCATCCGCTACATCGAGATCGGCGACGTAGTCCTGGGCTCGCAACAGGGCGACCGGCAGGCCGTCGACAATGATGTCGACGGCGAAGCGGGTCGATGGGTCTTGCGGATCGGCAACGAAGCCGCGCAAGAGGCCGTCGCTGGCAAACCGAAGGTCGGCGACAAGGCCTGGACGATCGTTCTCCAGCATCACGGCGAAACGTCTCTGGACGCTCGATGTCCGCTGCACCAGGCCACGATGTTTCGACACGCGTCGGCATCATCGAGGCGATGATCCAGCGCGAGGTCGGCAGGAGCTTTGGCGAGGCGGCCCGCCGACCAATCGAAATAGGCGATCGGAACACCGAGCCTGTGCCCGAGGCTTTCGACATGCCAAAACAGCGATGCTCGGTAGGGGGACAGCAGAGCCTCGACGCCGTATTGCGTCGCGATAACTCCAGGATCGTCGCCAAGCAGAGGACCCGTCACCCAGACATTGCCCGGGGACATCAACTGATCCTCGTCAATGGCTCGCCCGAAAACGATGAGCGTTGTTGCTTGCTCGCGACGAAGCTTGCGTGCCAGGGCCAAGAGGAAACGCTCGGCCGCGGCGTCGGCCATCGCCAACGACACGCCCAGCTTGCCGATGGCCCGACCATTTCGGGGCCGGCTTGGGTTCGGCGGCCGCGTCAATCGGGAGACTGCCGTCGGGTCCAGCCAAGCGGCCGCCATCCGGTCGAACGCCACGACCCGGCTCAGCGCAGGCCGACGGGGAAAAACTGGCGAAAGCCAGCGTTTGGACCGCGCATCCGGCTCTGGAACCAATGTCGCGGCCGAAGCCAAACTTTCGATCAGCACCGCGACAGGCCTATCGAGTTTGTCCAAGAGCCGAATGACGACGGACGGCAGATTTTCCGGCTCCAGGACTTCGACCTCGATACCGATCAGAGGCTTGAGATAGGCCAGAATGCGCGCGAAGGAGTCATCCGTAAGCCGGTAGCGCAAGGAGTTCGGCCCGGGCCCTTTCGGAACCGCGAGATCGAGCTCGACCCGATGATCCGAGCCCCGCCATCGCGCGATCAGGACAGGACGTTCGAGAGCCCGCCACACCTCGATGCGTTTGTCGAACAGCGCTTCGCAGCCGGCTGCCCGACCCACCACGATGACGACATGATCCAATTTCGGCCGAAGCCTCTCCTCGATGGCGGCACGGATCGACCGCAAGGGATCGGCGAAATCAAACACCATGTCATCGAGTTCGAAATCGGGGAACCGTCGCCTCAGGATGACATGGTTGCGCGACACCAGGGCCCGCTTTTCGGAACCAAAGGAACGGCCTCCCCTGTGTGAAACATAGACGTCGCAAGCTGCAACGTTCCTGAGGCCGGCCTGACGCACGCGAAGATAATAGTCGACGTCTTCGTAGTAGCCGCGGCCGTAAAGGGGACTCAGTTGACCTACTCGGCTCAGTGCCGTTCGCGTCACGTAGAGGCAGGAGCCAAGGGCCGCCAACAGATCGACGACCCTTTTCGGATTGGCGGCCCGCGCGGCTCGATCGACTTCGACGTGGTCCGCGGTGTCCAGAACAGGAGTCGCGTGGAAAGGATCCGGAAACCCCGTCTCGCCGGAATCATTCGACAGCGGCGAAACGGTCCCGATGTCCGGCGCGCTGCGAGCTGCTGCCCTTAAGCGCTCCAGAGCGCCCCCTGGCAGAACAACGTCCGAGTTGAGAAGAAGAACATCGCCTCGTGGGCATAACGAAAGACCCAGATTGACTGCAGCCGCGAAGCCTCCATTGACACGAGAACGGTAATAGATTCCATCAGTTTGCTGGCAGAATCGCTGTCCCATCTCGGCAATCGCCGGATCGGGCGAAGCATCGTCGATGACGATGATCTTAGTATCAGACGCCGTGTTTTCTGACAGCGCGCTAAAGCAGGCCCCGAGACTGTCCGGATCTCCGTAAATCGGGATGATGACGGACAGCCCCACAGAAGGGTCAAGTGCGTTCTCGACAGCATCCGGTGCTGCAGCGGACTCCGCATAGATGATCGTAAACTCGCTACTTACAGGTCCAAGACGAGCCCTGATCGCAACGGACAGAGATCGGTCAGCCAGCACATCGAAAGATGCCTTGAACCCATCTCGCCTTCCGAGCATTGCGGAATCGCACGATAAAGCCAAGATCACCTGTCGACCATCGCCGAACCAAAACTCGATCGACGGGGACCCTTGATCGAGGCTAGCAACCCAGCCCTGTAGTCTTGCCCCTCGTCTTGCAGCATGGTGAACCACTCGTTCGCCGCTCGACAACAGGCAGTTCACGGCGTCGTCGACGTCAGCACGCCCAGCCTGATCGTGCGCTATCAGGTTCCGAGCTACCTCATACCGCCTCTGATGGTCCGGATGATTCCGCAATAACCAGCGAAGGACGGTGAGATCGCGGCCCACCACCTCGCCCGCTGATTCCAGATCGACCGCCGCCGCTTCAGCATAGCCGAGTCGGGCTAATGCACGAGAGCGCCTGAGATAGTCCTGTGCCGTCGGACGAACCTGACGGCACAGTCGATCCGCAAGATGATACTCCGAAAGATCGAGTTCCATTCATGCCGGCACCGGCAGAACTTGTCCATTCTGCGTTGAACGAAAAAGTTTCACAACGATCGAAGCCACAGACAGAACGATGATTGATGCACTGAATGATCTCGCGAATTCAGCGGTCTCCCGACGACCCGATAGCGTCAAGAGCCTCTTCCGTAAGCTACAGTCGCTCTGGCCCAGATCAGAATTTACCGCCAGGTTGGCCGCCGAAATCCAACGTCACATTATGGACACGCAAGGTTTCGCCACCGCTAAAGTGCAATGTGGTGGACCCATCCTTGTTGAGATGTTCCGCGTCGATCGCGCCGAACTGGGCCGCCAAATGCACCGTCATCCCACCACTCCCACCGAAGAGTGTATCGTGCGCTGTCTTACCCGCTCCGATGTTGACGTACAGAGCGCCCGCTCCGCCCTGAACGGAGGCGTGGCTGTCTCCATTGATATTGATGGAGTCGGCATACTGACCACCGACATAAGTATCGTGACCTCTCAGCTGAACCAAGTTGCCGTTGCCACCATTGATCAAAGTCTTTCCACCGCCGAAGATCTGAGCACCCAGACCGCCGTTGATCGTCTCCGAACCCAGACCGGCGTAGATCGTATCCTGTGACTGACCAGCATTGATGGTGTCGTTGCCCGTTCCGGTGATGAAGTTTTTCCCGAACGGAGTCGAAATCAAGTCATTGCCGCCGGAATTGATCGTATCGGCCGCTGCTGGTGTCTGCCCACCGACAAGCGTGTCCCCCGCACCCGTCCCACCGACGATACTGCTGTGTCCGCCGCCCAGGATGACATCGTCCCCGCTGCCGCCGAAGATCGTGTCGTGCCCGCCGCCGGACTTGATAGTGTCGTTGCCGGACGTCGAGTGAACAACGTCCGGGCCCTTGTTCAGGATGATCGAATTGCTACCCCCGCCCACGGTGATATTGAGGCTGACAGGCCGGCCGTTATCATGCTTCGACGACGAAACGTCGACAGCGGAATTGTCCCCAACCAGTATGAAGCTTCGAGTTGTCGCGTCGATTCCGAGATTACTCCCCGCATCCACGACAACGACATTCGAAGAGGGATGCTGGACGGCACCGTCCGTTCCTGACTCCTCGGAGACCGGAGATCCCTGGAACCCGCCGGGAAGTGAATTCGTGAAGTTCGACACGACTGTAGAGCTGATACCGCCATACTGAAGTGTGTTACCCGTGTTTCCGTAAGTCGACATCACTCACCCCACAATCAATCCAAACAGATTATCTTCAGTCAGCGTAAGATCTAAAAACCCTGACGCGAGGTGCTTTCCTCGCATCAGGAATGGCTACAGCCGTGGAAAGTTGAACGAGCCTGAGCTTCAGACCGACCAACGGATCCAGACCACCCGCGGATACAAACTCGAGGTCATGACCTCTCCCTAACAGGGTCGGAGATCCGAGAAACAAAGCCTCACCTTCCAACTCAAAACCTTGCGACGCGGCACCCACGACTTTAAGACGCAGTCCAGTCAACGGACTTGCCTTCTGTCGCGTTCCTACGAAACGACCAGGAGACTGCCAGTCGGACCATCGATTCGGATTCGACACGTTTCTGTACTGTACCGCGATGCCGAGGTCTGTCCTGCTGCAGGCAACCTCGATCCCCTCGATCGCCGAGGGCGCATTTGGTCCAGCAACCCACCCCTCCTCGTCAGCCGCGATATCGCCCCGGCGTGCGACATGAGCGAACAGTGCGATCAACCCCGACTGACCGGCCTCCGCCGTCGAAACGGTCGCTTTTGGCAACATATTCGAACTAAGTCGCGTCCGGCTTTCAGCCTCCGGGCGCATTTTCACTAGAGCTGGCGCTAGAAGATCAAGACTAAATCGAGCTTCCAGACTCTGGTTTCGATCACTCGCCTCGACAACGACTTCTATCGGTCCAGATCTCCTAACCAGTATAACAACGTTACTTCCTGGTCCCGGCATCTCACCCGTATCCAATCCGGGTGCAGTGATGATGTCGGCATCTGCTGATTCCGTCGCCGGAAGCTTTACGATTGCGGCAGGTGCGGACCGTGGATCTGCACCTCCAAGATAGCGCAGGACATATAGTCCTTCAGTGACATTCAATACTAAGGTCTGCGTCGTTCCACCCGTCAAACTTCGGCTCGCCAAGGCGACCTCCTGCCCTGTTGCAACGAGTGGTAATTTGCTTTCGGGCTGAAATCAACCAGAAAATTAAGGTTTTGGTAACTCCGAGCCGCATCATGGTTAACGCGCAACGTGGGGTTAGCAAGTCCCGGCGGACGGACTGCATCGGTCGAAGCAACAGTTCACGACTATGTCGTTCAACATAGCCACTCGATCAAGAAATGTGCTTTAGCCTGTTCCATATGCAACGAAATGAAGCTACGGCTCGCGGAGCGCTTCGCCCAATCCGTGCAGAAGTGTTCCGCCGACAAACTGAAGGACGGATCGTCGGCCGACATCCAGGTCGGCCGTGAGCGTCATTCCCGGTATCAGCCGGAAGCCTGGCGGTACGTTGATGAAATTCATTTTGTCGATCGAGACCCTTGCCTTGTAGAAAGGCGGCACGGGCTTGCTGTTTTCATCGATCGTGAAGGTGCCCTGACTGACCCACTCGAGCCGACCTTCGGCTGTCCCGTGCTCGAAATAGCTGAAGGCATCCACCTTGATCGTGACGGGATCGCCGGAGCGCACGAAGCCGATGTCGTCGGCCGAAAATTGGATCTCTGCCGCGATGGGTGCCCGCAGGGGCATCAGGGAAGCGACCGGATCACCGGCCTTGAGAACCGAGCCTGCCGAGAGCTTGGTAAGGGTCAACACGACCGACGGCTCGGTTGCCGACAATTGCACGAGGTCCTGGTGCTTGAGTGCCTTCTCGAGCGACGCCAGGGTGGCATGGCGCTGACCCTCTGCCGCGATCAGCTCCTGACTGCTGGCCGTGAACCACTGCTGGGTGGCGCTGTCGCGATCGGATCTCAAGCTCGAAATCTGGTGCTCCAGTTCAGCGAGGCTGTTCCGGTTGTTCTCGAGCGAACGGTCCATCTCGAGCGAAGAATCGGTCGCCTGAAGAAGATTGAGAAGACTCGTCGAGCCGCTCTTGTACAAGCTATCGCGCATGCCTTCGATCTGCTTGGCAATCTTCACGCGATCAGACAGATGCGTTTGATCCATTTCGAGGCCGTCGATCGAAGCAGCCGTCGCCTTGATCTTCTCATCGAATGACACGATCTGCGCATGCAGTTGCGCCGAGCGTTCGGCGAACAGGTTGCGCTGCAGATCGGCGTAGGGGGTCAAGACTTCCGACGTCGTCGCTTGCGCCAGGTGGACACCGTCCTGTTCTGCCTTGGCGCGCCCGATTTGCGCGTCCAGCCCCGCCAACTGGCGCCGCAACTGGACCACATCCGCTGCGGCAAAGGTCGGGTCGAGCGTCGCCAACACCTGCCCGGTCTGCACCTCTTCACCTTCCCGGACGTCGATCGATTTGATGATGGACGGATCGAGCGCCTGAAAGGTGTTCATGGCCTCTTTGGCAACGATCCTGCCCCCGGTGCTGGTGACCGTACGGTCGATGGCGACAAAAGGCGTCATGCCGAGCAGCACGCCGATCATGCAGAGGAGAGTCCAAATCGCGGGGCTGCCTAAGGACGGCCCACGACGGGCCAACACGGCATCGGTTTTAGATTGCCAGGGTGCGATCAAATGGGAAGGCGTTGACGGACGACGGAGCATCGCGGCTTCCCAGCGGATGTCGGTCGCTGCTTGATATACAACGCCGAGTTAGCCTCTTCACGGGCCGTTTATCATTGCTTCCGGATCTCCCGCAAGTGATGAAGCGGTGCTCGGGAGCAATGCGCCGAGATCGCTGTCAGACAGCCGCCATCTCGACCCGCATCACTCTTTCGGGGCTTTCGACCACGACGAGGCTCGCATGCCGGCTCGATGGGGACTTGCCGCGCAACGATCGCCTTATGACTGCGTCAGTCGGTCGTGCTGCGGCTTGGTTTGCTTCAGCAAGAACCTCGACAGCTGAGCGACTTCCTCCGCCGCAGACTCGCTTCCCTGGTCCGACGATACCGTCACGCCAGCCGCGAAGCATCGCACGAAGGCCACATTATAGCTGAGCGACGGTCCGACAGACTCTCCGAGTTCGCTCAAGGCGTCGAAGATCTGAGATCCCTCCTCATGCGAACTGTCGACCCGCATCGGCACGCAGACGATTTTCAGCGATGATCCTGAAGGATCGGTCCTTCTCACCTCACGCGCCCTGGCGATGGTTCCCTCGGCGCCGCCAATATCGAGGCTCGAAGGACCGCAGGGTACAACCAAGAGATCCGCGATCATCACAGCGGTCTCGAAGATCGGTCCCAATCCAGCCGGCAGGTCGATGACGACGACATCGCTTCCCGTCTTGAGAACGTTCCTGACCCAAAGGAGTTGATTGCGAGCCGTCAGCACGTGGTGCCGTACCGGGAAGCTCAGTTGACGGGGACGGCTCCAGTGAGAAGCACCGCCCTGCGGATCCGCGTCGATGACCGCGACGCTGCCTCCATACCGGACGATATCACCCGCCAGATTGACTGCAACCGTCGTCTTTCCGACCCCACCTTTGCTCTGCCCCACCACAATGACGATCATGTCGCGTGTTCCCTGTCCGGCTTTCACGCCAGGCTTGGCTGGGATCAACCGAAGAACGCGGTCGCGCCAACCCTGTCTCGCTTCCGAGGTCCGAAAATCCGTAGTCGTGGCTGGGTCCATGTCTGGTTTTCAGAGCGGCAATCCTCGACGCGCGTCAGTCCGCTATCCGCATCAGAACGGGTTCTTCGACCTGTCGTTCGGATTGCAACGCCTCCAGAAGCTTCAGGGCCTCTGGGTTGCCTGTGCGTGATGCACGCTCACACCAGTGCCGCGCGCGATCGAGGTCGCGCGCAACATCGTGCCCGGATGCGAAGACATTGGCCAACAGCATCTGAGCTTCGGAGATGTTTCGCTCAGCCGCCCTTTCGTACCATGAAAGGGCGTTCACCCGATCACGATCGACACCCCTCCCCTGCCAGAGCATGACGGCGAAATTGTACTGAGCAACCGCATGCCCCGCCGCCGCGGCGGCTTGGTAGTGTTTGACCGCTTGGGCGAGATCAAGAGGGACGCCCTCACCGAGACTGTGAAGAACGCCCATCTGGAATTGCGCTTCCACGTGGTCGCTTTCCGCCGCCTTGCGCATCCAGGACGCCCCGGCGGCTTTGTCCTGTGCGACGCCTCGGCCTTCGAGCAAGATCATGGCGAGGATCACGGTGGCTTCAAGGTCACCCTGCTCGGCCGCCCCCTTGAACCATTCGAGGCTCAGTTGATCGGGCGCCCCCTGTTCGGCGTGGCCTCCCTGCAGATAGAGCTGTCCTAAACTCCTGATGGCCGGCGAATAGCCGCCGCTGGCGGCGGCGCGGAGCAGGGCCTCGGCGCTCTTGATGTCCTTGGCCGTGCCCTCTCCCCGGTATTGGAGGACAGCCAGCAAGGTCATCGCCTCGTAATCGCCATCGGTGACCGCGGCCTCGAGAAAGGGGATCGCGGCTTCTCCATTTCTGGGAACACCGATTCCTTGACCAAGCATGAGCCCGATCTTGGCATTCGCGGTTTTGATGCCGCGCTCCGCAGCGCGTTCGAACCAGTGCAGGGCTTGCGCGCCGTTGGGTTCGCATCCTGCGCCGTCGCGAAGGAAAATGGCGGCATTGAAGGCCGCGACCCCGTGACCCGCCTCGGCGGCACGCAGGAACCAGCGAGCCGCCTCGCTCATGATCTTGGGGACACCTTCTCCTCGCGCGTGAAGACTGCCCAAGATGAATTGAGCTTGCGCATCGCCGAGTTCGGCGGCTTGCCGGTACCATTTGGCCGCCTCGGTGAGGTTTGGTGCGATGCCATGGCCCCGGCTGTAGAATTCAGCCAAACTGAGCATCGCCGGCAGGTAGCCGCGCTTGGCCGCCGAGCGAAACCTGTTCTCGATTTGCAAAGCATCGAGCTTCAGGCCTTCCCGCTCACCGAGGTGCAGGACAGCGAGAGAGTGTTGGGCAGCGGGCAAATCCCTTTCGGCGGCCTGAGTCAGTAGCGCGACCGCTTCGCCTGGCGTCGACGCAACGCTCTTGCCGTCCAGAATGCGCATCGCCAACGCATAGGCTGCGGAGGACTCGCCTCGAGCCGCAGCCTTTCGATACCAGTCGTTGGCCGCGACGTCGTCACGCTCGACACCCAATCCGTTTGCGAAAATGGCGCCGAGGCCGAGTTCCGCCTGGGCAATGCCACCCGCGGCAGCGCGTTCGTACCAACGCCTCGCCTCCTCGTAATCTCGGTCACCGCCGAACGCTTGGGCGTGGAATCGGCCAACCATCGCTTGAGCCTCGGGCTTGCCCTGTTCGGCGGCCTTCAACGCCCAATGGCGGGCCCGCTCCGGGTCGCGGGGGACCGAGACACCGTTGGGGAACATGAGCTTGCGCTTGCGTTCCGCCGCCTCGGCATCCACGCGGCTTGCCGCTTCGAACCACCGCGCCGCATCGCTCGGGGTATTGGCGTCGCCGGCTTCCAGAATCATCGCCAGATGGAATTGCGCTTCGCAATGGCCTGCTTCCGCGGCCCTTCCGAACCAGAACGCGGCATCGGGCAAGAACCGCAAGGTTCCTTTGCCTTGAAGGTACGCCATACCGACCTCGTGGCAGGAGTCGCGATCGCCACTCTCGGCCGCCTCTCGCCAGACGTCCAACGCCGTACCGAGATGACCCTTGGCCGCGAGCGCAGCTGCACGCCTCTGAGGCCGCCTCGTTTTGATCCTGAGGAAACCGAACATCCCGCTTCCGCTCACCTCCGGGCGACTGAAATGCCCCATCCGCGGATAGCATAAAACAATTCACAGATGTAGCTCCCTCATGACGAGCGGCCAATCTCGTTGGTCCGACGGTTGGGCGGCGGAAGCATGGGGCCGCGACCTCGACGACGTTCCTGTCGATGGTGGATGCCGGGCGGGCAAGGAGATGCGCCGCGACCGCGAGGATGTGGCGAGTGAGCCTTCCGCTCCCGCTTGGCCGCGCCCCCCGCGCCCCCCGCGCCCCCAAGATCGTGGCGACTGAACGCGATTGAAGAACTGCATTCGCAGGCGGGGTGCAGGCTCGCTGGCTCGGGACCGCGGGCTCGACCGCGATCTTCCGGACGAGGTCTCGAGATTGGCCGACCCAATTTCGAGCGAGTTGGCTGGATCGAGTCGAACTGACGCCGCCAAGACCGGTCGCGGCGACCGCAAGTGGTTCTCGTCGAAGCGGGGGAACCGATCCAATCGGCTGTGATGCCGCGTATCGCGGTTCGACCGGTACGATCCCGACCCGTTGCCGTAACCATAACCGACGGTGAATCACATGTTTCGGTAACTCATATATTTAGATACCTAGTAACTCAGTTTATCATCAAAATATTAGACAGTCTTAACAGGACGTTGAACGAAGTATCCCGAATTTTTTGGGGTTTCGATAACTAAACTGAGTTGTGTTTTAGTAACTAAGCCTCGATCAACAACTCTATTAGGCCTATAATACAACCAATTGGCAACAGGTTGGGTCATAGATAAGTGACATGCGGTTCACCTATACGGACCGCCCCAAATCAGGGGGATGTCATGGCCAACACTAACACTGGCAATCCAAACAACGGAATTGTTTACCTAACGATGAAAGGCACGGACGCGTCCGGACATCCTGTCACCGTACAGGGTTCTGGCATTCTTCTGTCGGACGATGAAGTGTTGACGGCTGCTCACATTGTCTACAACGACGATGGCACGTTGCGCAACGCAGGCTCGGCATCGGTCGGCTACAACGCAGGCACTTCGATCGCGATGTCGAAGATCGACGGCGCGCAAGCACTCGCAAAACAAAACTACGCGTCAGTGGCCGGTATGGGTGACGATTTCGCAGTCGTGCATCTAAGTACGCCGGTTTCGGGTGCAACGATCTTTTCCCTTGGATCAGATCTCCCGACCGGCAACTTCATTGTAAGCGGCTATCCGGCGGGAACATCCGGCAGTCTCGATACAAGAAGTGAAGCGCTCTCCGTCGCCTCTGGAACCAATGTCTACACGGGCGCAACCCTCAGTGATGGGGCCGGCAACCCCGCAGGGAGCAGCGGCGGAGCGATCTACCAGATCGTCAACGGCGTCCCTACCGTCTACGGTGTGATCTCGGCGGAATCGACGAGCGACCCGACGAAGGGTTTCTTCAAGGAGCTAACAGCCGCAGACGTCACGCAGATCAAGGCCTGGGTAGCGACCGCTGATCAGAGCGGGGCTGCAGCAGGCGCAGGGGTATCCTCCTCCGCCCCTGGCTTTTCCAAGGCTCTCGCCGATCAGCTGGCTTCCGATGCGGCGGGGTACTCGGGTAGCAAGCAGGTCGTGATGACCGATGTCGCTACTGCGATCTCAACGGCTTGCAGCGAGGGTGGCACCTTCGCGCAGATGACCCAGGAAGCGACGGTCTATATCGCGAACAACTCTTCCTATGTGAACAAGGCTCTCGCTTATCTCGCCGGTTTCTTGTCGGGAACCACGAACTCCTGGTCGAGCAATCTGTCGAAGACGACCAACGACATCATTGCCGGATCGATCGTCAACGCCGCAACCCGCAGTTCTGCCTCCGCAGGTCGAAACGAAGGTTTCGCGGCGATTTCCGCGGCTCCGACCGCCGCGATCCTTCCCGGGTTGACGTCGCTCGCGAATATCATATCGGACAACGGAAGCCTGGCCGCCACGAGCTATACCTCGACTCAGACCCACGCAGGACTGTCCTCGAACATATACGCCGGATCGGCATCGCCTGCTCAGCATCAGATCGGAACGAGTTCAGGCCATTGATCACGGGCATGGCGAGCGCTTCGTGGGTCGCGGCTGCGCTGGTTTATTCCCGATGAGTCGGCTCGATCACGCCGTCTCAGAAAGCCGCGCAGGTCCTCCCGATCGAGGATCGGGCATGCCATCCCGCAGCCATGTTCGCATGCCCGCGGAACACATCGACACAGCTCTGCTAACGTGGCCCTCCGTCGATCGGCTCCGACGTGTGTCACGACCCGAAGTCGGCGTCGGGTGCTCCAGCCCTTGATCTGAGTGCCAGCGTGTTTCGCGCCACCAACGTCAATTCACCGTACCATGCGAGGCTTCGATCATGGCGATCTGCTTTGTCAGGCCTTCCGCCAAAGCCTTCGCCATCGTGACGTCCATGCGAAGACGTGCCGTGATCAGAGCCGTGGTCGTCCAGTCCGTGCCGTTGGCCGACATCGGCAGCAATGCACAGCAGGTGATGTCGAGGTGAGATCCGACCGTGCGATGAAACGTAACCTGATCGACGTTACGAATGCCCTCGTGATGCGGATCGGTCATCAACTGGGGCGGCTCGGGTTTCGTTGACATAAGATCTCCATAAGAAGAATGCGTCCGCAAGGGTTGGTTTGCCGACATAGTTTGTCATGATGACGAGCCGGTTCACTGAGATCGCGATCAGCAGGCCCTCCCCGAACAGTTTGAGACTCAGAATTGAGCACCTGATCGAGGTTCTCTCGCTCGACACAACGCAGCGCCTGCTCCACCGGCGCCTCGACGATCTCCTCGTGCCATCCAGTGCGCCGGGAGGCGCAAGTCCGGCGCAGTGGTGCACACCTGTCAGAGTCCGACCGTGGCGCTCATTTGGCAATGACCGGCTTCGGTTTCCTCCCGATCGCCTAGTCAATAAAAAGACGACTATATAGCAAGGTCGCTGCGTTCGATCGATAAGGTCGACGCGACGCTAAGCTTCGTCGGATCCGACCGACAGGCGGCTCTCTGCTGCTCCCGGGCATCGCGACACCTTCGGTCGCTCGGCCCACCTTCAGACCTGGCAAGACCGGACTCACCAGCACGGACCCTGCTGGATCGGCTATAGAGACGTCGGAGCACAGGCGGAGCGAGGGGCCGATGTACGTTGAGGGAGGAGGATGGAGACCGCCTAGCGAGCCACTGCGCCGCAGGCCACGGGTGACAAAGCAGCAAGAGCGAATCATCCTGTGGCTCGTCGTTCTCAACGCATTCTTGCTGCTCATCGCGCCAATCGGCGGTGCGACGATCATCCAAGCTATCATCCATCATTAGAGCATGACGCCAAAGGGTCGGCTGGAGATGGTCTCGCTGGCGAGGCTGCCGTCGGATGTAGCAGATCAGCTGCGGCTTGGATCGTTTCGAATTGGTGTCTATCCTTTCGACATGACATCGACGACCAACAGCGTTGATGGCG
>CAXTME010000057.1:20512-29930 GCA_964245215.1 uncultured Lichenihabitans sp.
CGAATTGGTGTCTATCCTTTCGACATGACATCGACGACCAACAGCGTTGATGGCGTATGACGGACTCTGATCCGGGTCCCCCGTTCCGCCGGTGTTGCCGGTGACGAGCGCCTTGCCGACGGACTCTGCCATCTTTCCCTCGGAGGCGCCCAGAGCGTCGGTCAGGAGGGGGTCGGCTCGGAGGCGCTGGAGGCCGGGATGAATTGCAGGCCCGCATCGAGGTGGCGGTCCATGTGGTAGGTGAACCCGATCCGGTCGCCCGCCTGGAGCGCAAGGAGGATGTTGTCATGCTCGGCCGCCGCCGCATGCAGGGCCGCGCGCTGTGACTTCCCCACTTCCATCAGCCGGCAGATCACCGGCTCGAGCATGCCGTAGATCTCGGCGAGCGTCCTGTTGCCGGCCGACTCGACGAGGAGCATGTGAAAGCGAAAGTCGAGCTTGGCGGCCTCGATCGGGCTATCGGTCGCCTCCATGGCGCGGTTGGCCAGTGCCATCCGCTCCAAACACGCCTCGCTGAGGCGGCCCACGACCGTTTCGCCCAGGTTCATCTCGGTAAGGCGGCGGAAGCCCTGGATGTCGCGGAACGTGTCGGCCGAGACTTCCATCGCGGTCGACAGCAGGTCCGTCATGGCGGCCCGCCGGTTGTCGATGAGGACGGCCCCGACCTTCTGGCGGGACTCGACGAGGCCGTAGGCCTTGAGCGTGCGAACGGCTTCCCGGATCGTATTCCGGCTGGCGCCGAACATCTCCGCCAAATCGATTTCCGAGGGGAGACCGTCGCCCACCATCAGGCTGCGCTCGCGGATGAGCGAGCGGATCTGCACGATTGCGAGGTCGACGGCCGAGGACCGACCGGCGGGTGCACCCTCTTCGCTGGCGTTCACGGCAGGACCCCTCGCGGAGGTCAGTCCATACGCAGCCCACCGGAGGCTCGCAAGAGCATTTGTTGGACTTAATGAGGGTTGCCACCCGTTGACACGGTAATTATCATCTCGCCTGTCGCGGGTGCAGCACCTTTTGACCAACAAAACGAGGGCTGGATGGTGGAGAGTTGGCGTTGGTTCGGGCCGAACGATCCTGTCAGCCTCGGCGACGCACGCCAGGCCGCGGCCCACGGCATCGTGACCGGCTCCCCCCGAATCCTTGACGTCCGCGAAGAGAGTGCGGCGGCCCGGCGCCTGATTCCCAAAGCGCCGGCGCGGTGAGCGCCCCAGTGGCCGGCGACACCCCGGCGGCGCCCGGCCAGGCCGGCATCGGCGACTTCCTGCGCCGGTCCGGCTTGCTGCCGCCGGGGTACGATCCCGTCATGGTTCCGCTGACCGGCGGCGTCGCGTCCGACATCTGGCGGGTCGACGGCCCTCAAGGGAGCATCGTGGTCAAGCGGGCCCTTGCCCAGCTGCGCGTGGCCCAGGTCTGGGCGGCGCCGGTCTCGCGCAACGAGAGCGAGGTGTTGTGGATGCAGGAGGCTGCCCGGATCGCGCCCGCGGCCGTGCCGACCGTGCTGGCCCACGATCCCGAGCTCGGGGCCTTTGCGATGGATTACCTCGAGCCCGCCACCTATCCGGTCTGGAAGGCCCAGCTTCTGCACGGACGGGTCGACCCCGCGACCGCCGGCGCGGTCGGGCGGGTCCTGGTCGCCATCCATGCGGGCACCGCTGCCTCGCCCGCGCTGGCGGGCCGCTTCGCCAACGAGAGCGTCTTCCATTCGATCCGGCTCGAGCCCTATTTCGAGGCCACGGCCAAGGTGCAACCGGACTTGCGCGGACAGCTCGAGGAGCTGGTGGCCGAAACGCTGGCCAGCAAGCTGGCCCTGGTCCACGGCGACGTGAGCCCGAAGAACATCCTGATCGGACCGAAAGGGCCGGTCCTTCTCGACGCCGAGTGTGCCTGCTATGGCGAGCCCGCCTTCGACCTCGCCTTCTGTCTCAATCACCTGCTCCTCAAGTGCCTGGCCGTACCGGCCCATACGAGCGCCCTGCTCGAGAGCTTCGGGCGCCTGTCGTCGGATTATCTCGCCGGCGTCAGCTGGGAGCCCGCCGAGGATCTCGAGCGGCGCGCCGCCCGCCTCCTGCCGGCCCTGCTGCTGGCCCGGGTCGATGGGAAGTCGCCGGTCGAATACATCACGGCGGAGGAGCAGAAGGCGGTGGTCCGCCGCGCCGCCAAACCGATGATCGCGAGGCCGCCCCATCGACTCTCCGATGTCGCGGCGGCCTGGGCCGAGGACCTTCGACGATGACCGATACGCGCATCTCCACCGTCCGCGGCCGACGGGTTTGGGACTCCCGCGGACGCCCGACCGTCGAAGTCGAGGTCGCGCTCGCCTCGGGCGCCAGAGGACGGGGCATCGCTCCCGCCGGGGCCTCGACCGGCTCGGGCGAGGCGATCGACCTGCGGGATGGCGGCAGCCGCTTCGGCGGCCTCGACGTGAGCCGCGCGGTGGCCGGCGTCAACCAGGAGATCGCTCCGGCCCTCGCGCGATGGGACGCCGACGATCAAGCCGGGCTCGATGCGAAGCTGATCGCGTTGGACGGCACGCCGAACCGAGGCCGGCTGGGTGGCAACGCGCTCGTGGCGACCTCGATGGCGGTCCTCCACGCCCGGGCGGCCGCCTCCGGCCACCCCCTCTGGCGATACCTCTCGGGAAGCGGGCAGGTCAGGATGCCGCTGCCGGAGATCCAGATCTTCGGGGGCGGCGCGCACGCGGCCCGACGTGTCGATGTGCAGGACTTCATGGTGATGTGCCCCGCCGCGGGGTCGTTCACGGAGGCGCTCGATTGGACCGCCGAAGTCTACCGGGCGGCCGGCGCCCTGATGAGGTCGGCCGGCAAGCTGCAGGGTGTCGCCGACGAGGGCGGCTTCTGGCCGGCCTTCGGATCGAACGAGGAAGCCCTGGACACGCTCGTGCGAGCCATCGAGGCCGCGGGGCTGCAGCCGGGCAAGCAGGTCGTCATCTCGCTCGACATCGCCGCTTCGGAGTTCGGCCAAGACGGCCTCTACACGCTGACGCTGGATAAACGTCGTCTCGACACCGACGAGATGATCGCCCTGCTCGGGCGTTGGCTCGACGACTACCCGATCCTCTCGGTCGAGGACCCGCTGGGCGAGGACGACGCCAAGGGGTTCGCCGCGTTCACGCGTCGGTTCGGACATCGTTGTCAGGTGATCGGCGACGACCTGCTCGTCACCAATGCCCGCCGCGTCGAGGAGGCGGCAGCCGAGCGCACCGCCACCGCCGTCCTGATCAAGCCGAACCAGGCGGGCACCATGTCGGAGACGCAAGCCGCCCTTCGGGCCGGCAAAAAGGCCGGGTTCGGCACCATCGTGTCTGCCCGCTCCGGCGAGAGCGAGGACACGACCATCGCCCATCTTGCGGTCGGATGGGACGCCGGCCAGCTCAAGGTCGGCTCCTTTTCCCGCTCGGAGCGCATGGCCAAGTGGAACGAGTGCCTGCGCATCGAGGAGGAGCTGGGAGACGAAGCCCGCTTCGCCGGCTGGTCGGCCCTGCCGATGCGGCAGGACCGATGAGCGGGCCAGGAGGCAAAGGGCGCCGGCCAAGGCTCGAAGATGCGGGCCAAGGCGAACGAGAGCTTTGCAGGGGCCCTCCGCACATCAGCAATCCGCGAAGGGAGTGTCCGATGGAACAGGTCGGCGACCTGTTCGGCCGGATCGGTTCAGGTTAAAATCTCGACCCGGCGCGGCACCGGTCAGAACAGCGCCGCGACCCACAAGAAATGGAGGAGACGCAGATGTTACGCACGATCATCGCAAGCACGCTCGGCCTGTGCCTGGCGGCGGGGGCGGCGCATGCCGCTTCGGCCTGGACCGGCGGCGACGACCAGCCCACCAACCCGCTCGCCTGCGACGCGGCCGCTCCGACCTTCACGCCCAAGGCCTATAACGGCGCCCAGCCGACGAGCCCGCCCGACCTCAAGGGCAAGCCAATCACCGTCGTCGACGTGCCGAAGCTCGTCGGCATCGCCTATTTCGCAGCGACTGCCAAAGGCATCGCCGAAGGCGCCAAGGCCATCGGCAACATGGATTCCCAGACCGACGGGCCCTCGAAGGCCAACATCGACGATCAGATCACCATGATCGACAATTACATCACCCGCGGCGTCAACGGCCTCTACTTCGCGGCCAACGACACCGTGGCGATCGCCCCGGTGCTCAAGAAGGCGCTGTCGAAAGGCATCACCGTGGTCGGCTACGATGCGGATTCGACGCCGGATGCCCGCACCTGGTTCGTCAACATGGCGCAGTGGAATGGCGTCGCCAAGGCGCTCATGGACGACATGGCCAAGCAGATCGGCGAGGATGGCGGCTTCGCCATCGTGACCTCGACCTTCACGACACCCGGCCAAGGTCGCTGGATCGCCGAGATGGGCGCCTACGCGGCCAAGTGCCATCCGAAGATGAAGTGGCTCGAGAGCGTCGAGGCGCAGGAGGATAACATCCTGTCCTTCAATCAGGCCAATACGCTGATCAATAAATACGGCGAGGATATCAAGGGCATCTTCGGCATGACCAGCGTCGCGACGCCGGCCGCCGCCGAGGCGGTCACCCAGGCGAAGCTCTGCGGCAAGATGGCGGTCGTCGGCCTTGCCACACCCAATCCGATGCGGCCCTACGTCAAGTCGGGCTGCGTCAAGGACGTGATCCTGTGGAACCCCATCGACCTCGGCTATGCCGCGGCCTACGCGATGCGGGCCTCCATCGACGGCACGCTGAAGCCCGGCGACAAGACCCTCAAGGCCGGTCGCCTTGGCGAACTCACGATCATCAACGGCAGCGAGATCCTGCTCGGCTCGCCCTTCGTCTACAGCAAGGACAACGTCGACCAGTTCGATTTCTGAGCACCACCAACGGACCTGCGATCGCGCCGCCTGGACGCCGGGGCTGTGCGATCGGCTTCGTGGTTCGGGCCGGGGCCGCGAGCTCGACCCGCGAGGGTGGCACAGCGCACCTGTTCGGATGCCGCGGGCCGCCTCTCACGGGAAAGCGAAGATGGACGCGGTCCGCTTCCGTCAGGCCGGATCGAGGTAGGGGCAGAGCTGCTCCAAAATCAACGGACGCAAGCCGGTCAGGCGCTGGGGATTGCTGTCGGACGACTCGACGAGATGAGCCGCGAGCGCGCGGGCTGCCTCTTCGGTTCGTCCTTGGCTCAGGCTCGTCAGCACGGTCTTGTGTCGGCCGATCATCCGCGGGATGTCGGATTGTTCCTCGTAGACGCCGAACGACAGGTGGACGGTGATGAGAGGCAGCTGGCAACGATAAAGCGTGTTGCGCAGCTCTTCATTGGTGCACCGCAGGACGATGTCGTGGTGGAGGTCGGTTTCGAGCCGGTGCAACAACGTGGTGTCGGCTCGCGCCTCGACGGCTTCGGCCTGCGTGACGCGGGCTAGCTTGTCTTGGATGGCCCACGGCTCGATCAGGGGTGCGGCCTGGCGCAGAGCTTCGGGCTCGAGCAAGATGCGCATCTGATAGAGGTTCTCGATTCGCCTCGGCGTCAGCGGCCCGGCATACCAGCGAGCATTCGTCTCCTGCTGCACCAGGCCGACGCGTTCGAGGCGCAACAGAACCTCATGCGCAACGGTGCGGCTGACGCCGAAGTGCTCCGCGAGCACCTGCGATCGGATCTGGAAACGTCCGAACAGCAGACACGACGCGACGTCCCGCTCCACCTTCGGGTAGATGAGCGCGCGCCAGTTGCGGATCTTCAGCTCCGCTTCGATCTCACGCGGCAAGGTGATGCGGCTTGCCAATTCCCCGGCCACGAGGGTCGCGGTCGGCCGCTGCCCGACAACGACGCCGTGCATGGCGGGGCGGCGGTGGACGAGCCCGTCGGCTTCGAGACGGGTAATCGCGATCGATGCTGGCATGCGACCGATGCCGAACACATCGCTCACGGCCTTTTCCCGGATGACGAAGCCTTCGGGAAGCGCACCGGACTGGATGTGATCGCTCAGAATGGTCCCGACGATTTCATTCAACGTGCGTCGGACCACGGTGGCACCGTCGGCGCCATCGTCTCGGCTTCCCTTGAGATCTCGAGGCATGAGCGTCTGCCCGGTTCCGCATTCCTTCGCAGGCGCAGAGCCTCTCTGGCGCAGCGCCGCGTTCGTCACCCCTCGATCGGCCGTCGCTCGGGACCGACCTGCGCCGAACCTAGCGATATCCCGCCTTGGCCAGGGCCACGATCCGAGCCACGTTCGAGCGGTCGATCATGCATGCTCCCGCATCCATATCAACCGGGAGGAGGCCATAGCGGATGTTCAGCACGAGCTGAACCACAGGATAGAACCCTTGCGTATAGGGCTGCTGATCGACGGTGCAGTCGAGGTGTCCTTCGTGGATGAGCCGCAGGATCTCGGGCGAGAGATCGAAACCGGCAGCGTAGACCGGCTCGCCGAAACGCTCGGCCGCAAGGGCCGCGCCCTCCGTGTCGGCCTGGCCGGTGGCCAGGATGGCCGAGGCGTCGGGGTTGGCTCGCAGCAGGTCCAGAATGTGGCGCGCGGCCGCCTCCGGCTCGTGCCCGGTGATCGTCTCGATCCACCGGATGCCGTGACCGCTCAGCGCCTCCTTGAGACCGTCGCGACGCTGTTCGAGCGCTGAAATGCCGGCATCGTGCATCGTCAGGATAGCCGTGCTGCCGGGCGGGATCCGATCGGCGATCCGCTGACCGAGCGCGCGACCGGCCGCCGGAAAGTCCTGCGCGATGCCGCTGAGATTGCCGGCGCGGCCGGCGCCGTCGTCGATATTGAAGCCGACCACCGGGACGCCTCTGGCGTGGGCTTCCGCGACGACCGGCACGAAGGCCGCCGCATCGAAGATATCGATGGCGAGGCCGTCGATGCCTTGGGCGAGAGCGTCACGCGCCAGCCTCGACATCCCATTCGCGTCGACCCCCTTCGAGCCGGTGAAGGTCGCATCGACGCCCATCATCGCGGCTGCGTCGGCCATCCCGCGCTTGACCGGCTCGAAGAATGCCTCATCGCATGTCACCGCGACGAACAGCAGCTTGAGGCGTGCGGGACCACTCTCCGTCCTCGTCATCGGCTTCCTTTTACGTGGTCTTGATCGGGGTCGATCTGCGCCGAGCGCGCCGTCGGCGCGCATTGTTGTCGCGGCCGTGTTCGACCATGGCGACGTTGACGTCCGGATCTTCGGTCAGGCGATTGGCGAGCACGCAGCCGGCCGTGCCGCCCCAGGCGATGACGTAGTCGTATTCAGCCATGACGGTTTCCAGGGCGTGCGTCGGCAATTCAGGCGTTCAGCACGCGTTCGGAGCCTTCGGCGCGATAATGCTTCAGGGCGTCGAGGTCCCAATCGATGCCGAGCCCTGGTTCGTTGCCCGGCACGGCGTAGCCGTCCTCGATCGTCATGCCCTTGTGGGTCACGCCGTCGAGCTGCGGGATGTACTCGACCCATCGCGCATTCGGCACCGCACAGCACAGGCCGACATGCAGCTCCATGAGAAAATGCGGGCAGACCGCCACGTTGAAGCATTCGGCGAGATGGGCCACCTTCAGCCATGGCGTGATACCGCCGATGCGGGCCACATCCACCTGGACGATGGAGCAGGCGCGTCGTTGCAGGAAGTCGCGAAAGTGCGAGGCGCCGTAGACGCTTTCACCGACCGCGATCGGGATCGAGGTCGAGGCGGCCAGTCGGGCGTGGCCGTCGACATCATCGGCCGGGAGTGGTTCCTCGAACCAACCGATGTCGGCTTCGCGGTAATGATGGGCCCGACGGATCGCCTCGTCGACCGCGAAGGCCTGGTTGGCGTCGGTGAAGATCTCGAATTCGGAGCCCACGGCTTCTCGAACGGCGAGGAGGCGGTCGACGTCGTCGCGCACCTTGCGGCCGACCTTCACCTTGCAACCGCCGAACCCCTCCTGCTTCGCCTTGACCGCATCGGCCACGATGGCGCCTCGTTCCAGTTGCAGCCAGCCGCCCTCGGTCGTGTAGAGCCTCACCTTCTCTTGGGCGCCTCCCGCCATGACGTGCAGCGGCAAGCCGGCTTTGCGGCAGCGCAGGTCCCACAAGGCGGTGTCGACCGCCGCGAGCGCCAGCGAGGTGATCGCCCCGACCGAGGTCGCATGGGTCAGGAAAATGAGATCGCGCCAGATCTGCTCGACCATGCCGGCCTCGCGCCCGATCAGCGCCGGCGCCAGCGTGCGTGCCAACAATTCGAGGACCGAGTGGCCGCCGGTCCCGATCGTGTAGCTGTAGCCGGTGCCGACCACGCCATCTGCGTCGACGATGCGCACGATCGGGGTTTCCTGGGCGACGAACGACTGGATCGCATCCACCCGCTTCACCTTGGGTTGGAGCACGACCATCGAGAGCTCGATGCGTTCGATTTTGGCCATCGGAACCGTCCTCAACGGTGAAAGTGCGGTGCAGGCGATCAGACCCGAACGGGCCTCGGTCGCTGCATCGAAGAAGAAGCAGTGGGAGCGGTCGATCCTGATGCCGACCAGTCGACGACAGGACTGCGGCTCATCGCGGTCGCGACGGCCACCAGCACCCCGCCGACGGTCACGTTCACGAGCAGGCTGTCGCCGACGTATTCCACCGAGTGGATCGTGCCGGTGCCATCGGCATCGCCCGGATCGGCGAGGGATCGATGTCCTGGCCTGACGCCGAGCACGACGTGGCCGGACGCATCCAGGTTCGACAATGGCTCGTCCATCAGCAAGAGGCGCGGGGTCCGGACGAGGTCGCGGGCCAGGGCCCCCCGCTGCCTCTGCCCACCCGACAAGGCGAGAGGCTTGCGGTCGAGCAAGGTGTCAAGATGGACCTTGCCGGCTGCCGCGGCGACCAGCGCGCCCCGCTTCGGCTCGGCCACGTTGCGGAGCCGCAGGGGATAGCCGATATTCTCCTCGACGGTCACGTGCGGGTAGAGGTCGCAGTTCTGAAACACCACGGCGATGTCGCGCTCGCCCGGCAGCAGATCGTTGGCCAGGACACCATCGATGCGGATCTCGCCGGAGGTCGACGACTCGAGACCAGCGATCATGCGCGTCGTCGTGGCCCTGCCGCACCGGAGGCGCCCAGCAGCACCAGGAACTTCCCGTCGAGGACCTCCAGGTTGAAGCCATCGATGGCAGTGAAGCTGGCCCATGACTTGGTGACGTCGGTAAGCAACACACCGGCCAATGAACTGTCTCCCCGCTGCGCTCCTCGCGGGTTCATGGCCCGGTTTCGGTCGGCGACTGGCTTGACAACGATTAAGACGCCCCGCTAATTCCTGTCAAGAATGTTGCATGGAACATGCAAAAAGCAGGCGATGGTTTGCCGGCCCATTGCGGGCCCGCGACCACCCTGGCCGTGGCCCGGCAGCTACCGCTCGGGGTGAGCATGGCGACGTTTCTGCATCATGAAACGCGGGCCGTTCCGCTGCTTCGCGCCATCT
>CAXTME010000058.1:0-28199 GCA_964245215.1 uncultured Lichenihabitans sp.
CATGATCCCTCGACTTCCCGAAGCCCCGCCGCCCGACGAGGCCGTGGCCCGGCTTGTCGCCGCGCTGGCTGAGATCGGGTTCTCGGGCGACATCTCGGCCGAGGACGGGGACCGCATGGTCTTCGCGACCGACAATTCGATCTATCGCTGGCCGCCGCAGGCGATCCTGTTCCCGCGCGGCACGGACGACATCGCCCGCATCATGCGATTGCTGGCCGAAGAGCGCTTCCGCTCCGTCGTCCTGGCGCCGCGCGGCGGCGGCACCGGGACCAACGGGCAGTCGCTCACCACGGGCATCGTGGTCGACCTCTCGCGCCACATGAACCGCATCCTCGAGATCGACGTCGCGAACCGCCGCGTGCGGGTCGAGGCCGGCGTCGTCAAGGATCAGCTCAACGCCGCGCTGAGGCCGCACGGCCTGTTCTTCGCCCCCGAACTCAGCACCTCGAACCGCGCCACGCTCGGGGGCATGATCGCGACCGATGCCAGCGGCCAGGGTTCCTGCCTCTACGGCAAGACGCGCGACCACGTGCGGGCGTTGACGACCGTGCTCTGCGACGGCACGGCCTGGGCCTCGCACCCCCTGGATGGCGACGCGCTCGCCGCCGTCCAGCATCGCCAGGATCTCGTCGGCGAGGTCCACCGCGTGGTCGACGGTATCGCGCGGGAGCACGGCGAGGAGATCGCGCGCCGCTTTCCTAAGCTCAACCGCTGCCTCACCGGCTACGACCTCGCCCATATCCGCGACCATCAGGGCCGCTTCGACCTCAACAGCGTGATCTGCGGCGCCGAAGGCACGCTCGGCATCGTGGCCGAGGCGACGCTCGATGTCCTGCCGATCCCGCGCCACAGCATGCTGGTCAACCTCCGCTACGACAGCTTCGACGCGGCACTCCGCGACGCCGGCGCGCTAATGGCCTTCGGGGCCGCCTCGATCGAGACGGTGGATTCGAAGGTCCTGGGCCTCGCGCGGCAGGACATCGTGTGGGAGGGCGTGCGGGCCTTCTTCCCGGACGATGCGGCGCGTCCGGTTCGCGGCATCAACATGGTCGAGTTCGTGGGCCAGGAGCGTGCCGCCGTCGAAGGCGCGGTCGGCCGGCTCCGCGCCGCGCTCGATGGGGACGACGAGGCGACGCACCGGCTCGGCTACACCCTGGCGGACGGCGAACAGGAGGTCGGCCGCGTCTGGGCCATGCGCAAGCGCGCCGTCGGGCTCCTGGGCAATATGGCGGGCGAGCGCCGGCCCGTGGCCTTCGTCGAGGACACGGCGGTCCCGCCCGAGCGCCTGGCCGACTACATCGCCGAGTTCCGCGCTTTGCTCGACGCCCGCGGGCTCGATTACGGCATGTTCGGTCACGTCGACGCGGGCGTGCTCCACGTCCGCCCGGCGCTCGACTTGAAGGACGAGCGCGACGAGCGCCTGATCCGCGAACTCTCGGATGAGGTGGCGGACCTCACGCTCCGCTACGGCGGCCTTCTGTGGGGCGAGCACGGCAAGGGCGTGCGCTCGGATTACGTGCCGATGGTCTTCGGCCCCCTCTACCCGCTGCTGCAGGCCGTGAAGGCGGCGTTCGACCCGCACAACCAGCTGAACCCCGGCAAAGTCGCGGCGCCCGACGCCGGTGCCCTGCTGCGCGTCGACGGCGTGCCGACGCGAGGCCAGGCCGACCGGATGGTGCCGGGCCCGGTCCGGGCCGTCTATGACACGGCGATGCACTGCAACGGCAACGGCGCCTGTTTCACCGTCGATGCCGACGACGCCATGTGCCCCTCCTTCAAGGCAATGGGCGAGCGGCGCCACTCGCCGAAGGGGCGCGCCATGCTGGTGCGCGAATGGCTGCGGCGCCTGTCCGAGGCCGGGGTCGACCCGATCGCGGAAGCGCGGACCCTCCGCGCCGCTCCGGCCTGGCGAAGCCTCCGGGCGCGGTGGCGCAACACCCGGGGCCGCCGCGACGGAGCACCCGACTTCTCCCATCAGGTGAAGGAAGCCATGGACGGCTGTCTCGCCTGCAAGTCCTGCACGGGCGGCTGCCCCATCAAGGTCGACGTGCCGGGCTTCCGGGCAAAATTCCTCGAACTCTACCACGGCCGCTACGCCCGTCCCGTCCGGGACCACCTCGTCGCCGCGGCCGAATGGCTGCTGCCGCGCGCCGCGCGCATGCCCTTGCTCTACAACGCGGCCGTCGGAAGCGGGCTCGGGCGGGCGGCCCTCGGTCGCGTCGGGCTGGTCGATAGCCCGGCGGTGTCGGGCATCGACCTCCCGACGGCGCTGCGGCAGCGCGGGTTGTCGATAGCGACCCCCGAAGCTCTGAAGGGCCTCGGCCCGGCCGAGCGGGCGCGCTCGGTCGTGCTGGTGCAGGACGCCTTTACGTCGTTTACCGAGGCGCAACTCGTGCTCGACGTGATCGACCTCATGGCGGAACTCGGCGCCCGGCCGTGGCTCGCGCCGTTTCGGCCGAACGGCAAGCCGCTGCACGTCCATGGCTTCCTGGGAGGCTTCGCGCGCATCGCCGCCGCCAATGCCGCGATGCTGCGCGACCTCGCCGGCACGGGCATTCCCCTGGTGGGGATCGATCCTTCCATGACGCTGACCTATCGCGGCGAGTACCCGGAGGCCGGCGTCGAGGCGCCTCCCGTGCTGCTGCTCCAGGAATGGCTCGCGCGGCATGACGGTCAGGTCCAGCCGGCGCGACACGACGGGCCGTTCCGCCTGTTGCCGCATTGCACCGAGCGCACCAATGCCGCGGCCTCGCTGCGTGACTGGCAGACGGCCTTCACGCGCCACGGCCTCGCGCTCGACGTGGCGACGGCCGGGTGCTGCGGCATGGCCGGCACCTACGGCCACGAGGCCGAACACCGCGCGCTCTCGAGCGACATCTATCGCCTGAGCTGGCGCCGTCACGTTGAGGCGGCGCAGCCCTCTTCGCGGCTGCTGGCGACCGGCTATTCCTGCCGTTCGCAGGTCCGGCGCTTCGGCGGCGTGGCCCTGCTGCATCCCGCGCAAGCCTTGCTCGCAGCGATCCGCGCCGGAACCTCGGATGCGAGCGTCGTGGACCGGGCAGACATCGTCGTCGAGGCTCGCCCCTTGGCTCCGGTCTGACACCGACGACGTAAAGAACTGAATCGCGGTTTATACGCGCCTCATCCTGAGCCGGCCGCGGAACGCGGTCGTGTCGAAGGATGGGCCGGGCCCCTGCGTGCTTCGACTCGGCCGCGTTGCGGCCGGCTCAGCATGAGGTCGGTGGGCACCAACGCGGTGAGCGTAAGAGCGACACGCAAGTGAGCGGATGAGGATGAGGAGGAACCACCGCCGAAGCTATGATAGACTGCCGGCTTGCGTGCCGATCAGTCAAATTACCTCCCTATGCCTTTCGACCTCGTCCTCCGCAACGGCCGCGTCATCGACCCCTCGCAGGGGATCGACCGGGTCACGGATGTGGGCTTCACCGACGGCAAGGTGGCGGCGGTCGGCGACAGGCTCGACGCGAGCGGCGCCGATGTACGCGATGTCACGGGCCGCCTCGTCACGCCCGGCCTCATCGATCTCCACACCCACGTCTACTGGGGTGGCACGTCGCTCGGCATCGATGCCGAAATGTTCGCGCGGAAGAGCGGCGTCACCACCTGCGTCGACACCGGCAGCGCCGGGCCGGGAAATTTCGCCGGCTTCCGCAAACACGTGATCGAGCCGAGCGCGATCCGCATTTTGCCCTACCTCCATGTCTCCTTCGCGGGGATCTACGGCTTTTCCAACAGGATCATGGTGGGCGAGGGCCACGACATCCGTCTCCTGGCCGCACGCGACTGCCTCGAGGTGGTGGAAGCCAACCGCGATCTCATCGTCGGCATCAAGGTCCGCCTGGGCCGCACGGCCAGCGGCACGGCGGGGATCGTGCCGCTCGATGTCGCCGAGGAGGTGGCCGACCAGACCGGTCTGCCCCTCATGGTCCATATCGACGAACCGCCGCCCTCCTACGAGGCGGTCGTCAACCGCCTCCGGCCGGGCGACGTGCTGACTCACTGCTTCCGGCCGTTTCCGAACTCGCCCCTCAACGGCAAGGGCGAGGTCAAGCCGGCGCTGCGCGCCGCCCGGGAGCGCGGCGTGCTGTTCGACATCGGTCACGGCATGGGCTCGTTTTCCTGGGTCACCGCGCGCGCCATGTTGGCCAACGGCTTTCCGCCCGACACCATCTCGTCCGACGTCCATGCCTTGTGCATCGACGGGCCGGCCTACGACCAGGTAACGACGCTCTCGAAGTTCCTGGCGCTCGGCATGCGCCTGTCCGACGTGATCGCGGCCTCGACCGTCGCGGCCGCCAAGACGCTCGACCGGCCGGACCTCGGCACGTTCAGGCCGGGAAGCGCCGGTGACGCCAGCATCCTGTCGCTGGATCGCGGCGAGTTCCCGCTCGAGGACGTACGTGGCGAGGTCGTGACGGCCGACGAACGTCTCTTCGCACGCGGGGTCGTGGTCGCGGGCCGCTGGTGGCACCCGAACTGACGCCGCGCGCCTTCGCAACCGGAGCTCCGAGCACGATGAACCTCGAAACCAGTGAGACATGCCGGAGCGGCGGACAGCGGACCGGCGCGACATCGCTCACGCTCTCGGTCTGATGCCATGCTGCAGAATCCGCCCGCCGAGCCCGGGATGCCGACCGAGGCGGTCGACACCCCCGCCCTCATCGTCGACCTCGATGCCTTCGAGTCCAACCTCGACACCATGGCCAACATGGCGGCCACGGCCGGCGTGAAGCTTCGGCCCCATGCCAAGACCCACAAGTCGCCCGTCGTGGCGCACCTGCAGATGGCGCGCGGCGCCGTGGGGCAGTGCGTGCAGAAGGTCGCCGAGGCCGAGGTCCTGGCCTGGGGCGGCGTGTCCGACATCCTGGTCAGCAACGAGGTCGTGAGCCCTCGCAAGCTTGCACGCCTCGCGGCGCTCACGCGGATCAGCACGGTCGCGGTCTGCACCGATGACTGGCGCGGCATCGAAGCGATCGAAGGCGCGGCCCAGGACGCCGGCGTCCGCCTGACGGTCTTGGTCGAGATCGACGTCGGGGCCGGTCGCTGCGGGCTCGCGCCGGGTCCCGAGGCCGTATCGCTCGCACGTCAGATCGCCGACAGCCCGCACCTGCGGTTCGGCGGGTTGCAGGCCTACCATGGCGCTGCCCAGCATCAGCGTACGCCGGAAGAGCGATCGGCCAGTATCGCGGCTGCCGCCACGATGACCGCGCGCGTCGTCGACGACCTCAGGCACGTGGGGCTTGACTGCGACATCGTCGGGGGAGCCGGCACCGGGACCTTCGCGCTGGAAGCGGCCAGCGGCGTCTATACCGAGCTTCAGGTCGGGTCCTACGTGTTCATGGACGCCGATTACGGGCGCAACCGACCCGCACCGCCGTTCCGCAACGCGCTTTTCGTGCTCTCGACCGTGATGAGTGCGCCCCAAGCCGCCCTGGCGGTGATCGATGCCGGCCACAAGGCCGTGGCGGTCGACAGCGGGATGCCGCTCGTCTGGGAGCGGCCCGGCATCACCTATGTCGGCGCCTCGGACGAACACGGCAATCTAGCACTGGAGCCGGAGGCCGAACCGCTGCGCCTCGGCCAGCAAGTGATGCTGGTGCCGGGCCATTGCGACCCCACGGTCGACCGCTACGACTGGTACGTCGGCGTGCGCAAAGGCCGGGTCGAATGCTTGTGGCCCATCGCGGCCCGGGGCGCCATGGCGTGAACGGGTGAGAGAGGATACCGAAGCCAACTCAAGACGCACTCTACCCGTCGCGGTCATGGCCGGGCTTGTCCAGGCTTTTCGCGGCCACCCACGCGACGAGGCATGCGAACCGGTTCGACCCTGGCACTCGTGATCCTTCTCCCCGATCGTCTGCGCCTGTCGCGTCGGCGTGGGTGACAGGACTAGCCCCGGTCATGGCGGCCGGTAGCGCTCCACGGCGGCAGAGGGAGAAACTCGCCTCAGCCACCTTCATGCTGAGCCGGCCCACAGGGCCGTGTCGAAGCACGCACGGCTTTGGCTGATGAACCGGCCGCCCCTCGACACGACCGCGTCCCGCGGTCGGCTCGGGACGAGGGCTGTTTCATTTGTTGGCGCGGCAGAAGAGAGGTGTGGATCGATGCAAGCCGATCATGACGGCCGAAAGCGATCTATCAGGTAGGCCGACGGCTCCTTCTGAGCAAAGCCGAGCTTGGCGTTGAGCATCGCCAGCAGGGTCTCGGCGGCTTCCGTGACGACCGTGCCCGGCGGAAACACGGCCGCGACGCCGCCGGCCGCGACGGCATCGAGGTCGCCGGGCGGGATGACGCCACCGAGCACCAGGAGGATGTCGGGCCGCCCCTTCGCGTCGAGCGCGGCCCGGATCGCGGGCACGAGGGTCAGGTGGCCGGCCGCCAGGGACGACACCCCGAGCACGTGGACGTCTTCGGCGATCGCGTGGTCCGCGACCTCGGCCGGGGTGGCGAAGAGCGGGCCGACCCGGACATCGAACCCGAGATCGGAGAAGGCCGAGGCGATCACCTTCTGGCCGCGGTCGTGCCCATCCTGGCCCACCTTGGCGACCAGGATGGCCGGCTTGCGGCCGGAGTCCTGGGCGAAAGCCGCCGTGAGGCCCGCCACCCGCCGGAAAGCCTCGCTGCCCTCTCCGGCCGCACGGCGATAGACGCCGGACACGACGTCGCTCGTGGCGGAGTGGCGTCCGAAACTGCCTTCGAGCGCCGTCGAGATCTCGCCCACCGTCGCCTTGACGCGGGCCGCGTCGACCGCGAGCGCCAGGAGGTTGCCGCGGCCGGTCGCCCCGGCCTCCCCTAGACGCGCCAGGGCGGCACCGACGGATAACTCGTCGCGCTCGGCCCTGAGCCGCTCGAGCTTGGCGATCTGCGCGGCCAGCACCGCCGAATTGTCGACCTTCAACACGTCGAGCCGGGCTTCGCCATCGGGCCGAAATCTGTTCACGCCGACGACCGTCTGCAGCCCGGCATCGATGCGGGCCTGGGTTCTGGCCGCCGCCTCCTCGATCCGGGCCTTGGGCAGGCCGGCCTCGATGGCGGCCGCCATGCCGCCCGATCGCTCGACCTCCTCGATGTGGTTCCAGGCCCGCGCCGCGAGATCGGCGGTCAGGCGCTCGACGTAGAAGGATCCACCCCAGGGATCGATCGTGCGGGTGATGCCGCTTTCGGCCTGGAGGACGAGCTGCGTGTTGCGGGCGATCCGGGCCGAAAAATCGGTCGGCAGCGCCAGGGCTTCGTCGAGCGCATTGGTGTGCAGGGATTGCGTCCCGCCCGCCGTCGCGGCCAGGGCCTCGACCATGGTGCGCGTGACATTGTTGAACACGTCCTGCGCGGTCAGCGACCAGCCCGAGGTCTGGCAGTGCATCCTCAGCGCGAGGGATTTGGCGGACTTCGGCCCGAACTGCCGCACGAGCCGCGTCCAGAGCAGGCGCGCGGCGCGGAGCTTGGCGATCTCCATGAACGTGTTCATGCCGATGCCGAAGAAGAACGACAGGCGCGGCGCGAAGACATCGATGTCGAGCCCGGCCGCGAGACCGGCCCGGATGTAGGCGACGCCGTCGGCCAGCGTATAGGCGAGTTCGAGGTCCGCCGTCGCCCCGGCCTCCTGCATGTGGTAGCCGGAGATCGAGATGGAGTTGAAGCGCGGCATGTGGGCCGACGTATAGGCGAAGATGTCGGAGACGATCCGCATCGAAGGACCGGGCGGATAAATATAGGTGTTCCGCACCATGAATTCTTTGAGGATATCGTTCTGGATCGTACCGGATAGACGTTCCGGCCCGATGCCCTTCTCTTCGGCCGCCACGATATAGAGCGCCATGATGGGCAGGACGGCGCCGTTCATGGTCATCGACACGCTCATCGTGTCGAGCGGAATGCCGTCGAACAGCGTCCGCATGTCGAGGATCGAGTCGATCGCAACCCCGGCCATGCCGACGTCGCCCGCGACCCGCGGGTGGTCGCTGTCATAGCCGCGATGGGTCGCGAGGTCGAAGGCGACCGAGAGGCCCTTCTGGCCGGCCGCGAGATTGCGGCGATAGAAGGCGTTGGAGTCTTCTGCCGTGGAGAAGCCGGCGTATTGGCGGATCGTCCAGGGCTGATTGACGTACATGGTCGGATAGGGGCCGCGGAGAAACGGTACCTGTCCGGGGAAGCTGTCGAGCGCTTCGATGCCTTCACGGTCCTCGGGGCCGTAGAATGGCCTGATCGCGATGCCCTCGGGCGAGGCCCATGGATCCCGCGCGGGCTCGCCCGGCGACCGCGCTGGGTCGGTCGGCCGCCAATCGACGGCGGAAAAATCCGGGATGGCACTCATACTGCGCCTCCATCGGGCTCGATCAGCTCATCGTTGCGCAGGCTCGGCAAGCCGCCAGGAGCGGGCGGGCTCGCGGGCGCCGGGCAGGCCACGAGAGCCGCCTGCGGGGTCTCGCCGGAGATGCCATAGGCCGTGGTGCCCACGATGACGCGGCGACCGTCCCGAAGGTCGAGGCGGCGTCGCTCGCGGGTGGCCGCGATCTCGGCCGGCCACGAGTTATCGGCCAGCACGGCGGGCAGCCCACCTTGGGCCTCGATCCCCTGGAACAGGGTCCAGGCGTCTCGGCAGAGCGCATCGGTCAGAGCTTCGACGACGCCCGAACCGGCCGCCGGATCGGCGACGCGGTCGAGCCCCGCCTCAGTGAGGAGCACCAACGGCGTATTTCGGGCAAGCCGCCGGGACAGAGGACCGGCGAGCCCGAGCGGAGCCGTGAAGGGCAGGACCGTCACGCTATCGGCTCCGCCCAGCACCGCGCCGGTACAGGCCAGGGTGGTGCGCAACAGGTTGGAATGAGGGTCGCGTCGCGCCATCATGCGCCACGCGGTCTCCCCATGAAGCCGTATCGGCCGTGGCGCGACGCCGCAGCTCTCCTCGACCCGCGCCCAGAGGCGCCGGAGCGCACGGAACTTCGACATCGTCAGAACGTGATCGACATCGGCGACGAGCAGGAACGAGACAGCACGACGCGCCTCGTCGAGCGGCAGGCCGGCCCCGTCGAGACATCGCAGATAGGTCACGGCCGTGGCGAGAACGCTTGCCAGCTCCTGCGCCTCGCTGGCCCCCGCCTCGTGGTACGGACGGCCATCGGCGCGCAGCAGCGGACCTCCGAGCCCGAGGCCGCGCAACTCGCCGGCCGCCTCGGCAAAACGCTGCGCCAGGGCCGGCCGGGCCTCGGGCGTGGCGCCGGTTCGGGCCAGGTCGCCGACGGGATCGAGGCCGGCGTCGAGGTCGAGCGCCGCCGCGTCGAGCCGCCGGGTGCGGGCGACGCCGACGAGGAGGCGAGCAGCTTCGAGGCCGGCAAAAGGGGCAGGCTCCAAGCGCAGCGGCAGGAGGTCGAGTTCGACGCCGCGCAACGCGCGATCGAGCGACGCGCCGTCGGCCGCGAGTCCGAAGCCCCGTGCAGGTGCGGCGCCCGCGAAGGTGAGAACGAGACCGTCGGCACCGTTCTCCAGTTCGTCGAGCGCGGCGGCGTTGGCGAGGTCGGTCTCGTCGAGATCGAGCCGCGACATGATCCTGCAAGGGTGGCGACCGCCCGCCGGCCCCTCGACCGCCGCCGCGGGGTAGAGCGGCTCGATTCCGATGCCGTCGGCTGTTTGGGTGACGAGGCTCTCGACGTCTCGGCCCTTCAGGACCTTGGCGACAGCGCTTCGCCAAACCGCTGCCGCGGTGGCGTCCGGAAAGTACGGCTCGGTCATGCCCGCCTCTCGCCAGCGGGAGGAACAGGGTCGCTACCCCCCGGCGCCACCGCTCCGGTGCCGATCTCACACATAGTCGAGGATCACCGCGTCCACCGCGAGGCTCTCGCCGGCGGCCGTGTGGATCTTGCCAACGGTCGTGTCGCGCGGAGCGCGGAGAACATTCTCCATCTTCATGGCCTCGACGACCACCAGGGCCTCTCCGGCCTTCACGGCCTGCCCCTCCGCGACCAGGATTTCCCGCACCAGGCCCGGCATGGGGCAGAGGAGGTTCGCGCCACCCTCGGCCGCGCGTTTCTCGGGCATCAGGCGAGCCAGTTCGGCCTCGCGCCGCGTATAGACGTGCACCTCGGCCACGGCTCCGCCGTGAAGCAGCAGCACGCCGTCCGAAGAAGCGCGGACCTGCACCGAGAGAGCCTCGCCGTCGATCTCGCCCCGGAACACGCGGTCGCCGGGTGACCAGGACGACGCGATCCTCAGATTCGGACCGTTATCGAACGCGACCGCGATGCCGCCCTCGCCATCGGCGAGTTCGAACCCATACTCCCGCGCCCCGAGGCGCGCGACCCTGCACCGCTCGAAGACGACGGGCTTTGCGACCGCCATCTGGCCGGAGATCCGCCGTCGGCGCGTGCTCAGCTTGTGGTCGATCAGCGCCGCCACCGCGGCGAAGCGGAACGCCATCGCGCCCTCCGGCACCGCATTGGCGAAGCCGTCCGGGTATTCCTCGGCAATGAATCCCGTGGACAACCGACCCTCGCGCCAGCGCGGATGCGCCATCAGGGCCGACAGGAACGGGATGTTGTGACGGATCCCCTCGATTGCGAAGGCATCGAGCGCTGCCGATTGCGCGAGGATCGCCTCCTCCCGGGTCGGCGCGTGGGTCACGAGCTTGGCGATCATCGGATCGTAGAAGATCGAGATCTCGCCGCCCTCGCAGACGCCCGTGTCGTTGCGCACCGTCACGCTGCCGTGCCGGCCTTCGTCCGGAGGCCGGTAGGTGACGAGGCGGCCGGTCGAAGGCAGGAATCCGCGCGTCGGGTCCTCGGCGTAGATGCGGCTCTCGATCGCCCAGCCGTCGAGCCGCACGTCGTCCTGGCGGATCGCGAGAGGCTCGCCGGCCGCGATGCGGATCATCTGCTCGACGATGTCGATGCCGGTCACGAGTTCGGTCACGGGATGCTCGACCTGCAGCCGCGTGTTCATTTCGAGGAAATAGAAACTGCGGTCCTGCCCGGCCACGAATTCGACCGTGCCGGCCGAATCGTAGGCGACCGCACGGGCCAACGCCACGGCCTGCTCGCCCATGCGCCGTCGCATCGCCGCATCGAGCAGCGGCGATGGCGCCTCCTCGATGACCTTCTGGTTACGCCGCTGGATCGAGCACTCGCGTTCACCGAGGTGGATGATATTGCCCTGCCGGTCGCCGATCACCTGGATCTCGACGTGCCGGGGGTTCTCGATGAACTTCTCGATGAAGATGCGGTCGTCGCCGAACGAGGAAGCGGCCTCCGACCGTGCCCGATCGAAGCCCTCGGCCACCTCGCCCGCGGAGCGGGCGATCCGCATGCCCTTGCCGCCGCCCCCCGCCGAGGCCTTGATCATGACCGGGAAGCCGATCTCGCCGGCGATCCGGGCCGCATGAGCCGCATCCGCGATGACGTCGAGGTGGCCCGGAACCGTCGAGACGCCGGCCGCGCGCGCGAAGCGCTTCGACTCGATCTTGTCGCCCATGGCCGCGATGGCATGCGGATTCGGGCCGATGAAGGTGATGCCGGCGGCCCAGAGCGCCTCCGCGAAGGCCGTCCGCTCGCTCAAGAATCCATAGCCCGGGTGAACGGCCTCGGCGCCCGTGCGGCGGCAAGCGTCGACGATCCTGTCGATCACGAGATAGGATTCCGCCGCCGGGCTCGGCCCGATCGCCACGGCTTCGTCAGCCATCTCGACATGCAGGGCGTCGCGGTCGGCCTCCGAGAACACCGCGACCGTCGCGATCCCCATGCGCCGGGCCGTCTTGATGACCCGGCAGGCGATCTCTCCCCGGTTGGCGATCAGGATCTTCTTGAACAACGTTTCGGCCCCAGAGCGACGCGCGTCATGCTGCCATGCCGGAGCGCGCGCGTCACCTTGGGAGGCAGGCCTGCCCTTCTCCCGTTTACGGGAGAAGGTGGCCCGACGTAGTCGGGTCGGATGAGGGGACGCGGCGCGGTGGCGGTTTTCCCTCATCCGGCCTAACGGCCACCTTCTCCCGCAGGCGGGAGAAGGATAGAACCCCAGCTACAACGGGATGTTGTCGTGCTTGCGCCAGGGCTTCTCGGCCTTCTTGGCGCGCAGCATGGCAAGGGCGCGGGCGACGCGGCGGCGGGTGGAATGGGGGTTGATCACTTCGTCGATATAGCCGCGCTCGGCCGCCACGAAAGGCGACAGGAAGCGCTCCTCGTATTCGCGCGTCCGCTCGGCGATCTTCTCGGCGTCCCCGATATCCTGCCGAAAGATGATCTCGACCGCGCCCTTGGCCCCCATCACGGCGATCTGCGCGGTCGGCCAGGCATAGTTGATGTCGGCGCCGACATGTTTCGACGCCATGACATCATAGGCGCCACCGAAGGCCTTGCGGGTGATGACCGTGACGAGCGGCACCGTGCACTGCGAATAGGCGAAGAGCAGCTTCGCCCCGTGCTTGATCAGCCCGCCATATTCCTGCGCGGTCCCGGGCAGGAATCCCGGGACGTCCACGAACGTCACGATGGGGATCTCGAAGGCATCGCAGAACCGCACGAAGCGGGCCGCCTTGCGCGACGCATCGCTATCGAGAACGCCGGCCAGCACCATCGGCTGGTTGGCCACGAACCCCACCGTGTGGCCGTCGATCCGGCCGAAGCCCGTGACGATATTGGCCGCGAAGGCACCCTGGATCTCGAAGAAGTCGCGTTCGTCGACCGTTTTGGCGATCAGTTCCTTGATGTCGTAGGGCTTGTTGGGGCTGTCCGGCACCAGCGTGTCGAGGCTTCGGTCGACGCGGTCGACGTCGTCGAAGCTCGGCCAGTGGGGCGCCCCGGCCTTATTGTTCGACGGCAGGAAATCAACCAGCCGACGGACCTGGCGCAACGCCTCGACATCGTTGTCGAAGGCGACATCGGCGATCGAGGACCGCGTCGTGTGGACCCGCGCGCCGCCGAGGTCCTCGGCCGTCACGGTCTCGTTCGTGACCGTCCGGACGACGTCCGGCCCGGTCACGAACATGTAGCTCGTGTCCCGCACCATGACGATGAAATCGGTCATGGCGGGCGAGTAGACGTCGCCGCCGGCGCAGGGCCCCATGATGACCGAGATCTGCGGGATGACGCCCGAACATTCGACATTGCGCCGAAACACCTCGCCATAGCCGCCGAGCGCCGCGACGCCCTCCTGGATCCGGGCGCCGCCGGCGTCGAAGAGCCCGATGATGGGCGCCCGCATGCGCAGCGCCATATCCTGAACCTTGGTGATCTTGCCCGCATGGGTCTCGCTGAGCGACCCGCCGAACACCGTGAAATCCTTCGAGAAGACGAAGACCGAGCGACCGTTGATGGTGCCCCATCCCGTCACGACGCCGTCGCCCGGGACCTTCTGCCCTTCCATCCCGAAATCGGTCGAGCGGTGTTCGACATACATGTCGAACTCCTCGAACGAATCCGTGTCGAGCAGGAGTTCGATCCTCTCGCGCGCCGTCAGCTTGCCGCGGCCGTGCTGGGCCGCGACGCGCCGCTCGCCTCCTCCTGCCGCCGCCTCGGTGCGGCGCCTCTGAAGGTCTTCGATCACGTTGCGCAAGGGCCGCCTTCCTGGTTGACGGGTCGCGTCCGAGGTGCAGGGCCGACGCGAGCCACAGGCCTGATCCAAGACCCGGCGACCGGCATACACCAGGCTTTCGCAATGCGGAACGTGCCGCCCTGGAGCCGATGTCCGCACTGTGGACGCCCCGCCCCGATATGGCCATGATGGTCGCGGCGTGCTCAGAGCTTCTCGGAACCGTCACGCGGCACGCCGTAGCACGGACCCTGGCGATCTCTACTGACCATGTCGATGCCGCTCTACCCCGATTTCCTCATGCACGCCGCTGCGATCATTTCGGTCGCGGCCCTCGCCTTACGGGACCAGCTGAAGCTACGCGCCGTGCTCCTCGTGAGCATCATGTTGAACGCGGTCTACAACGACCTCACGACCCCACCGAGCTACGAGTCGATCTTCTGGAACAGCGTCATGTTCGTGATCAACTTGATCGTTCTGGTGCAGATCATCCTGGACCGGACCCACATCGGGATGAGCGGCGAGGAACACGATCTCTTTTCGGCTTTCGAAATGCTGACGCCCGGTGAGTTCCGTTCCATCGTCAAACTCGCCCGGTGGGGCACGGCCCAGGCAGGCGAGACCATGACCCGCGAGGGCGAGAGGCCGAGCGAACTCTTCTACGTCCTCACCGGCACGGCGACGATCGAGAAAGCGGGACGGAGCTTCGACGTCGGGCCGAAGACGTTCATCGGCGAGATCGCTTTTCTCAACGGTTCGGTCGCTTCGGCGACCGCGACGCTCGGCGAGGGTGCACGCTATGTCTCGTGGCCGGTCGAAGACCTCAACAAGCGGATCGAAGGACGGCAGACCCTGAAGCACGCCGTGGTGAGGCTGATCAGCTTCGATATGGCCATGAAAGTGGCACGCGCCTGATGGCGGCCTGCAGCGCGGCTTGGCGCGTAGAGCCCTCCGAGGCCCGTTTCCCCGCGCAGGATCTTGTACGGGTTCCGGTCGACTGGCTCGGTCGCACCAAGCCGGTCATCCCGAAAGCCTATTAGATCATCATCCCGCCGGAGACTTCGATCCGCTGGGCGTTGACCCAGCGATTGTCTTCGGACAGCAGCGAAGCGATCATCGGGCCGATGTCGTCCGGCAATCCGGGACGGCCGAGCGCCGTCGCCTCGGCGACGCGCCTGTTGATCTCGGGGTTGTCGCGCACCATGCCGCCGCTGAAATCGGTTTGGACGGCGCCCGGCGCCACGACGTTGACCGCGATGCGACGGTCCCCGAGCTCCTTCGCCATATACTTGGTCAGGACTTCGACGGCGCCCTTCATCGTCGCGTAGGCGGCGCTGCCGGGATAGATGATGCGGGTGAGCCCCGAAGACACGTTCACGATCCGGCCGCCGTCGTTGATCAGCGGCAGCAGCTTCTGAGTCAGGAAGAACACGCCCTTGACGTGGACGTTGAAGAGTCCGTCGAAATCCTCCTCCGTGACCTCCGCGATACTCGCGTGATGCGAGGTGCCGGCGTTGTTCACGAGACAATCGAACCGCTCCGCGCCCCATTGGCCGAGCAGGCGACGCACCTCTTCGACGAAGCCTGGAAAGCTGCCCACCGCGCCGGTGTCGAGCCGGAGCGCGCTCGCCTTGACGCCGGCCTGCTCCGCCAAGGCGACCACCTCGTCGGCCGCAGGTCCGTTGCTGTTGTAGGTGAAGATGGAGTTCACGCCGCGCGTGGCGAGGGCCAGCACGGTCGAGCGGCCGAGGCCCCGGCTGCCGCCTGTCACGAGGGCGATACGCGTCTGTTCGGGCATGGGTGCCTCCGATGTCTGGTGCCGCGTTATCTGGAGGCTAGGGCGAGGATCGATTAGCACGCCGGAATGGACATCGTTGTTTCGCCGCGCAAAACAATGTTCATGGACAGACTGGCCTCGCTCGAACTTTTCGTCCGCATCGTCGACCGCTGCAGCTTCACGGCCGCGGCCTCTGATCTCGGCGTGTCGCGGCCTGTCGCGACCGCCGCGATCAAGGCGCTGGAACGGCGGCTCGGCACGCGGCTCCTGCAGCGCTCCACACGCCACGTCCAGCCGACCGTCGAGGGGGAGGCCTATTATCGACGCTGCGTGGCGATCCTCGCCGATGTGGAGGATGCCGACCGGGGCGCCAGCGGAGCGGTGGCCGGTCTGTTGCGGGTCGATGTCGTAGGCAACCTGGCGCGCACAATGCTGCTGCCGTGGCTGCCCGCCTTCCTGGCGAAGCACCCGGCCCTCACGGTCCATTTCGGTGAGGGCGAGCGCTTCGTCGATCTGGTGCGCGAGGGCGTGGACTGCGTGGTGCGCGCTGGCACGCTCGCCGACAGCGACATGGTGGTCAGGCGGCTGGGCGTCATGGAAGAGATGACCTGCGCGAGCCCGGGCTACCTCGCCCAGCATGGCGTTCCCGTGTCGCCCGATCGGCTGGACGGGCACGCGATGGTCGGCTTCGTGTCGTCGCGCAGCGGCCAATTGCTGCCGCTGGAGTTCACCGCCGACGGCAAGACGATCGAGGTCATATTGCCGGCCCGCGTGCTCGTCGGCGGCGCAGACACGAGTGTCGCGGCGGCGGCGTTGGGTCTGGGTCTGATCCAGGCGCCGCGCCACCGTTTCGCAGACGACCTCGCCTCGGGCGCTCTTGTGGAGGTGTTGGCTGATTTCCCACCGACCCCAACGCCCATCTCCGTCCTTTATCCGAGCAATCGCCAGCTTTCTCCACGGGTGAGGGTGTTTGTCGACTGGCTGGTCGACACGCTGGCGCCGCAACTCGCCCACCCCAGAGATCATGAACCGACGAGGCATCGCGGCCATGGCTTCGACGGCCTTGGACTACCGAGAGCGAAGCCGGGCGGTCCCGGCTGCTGATTTCCTGTCGGCAATCGAGCAAGACGAACCGGGACCGCGACCTCTATGACGCTCTCGGTAACCATTCTTGCGTTATGGATCCGGGTGCCTCGTCGTTTCCAAGGTCCGATGTCCCGCCTCGCCGCCACACTCGTCGTCCTCTGCCTTTGGTTCGGCCCGGCACGGGCGCAAGCTCCCGATACGGTTTGGCTCGAGGAGCTGACCTGGACGGAACTGCGCGACCTCCTCCGGTCCGGTACGACGACCATCATCATTCCGGTCGGCGGCGTCGAGCAGAGCGGGCCGGATATCGCGCTCGGCAAGCACGATGTCCGCGCCCACGCCCTGTCGGAGAGGATTGCGCGCGCCTTGAGCCATGCGCTCGTGGCGCCCGTGGTGGCCTACGTGCCCGAGGGCAGCACCAGCCCGCCGACCGCGCATATGCGGTTTCCCGGCACCATCACGGTCCCGCCCGACGTGTTCCGCAAAACGATCGAATCCGCGGCGGCGAGCTTCAGACTGCACGGCTTCCGAACCGTCGTGCTGCTCGGCGAGCACGGCAGTTACCAGGGCGACCTCGCGGCGGTGGCGCTGCAGCTGAACCGGGAATGGGCCGGTACGCCGGCCCGGGCCTTTTTCGTGCCGGAGTATTACCGCGCCGCGACCACGGACTTCTACCCTGTCCTGAAAAACCACGGCTACTCGGCCGCCGAGATCGGGACGCATGCCGGCGTCGCCGATACCTCGCTCACCATGGCGGTCGACCCCCGTGCCGTGCGGGCGGAAGCGCTCAAGACCGGGACGGATCTCGATGCCGCAAACGGCGTCTACGGCGATCCGCGGCGATCGAGCGCCGAAATAGGCCGATTGGCCGCGGATGCGATCGTCGATCGAACGGTCGTGGCCATCAGGGCCGATATGGCCCGGAACCGGCCATGAGGATGGCGAAGCAGGCGCGGCTCGGCCCCGATGAGGCGTTCTGCCATGAGGGCCCGGATCCAGGATCCTCCCTGCTGATCCCACACGTGGGACCGGGCATCCGCGCCTTCGTGCTCGCGGTGGCCGCATGGTCGTGCCTGGTCACCGGGGCAGCAGCGCAAGCCGACGCGCCGGCGGATCTCGGAGATTGGCGGCAGGCCCGCGACATCGCGCTCCAACCCGTCAACGTCTATGCGAACGCGACAGCCGGGAAGCTCAGCGAGGCCGTCGCGGGCGTTCCCGAACGCGTCTACGTCCCGAACGTCAGCTCCGCGGACGTCTATGTCATCGATCCGTCCACCATGAAGGTGGTGGACCATTACGGCGTCGGTCGGGGACCGCAGCACATCGTACCGTCCTGGGACTTGAAGACGCTCTGGGTCACGGGCAGCGCCGAAGGCGCAAAGCTCTGGGGCAGCCTGGCCGCGATCGATCCTTGGAGCGGCAAGGTGACGAAGTTCTTCCCGATGGAGGACGCCTACAACATGTATTTCACGCCGGACGGCGGGTCGGCCATCGTCGTGGCCGAATCGCGACGGCGGCTGGAGTTTCGCGATCCCCACACGATGGAGCTTCAGGGCGCTTTGACGATCCCCGAATGCGTCGGGCTCAATCACGCCGACTTTTCGGCCGATGGTCAGACTGCGGTGTTTACCTGCGAGTTCTCGGGGTCGCTGGCCAAGATCGACGTCGCCGCCCGCAAGCTGATCGGGCTGCTCAATTTGCAGCAAGGCGGCATGCCCCAGGACATCCGCATCTCGCCCGACGGGCGCCTGTATTACGTCGCCAACATGATGACCGACGGCGTCAGCCTGATCGATGCCGACACGTTCACGGAGATCGGCTTCATCCCGACCGGCATCGGCACCCACGGCCTCTACCCCAGCCGCGACGGAAAGAAGCTCTACGTCTCCAACCGAGGTTCCAACAGGGTCGGAGGCCCTCCGCACGGCCCTGGGAGCGTTTCGGTCATCGATTTCGCGACCCGCTCGGTCGACAAGACCTGGCCGATTCCCGGCGGCGGCAGCCCCGACATGGGTAACGTGAGTGCCGACGGCCGCCACCTTTGGCTCTCGGGCCGTTTCGACAACGTCGTTTACGCGGTCGATACGGCAACCGGCGCGGTCGCCAAGGTTCCGGTCGGGCGGTCGCCGCACGGCTTGACGATCTGGCCGCAGCCGGGCCGCTACTCTCTCGGACACACCGGCGTGATGCGCTGATCCTCTCGTAAACTCGCCGGTTCGGTTCCGCGGCCCGCACGGGTTCGACTCATGGCGCCGGCCGTCCCGCGCAACCCCGACTGTTCCCCGCACGTTCGACGCTGAGTTTTACAACCCCAGCGAAAGATCATCCCATGTCGGACCACGAAGACGAGACGCCGGACGGAGCCTCGGATCCGAACGGGAGCGCGCCGCGAGCGACGATGTCGCGCCGGGTCCTCATGGGTGCGAGTGCCGCCGCCGGCTTGGGGCTCGTGGCTGGCACTGCGCAAGCGCAATCGATGAGGACCACGAAGGCTGGGGAGAGCGACGCAAGCGCCTCTAACCCAGGGCCGGAGAACACCGCGCTGCAGCGTCTCGATTCGAGCGCCGACATGCCGCCCACGACCGACCACGGCAGTGTGAAGCAGTTTTGGCAAAGCTTCTCCCAGGCGCATCGCCGCATCCAGGAGGGCGGTTGGGCCAGGCAGGTCAATGTCGTCGATTTCCCGATCTCGAAGGACATCGCCGGCGTCAACATGAAGCTGAACGCCGGCGGAATTCGCGAATTGCACTGGCATGCGGCCGACGAATGGTCGCTGATGTTGACGGGCACGGCCCGCATCACGGCCCTCGACTACGAGGGCAATCCCTATGTCAAGGACGTCAAGGCCGGCGACCTCTGGTACTTTCCGCAAGGGCTGCCGCACTCGATCCAGGGCCTTGGGCCGGACGGCTGCGAGTTCCTGCTGGTCTTCGACGAAGGCACGTTCTCGGAAGACGACACGACGCTGATCTCCGATTGGATGATCCACACCCCGCGTGAGGTCGTGGCCAAGAACTTCGGCGTGCCGGAAACCGCCCTCAGCTCCTTCGACGACATCCCACCCTCGGGACGCTATATCTTCCGGGCGCCGGTGCCGCCCGCCATCGCGGAGGATGCCGCCGCCATGTCGAAAAGCCACCCGGCCTCGACGATCGCCTTCGACTTCGCGATGCTGGATATGAAGCCCACCAAGGAGGGCGCATTCGGCAGTGTGCGGATCGTCGATTCGCGCAACTTCGCCATTTCCCGCAACATCGCCATGGCATATGTCGTGGTCAAGGCTGGAGCCATGCGATCTCTGCACTGGCATCCAAATGCCGACGAGTGGCAATACTACGTTTCCGGCAAGGCCCGCATGACGCTATTCGCCAACCATTCGGATTCGCGAACGATCGACTTCAACGCGAGCGACATCGGCTACGCTCCGGCGACGCTGCCGCATTATATCGAGAATATCGGGATCGACGACCTCATCTACCTCGAAATGTTCAAGGCACCGGTCTACCAGGACGTGTCGTTGAACAACTGGATCGCTGCGCTGCCGCCCGAACTGGTCAAGCAGCATCTCGGCATCGGCACCTCGACCCTCGCGGCGATCCCGAAAGACAACGATGTCGTGGTGCCGCCGAAAGCGACCGTGAGATGATTGGCGGCGGAACGCCCTCCTCCCGCCGAAGGACTGCGACGCCCTGAGCCGCGCTGCGGGCTCACCTTCTCATGACGCCGAGTCACCAACAGGCCCGGGCCCCGGCCCCTCGCCGCTTTTTGGGGGAGCCGGCGGAGATTGACCTCGCACAGCCGCAATTACCGTCTCCACAACGGCCTGTTCGCCAAAGCGATCTCGCCTGCAACCCCCGTCTCATCGACGACGTTGGCGGGCGTCGATCGATCAACACTGCGGTTCACCTGCCATGACGCGAAGTTCCTTGAGTCTCGCAGCCATCCTGATTCCTCTCTTGACGTCGTCCGCCTCCGCGCAAAGCCCCGTCACGGACGGCAGTCTCCTGATTCATGGGAATTACTGCGGACCCGGTAACCGCGGTTACGACAAGGTGCCCGTCGATGCGCTCGATGCAGCCTGCCGACAACACGACCTCTGCACGCCCGACATCGGACTGCCGTCCTGCGCGTGCAATGCACGCCTGTCGCGGGAGGCCGGTCGGGTCGCACGAAGCCGACGTCAGCCCAATGACATCCGGCAGTTGGCGACGATCGTCGCCAACGCCGCGACGATCCCGATCTGCCAGCCCTGACGCCTCTGTCAGGTGCCGAGGCCCCGGAGGGTCTGCCGGTTTTCGGTGACGGCCCGCGCCGGGTCGCGAGACGCTTCCTCGGACTCCTCTTCGAGGACCAGCCAGCCGTTGAACCGCGGCGCCGCCGCCACGATTTCGATGACGGCCCGCGTATCGCAACACCCGGCGCCGAGCATCCGCCAATCGCCGGCTTCGTCGACATCCTTGAGATGAAGATAGCGGATGCGGTCATTGTAGGTCCGCAACGTGTCGAGGATGTCATGCCCGCCGCGCAGGATGTGACCGGTATCCGGGACCCAGCCGACACGATCCGGGTCGAGCCGCGCGAAAAGCGTATCGTAGTCCTCGCGCGAGAGCAGCAGCGTATCGTGATGCGACGAGGGATGCACCGCGACCTCGACGCCGGCGCGGCGAGCGCATTCCGCGGCCTCGTTATAGAAGCGCGCCGCGATATCGAACTTCTCGTCTCGCGGCCCCGGCGACATGACGGTTGCGCTGCCAAACGACAGGACGGCAGCCGGAAAGGCCGACGTGAAGGCCGCAGCGCGCTCGGCCATGGCGAGATCGGCGGCCAGCGCCGCAGCCTCGGTGAAGCCGCTGGCACTGCCGCAGGCGAAGGCCACGAGCGCCAGGCCGTGCGTCGCCAGGGCCGCTTCGAAGGCTTGAGGCCGGTCCGCGTAGCCGCCGATCATCGTGTCCGTGATCTCGATTCCGGTATAGCCGGCTTGAGCTATCGCGGCCAGCAAGTCGTCGGGCCTGTTGCGCCACGTCTCGCCCAGCATCTCCCAGGTGAAGGTCTGGCAGCCCGCCTTCAGCGGCTTCAAGTCGACCGACGTGTTCATCCCTTGACCGCACCTTGTGTCAGGCCCTCGACGATGTGGCGCTGGAAAAACAGCACCAGCACGATCAGCGGCAGAGTCACGACTACGGACGCGGCCGCGATATCGCCCCAGGGCACGTAGTAGAGATTGGTGAAATTGGCGATCCCGACCGGGATCGTCTGGTGATCGATGTTCGACGTGAAGGCCAGGGCGAACATGAACTCGTTCCATGCCGCGATGAAGGCGAGCAACCCCACGGTCACGAGTGCGGGAGCCGACAGCGGCAGGATGATCCTGATCAACAGCCCGATCGTGCCGATCCCGTCCATCCGGGCCGCCTCGTCGAGTTCGCGCGGGAAAGTCTCGAAGTAGCCGAACAACACCCAGGTCACCAGCGGCAGGCCCAAGGCCACGTAAGTGATGACGAGGCTCGTGTAGGTATCAAGCAGGCCGAGCGAGGCCGCGATGAGATAGAGCGGCCCGACGAGGGCGATCTGCGGGAACATCGATACCGACAGGATCGCGACGAGAATGCCGAAGCGTTGCTTGATCCTGAGCCTCGACAACGAGAAGGCGGCCAGTGCCCCGATGGCGAGGCAGAACAGGGTGGTGAGCCCCGCGACGACGATGGAATTCAGCACGTAGTACTGGAATTGCTTGACCGCGAAGACGTTGTAATAGTGCTCCCAGGTTCCTGGCGACGGCCACAGGGACGGCGTCGCGGCCGTCAGCGCCTTGTCCTCCTGGAACGACGTCGAGACCTGCCACACGAAGGGCGCCGCCGACCAGACCACGACCGCCCAGGCCCCGAAACCCACCAGCGTGCGCCGCGCGATCCCATGGCGGACCGTCATCGCGCCTGCCCGATCTTGCGCACGATGAAGACCGCAAAACCGGCCGCGATCAGGGCCTCGGTGATGAACATGGCGGTGGACAGGGTCGAGCCGTAGCCGAACTGCAGGGTCGAGAACAGGGTCTTGTAGGTCAGGGTCGAGAGCGTCTCGGTCGAGTCCGCCGGGCCGCCGCCGGTCAGCACATAGACGAGGTCGAACACCCTGAAGGCGTCGAGTGCCCGGAATAGGCCGGCGATCAGCAGCGTCGACCAGAGCATCGGCAGGCGCACGTAGAGAAAGCTCTGCCAGGCCCTGGCGCCATCCATCCGGGCGGCTTCCAGCAGGGATTCGGGGATGGTCTGCAACCCCGCCAGCAGCAGCAGCGCCATGAAGGGCGCCGTTTTCCAGACGTCGGCCACGATGATGGTGCCGAGCGCGTGGTCGACCGAGCCATACCAGTTGACGTTCTGGCGGATCAGCCCCAGCGACAGAAGAAGCCAATTGACGACGCCGTGCTGGCCATCGAACAGCCACCCGAACATCTTGGACGTCACCACGGTCGGCATGGCCCAGGGGACCAGGACGGCCGCCCTGACGAGGCCGCGGCCCGTGAAGTGCTCGAAGAGCAGAAGCGCCATGCCGAGACCGATGACGGTCTCCAGGGCGGTCGACGCGAGCGTGAACACGACCGTATGCCGCCACGCGTTCCAGAAAGCGTCGTCGCCGAGCAGAAGCCGGTAGTTCGTGAGCCCGGTGAAATCGTCCTGCTGACTGACGAGCGAGGTGTCGCGCAGCGACAACCAGATGCCGTTGAGGATCGGGTAGATGGAGACGCTTCCGATCGCGACGGCGATCGGAAGCAAGAGCAGCCACGGCGTCGCGTCCGGCCACCGCGCTCCGCGCCGGCCGACGGTCCTCGGGACGAGGCTCGCGGAGGCGCTCGTCACGCTCAGCCCGCCAGGATCTTGTCGATGCGGCTCCCGGCGGCCGTGAGTTCCTCCTTGACCTGTCCCGACACGAGGGCCTTCGACACGCCGGACTGGATCGCCAGCGTCACCTGGGCGTATTTCGGCGTGACGGGACGCGGGGTCGCACCCGTGAACACGTCCTTCAGCCGCTTCATGAAGGGCTGCTGCTGCCCGAGCGTCGCGTCGTCGTAGACGGCCGGCCGGGTAGGCGCGATGCCGAGTTGCAGCGCGAACAGGAGTTGCGTGGCGGGCGACGACATCCAGGTCAGGAAGTCGATCGCGGCCTCTCGGTTCTTGGTCGCCGCGTTGACGCCGAACTGGTAGCCCCCGAGGCAAGCTGCGCTCTTGCCGGTCGGGAAATGCGGGAGAGGCGCCACGCCGACCTTGCCGACGACCGACGATGCCTTGGGGTCCTGACAGATGCCGTAGACGTAGGACCAGTTGCGCAGAAAGGCCGCGTCTCCCGCCGTGAACGGCTGGCGCGACGGCTCCTCGTCCCAACTCAGGACATCGGACGGGCTGACCTTGGTCGTGTTGATCGTATCGTAGAGGAACTGGATCGCCTCGACGCTGCTGTCGGCGGCCAGCATCGATGTCTTTCCGTCGGGCGCCAGGATGGATCCGCCGTTCGAGGCGATCACCTCGACGGCGTCGCAGACCAGAACCTCGGCCTGCTTGCCCTGCCAGAGATAGCCGAACTTCGCCTTGCCGCTTTTCTGGATCGCCGCCGCGGTGCTCACCATGTCGGCCCAGGTCTCGGGAACCTTGGCGCCCGCCGCGTCGAGGAGGTCGGTGCGGTAGTAGAGCATGCCGGAATCGACGAACCACGGCAAAGCCGTGAGCTTGCCGTCATAGGTGCAGGCCGCGATTGTCCCGGGAAAGTAGTCGGCCCGGGCTGTCGTCGGAACATACTGGTCGAGCGGCAAGGCCCAACCGGCGCCCGCCATTTCGGCGATCCAGACCACATCCTGCGTGAAGACGTCGGGCGTCCCGGTCTTGCGAACGAGCTGTTGGACAAGCGCCTGATGGACCTCGGTCGAGGAACTCGGCGGCGGCAGTTCCACGTAGGTGACGTGGACCTTGCTCTGCGCCTGGTTGTAGGCGTCGACCACCTCGGCGATCGTCTGCTTGCCGAAGAACTTCGCGCTGGTGAAGGTGATTTCGGTGCGACCCGCGGCCCGTGCCCGCCGTGGGGCGCCGATCAGGGCTGCTCCGGCGGTCAGCCCCGCGCCGAGGAGGAACTGTCGGCGTCCCGTCTCCGCGGCGGCGATCGCCGGCACTGCGCCCAGGACTGATGCTTGGTCCTTCATCGGTTCTCTCCCTCGGAGACCGGTCTTGCCGGCCTTCTTATTGATGCAGGACACCGCATGAGAGCGAGAACGTCAAGCACAAAGCAGCATGTTGACGCAGAAAGTCGCGCGGTGCAGGACAGTGTCCCAAGGCCCTCGAGGCGAAGCGCTGAGCGGCACCGGACAGCACGGGAGAGGAGACCGTCGCATGAACAAGCTCGGCATCGGCGTCATCGGCTGCGGCAACATCTCGATGACCTACATGCGCAATGCAGCGCTGTTCGGCGGCGTCGAACTGCGGGCCTGTGCCGACCTCGCACCTGACCTCGCCACCGCGCGGGCCGCGGAATACGGCCTTCGCGCCCTCTCTGTGGAGGCCTTGCTGGCGGCCGGCGACGTCGACATCGTGCTCAACCTGACGGTACCGAACGCGCATTTCGATATCTCGATGGCGGCTCTGACGGCGGGCAAGCACGTGTTCACCGAAAAGCCGCTCGCCACGACGGCGGAGAGAGGCCGGGCGCTCGTCACCGAAGCGGAGCGCCGCAACTTGGCGCTCGGCTCGGCGCCCGATACGTTCCTCGGCGCGGCAGGCCGCTTGGCGCGGCGGCTCCTGGACGAGGGAGAGGTCGGCGACGTCGTGGCAGGCACGGCCTTCATGATGGGCCGCGGCATGGAGCACTGGCACCCGAACCCCGCCTTCTATTATCAGCCGGGCGGCGGCCCGGTGCTCGACATGGGGCCGTATTACCTGACCATGCTGGTTCATCTTCTCGGGTCCGTGGCCCGTGTCTCGGCGATGGGCCGCACGGGTTCGGCCGAACGCCTGATCACGGCGGAAGGACCGCTGAAGGGCACGCGCTTCGCGGTCGGGACCCCGACCAGCGTGATGGCGCTGCTGGAGTTCGAGGCCGGTCCGGTGATCACGCTAGGGATGAGCTGGGACGTGTTCCGCCACTCGATCCCGCCCATCGAACTGCACGGCACGACGGGTTCGCTCCGCTTGCCCGACCCGGATACGTTCGGAGGCACGCTGGCGATCAGCCGCGGCGGTGCCGCCTGGGAGGACCTGCCGACCCACGACACCGTCCACGGGCAGAACAACTGGCCTTTCACGCAGCCGGATCGCGCCAATTACCGGATGCTCGGCGTCGCCGAACTGGTGCGGGCACTGGCGGAAGGGCGAGGTCCCCGGGCGTCGGGAGCCCTCGCGCTGCACGTGCTCGACGTCATGGAAGCCGTGCTCGATGCGGCGGCCTCGGGCGGCTCGCGCACGATCGCGGGAGGGGTGAAACAGCCGGAGCCCCTCACGGAAGCCGATGCATTGTCGTTGGGGGTTTAAGCGCCCGCGTGGCTCGGGGAAGGTTCGTCATACTAAGCCGTCCGTCCGCGCGGGGCCTCACACGAAGCTGAGCGACCCGTCGGCCGTCACCGTATGCTGGCCACCCCTCAGACGATCACGCCACGCGGTTCCCGTCACAGTGCACCCTATAACGAGTTACGGTCTTTCTTGATACTATCGAAATAGACCGATATTTCACGTTTCGGATCCGGATTTCATGCACAAGGTGTCCGGGCTTCATTTTTCACAAGCCGTAACGGTTCCTCACGATCTCGGGCTTCCTGAACGGGCGGTCCCCGCCGGTACGCAGCGCTGATCGATGCGTTGCAGTTGGGAGTGACGATTCCGCGTCAGTTGCCGCGATCAGCCCACGCCACAAGGCCTACACCCGTGACGGTTGGAGCATCTTCACGCTGCGGCACGCGCCTTCGGGCGACCTCGCGGGCCACCTGACCTTCGCCCCCGGTCCCGCCCCCATAGAAGCCCTCGTCAGAGCCACGCCGACCGGCACCTATTCCCGCAGGATCTGGTTTCTGTACGAATGGCTGCTCGGCCTTCAGCTTGATCTGCCGCCTGCTGCGAAAGGTGCGTACGCCTCGGTCGTCGACCCCGAACTGCAATGGGCCGTGCAAGGCACAAGCTCGGCATGAACGCGGCTTCAACCCGCCAGGTGTCGTTCTCCCGGTGTCCACCGTCATTCTCGACCGGATCGACGACTACCGGCGCACGCTGGAGACCCTACTCGACGCGCGTGCTGCCGCTCATTCAGTGGGAACCGACCACGAAGGGGAACGTGCATGTCCTCAACGACACGGCGGACGCCTACCGGTTCTTCGACGCGACGCCACATGCCGAGTTCCTCTACGAATGCGTCGAGCGAACGATCGAAACGCACCTCCTGAGGAGACTGCCTTCCTGCGCGGCTACGATGGAGTTCGTACTCAGATGGCAGACATCGTCGATATGCCGGACCGAACGGTCGATCTCCTGTTTCGTTTTCTTCGGCAGAATGGCGGTGCGCTTTCCCGGCGCGCCCGAGACAACGAATTCGCCGAACTGACCAGCGAAGACGTCACGCGTGTCGAGGACATCTATGCCGGCGCTTTCGGGGCGCGAAACGTTTCGTCGCATGATTGGAGTATCGGGCGATCTCCGAACGCGAGCTGGATCGAACCGACGCGATCCCGAGTTTCCCGCTCGGGAGGATCAATCGATGGCAGACGACCCGAACGAAAACAAGGCGCCGCGTACGGACAGCGCTTCTCCGAACAAGCCCAAGCCGGAAGAAATGGGGCATAACGTGCCCGGCACGGGAGAGGCAATCGAACCCGAAGCTCTGCACAACGTCTCGGACGGTGCAGCGAAGGCCGGCGATCGCATGTGGGGACCGCCGGGCACGCCCGGGCCGGAGGAGTGACGGCTCCGGACATCCGCGCTTGACCCTGACACCCGATCATTCGGTCGCGGCAATTCATCGCGCGCGATCGAACGGCGAGCGTCCGGAGGACGCACTATCTCGGAAGCGCAATGACTTGAGTGATGGAACGGCGCATGCGCAATCTGGTGAAAGCTCTGGCGGCTCCTGCGATAGTGGCTGCGGGGCTAGCGGTTTCGAGCAACTCGGCTACCGCGAACTGGCAGTATACTCAGTGGAACATGACGCCCGCGGAAGTGAAGAGCGTCTCTCAAAACAAGGCTCGAGACAACAATGACCGTGCGCTCGACGCCGAGAACAGGAAAGCGCAACTCACGGCCGCTTATCAGGGGGAGGCCATGTCGTTCATGGCCGTATTTCTCTTCAACGAGGAGAACGAGCTGAAAACGGTTACGCTGACACCGTCGAAACGGGATGACTGTCCACTAGTCCTGAGCCGGTTGGTCAAACACTACGGACAGCCGAAGGAAAACAATGACATGATCCACGCCGATATCGCGCGGTGGGATGATTACGACAATAGTAATCTCGTCGTCTACCTGAAGCTCGAGAAAGAAGGCTGTACGATTCAGTACTCCAAGCTGCCGCCTACGCATCCGGATGGTAATGATCTGTAGGTTGTGTTCATGATCCACTGACGGATTACGAGACCAGTCGATCTGACGCATGTGGGCGCAGAAGCGAGGTCAGCCGGCGCGATCGCGAGGGCTGGGCTCATCAACAGAGCCGGTGTGAAGCGGCAAAGGCTGGCCTTAGATTGGGCTGCGTGGAGCGAGCTGTTGAGGCAGCCGGGTTGGCGGTGAAAGGGATCGCGGCGACCCGGGTCATTCAGGCGCCGCGATCCATCCCGAGCCGTCAGGGA
>CAXTME010000059.1:0-21638 GCA_964245215.1 uncultured Lichenihabitans sp.
ACCTCAACGATGATCCGACACACTCAAATGCACCGAAACACGCCCGGCGCCTAGGCGAGGCTCAATCCTCGAAGACGAAGCGGTCTCCTGCTCCGTTGATCCGCGATGTCACATAAGGCTTTCGCGCGCAAAGACCCTGCCTTAGACCGATCCCGATGTTTGCTGCTCGTCCTCGCGTCGTTACGGGTTTGGCCCTGGCGGCTTGTTCCTACGCGCTTTTCGCGACACAGGACGCTACCGTCAAAGGACTGGTGGCGGTCTACGCCGTGCCACAGATCCTGTTCTTCCGTTCGATGGTCATCATGGCCATCGCCTTTGTCTGCGGCGGCGGTCCGCGGGCGCTCGAGCGGGTCAGACACAGTGCGAACAAGCCGGCGCTCATCGCTCGGGCGGCGCTGATCCTTCTGGCTTGGCTCTTCTATTACTCGGCGGCCGCCTACCTGGGCCTGGCCGAGATCACGACACTCTACTTCGCAGCCCCGGTGATCGCGGTGGCGCTCTCGGCCCTCGTGCTGAGGGAACGGGTCGGCGCGGCGCGCTGGTCCACGGTGCTGCTCGGCTTCGCGGGCGTCGTGATCGCGGCAGGTCCGCTCGGGGCCATCATGTCCCGTCCGGCGCTCGGTGCATTCGCGGCTGCTGCCTGTTGGGGCACGAGCACCATCCTGGCGCGCTGGATCAGCCGTTCCGAGTCGACGCTCACCCAGATGCTGTCGAGCAACGCCCTCTTCGCGCTCGGCTGCCTGCCCGTGTTGCCCTGGATGTGGCATGCACCGACCGGCCCGGCCTTGACCGCGATGCTGGGAGTCGGGATCGTGGGCGGGGTCGGCCAGTACCTGTTGTTCGAGAGCTATCGCTATGCCCCGGCCTCGGCCGTGGCTCCCGTCGAATATACCGGGCTCGTCTGGGCCTTCCTGTATGGCTACGCCATCTGGGCCGACATACCGCGCTGGAACACTTTCGCGGGAGCGGCGCTGATCGCGGCCGGCAGTCTGGCGCAGGTCTGGTTCGAAAACCGGCGCGCGTTGGTTGAACCGGCACTGCCGGTGCCATGACGATGAAGCAACAGGGGAGAGAGACCTTGGCCATAGACAAGAAGATCGCGCTCGTGACGGGCGCCGGTTCGGGCATCGGCGAAGCCGTTGCGGTTGCGCTCGGCAAAGCCGGTTTCACCATCGTCTTGACCGGACGACGTCTCGAACAACTCGAGCGTGTCGCCGCAACGATCGGTGCGAGCGCCCACGCCATCGCCTCCGACCTGACCGATGCCGCTTCGGTGGCGGCGCTCTTCGACGCGATTAAGTCCACCTACGGCCGGCTCGACCTCCTGTTCAACAACGCCGGCACCAATGCACCGGCCGTCAACCTCGAAGACCTCACGGTCGAGCAATGGAAAGGCGTCATCGACACGAACGTGACCGGCGTCTTTCTCTGCACCCAGGAGGCGTTCAGGCTCATGAAGGCGCAGGAGCCGCGCGGCGGTCGCATCATCAACAACGGCTCGATTTCGTCCACCATGCCGCGGCCGAACTCCGCCCCCTACACGGCTTCGAAACATGCGGTGACGGGATTGACGCGGGCCACCTCGCTCGACGGACGGAAATACGACATCGCCTGCGGGCAGATCGACATCGGCAACACGGCGACCCCAATGGCGGCCAAGATGCAGCATGGCGTGTTGCAGGCCGACCTGTCGGTTAAGCCGGAGCCGACCTTCGACGTGAAACACGTGGCCGAGGCCGTGGTGCTCATGGCCGGGTTGCCCCTCGACGCCAACATCCAATCGATGACCATCATGGCCACCAATATGCCCTTCGTAGGGCGGGGCTGACGGAACAGCCGCTCCGGACCGGACCGGAGCGACTGTTCGAGCATCCGGTGCGTTTCGATCAGTCGAGGACTTCGACGACGCGACGGGTCTTCGGGTCGACGATGACGGGGCGCTCGTTCACGACCGTGTAGCGGTAGCCGGGACGGGTCACATATTCGTGGGGGACGTCGTAGTAGCTCACGCCCTCGCGCGGCAACACGACTCCGACCCGAAGCGGATCAGCGAACCGATAGGATGGCCGGTGCTCGTGGACCACATATTCGCGGAAGCGGGGACGCTCGTCCACGCCCAAGACGTCTCCCACGATGCCCGTGGCGTCGCCGACCGCACCCGTGGCTGCGCCGACTCCGGCGCCGATCGCACCACCCACAATCCCGCCGATCGGGCCGCCGATATTATCGCCCTGAGCGGCCCCGTTCTGCGCCCCGTTGACGGTTCCATTGACCACCTGCGCCTGCGCGGCAAGCGGCGAAGCCAGGACGGCAGTGGCAACGACAGCAGCGATGACCTGATGTTTCATCCAAACTTTCTCCAGTGTTTTGCACACACCTCAACCACCTGCCGCAAACTCGGTTCCGTCTTGCCTAATATTTATGCAGTCTCTGTGGATACCGGCCAGTAAACTAAGGCTTGTGTGGGATTGTTTCCCACTCTAGAACAAGGCTGTCGCGTCGTACGCCCGCCCGCGCCGCGCCGTGACCGTCGGGGAAGGTCGCGCCCCCACACGACCTCCCCCGACGTCTTCGGGCTTGAGCGCTCTCCGGATTGAAAGCAGCCGGGCTGGTGGCCAGGGCTCCCGGCTGCTAGAGGATGCTCATTGTCCTCTGTCACGACCGATGTCCCATGCGTCTCGCCGGCCTCTTATTCGACAAGGACGGGACGCTGGTCGATTTCGACCGGACCTGGGGACGTGCGGGTTATGCCGTGATGCAGCATCTCGGCGGCGGCGATGCTGCGGCCGTCGCGCGGCTCGTGGCCGCCATGCACTACGTGGTCGAGGATCGTCGGTTTGCGGCGACCTCACCCCTGATCGCGGGCTCCCCGGACACTTACGTCCACCTCTGGGCCGAAGCCTTGGGGCGGCCTGCGGACGAGACCATGCTCGACGACCTCAACCGTGCCTTCACGGACGAGACGCTGCGTTCGCTTGCGCCGCTCGGCGAGCCGGATACCGTGCTGCGGCAACTCGCAGCTCGCGGACTGAAGCTCGGTCTCGCGACCAACGACGGCGAAGCGAGCGCCCGGCGGCAACTCGCGGCCCTTGGTCTCGACGCTCACATGGACTTCATCGCCGGTTACGATACGGGGCACGGCGGCAAGCCCGAGCCGGGCATGGTGCTGGCGTTCGCGCGCCAGATCGGGGTCGAGCCGTCGCGCGTCGCCATGGTGGGCGACAGCCCCCTCGACCTCTTGGCCGCCAAGGCCGCGGGGGCGGTGGCGGTGGCGGTCCTCAGTGGTCCCGCGTTGCGGCACGACCTCGAGCATCTGGCCGACCACGTTCTCGAGGGCATCGAGGGCCTGCCGGCGCTGGTCGACCGGCTGGCCGCCTAATCACGGATCGGCCGCGGCCCCACACTCTCCTGCTCCAAGCTGGCGACCTGCGGGTTCCGGTCGACTGGCTCGGTCGCACCCGGCCGGTCATCCGAAGCAGATCACTCCGCAATGGCGTCGATCTTGGCGGCCAGGATGAAGTCGTTGAGATGCAGGCCATGGATGACGTGGGTCTGCAGCGAGACGTCGCAATAGCCCCAACCGAAGCGGATATCGGGATGGTGGCCCTCCGCTTCGGCGATGACCGAGATGCGTTGGACGAAGTCCAAAGCCTGCCCGTAGGTCTTGAACGTGAAGTGACGGTCGAGACGGGTTCCGTCGGACGCGATGCTCCAGGCCGGCGTCTCGGCCCGGTGGCGTTCTACTTCTTCCGACCCGAGCGGCGCGACACCGCCTCGGCAGGGCAGGCAGGATTGCGCGACGAGAGGTTTGCCGTTCACCGCCCGGCCGCCCGCTCGGTCAACAGATCGAACAAAAGGCGCGCGGTCGGTGCCTCGCCGCCCTCCGGTCGCCCCGGCTTCGTGGTCGTGTTCCAGCCGTAGAGGTCGAAATGCAGGTGCGGCACCCCCGGCGTCACGAACCGATCGAGGAAGAGCGCCGCCGTGATCGAACCCGCGAAGGGGCCGCCCGAGATGTTGTTGAGGTCCGAAATCTTGCCGTCGAGCAGGGTGTCGTAGGGGCGCCATAACGGCATCCGCCATACGGGGTCGTAAACGTCGCGCGCGTGGCGGGCCACGGCCGCGGCCACCTCGTCGTCGTCCGTATAGAAGGCGGGAAGATCGGGGCCGAGCGCCACGCGGGCCGCTCCCGTCAGCGTCGCGAAGTCGATGAGGAGGCCCGGCTGGTCCTCGCAGGCCAGCGCCAGCGCATCGGCCAACACGAGGCGGCCTTCGGCATCGGTGTTGCCGATCTCGACCGTGAGGCCCTTGCGGCTGCGATAGATGTCGCCCGGACGAAAGGCCGATCCCGAGATGGCGTTCTCGACGATCGGCAGCAACACCCGAAGCCGCAAGCCGAGGCCCGCATCCATCACCATGTCGGCGAGCCCGAGGGCCGTGGCGGCGCCCGCCATATCCTTCTTCATGAGGCCCATCGCGGATTCGGGCTTGATGTCGAGACCGCCGGTATCGAAGGTCACGCCCTTGCCGACCAGCGTCACGCTCGGCGCGTCGGCCGGCCCCCAAGCGAGGTCGACGAGGCGCGGCGGCTGGTGCGCGGCCTGCCCGACGGCGTGGATCAGCGGGAATTCCCGCTCGAGCGTCTCGCCGCGAACCGTGCGCGCGCTGGCCCCATGGCGCCGCGCCACGTCGAGCGCCGCGGCTTCGAGCGCGTCGGGCCCGAGGTCGTTGGCCGGCGTGTTCACGAGATTGCGGGCGAGCGTCAGGCCGCGGGCGATGCGTTCGAGGCGCGCGACGTCGACGCCGGCCGGCGCTACGAGGCGCGGCGTATCGACCAGCGATGCTTTGTACCGGGTAAACCGATAGGACGAGGTAAGCCAGGAGAGAGCCGCAAGGTCGGGGTGCGGCGGCAGAGGCGCGGCGAAACGATAGGGGCCGGCCGGCAGAGTCACGGCGAGCTTGCCGGGCAGGAAGGGATCGTAAAGCCGCCCGGTCGTCGGCTCCATTCCGAACAGCACGGCCGCGAGCCGGCCATCCGGACCCGCCAGCAGCACCTGCTGCGAGGGCTTGGCTTCGAACCCCACCGCCTGCGCGAAACGGATCTCCTGGTCCGACAGGCCGCCACCGGCCCGGGATGCGTCGAGCCCTTGCCCGGCCGCCTGCCCCGACCAAGCATCGGCGGCAAGGCAATGGATCGGGACAGCGTCGGGCGAGGCTTCGGCGAACAACGACATCGGCAGGGCTCCGCGGCTGGTCGGTCCGGACCTTCAGGGAAGAGGAGTTCGAACGTCATGGCCTTCACGGGCCGAGCCGGGACGAACGAAGCGACGTTCCGTGGACGGTCTTAAGGCCTGATTAGGGTTAACGCGGTACGACTGGGCGCGTCCAGAGATCGTCCCGATTCGATCCGGAGCAGGAAAGCCGCCGCATCGATGCCAAGCTATGCCGTGTCGCGAAACCTTGCAAACCATGGAGCGCGTCCGTTCCTGGTCGTCGCCATGCTGGCCATCGCGGCCTCGCTCGGGGGCTGCATGACGGATCGGGACACCACCGGTTCGATCGGCGTGACCGTTATGCCCTCAAGCCAATCGGGCATGCGCGACTATGCCGAGACCTGGCGGCGCAAGCACGAAGCCGATCCCGGCGACCAGACCGCGTCGATCAACTACGCGCGCGCCCTGCGCGCCTTGACCCAATATGCTCAAGCCGTGGCCGTGCTGGAGGATGCCGCCGTCAAGCATCCCTACAGCACCCCGGTTCTCGCAGCCTACGGCAAGGCCCTGGCCGACGCGGGGCGACTGCGCGAAGCCATGGACGTGCTCGGCCGCGCCCATACGCCCGACAAGCCGGACTGGTCGGTCCTGTCGGCTCAGGGCGCGGTCTCCGACCAACTCGGCGACCACGCCGTGGCGCTGAACTACTATGATGCCGCCCTGAAGATCAGGCCCGGCGAGCCCAGCGTCATGTCGAATCTCGGCCTGTCCTACGCATTGGCCAAACAGTTGCCGCAGGCGGAAGCGACGCTGAAAACGGCCGCGGCCGACCCCCGTGCCGACATGCGGGTTCGGCAGAACTACGCTCTCGTGCTGTCGCTCGAAGGCAAGTTCCAGCTGGCCGAGCAGGTCGCGGCGACCGATCTCTCCGCCGCCGATGCGGCCGAGAGCGTCTCGGCCATTCGGCAGATGATCGCCGACAGCGACTCTTGGCGCGGCGTCCAGAAGGCGGATGCGGCGCGACGGGCCAAGGCCCGGAAACTCGCACCGCCGACCTGACTGCGCCTCAGGTTCCTTCGACGCGCTGCGACATCCCGGGCGCCAGGCCGCCGGGTTGCGCCGGCGCTGCACCTTCTGCCACACGGCGCGGCCGAAGCACCGTCTTGGCTTTGCGAACCACGCGGGCCAAGATCTCGAACGACTTGGGCATTTGGCGGCGGAAGAAGGCCAGCTTGCGGACATGCGTCTCGACGGTCCACTGGACCACGGCCCCTGCGGGGAAGAACACGACGTCGCCGGGTCCGAGACGTCGCGGCGGCAAGAGCCCGTCGTCGAGGACGATCGATCCTTCGAGGATGTGGATCGTTTCGTCGATGTCGTAGTGCCACACGAACTTTCCAGGCGTGCAATCCCACACCAGCGTGCAGGATTTCCGGTCGCGGCTTTGGGCCAGGAGGGCATTCCGGGCCGTGGGGTTGCCTTCGACGATCCAATCGCGGTTGATCGGCGATGACTTCAGGTCGACCGAAATCTTGCCACACACGATGGGGGTTGCGGCCACGGGACATCTCCAGGATAGCTGCCACAAGGTGTCCGGGACATCCGTCCCGTTCCACCGGTATGATCCGGCGTGGTTACCAGCTTCACCCCGTTGTCGTGTCCGGCATCGACCGCTTGGAGGCAGGCTTAACGTTGGGCTGAGGTATTCTCCTGGTTTGTTCGCATCGCGGTCTGGCGGGATTCGGCACCGCTTGGAACAGCGTTTCGCCGGAGCCTTCGGCCGAGCCAAAAACGGCCTGCCCCGACGAGGGCTGGCCGGCTGTCCGACAAGGGCCGACGCTTCCGCCGGGCGCGGACCTGCTCTAAAGCGTCCCTGAAAGCTTCTCTGCCCAACCACGACAAGGCTCGCCATGACGTCTCCCTCCAATGCCACCGGCCAGGTCCGTATCGAGCGCGATTCGCTCGGCGAGGTGCCGGTCCCGGCCGATCATCTGTGGGGGGCCCAGACCCAGCGTTCCCTGACCTTTTTCCCGATCGGCACTGACCGCTTTACCTGGGGCCGCCCGGTCATCCGGGCGCTCGGCCTGCTGAAGAAATGCGCGGCCATCGCCAACGGCACGCTCGGCCAGTTGCCATCCGACAAGGTCGCGCTGATCGTGGCAGCCGCCCAGGAGGTGATCGACGGACGCTGGGACGGCGAGTTTCCGCTGGTGGTGTTCCAGACGGGATCGGGCACCCAGACCAACATGAACGCCAACGAGGTGATCGCCAATCTCGCGATCAGCCATGCCGGCGGCCAACTCGGCTCCAAGACGCCGATCAACCCGAACGACGACGTCAATCGCGGTCAATCGTCGAACGACGCCTTCCCGACCGTCATGCACATCGCCATCGTGGAAGAGATCGAGGGCCGCCTCATCCCCGCCGTCACGGGCCTGCGCGACACCTTTGCGGCGAAGGCCGCCAAGGGCGCGGACGTGATCCTGGTGGGCCGCACGCATCTCCAGGACGCGACGCCGATCACGCTCGAGCAGGTCTTCTCGGGTTGGATCGCCCAACTCGAGGAAGCGCTCGACGGGATCACCCGCTCGCTGCCGGGCCTCTATGCCCTGGCGCTCGGCGGCACGGCGGTCGGCACCGGCATCAACACCCATCCCCGCTTCGGCGAGGTGGCGGCCGAGGAGATCGCACGGGAAACGGGCCGTCCGTTCCGCACCGCAGCCAACAAATTCGCGGCGCTGTCGGCCCACGACGCCGTGGTGGCGACGAGCGGCTCGCTCAGGGTCTTGGCCGGGGCATTGATGAAGATCGCCAACGACGTGCGCTGGTATGCGAGCGGGCCCCGCGCCGGATTGGCCGAACTCACGATCCCGGAGAACGAGCCGGGCTCCTCCATCATGCCGGGCAAGATCAATCCGACCCAATGCGAGGCCCTGACCATGGTGGCGGTCCAGGTCTTCGGCAACGATCATGCGGTCGCGTTCGCCGGATCGCAGGGCAACTTCCAGCTCAACGTGTTCAAGCCCGTGATGCTGCACAACATCCTGGAATCGGTGGCTCTGATCAGCGATGGCGTCCAAGCCTTTGACCGCTTCTGCGCCGTCGGGATCGAGCCCAACACCAAGAAGATCAAGCAGAACCTCGACGGTTCACTCATGCTGGTGACGGCGCTGAACCCGCATATCGGCTACGAAAAGTCCGCCAAGATCTCGCTCATGGCCTACCGCGACGACATCACCCTGCGCGAAGCCGCGACGCGGCTCGGGGTCGCGGGCGAGGATTTCGACAACTGGGTTCTTCCCGCCGACATGACGAAGCCCCTTCCGGGCTGAAGAGCTGAGCCGGGCGAACGCCGCCCGTTATCGTCACTTGGAGGCGATGCCCGAGATCATGAGACCGGCGGGCGTTCCGATGATGACGAACAGGACGGGGAGGAAGAACAGGATCATCGGCACGGTGAGCTTCGGCGGCAGCGAGGCTGCTTTCTTCTCCGCTTCCAGCATGCGGTGATCGCGTCCTTCCTGCGACAGGACGCGCAACGCAGCGCCGAGTGGGGTGCCGTAGCGCTCGGCTTGGATCAGCACCGTCGTCAGCGACCTCATCAGCTCGAGCCCGGTGCGCTTGGCGAGGTTCTCGAAGGCCTGCCGACGGTCGGGCAGGTAGGACATCTCGGCCATGGTCAGGGTGAGTTCCTCGGCCATGGGGACCGACTGGACGCCGATCTCCTGGCTGACCTTGCGCCCGGCATGCTCCAGCGACATGCCGGATTCGACGCAAATCAACAAGAGATCGAGCGTGTCGGGGAAGGCCCGTCGGACCGACTTCTGACGCTTGTTGATCGTATTGGACAGGAAGATCTCGGGGGCCTTGATGCCGAAATAGGCGCCTGCAATGCAAACGGCGATCTTGATGCCGGTCGACCATGCGAGGTCGGCGAGGAGGAAGACATAGGCCGTCACGAGGAGCCCGCACACGAGCGGCATGATCAGGCGAAAGAATAGAAACGTCACTTCGGCGCCCTGCCCGCGATACCCTGCCATCGCCAGCTGCGTTTTGGCGCCCTCCGTACCGAGCCACCGCGAAACGTTGAAGCCATCGACGATGCGCGACATGAAGGCCTTGGCTTCGGGCCGCAGGCTGCCCTTCCCGGATTTGGCGAGCTTCTCGCGTTCGCGCGCCCTGATGCGTTCGCGCTCGGACGACACCTGCTTCATGCGGCGCCCCAGCGTGTCGGTCTCGACGAAGGGGGTCACGACGGTCACGACCGTGGCCCCGACGGCGACCGCCGCCAGTACGCCGACCACGAAGTTCGGATCGGTCAGTTTCTTGAGAATGAGATCCATCATGCGGGCCAGACCTGGTCGATTCGAATGCTACGCGTTCAGATGTCGAACGAAATCATCTTCTTCATCACGAAGATGCCGATTCCCATCCAACATGCGCAGCCCAACATGATGAAACGGCCGGTATTGGTGGTGAAAAGCAGCGACATATAGTCGGGTGACGTCAGGTAGACCATGGTTCCGACGACGAAGGGGAGCGCGCCGATGATGCCGGCCGAGGCTTTAGCTTCGGACGACACTGCCTTGACCTTGCCCCTCATCTTCTTTCGGTCGCGGATGACGCGAGACAGGTTGCCCAAGGCCTCTGTCAGGTTGCCACCGGACTTCTGTTGAATGCCGATCACGATGGCGAAGAAATGCGACTCCGTGACGGGAACGCGTTCGGCCATCCGCTCGACGGCCTCCGTGACCGTGAGGCCCACCGCCTGCGCTTCCACGACCTGCCGGAATTCCGATTTCAAAGGCTCGGGCGACTCCGTCGCGATGATCCGAAGACAGTCGCCGAGCGGCAGGCCTGCCTTGACGCCCCGGATCACGATGTCGACGGCATTCGGAAATTCGTTGACGAAGCTGGCCAGCCGCCGATTCTTCCGAAAGCTCAGAAACCAGGAGGGAAGGCCGAAGCCGCCGACCAGCGCCGCGGCGCCGGCGATCAACGGGCTTCCGTTGACCACGTAGACGCCGAGCCCGAACACGGCGCCGAGCGCGACCGAGACCAGGATATAGGTCATGCGGCTCCATTCCAGACCCGCCTGCGCAATCTTGATCTCGAGGGTAACCTTCTTGGATTTACCCTTCTGCTCGAGCTCCTTCAGGCTGTCGGAGACCTGCTTGCGCCGCGTGACGCTGTCGATCCGCTCGAGGCCGCGCCTGGCACGCGGAGCCTGCAGGGCGTCCTTCCGTTTTTCGGCCTTGATGTCTCCCGAAAGGTAAGGAAGCGCGACGAAGACGGCCAAGCCGGCGGCCGCGACCCCAAAACCGTAGCTATACAGAGTAGAGGTATCCATCGTGTTGCGTCCCCAGAAGGTGTCGACCGCTCGCGACACGCTCCGACCAAACCTGACGTCGTCTTTGTCGCCACCCTCGCTCGCGACCCTCGTGCCGGCCTTTGCAAGACGGTGATCTTGACACCGCCGAGCAAAGCGAATGCTTCTCGGATCGTTCTCATTCGCCGGACCTCGGGGGAGCGGCCCCAGGCCGCAGCGAGCCGATCCGACGTCAGATCCTGATCCCGTCCTTGACCTCGGCGCGGTCGAGCGCTGCGGCGAGCCGTTCCTCCTCGCCGTAGTACCGGGCTCGATCCCAGAAGCGGGGCTGGCCGATGCCCGTCGAGCGGTGACGACCCTTGATCTTGCCGTTCGCGTCCTCGCCCAGGATGTCGTAGAGGATGAGATCCTGGGTGATGATGACATCGCCCTCGAGACCGAGGACTTCGGTCACGTGGGTGATACGGCGGGAGCCGTCCCGCAAACGGCTCGCCTGGATGATGACGTCGATCGAGGTCACGATCATCTCGCGGATCGTGCGCGAAGGCAGCGTGAAGCCGCCCATGGTAATCATGGATTCGAGGCGGCTCAGGGCTTCGCGCGGGGAGTTGGCGTGCAACGTCCCCATCGAGCCATCGTGGCCCGTGTTCATCGCCTGAAGCAGATCGAAAGCTTCCGGGCCGCGCACCTCGCCCACGATGATCCGTTCCGGCCGCATACGAAGGCAGTTGCGCACGAGGTCACGCATGGTGATGGCGCCCGTGCCCTCGAGATTGGGTGGCCGCGTTTCGAGCCGCACCGTATGGGGCTGCTGAAGCTGCAGTTCCGCGGCATCCTCACAGGTGATGACGCGTTCGTCGTTCTCGATGTAATTTGTCAGGCAGTTCAGCAGCGTGGTCTTGCCCGAACCGGTACCGCCCGAAATCAGGACGTTGCAGCGCACCTTGCCGACGATCTTGAGCACTTCGGCGCCGTCGGGCGAGATCGAGCCGAAGCGGACCAGTTGATCGAGGGTCAGCTTGTCCTTCTTGAACTTTCGGATGGTCAGGGCCGGGCCGTCGAGCGCCAGGGGCGGTGCGATCACGTTGACGCGCGAACCGTCCATCAGGCGGGCATCGCAGATGGGTGAGGATTCGTCGACCCGCCGGCCGATCTGGCTGACGATCCGCTGGCAGATGTTCATCAGCTGCGCGTTATCGCGAAACCGAACATTGGTCAGCTGGATCTTGCCGCCGACTTCGATGTAGGTCTTGGTCGCGCCGTTCACCATGATGTCGGCGATGTCGTCGCGGGCCAGCAACGGCTCCAGCGGTCCGTAGCCCAGAACGTCGTTGCAGATGTCGTCGAGCAGATCTTCCTGCTCGGCGATCGACATGACGACGTTGCGGAGCGAGATGATCTCGTTGACGATGTCGCGGATCTCTTCCCGCGCCGTCTCCGCATCGAGCTTGGAAAGCTGCGACAGATCGATGGCCTCGATCAGGGCACTGAAGATGGTGCTCTTGGTCACGTAGTAGTCGTCGGACCGTTGTGGCTCGTTTGCCGACGGCGGCGGCGGCGCGACCGGAGCCGACGGCCTGAAGGTGCCGGTCGTTCGCACCTCGGACTCGGTGTTGGCCTGGATCGGGGGCTGGCTCGGTGCAACACCCGCCGTCGCGCGTCGTCCGAACATTCTACGCGATCCCTTTGCAGCCGAACGGGGCAGGCACGGCAGGCTTGTCACTGGCCCGCCGGCACGCCGATCCGATCATCGTCGAAAATGGTTACCGCTTTTCGATAGAGCGCCTGCCCCACACAGGCTCGCCGTTGGCTGGAGGGAGACGGACGACCTCGCCTCCGGCTTTGTGCTCAAGACGCCTTCTTGCGGGCAAAACGGGCGAACAGGGGCTCCAGCAGCGCCTTGCGGGTCTTGCGGACCTCCATGCGACCGGTGACGCTCCTGGCGAGCTCCGTCAGGATCTCCGATGTCTTTCCATCCGACTCGACCTCGCCGATCATCTGTCCGTTGTTCGCGGCCGTCCCGAACAGCTTCGCATCGAACGGCACGACAGCCGCGGGGGCGAGTTCGACGGCCTTGCCGAAATCCGCCACCGCGATCTCGGGCCGCTTCGGCAGGCCGAAGCCGTTGAGGACGAGCCTCGGCTTGGCATCGTTCGGCCGCGTGGTCTTCAAGACGTCGATCAGGTTCTTGGCGTTGCGCAGATTGGCGAGGTCCGGCGCCGCCACGATCACCACCTCGTCGGCGCCGATCAGCGCGCGCCGGCTCCAGGCGTTCCAGGTATGGGGCACGTCGAGGATCACGCAGGGCACCGTGGCGCGCAGGATGTCGAAGAGGCCGTCGAAGGCCGTCTCGCCGAAATCATACGTTCGGTCGAGCGTCGCCGGAGCCGCGAGGATCGACAGCTTCTCGCTGCACTTCGACAGCAGCCGATCGACCAGGTTCAAGTCGAGCCGGTCCGGCGCGAAGACGGCTTCGGCGATGCCTTGCGGCGGGTCTTGGTTGAAGTCGAGCCCCGCGGTCCCGTAGGGAAGGTCGAGGTCGGCGATCACCGTCGCGATGTCGAAGTGCTTTGCGATCGACCAACCGAGGTTGTGGGCGATCGTCGAGGCTCCGACGCCCCCTTTCACGCCCGTCACGGCGATGATGCGGCCTACGGGCTGCGTCGCGTCGGCCGTGTAGAGATGCGAGACGGCGCGGACGAGGTCGAGCACGTCGAACGGCGCCACCATGTAATCGCTGACGCCGCGGCCGATCAGCTCGCGGTAGAGCAGGATGTCGTTGACCCGTCCGATGACCAGCACCTTGGTGCCGGTGTCGCAGAACTCGGCGAGACGGTCGAGATGGCCGATGAGCTGGCTGCGGTCACCCGCCGTCTCGATGATGATGAGGTTCGGGGTCGGGGAATTACGATAGGCCTCGACGGCCGCATGCGCCCCGCCCATGTTGACCTTGACATGCGCCCGGCTCATGCGCCGGTCTCCCATGGCTTCGTTCAGCACCTGGGCGACATCGGGCGATTCGCAGAAGGCCTGGATCGAGATCCGCGGCACGGGCGCGATCTGATGACGAGGATCGCTGGCGTCGTCGCTCGATCGGTTTTTGGACATGTCCTGCATCACTCGCTCCCCACGACGCCGATGCGGGTCAGGGCGGTGCTGGACCACGTCGTGCTCGGATCCTCGCCGAGCAGAACCGGATTGCCCCTGATGTCCCCGATGGCGCGGGTTCGCATCTGAACGTCGCTCGGATCCTCGGCCCGGGGCCGGATGAGGTCGCGCGGGTCGTCCATCTGGGCCGCCAGCGTCTGCTGGGAGGCGCAACCGAGGTTGTAATAGGTCCGGTTCTCCCATCCATCGAGCGACGACCCGGACCCGAGGTCGTCCGGCCAGTCGCCGCAATGGGTGGCCGCCTGGGCTTGCAGCTTGACGAAGCTCATCCGCAGCACCGAGGCCAGTCGCGCGTCCGTCACCTGATAGGACCCGACCTCGATGTCGCCCTTGATCCCGGAGGCCGCCAGAGAATGACGCAAGGCCGCCAGAGTGACATCGGCCGCGCGACCGTCGACGCTCCCGCGCGGAACCAGCACGCGAACAAGACCCTCGCCATGGGCGAGGTAATCGGCCGCGAAGGCTTCGACGTCGTGCTTCTGGCGATAGTCCAGCCGACTGGCCGCACCGATCAAGAAAATGTCGAGTGATTGCCGGGCGTTCACCAGAGCGACGGGATGGCGCTGATGGTAGTCGACCGGGATCGCGGAGGTCGCCACGGTCCTGTCGACGTTGGAACATCCGGTCAACACACCCAACAGCATGAAGGCCGCGGCACCGGGAGCCAAAACCCGCCGCGTCGGCGCAGAGGAAACGATCGAGTGAGGGATCATGGACATGTCCGGGAAAAAGGCGGAACCGCAGCCTTCGCGGGCTAAGCGCTCAATCGTTGATGAAGCCGACGTGCCCGCGGTAGTTCTTGACCAGCTCGGGGTTGCCGGCCGTCGAGTAGATGCGGTTCATCCGGCCGAGCAGCCAGGATTGCGGATCCGAGGGGTCGGTAAAGCCGTCGTCGGGCTTGCTGATCTGGTCGGGTCGAAGGGTCTTGGCGAGATAGGGCGTGACGATGATCATCAGCTCGGTTTCCTGGCGCTGGTAATCGCGCGATCGGAACAGGGCGCCGAGGATCGGCAGGTTCATGAGGCCGGGCGTCCCGGCAATGGCTTGCTGGCTCGATTGCTCGATCAGGCCGGCGGTCACGATCGAGCCGCCCGACGGGAGCTCCACGGTCGTCGTGTTATTGCGCGTCCGGAAGCCGCTCTCGTTGGCGCAGACGGACCGCGCCGTTACGGTGGGATCCGGCTCGGTCACCTCGGTCGCGATGTGCAGCGAGATGCGCCCCTCGGACAGAACGGTGGGTGTGAAATTGAGCGTCACCCCATAGGGCTGCTGTACGTAGCTGACGGTGCATTTGTTGGTCGTGGGATCGAGAGTGCTGCCGCTCGCGAGCGGGATCGTCCCGCCGGCCGTGAAGCGCGCGCTTTCCCCGGAGATCGCCGTCACGTTGGGCTCGGCCAGGACGCGAGCGACACCCGAGCGTTCGAACGCCTGAATGGTCGCGGAGAGGCTGTTCTTCTGACCGACCCAGTTCAATGTCGAGTACAGTCCGCCGGCCAAGGTCGAGGCGTTACTGAATTCATTGGCAGCGGTTGGCGGATTGTAACTGTTGCTTGAGGTCGACAAACCGCCTGTCGTGCCATTCGCGCCTCCTCCCAGGTTGACCCCGAGTTGCTTGATGACGTTGCGCTGCACCTCGACGACCTGGACCTTCAACGTGACCTGGTCCTGGCCGCGGATGATCAGCGAATTGATGATCTGGCCCGGGACGACGACCGGCGTACCGGAGAACGATATGCTGGAACCGCCCCCGTTCGAGGACGCCCCGCCACTGGCCCCGACCGCAGTATAGCCCGTGAAGGCGCTTGCGATGTCGAGCGCTCGCTGAGCATCGACCGCGGAGGCGACGGTGCCGGTCAGAATGACGCTATCGTCCACGGCCTGGACCCGGATGTCGTTGTCCGGCATCACGGTTTTCAGGATCCCCGCGAGTTCGCCGATATCGCGACCGTTGACGTTGATCTCGAGGGTGGCGACCTGACGACCGTCCTTGTCCAACGCGAAGATGGTGGTCGGCCCCTTCCCCATCGCCATGATGTAGAGGCGGCGAGCCGAACGGACCACCGCATTGGCGACCTCCGGCTTGCCGACGAAGACTTCGCTCGCATCCGCCGGAAGATCGACGATGATCGATTTTCCCACCGCCATCGTGAATCTCTGCATGGGGGCATTGGCCGGGATTGCCATGACGGGCGGCGCCGGAGAATCGGCCCCGTTCTTCACTTTCGGCACGAGGACGGGGGTCTGCGCCCCGACCGGGCCGACCGCGGCCCACAGGATCGCCAAAGCGGCCCACAGAGCCGGGTGGCCGGCCTTGCGCATCGTTGCTCGGCCGACGCGATCGTGTGAGCTCATCGGTTGCCATCCTGGGTCACGGAACCGTAGCGAACCACGGAAAGACTATGCGTGGCTTGCCGGATGCTTGCACCATTGTCGTTGACGTCGAGCATGGAGCGGAGGACCAGCGACAATTGCCCGGTGCGCTGACCCAGGATGACGGTTTCGGCTTGGGCCGGATCGAGCTCCAGCGTGGCGTTCGAACCTACGACGACCGGCTGGCCGTTCTTGTCCTGCACGTTCTGCCCGATCGCCAGAACCTTCACGTTCGTGAGAAGGGTTTCGCTGACGAAGCTGTCGCCAGCGCTGGCCGCGACCGCGCCCTTGGCCTCCTGGTGGTAGGTGCGGATCACATCGACGCGGTCGTTGGGCAGAATGAAACCGCCGGCGCTGGTCGCGCCCTGGCTGTCGATGTTGATGGCCACGGCGCGCTTGCCGGAGGGCAGAATGATCGACATGAAGCCGCCGGTGGCACCCTTGACGAGCTTTTCGCGCCGGACAGGCTCGCCTTGCAGGAGGGCCGCCTTGACGAAGGACCCTTTGAGCTCGTCGATGATTTTGGGATCCTCGCTTTTGCGGAGCGTTCCCGGTGCAGCACCGTCCTTGGGCCAGGACTGCCACATGAAGTCGCCGTCGCCGACCAGAGTGCCGAGCGGCAGGTCCTTCGAGGCGACGAGAACGTCGTCGGTGGGCGCGGGCAGCGGCGGGGGCGCAGCCGCGATCTCGGGGGGCGCAGGTCGGGATCCGTTCGCGATCACGAAGGCTCCGGCCGCAGCGGCCAAAGCCAGGAACAGGACGATGATGCGCGACTTTTTCATGAGTTGGCCTTCGGGCGCGACACCAGGGCCGCGCTTCGGTCAGTGACTCAATCAGCCAAACGTCAAGTTAGGGTTAACCAGTTATCATCAATGCACCCGAAGAATCGTCCCGCTTCGGTGCAGTCGTCCGCCTCACGCGCCTGAAATCGCCGTCCACACGGCCGTGTCGGGGTAGATGGCCAAACCCGCGACCGCGAGTGCGATCCCGTAAGGGACGCCCGTGCCGGCCGCATGCAGCCGCGTGATCCAGCGGCGGTCGGCGAGCATCGCCGGGAGCGCATGTTTGCGCCACATGACGATCCCGATCGTCAGAACCGCGCCGAGCAGCGAAGCCTGCAGTCCGTAGTCGAAGAGATGCGTCCAGCCGAGCCATACGGCGGTGGCGGCCGCGAGCTTCGCGTCGCCGCCTCCGATCCAGCCGAAGGCGAAGAACGTGAACGTCAGGACCAGAACAGCGGCCCCACACGCCAGATGCATCCCGACAAGGGTTTCAGGCGGCATGCCGGCCGCGAGCGCGACACCCGCAAACCCGGCCACGAGCACGATCGAGACCCGGTTGGAAATCGTCATCGTCAGAAGATCGGAGGCTGCCGCGTAGGCCATCAGCGCGGGGAAGAAGACCAGGGCCGCGACTTCGAGCATGACACCAGCCTCTAACAAGACGCTATGATGGCAACGCCATGTCGCGCCGGGCCAGACCATCGGCCGGTCGGCGCGAGAGGCCTGCCGATCGCCGTCCAGTGTAGCCAAACCGGCCCGGCGACGCCGCAGGGCAGGACCGGCACCGTGGACAAGCGTTCGACCCTCGACCCGTCTGGGCTCACTGCAGTGCGGTCGAGATCGACGTGAACTTGGTATTCAGCCTCGTGCCGATGTTGGTCAGCACCGTGATGATGATGACGCTGATGAGACCGGCGATCAGGCCGTACTCGATGGCGGTTGCTCCGGACTCGTCCTTCGCGAAGCGCTTGAAGAGGGTCATGGTGTGTGCTCCTAAGGTGAGAAACTCATCCGAGGCACCTTGTTGAGGTGTGCTTGGGATGCTCGCAACCTAGGCTGTGAGGGCTTGCAAAGCGGTTAATTCGAACAATTAAACAGGCGTGTTTGCCTAGTTTGAACCGCACGGTTAATAGGCTGTGAAATGATACTTACCACAGCTCTGAATGTAGATAGGTAGTATACTGTGGTCTATACTGACTAGCCAATTGCATCGGTAAGGCCACGGGCCAGCACGCCTGGGCCCGTAGCACGGCTTCACTCTTCGTTGACGTTTTTCGTTTACGACTTTGAAGTGAAGTCGCTGATGTCGGGAATCATGCCATGAAAGCCGGTCGGGTCACAAATCTGGGCGATTCGGTTCGTCGGAGCGTGGCTTCCGCCGCCTGTATTCTGCTTGCCATGGCAGGGTCGGCCGCGGCGGGTGCGGCTCGGGCCGAAGAGCCGACCGTTTACGTGACACTCGACCACGCCCGCATCATGCCCTACCCGGCCGGGACGGAAACGATCATCGTGGGCAATCCCATCATTGCCGACGTGACCATGCTGAAGTCGGCCAATCAAGTCATTCTGACCGGGCGGGGCTTCGGAGAAACCAACCTCGTCTTCTTGGACCAACACGGCGCCGTCCTCTCCGAGGCTCGATTGCGGGTCCGCGAGTCCGCGGCGTTGCTGACCGTGCAACGCGGGACGGACCGCGAATCCTACTCCTGCCAACCCCGATGCCAACCGACCGTCAGTCTCGGCGACGCCAGCACGTTTCTGCACAACAACGTGGCCGACATCCAGCTTCGCGACGGTCTCGCAACCGGCGCAGCGGCCACCAACGCGGTACCGTCACGCTGATGGCCCACGCTCTTTCGCATGACGGCGCAGGTGTTCACCGAACCAGGAGGCAAAAGGTCCGGCCGCACCGGGTGCTCGTGTAACCCAGCGCGAGATGCGACGAAAAACCTCCGCGGCCGGCACGAGGCCCCGCAGGAGGCCAGTATGCTGATGGATCGTCGCACGTTCATGCGGGGCACCGCCCTCGCCCTGTCGCTGGGCGGCACTGCCGCAGTCACCTCCGGTGCCTCGGCGGCCGAGGCACAGCCTTTTTCCGCTGAAGCCTTCGACGCCGCCAAGGCGGCCGGCCGGCCGATCCTGATCGACGTGTCGGCGCCGTGGTGCCCCACCTGCAAAGCGCAGCGACCCATCCTGACGAACCTCGAAGCCGAGCCACGATTCAAGAACCTCGTCGTTTTCTCGGTCGACTTCGATTCGCAAAAGGACGTCCTGCGGACCTTCGATGTGCGGATGCAGAGTACCTTGATCTGCTTCAAGGGCGGCCAGGAGACGGCGCGCTCGACAGGCGACACGAAGCCCGCCTCAGTGACGCGGTTGCTCGAGACCACTCTCTGAGGTTTCCCTCCGGTGCTCGCGACGCTGGGGCTCGCCTTTCTGGCCGGCACGCTCTCCATCCTGTCGCCCTGTGTGCTCCCGCTCCTGCCGATCGTCTTGGGGGCGGCCGCGGCCGAGCACCGGTTCGGCCCGCTGGCCCTCGCCGGAGGGCTGGCGGTCTCCTTCGTGGCGATCGGGCTCTTCTTCGCCACGATCGGCTTCTCGCTCGGTCTCGACAGCGGCGTCCTGCGCGAAGCCTCGGCCGTCGTACTGGTGCTGATCGGCGTCGTGCTCGTCATTCCGCCGCTGCAGGCACGACTCGCCGTGGCGGCGGGTCCTGTCGCGCAGTGGACGGACTCCCGGTTCGGCGGTCTTCCCCGTCAAGGGTTCCGGGGACAGCTCGGCATGGGGTTGCTGCTCGGAGCCGTCTGGAGCCCCTGCGTCGGCCCGACGCTCGGGGCCGCCTCGGCGCTCGCGGCCGAAGGTCGAGACCTCGGTCAGGTCGGGGCAACGATGCTGGTCTTCGGCATCGGGGCTGCCCTGCCGCTCCTGCTGCTCGGTCTCGTTTCGCGCGACATCCTGATGCGCTGGCGCGGTCGATGGCTGGCGGCCGGCAAAAGCCTGAAGGCGGCCCTCGGCGTCGTCCTGATATCAGGCGGCCTCCTCGTCGTGTCCGGTCTCGACAAGCGCTTCGAAGCGGTGCTGGTCGACGCTTCGCCGGCGTGGCTCACCACGTTGACGACCGAGTTCTGACGCCCACCCCTGACCGTCAGGCCGCGATTTTCCACGTCCCCCGGCCGGCTTCCTTCACCTCATAGAGGGCCCGGTCGGCGCGGACCACGAGATCCTGGATGTCGCGGTCCGATGCCAGCGACAGGGTGGCTCCGACGCTGACGCTCGCGGAAACATCGCCGACCGGCGTCGCGATGGGCGGTCCCATGGCCGAGACCAGGCGATCCGCGAGGCGGGTGAGTTCCCCGTCGGAGATGTCTTGAACCAGGATCGCGAATTCATCTCCCCCGAGGCGCGCCACGACGTCGCCCGGCCGAATCTGCTGACGCAACCGCATCGCAAGTTCGCGCAACACGATGTCGCCCACGGCATGGCCGAACATATCGTTGATGGGTTTGAACCGGTCGAGATCCAAGAGGATCAGGCCGAAGCCGCCGACGGCCGAGAGATCGGGCGATCGCATGAATTGCAGCGCACTGGCCTCGAAGCCACGTCGGTTTTGCAGACCCGTCAACGGGTCCGTGCTGGCCTGATGCTCGTAGAAGTCCTGGATGCGCTTCTGCTCGGTGATGTCCACGACGACACCGATGATGCGGTCGGGCCGGTCCGCTTCGTTGCGGATGAGACGGCGTTTGCAGCGAAGCCAGCGGGTCCCATCGACCGACGTCCGCACACGATACTCGATGATGCTATGCTCGATATCGCCCCGCGTCATGCGCGACGCATCGAAGGTGCTGCGATCCTCCGGATCGACGTAAGCCGCGAACTGATCCCAACTCATCTTGTCGGCGCCGTTGCCGGTGAGAAGCGCGATGAGCTTGGTCGAGACTTCGAGGACACCCGTCGCGACGTCGAGATGCCAGAAGCCACCGTCGAGGACATCCATCGCCAGGGCCATGCGGGCTTCGGTCTCTCGCTTCTCGCGCTCGATGGCCTTGCGGTCGGTCACCTCCGCCGAAAGTCCGAGCAAGGAAGCCACCGCGCCCGTTTCGTCGAGGAGCGGCGTGAGCGTCACGTGCCACCAGCGGCTGTCACCGCCCTGCGTATAGTGGACTTCCGAGTCGATCGCCTGACGCGCCTCGACGCATCGCCTGTACCGCGCCATGACGCCGGCCGCGATATCCGCCTGCATGCATTGCTGCGGGCTTCGTCCGATCATCTCGGACGGCTTCATCCCGGTGAGCGCCGTGAGTTGCCGGTTCACGCCGGTGTAGACGAAGCCATCCGCCTCCACCTTGACCGAGAAAGCCGGCGCGCCGATGAGATTGACGTCGATCATGTGGCTCCGCCCCGGGCCTATCCGACGAGACCCGGTAGGCTTACGCCGGGGCTCATGCATGAGCATAAAGCATCTGGGGATTGAACTTTCCTGAAGATCCGAACGCCACCAGGGATACTCACCACTAGGCTTAGCCGAGGGTGAAGATGGAGGCCCGGTTGCACGAGGAGGAAGTCGCAGCGGGGTTCGCGCGAGCCGCATGCTGCGCTGGATCGCCTGCGCGGCCGAGCCACGAGCGTCGCCAGCGGCCGGCTCGCTCGGTCGGTCGACGGCTCAGGCAGCTTCCGCGCCGGATCAGCGATCGTCGAGCGTGAAACCGATCTTCAGCGTGACCTGAAAATGCGCCACCTTGCCGTCTTCCACGTGGCCGCGCGTCTCCACGACCTGAAACC
>CAXTME010000059.1:21738-28160 GCA_964245215.1 uncultured Lichenihabitans sp.
AAATGCGCCACCTTGCCGTCTTCCACGTGGCCGCGCGTCTCCACGACCTGAAACCAGCGAATGTTACGGATGGTCTTCGACGCGTCGACGATCGCTTCCTTGATCGCATCGTCGATCCCGGTCGGCGAGGATCCGACCACTTCGATCAGCCGGTATGTGTGCTCGGACATCGTTCTTCCTGTCTCCCACGAGGGCCGCTTCAGCGAACCCGCTGCGCAAGATGTTGAATGCACGAACCTCGCGTTCGGCTCCCGATCGAACCGCAAAGGCTGCCCTTTTCTCCCCCGGACCGAGCCCCGCCGACGATCGCGGGCTCAGGGCTTCCGCTTCCCCGGGAGAGCCTGTGCGGCCGTGGGAGGGGGAACGGCACCCTGATCGACGGTCCCCGCCGGCGACACGCGCATCAGGGTCAGGAGGTTGCGAACCTTGCGCAGCACCTCGAACCTGAAACCGTGGAACGCGAAGACCTGGCCCACATCCGGGATCGTCTGCGCCTCGTGGATCACGAGCCCGGCGATCGTGTTGGCCTCTTCGTCCGGCAGTTCCCAGTTCAGCACGCGGTTGAGGTCACGGATCGGCACGGAGCCATCCACCGTCACGCTGCCGTCCGGGTTGAGGCGAAGGCCCTGGACCGCGAGATCGTGCTCGTCGCGAATGTCGCCGACGATCTCTTCGAGGATGTCTTCGAGCGTCACCAGTCCCATGACCTCGCCGTATTCGTCGACCACCAGCGCGAAATGCTGCTTGCGACGCAGGAACTCCTGCAACTGGTCCTGAAGACTCGTGGTGGCCGGGACGAACCAGGGTTCGAACGCGATCGCCCCGATGTCCAGACGTGACCCGTCGCCGCCGAACTCGCTCAAGGCCCGCAGCACGTCCTTGGCGTGAAGCACGCCCACGATCTCGTCCGGCTCGCCCCGCCAGATCGGCAACCGCGTATGGGGCGAGGCCAGCACCTCGCGCAACACTTCCGCGGGCGGGAGGTCGCCATTGATGCTCTGCATCTTGGTGCGATGCACCATCACGTCCTGCACTTCGAGATCGTGCAGGTCCAGCAACCCGCCCACCATGTCGCGGTCGGACCGCTCGACGCCGCCCTCCTGGTGCAGCAGGTCGACGGCACTCTTCAGTTCTTCGACGCCGCTCAGCATGGAGCGGCTCTCGCCGAGCGTAACCCCGAAGATACGGAGGATCGCCTGGACCAAGACCTCGACAGCCGCGAGGACGGGCCCGAAGACGGCAACCGCGATCGACACCATGCGGGAGAGAAACAGCGAGGCCTGGTCGGGGTAGTTGATGGCGATGGTCTTGGGCAGAACTTCGGCGAAGACCAGGATGATCACCGTCATCAGCACGGTCGCGTAGAGGACGCCGCGTTCGCCCGCCAGGGCCAGCAGCACGCTCGTGATCAGGGCCGAGGCCCCGATGTTCGAGATGTTGTTGCCGAGCAGCATGGCACCGATGAAGCGCTCGCGATTGTCGAGCAGCCGGGTCACGATCCCGGCCCTCGCGTCGCCACCCTTCTCGATCGCGTGCATCCGGGCGCGGGAGGCCGCCGTCAGGGCCGTTTCGGCGGCGGCGAAGAAGGCCGACAGCGTGATGCAGAACACCACCACCGCGATATCGAGCCAGAGGTCCACCCCTTGGGCAGCGACCTCGGCCGGAGCGCCATGCATGGCTCAGGTCCTCGTCAGCTCGTCGTCGAGAAAGCGCCGCACGGCTCCGGCATCCTGATCGGCCGCGATGAAGCTGCGCCCGATCCCCCGTGCGAGGATGAGGTTGAGGCGCCCGCGCGTCACTTTCTTGTCCTGGAACATGGCGTCGAGCATCGCGTCGCTCCCGGCGGACCACCCCGGCACCTCACCGATGCGGGTCGGCAGACCAGCCGCGGCAAGGTGCGCCGCGACACGCGCGGCATCGTTCTCCCGGCAGAACCCGCTGACGACCGAATAGCGGAACGCAAGCACCATGCCGATCGCCACGGCCTCGCCGTGGACCAGACGAGACCCGTCGTAACCCGTCAGGCGCTCCAGGGCGTGACCGAACGTGTGGCCGAGGTTGAGCAATGCCCGGTCGCCCATTTCGTGTTCGTCGGCCGCCACGCAGGCGGCCTTGGCGCGACACGCTTGGGCGATAGCGGCACGGCGGGGCGCTCCACCCGCGAAGACTTCCCCGCGATTGAGATCGAGCCAGTCGAAGAAACCCGCGTCGTCGATCAGGCCGTATTTGACGGTTTCGGCGTAGCCGGCCCGGAACTCGCGCAGCGGCAGCGTATCGAGGCTGTCCGTGTCGGCGAGAACGAGGATGGGCTGATGAAAGGCGCCGACGAGATTTTTGCCCTGGGGCGCGTTGATGCCCGTCTTGCCGCCCACCGAGGAATCGACCTGCGCCAGCAGGCTCGTCGGCACCTGGACGAAACGCATGCCGCGTTTCAGCGTTGCGGCCGCGAAGCCCGCGAGGTCGCCCACGACGCCGCCCCCGAGCGCCACGACGACGTCGCCCCGCTCGAGCCTCGCCTCCAGCACGGCGTTGCATACCGCCTCGTACCCGGCGTAGCTCTTCGAGGCCTCGCCGGGCGACATTTCGACCGTCACATGGCGCAGCCCGGCAACGTCGAGCCCGGCTTCCAGAGCTCGGAGATGGTGGCGGGCCACGGTGGTATCTGTGACGATCGCGCAGGCTGCGCCCGGCACGAGGGCGGCAATGAGGCGCCCTGCCTCCGGGATCAATCGCGGTCCGATCAGGATCTCGTAGGAGCGGCTGCCGAGCGAGACGAGGATCCGTTCGCCGACGGGGTCGAAGCTCGTCGTCACGACGTCGCGCCCGCCATATGGACCGCGATCGCGGCCGCCATCTCGTCCACCATCACGTCATGCGGGCAATCGCGGGACACGACCGTGACGTCGGCTTCGGCATAAACAGGGTAGCGTTCGGCCATGAGGCGCTTCAATGTTCCTTCGGGATCGGGCGTCCGCAAGAGCGGCCGATTGGTCCGCTTGCGGACGCGGCGCATCAATACGTCGAAATCGGCCTTGATCCAAACCGACAGGGCCTCCGCCTTGATGACGTCGCGCGTTGCGGGATGGACGAAAGCGCCGCCGCCCGTCGCCACCACCCTTGGGCCGCCTCCGATCAGCCGGCCGACCACGCGGTTCTCGCGGTCGCGGAAATAGGGCTCGCCGTGGCGGGCGAAGATCTCGGGGATCGTCATGGCGGCCGCGGTCTCGATCTCGACGTCGCTGTCGACGAAATCGAGCCTGAGGTGCTGCGCCAGGCGGCGACCGATGACGGTTTTGCCGGCCCCCATCATACCGATCAGCACGATGGGCCGCGTCCCGAGCCGGCCCACGATGGAGGCGGTGCGCGATACAGCATCGAAACCGGCCGGTGCCGACCGTCCTACCCTCCCGTATGGTTCCATGGGTCTCATGGAACCTGCCATATCACGGCCGAGGGAGCTTGCTAACCGGTGATGGGGGACATCAAAGCGTGACCGTCGCGAGCCGGTCCAGCGCCGCTTCGAGCGTCGCGTCCGTCTTCGAAAAGCAGAACCGCACCACGCTGCGCACGGCGTTCTCGGCGTAGAAGGCCGAAACCGGTACCGCCGCCACGCCGTGCCGCTTCACCAGCATCTCGCAGAACGCGACATCGTCCGTCATGCCGAACGGCGCGAGATCGATGTTGAGGAAGTAGGTTCCCTGCGCCGGCAGGACGTGGAAGCCGCGGGCGCCGAGACCCGAGGCCAGGAGGTCGCGGGAGCGCTGCAGCCCCGCCCGCATGGCCGTGAAGGCCTCGTCGGGCTTGCCGAGCCCGAAGGCGACCGCGCTCTGAAGGTTCGGCGGCGTCGTGAAGGTGAGGAACTGGTGAGCCTTCGACAACACCCGCAGAAGCGGCGGCGCCGCCATCACGAAGCCGACCTTCCACCCCGTGAAGCCGAAGATCTTGCCGGCCGAGCCGATCTTGACGGAGCGCTCGGCCATGCCGGGCAGCGCCATCAGGGAACGATGCTCGCGGCCGTCGAACACGACATGGTCCCAGACCTCGTCGCACAGCGCTACGGCGTCGTGGGCGATGCAGAACCGCGCCAGCAGGGCCAGCGCCTCCGCACCATAGACCGTGCCCGAAGGGTTCAGCGGATTGTTGAAGAGAACGACCTTGGTGCGGGGCGAGAAGGCGCGGGCAAGATCCTCCTCGCTGAAGTCCCAGGCAGGCGGCTTCAGGGTAACGAAACGCGGCACCCCGCCTGCCCGCAGCACGAGCGGCAGGTAGGCATCGTAGAGCGGCTGGAACAGAACCACCTCGTCGCCGGGCACGATCAGGGCCAGAAGCGCGCCCGCCAGAGCCTCGGTGGCGCCCGAGGTGACCATGACGTCCTCCGCCGTCAGCGCGAGCCCCTGTACGCGGGCATAGCGGCGAGCCACGGCCTCGCGCAACTCCGGCACGCCCATCATGGGCGGATATTGATTCCATCCCTCGACCACGGCCTCTGCGGCTTTCTGCCGAATGTCGAGCGGCCCAGCCTCTTCGGGAAAGCCCTGGCCGAGGTTGACCGCGCCGTGCTGGCGCGCCAACCGCGACATGGTCTCGAAGACGGTGGTGGGGAGATCGGCGAAGACGGGATTCATCGGGTCGGCCTCGCGGATGTCGCTCGGTGGATCGCGTCAGGCGCGGACGGGTTCGCCCACCGGGACCGCTTCGGCCTCGACCGGACGGGCGGCGTAGCGCTGCGCCAGCCAGGCGCAGGCGAAGAGCTGGATCTGATGAAACAGCATCAGGGGCAACACGATGGCGCCGACCGCCTGACCGGGGAACAGGATGTTGGCCATCGGGATCCCGCTCGCCATGCTCTTCTTCGAACCGCAGAACACGATGGCAATCTCGTCCTCCTTGTTGAAGCCGAGCCAGCGGCTGATCAGCGTCGTGGAGACGAGGACAAGGCCGAGCAGCACGGCATCGAGCAGCAGGATCAGAGCAAGGCTGGACACCGCCATGTGGGACCAGACGCCCGCCACGACGCTCTCGCTGAAGGCCGAATAGACGACAATGAGGATCGAGCCCCGGTCCACGTAGGACAGCACGCCCTTGTGGCGTGTGATCCAGGGGCCGACCCAGGGCCGCAGCACCTGCCCGAGCCCGAAGGGGAGCAGCAATTCGAGCGCGATGTCACCGAGCGCCTTCAGGCTGAACCCGGCCCCGTGCGTCGAGAGCAGCAAAGCCACGAGCACCGGCGTGACCACCATGCCGACGAGGTTCGACACCGAAGCGCTGCACAGGGCCGCCGGAACGTTGCCGCGCCCGATCGAGGTGAACGCGATGGAGGACTGCACCGTGGACGGCAGGACGCAGACGAACATCAGACCGAACCCGAGTTCCGTCGGCAGCCAACGCTTGAGGACCGCCGTGAGCACGAGACCGATCAGGGGAAACAGCACAAAGGTGCTGGCCAGAACGAGGGACTGGAGCCGCCAATGCGCGATCCCCTCGACGACGGCGCGGGTCGAGAGCCGGGCGCCGTAGAGGAAGAACAGCAGGAACACGGCCGCCACCACGGCGCTTTTCGTGATGGGCTCGGCGGCGCCCCGGGCCGGGACCAGGGCCGCGAACAGCACCGTCGAGAGCAGTGCCACGAGGTAAAGATCGATCTTGACGCGGGACAGGAAGCGTTGGGACATCGTGCTGGGCAATCGGACGGGGACCGGCATGTGGCTTAGCAGAAATCGAGCGGCTCGAAAGGCCGCGCCACGGCATGTCTGCCCCGGCGGCGGCGGGACGCCGCATGTCGCGGCCCTGGACCAGGCGGCCGGTTCGGGCCGGGCACGAGGACAGTCGCGATGAAGGCGGCGGGTGACGAGACCGGAGCGGGGCCGACGAGGACGCTGGTGATTGGCGGGGCAAGGTCCGGCAAGAGCCGCAACGCCGAAGCCCTGGCGCTTCGCACCCGGCTCGAACCGGTCTATGTCGCGACCGCGACCGCCTGGGACGCCGAAATGGAGGCGCGCATCGCCCGGCACCGCGACGAGCGCGCCGGAGCGGGCTGGCACACGGTCGAGGCGCCGCTGGCGCTCGTCGAGGTCTTGCGGCGGGAAGCCGTTCCGGGCCGTGTCCTTCTGGTCGACTGCCTGACGCTGTGGCTGAGCAACGTCATGCTGGGCGGGCACGACACGGAGCGCGAAGGAGCGACGCTCGTGGCGGCCCTGCCGGATCTGGCGGCGCCGATCTTTTTCGTCTCGAACGAGGTCGGCTGGGGCATCGTTCCTGACCATAAGCTCGGCCGCGACTTCCGGGATGCCCAGGGGCTCCTCAACCAGGCCATGGCACGGGCGTGCGACAGGGTCCTGCTGGTCGCCGCTGGCTTGCCCCTGGTGCTGAAGGGCTGAGGCCGAAGACGCCGATTGGGAGGCACTTGGTTGCGGGATATCGCA
>CAXTME010000060.1:0-27735 GCA_964245215.1 uncultured Lichenihabitans sp.
ATAAGTCGCCTTCGCCAACGCGGCGCCGACGCTGACTCGACGCACGCCCACGGCCGCCATCTCGTCCACGGACAAACCCGTGGCGGTGAGGTTCGCGTTGACCGGCTTCTTCACCGAAACGACCACGCGGGCGATGTCGTCCAGGGTCTTCAGCCCCGGCGCATAGAGGCAGTCCGCGCCAGCGTCACCGTAAGCGTTGAGGCGCGCGATCACCGACTCGAGGTCGAGCGGATCCATCAGATAGGCTTCACAACGCCCGACCAGGACGACGTCCTGGCCGGATCGATCGATGGCAGCCCGCGCGGCGGCGATCCGCGCCACGGCAGTGCCGACCGGGTAGAAGCCCTGTCCGTCGCGGTCCTCGATCGAGAGGCCGGCGACCCCGGTCTCGATGCAGCGCCCCACATTGACCCCGACCCCGTCTGCCGTGTCGGCGAAGCCCGCTTCGAAGTCGGCGTTCACCGGCAGATCGGTCATGGCGCACAGGAAGCGCAGGTGGCCCAGCACTTCGTCGAGGCTCATCTCGCCATCGTCCTTGCCGAGCGCCCAGGCGGCGCCGGCGCTCGTCGAGGCGAGCGCCTTGAACCCCGACCTGGCCAGCCGAATGGCGCTCCCGCCGTCCCACGGATTGGGGAGCACGAAACAGCCCGAGCCATGTAGGCTCCGGAAACTGGCCCGACGTTCGGCGATGGTCGACATGCGAGGCTCCTTCTGATGGGCGCGAACGAGGCCCGGCAGAGCCTGGACGCGATGCGTCCATAACAGCCCGCTGCGTGTTCGTCGGCCGATCATCTCATGAGGGGCGTGCAGCTTCCGCAGCCTTTCGGGCGTCGATCGAAAGATGCGGGACAAGACCGTCGTCGAAATGCTCGATCGTCGCGATGGTGCAGGTGGGCCGACTCCTGCAGAGACTCTGGCCGTACCGGTCTCGTGCGACATGGCCCCGCATTGGACCGGGAATGGTCTAGTCGCGGTAATCCGCTATGATCCGCCGATGATCCCGCCCCCGAGCCCCCGTCTGCGTGACCTGCCGGCGATCGACGACGTTCTGCGGCATGGCGCGGCCGCGGGGCTCCTGGCCCGGTGGGGTCATGACGAGAGTGCGGGGATGATCCGCGCCGTGGTGGCGGATCTGCGTGCCGCGCTCCGGCTCGGCCAGCCTTGCGACGTCGCGGTCTCCGGGGTCGCGGCCGAAGCCGGTCGCCGGCTCGCACTGCGCGATCGCTCCCCCTTGCGCCCCGTCTTCAATCTGACCGGCACGGTGCTGCACACCAATCTCGGCCGCGCCCTCCTGGCCGAGAGCGCCGTCGAGGCGGCGGTTGCCGCGATGCGAAACCCCGTCGCGCTCGAATACGATCTCGAGGCTGGGCGCCGGGGCGAACGCGACGACCACGTCCGCTCGCTCCTGTGCGACCTGACCGGCGCCGAGGACGCGACCCTCGTGAACAACAACGCAGCAGCCGTGCTGCTCGTCCTCAATACCTTCGCGGCCGGCCGCGAGGCGGTCGTCTCGCGCGGCGAACTGATCGAGATCGGCGGCGCCTTCCGCATGCCCGACATCATGGCGCAGGCCGGGGCGCGGCTGCGGGAAGTCGGCACCACCAACCGCACCCATCCGCGGGACTATGCCGAGGCCTTCGGCCCGGAGACCGGCCTGGTGCTCAAGGTCCATACATCGAACTACAGGATCGAGGGCTTCACCACGGACGTCGAGCCGCGCGACCTTGCGGCTCTGGCCCGCGCAGCCGGCGTACCGTTCTGCAACGATCTCGGCTCGGGCACGCTGGTCGACCTGTCGCGGTGGGGCCTCAAGCGCGAGCCGACCGTCAGGGAGGCCGTGGACGAAGGCGCCGACCTCGTCACCTTCTCGGGCGACAAGCTGCTCGGTGGCCCGCAGGCCGGCTTCGTGGTGGGCCGGCGCGACCTCATCGCCCGGCTGAACCGCAACCCGATGAAGCGAGCGCTGAGGGTCGACAAGCTCCGCCTCGCGGCCCTGGCGGCAACGCTCAAGCTTTACCGCGACCCTGACCGGCTCTCGGAGATGCTGCCGACCTTGCGCCTGCTCGCGCGGTCCGAGGCCGAGATCGCCGCAACGGCCGAGCGCCTGCGCGCCCCGCTCGCGGCAGCGCTCGCGCCGCGATACCGCGTTGCCGTCACGGGCTGCCGCAGCCAGATCGGCTCGGGGGCGCTGCCGGTCGACACGCTGCCGAGCGCCGGCCTCGCGGTAACGCCCGAGGTCCGTCGCGGCGAGGACGCTCTCGGCCGCCTGGCCGCGGCGTTTCGCGCCCTGCCCCGACCCGTGATCGGGCGCATCGCCGAAGGTGCTCTGGTCCTGGATCTCCGCTGCCTCGAGGATGAAGCCGCCTTTGTCGAGACCCTCGGCGGCCTTGTGCTGGACGGGCCATGACGTGGCTCGACCGGCTTCTCGGCCGCAGCATCGATGGGACGACCCAGTCTCTGGCGCGGGCTCAGGATCTCGCCTCGGCCGGCGACTACGCGGGTGCGTTGAAGATCTGGGACAAGCTGGCGCGCCGTGGCGTGTCCCGCGCCTGCAACAACCTCGGCGCCTGCTATGCCGAGGGGCTCGGGGTCGAGCGCGATCCGGAGGCTGCGCTGCGTTGGATCGTCGAGGCGGCGGATGCCGGTGACCCGCTAGGCCAGCGCAACCTGGCGGCGTTGAATTTCCGCGGCGAAGGCGTGGCGCAGAACGACGCGGAAGCGGCGCGCCTCTATCGGATCGCGGCCGAGAACGGCGATGCGCCGTCCCAGGACATGCTGAGCTACATGCTGCTCGAAGGGCTGGGGCTCGAGCCGAGTCCGGTCGATGCGCGCCACTGGGCCGAGCGGGCAGCGGCCGCCGGCGTGGCGGGCGCCATGACGCGCCTCGGCACGATCCACGGCGACGCGAAGGGAACCCCGCGCGACCCCGAGAAGGCCGCGACCTACTGGCGCCGGGCGGCCGATCGGGGCGACGCGGACGCCCAGGCGCTTCTCGGCCAAGCGCTTCTCACGGGCCTCGGCACGCCACGCGACCCCATCGCGGCTTTGGCTTGGCTGATCCGGGCCCAGAACGGCGGCAGCCTCACGGCGCCTTCCGTCCTTCCGGCGGCCCGGGCCGCCAACGATGCCGAGGGTGTGGCCGAGGCCGAGCGCCGAGCGGTCCTCCCCCTGCAGGGCTCGCCGGAGGGGCCGGCGTGATCGTCGGCACGGCGGGTCACGTCGATCATGGCAAGACGGCTCTCGTCCGCGCCCTGACCGGAACCGAGACCGACCGGCTGCCGGAAGAAAAGCGACGGGGCATCACGATCGACCTCGGCTTCGCCTATTGGCGCACGGGCGCGAGCACCACGATCGGCTTCGTCGACGTGCCCGGGCACGAACGCTTCGTCGGCACAATGGTGGCGGGCGCCACCGGGATCGATTGTCTCCTCCTGGTGGTGGCGGCCGACGATGGCGTCATGCCGCAGACCCGCGAACATCTCGCCATCGCGGACCTGCTCGGGCTTCGGCACGGCCTCGTGGTCTTGAGCAAGGCCGATCTTGCGGAACCCGGCCGTCGCATCGCGGTCGAGGCCGAGATCAGGACCGCGCTCGCGGGTACCGGGCTTGCGAAGGCCCCTCTCCTGCCCGTCTCGACCGTTACGGGCGAAGGTCTCGACGCCCTGCGGGCATGGCTCGAGGCCGAGGCCGGACGTCTTCGGTCCCGCGATCGCGCTGGGCGCTTCCGACTCGCGATCGACCGCAGCTTCGTCCTTTCCGGCGCCGGCACGGTGGTGACCGGCACCGTTCTGTCGGGTGCCGTGGCGACAGGCGACCGGGTGATGCTCAGTCCCGGCGGCACGCCGGCGCGGGTCCGCTCGATCCATGCTCAGAACCGAGCGGCCGAGCGCGGCGTGGCGGGCCAACGCTGCGCCCTCAACCTCGCCGGAATCGAGCGCGCGGCGGCATCGCGCGGCGACATGGCGCTCGCCCCTACCCTGCACGCGCCGACCCAGCGCCTCGACGTGAGGCTCCGCGTGCTGCCGGGCGAACCGAAGCCGCTTCGCGTCTGGCTTCCGGTTCGCCTGCACCATGCCGCGGTCGACGTGGCGGCGCGCCTCGTGCCGCTGTCCGACGATGGCTTGGCTCCGGGCGGATCCGGCTATGCCCAGCTCGTTCTCGACCGACCGATCGCGGCGGCGGTCGGCGACCGTTTCGTGTTGCGCGATACGTCGTCGCGCCGCACGGTCGGGGGCGGGACGATCCTCGATCTGCGCCCCCCGTCGCGCAACCGCCGGAGCCCCGAGCGGCTGGCCCGGCTCGACGCCCTGTCCGAACCCGATCCCGACCGCGCGCTGCCACGGCTCTTGAACCTTCAGCCCTTCGTGCTCGATCTCACGGGCTTTCTCCGCGACCGGGCGCTGGCGACCGACACCCTCGCGGCGACGGTCGACCGGCTCGGATTGATCGCCTTCGACGTGGACGGCGGAACGGCCGTCCTCTCGGCCGAACACTGGCAAGCCTATGAGGCGGCATTGCTGCAGGCCGTCGCGCGCTTTCATGCCGAGAACCCCGACCTGCAGGGCCTGGGGGCGGAGCGACTGCGCCTTTCCCTCGAACCGCGCCTGCCACGCCCCATTTTCCTGGCGGCGTTGGCGCGCCTCGTCGCGGCCGGGACGGCCGTCACCGAGGGTTCCTGGGTGCGGCTCCCGGGTCACGCAGCCCGGCTCAGCCCGGCCGACGAAGCGCTCTGGAGCCGCATAGCACCCCATCTCTCGAACTCCGTCGAGCGCTTTCGGCCGCCCCGGGTGCGCGATCTCGCCGGCCTGACCGGCGAGCCCGAGACCGAAGTGCGGCGCATCTGCAGACTCGCGGGCCGATCCGGCCGCGTCGACCAGGTGGCGCCGGATCACTTCTTCGCCCGCGTCACGGTGGCCGAAATGGCCGGGATCGTCCGCGACCTCTCGAGCCAAGGACCCGAAGGGGTATTTTCGGCCGGTCAGTTCCGCGACCGGGTCGACAACGGGCGCAAGGTTGCGATCCAGATCCTCGACTTTTTCGATCGCCACGGACTGACGATCCGCCGCGGCGACATGCGACGGCTGAACCCGCATCGCGCCGACCTTTTCGGCGAGACGCCATCGCACAGCGAGGCCTGAGGTGGAAGGTTCGGTGTGTGATGGATCTGCGGGGCCGGGCCGCACGTTCGCGAACGCAAGACTGGCGCAATTCGAAGGAGAGGCGCGTGGGGACGGGCGCAACCATCGCGGACGAGATCGCAAGACCACTCGGTCTCGAGCCTGATCGAGCCGGCCGCGTGGATCGCTCGCACTACGGGGTCGTCGACATCGGCTCGAACTCCGTCCGTCTCGTCGTCTACGACGAACTAGCCCGGGCGCCACTGCCACGCTTCAACGAGAAATCCCTGTGCCGCCTCGGCGAGGGCCTGGCCCAGACGGGAGCCATCGCGCCCGAAAACTTCCGCCGAACCGTCGAAGCGGTTCGACGGTTCCGCGCCATCGCGGACGCCATGGGGGTCAAACGGCTCGACGCGACCGCCACCGAAGCGATGCGGCGCGCCAGCAACGGGGCCGACCTGTCGGCCGCGATCACGGCCGAGAGCGGTCTCGCCATCCGGATCCTCAGCGGCGCCGAAGAGGCCCGTTACGCGGCCCTCGGCGTCATCTCGGGGTTCTTCCGACCGGTGGGTCTGGTCGGCGACATGGGTGGCGGCAGCCTGGAGGTGGCCGAAGTGCTGGACGATCACGTCGGCGAGCGCTGGGTCAGCCTGCCGCTCGGCGCGCTGCCGGTCGAGGCCTTGCTCGAAAAAGGTATCGATCACGCCAAGCGCCGCATCGACGCGATGCTGGCCGACGGCCTGCCACCTGCGTTGACCAACCCCGTGTTCTATCCCGTCGGCGGCGGCTGGCGCGCGCTCGCCAAGGCCCATATGGCGGCCGTCGGTGCGCCGGTGCCGGTCGTGCATGGCTACACGCTCGACACCGCAACGGTCCGGGCTTTCGCCAAGAGTCTCTGGCGCGCGCAAACCTCGAAGCCAGGCGCTCTCGCGACCGTGCCGGCCCGGCGGGCCCGCACCCTGCCGGCCGCGGCGCTCGTGCTCGACCGCGTGCTGAAACGCCTTGCTCCCGAGAAGGTCGTCTTCTCGGCCCTCGGCCTCCGCGAAGGCTGGCTCTACGCCCAGCTGTCGGAAGCCGAACGCTATCGCGACCCGCTGATCGAAGGCGCCCAGATGGTCGGCCTGCCGGCCGCTCGCACGGCCGGTTTTGCAGCCGCCCTCGTGCCCTGGACGGCTCAACTCTTCCCAGGCGAGACCACGGCCGAGACGCGCCTCCGCATCGCCGCTTGCGCGCTGTCCGACATCGCGTGGCGCGACCACCCCGATATTCGCGCGTCGGAGACCTTCCGGCGTCTCCTCCAGTTTCCGTTCATCGGCATCGAACATCCCGAGCGGGTCTTCGTCGCAGTCACCATTCATGCCCGCTACAACGGGAAGCCCGATGACCCCTGCCTCACGCCGGCCGTGGACCTGCTGTCGCGCAACGTCCGCCGCCGGGCCGCCATCCTGGGCCGCGCCATGACCCTGGCTTATCGTCTGTCGGCCGGCGTTCCGGAGGTGCTCGAAAGTTCGCGCCTGCGCATCAGCTCGGATGCGGTGCGGCTCGAGGTTGGCCGTGCGGCCCGCGTACCGGACAGCGAGGTCGTGGCCGAACGGCTGGCCACGCTCGCCGCCGTGATCGGCGTCAAGCGCAGCGAAGTCGTCGAGGTCTGAATCCTCCTCCACCGCCTGCGGAGGAGGATAGGGGAGGGTCTTTCTCGACGATGCGGAAGGGGACCATGCGACGAGAGTGGGGGAGGAAGCCGGGAGACATCGACCCACTCCCGATCGACGCTGGCTCTGGCCTTGAAGAGATGCCAAGGTCTCGCCGAGCCGCGCGCGGCCCAGGCCGCCTGCGGCCCATGAGGAGACCCGCTTGCTCACGGACGAATTGAGACCGATCGAGACGATGGAGACGCCCGAGGCGGCGGTGGACCGGCTCGGCGAGTTGCACGCCGGAGCGACCGACGCCTTGCGCCAGGCGCTGGAGCGCTTTCTCGACGATGGCACGCCGCCCGACATGGGCGTCAGGATGCAATTCCGTTACCCGGAACTGCGCGTGACCTATGCACCGGAAGGTGCGATGCCGCGGATCAAGCGCGCCACGGCCAAATTCCAGGCTCCGGGCGTCTACACGACGACCGTGACGCAGCCGGACTATTTCCGGCCCTATCTCCTGGAGCAGTTGAACCCTCTGGTTCGCGACTACGGCATCACGATCGAGGTCGGATCCAGCGCCCAGGAGATCCCCTACCCGTATGTGGTCGAGCCCGGGGCCGACCTCACCCGCAACGGCGCCACCTCGTCCGACCTCGCCCGACACTTCCCGGTGCCGCTGCTCTCGACGGTGGGTGACGAGATCGCCGACGGGCTCTGGGAGCCCGACGAGCCGGAAGGCGCGCGGCCCCTGGCGCTGTTCGACGCGGTGAGGATCGACTTTTCGCTGCGCCGCCTCGTTCATTACACAGGCTCGGACTGGCGCAACATCCAGCCCTGGATCCTGCTCACCAACTACCATCGCTACGTCGACCAGTTCGTGCGCTTCGGCCTCGATATCCTGGCCCGGGGCGAGGGCGACTTCGAACGCCTCGTCCTTCCTGGCGGGGTCGTGGTCGAACGCGCCGAGGCGGCGAGCGCGGATCCCGCGTCGGTGATCGCGGCGTCGCCCTGGCATCGCTACCAGATGCCGGCCTACCACCTGGTCGGCCGAGACCGGGGCGGCGCGCCTTACGGCACGACGCTCGTCAACATCGGTGTCGGACCCTCCAACGCCAAGACCATCACGGACCATCTCGCAGTGTTGCGCCCGCACTGCTGGCTCATGGTCGGCCATTGCGGCGGGTTGCGGCAGTCTCAGACGATCGGCGACTACGTGCTGGCGCATGGCTACATGCGCCGGGACCGGATCCTCGACGAACTCCTGCCGCCCGAGGTGCCGCTACCCGCCCTGGCCGAAGTCCAGTTGGCGCTCCAGGCCGCGGCCGCAGCCGTGACGGGCGAGCAGGCCGATGCCTTGAAGCAGCGGCTGCGCACCGGCACCGTCGTGACCTATGACGACCGGAACTGGGAGTTGCGCTTCTCGCAGGAACGCCGACGCATCAACCTGTCGCGCTCGATCGCGGTCGACATGGAGAGCGGCACCGTCGCGGCGCAGGGCTACCGGCTCCGCGTGCCCTATGGCACCCTGCTGTGCGTTTCCGACAAGCCCCTCCACGGCGAGATCAAGCTCCCGGGCGCGGCGAGCGCCTTCTACGAGCGCGCCGTCGGCGAGCACCTGCTGATCGGCCTCGCGGCCCTCGATGGCCTGCGGCGCGACCGGGCGGGTCTCCATTCGCGAAAGCTGCGCGCCTTCGACGAGCCGCCGTTCCGATAGCATCGCATATGGAGGACATATGCTGTATTACGTGTTTACGACCGCCTCGCATATAGAATTCGGTAGCGCATCCGCCGTAAGTACGGACGACATTTCTCTCCGCATTGTGTCATGACCGGGCTTGTCCCCGGTCACCACGCCGTCGCATTTGCTCCAAAGGGCACAGGTTTGGCGCGATCCGAGCCTGACCTAAGAAGCGGCAAGCCGGAGCTTTCATTTCGGTGCGGTGCTGGCCTTTCAGAGACGTTTCAGCCTCGGTAAGCTCGAGACCTCAGCGGAGTGCCCGCCATGACCATCGACACGATCGCGGCACTCGAAGCCCTGTACACGCCGGCACCTGTCCCGGCCTCGCTCGTGAAGGTGACCGATCACATCACGGCGCACTACCGAAAGTTGATTGAAACGTCGCCTTTCCTGGCCCTTGCGACGTCGGGTCCCGAGGGGTTGGATTGCAGTCCGCGCGGCGACAGACCGGGCTTCGTGCGTATTGCCGACGACCGCACGCTCATGATCCCGGACCGACGCGGCAACAACCGGATCGACAGTTTGCGCAACATCATCAACGATCCGCGCGTCGCCCTTTTGTTCCTCCTTCCGGGTTCCGGCACGACGTTCCGGGTCAACGGCTCCGCCACGCTGTCGGCCGACCCTGCGCTCCTGGAATCCTTCACGGTCGACGGACATCGGCCGCGCAGCGTGATCGTCGTCTCGGTCGAGGCCGCCTACTTCCAATGCGCCCGCGCCATCGTGCGGTCGGGTTTGTGGGATCCCGCGCGGCACATCGTTCCCGCCGAACTGCCGACGCCGGGCGAGATCCTCGCGGCGCTCTCCGACGACACGGTTGGAGGCCGCCGTTACGACGAGGAATGGCCGACGCGGGCCGCGAAAACCATGTGGTAGAGGCGGGTCGGCATTGAGCGCAGCGGCGGTTGCCGCCGGCCCGAAGGTCGAGCGAGGGTCACATTCGTGCTAAGCTAAAGCCTAGAGTGTATCAGATCATTGTTGCAGCTTGAGCTTTACCGGTCATCATTGCGAGGCGCGAAGCAACGAAGCAACCCAGGGTGTGACCCAGGATATAGCTGGGTGGCTTCACTGCGCTCGCGATGACGGTCGAAGATCCTGTTTGCATCAATAGCGAGCTGACACACTTTGCCAGCGCGACGACGGAGTGCCGGTATGAGATGGCGGCAGGCCCAAAGGGGAACGTGGACGCGAGGCGTCTTGCTGGTCGCATCGACCGCGTGGCTGGCCGGCTGCGCAGGCGCGGAGGTGCTCGACAAAACGGCGTCGGGCGTCCTCGATCAGGCCGAGAAGCTGCAGATCTACAAGCATCAGGTCAGCGTTACGAAGAACCCGATCGACCAGGCGCTGGCGGCCTGCCCCGAGAAGCTGCCGAAGCCTGAAACGGATTGCGTCAGGCGGGGCCTGATCGAGGCCCGGGTGAGTCCGGCGGAGTTGGTGGGCCTGGTGCCCGGGTGCCGGGCCGGCCGCATCTGTACCTACGATTTCACCACGCGGGACAGGCTGGGGTTCATCGAGGCGACGGCGGCCGTCTTCGTGGTGAACTGGCGCGTCACCTTCGATCTGCGGCAACCTGTCGTGACGATGGCCGACCTCCCCATCACGGTCGCCAACCGCGACGCATTCGCCGCCCCGCAACCGAAGCCGCCGCCGCCGATCCCGCAAGCGACCCCGCTGGTTCCGCCGGACAAGACGGACGCGCCGCCCCAGAAACCCGCGCCCGCGTAGAGCGGCCTGCAGGTCCGCGTCGAAGCACGCAGGGCCGGCCGCGAGCGCGCCGGAGCATCCTTCGACACGACCGCGTTCCGCGGCCGGCTCTGGATGAGGGGCGTGTAGATCAACGAGTCAGTTTTCCGTCGTTGTTATAGGCAGCTTTAGAAGCAACGAGGATCATTGACCGTCATCGCGAGCGCAGCGAAGCGACCCAGCACTATCCTGGGTCACAGGCTGGGTTGCTTCGGCGCACCGCGCCTCGCAATGACGAACGGTGAAGCTCAAGCTTCAACGATCTAAAGTCGCGCCACGGGAGACTGGGCGATGCCGGACGCCTCCAGCGTCGCCGCGACCCGCAGCACGAGATCCTCGCGCCAGGGCGGGCCGATCACCTGGACGCCGATCGGCAAGGGGGTACCCTCGGTCCAGATCGGCACGGCCGCGACCGGCAGGCCGATGAAGGAGATCGGTTGCGTGTAGAGGCCGAGATTGGCCCGCACGCCCAGGATCTCGCCGCCGAGCCTCATCGTGGTCTGGCCGAGCCGCGGCGCCGAACAGGGCGTCGCGGGCGCCAGGACGATGTCGACGTCCTGGAACAACCGATCGACCGCCGCGGCAAAACTCCGCCGGAGCTTATGGGCCTGCGCCACCCAAACGGCCGGCACCATGGCGCCGGCGAGCAGGCGATCCCGCACCGCGGGGTCAAAATCCTCGGGCCGCGTCCGGAGACGTTCGAGGTGGAGGGCGGCGCCTTCCGTCGTCGTGATCAGGAAGGCTGCAGCCCGGGCGCGATGCGCGTCCCGCAGCGTGACGCGCCGCACGGCCCCGAGGGCCTCGGCGCAGCGCGCCACGGCGGCAGCGGCGTTCGGCTCGCCGCTCTCGGCGAAGAACCCGTCCGCCACCGCGATGCGCAGCCCGGCCGCACCGGTGGTCAATCCGCCGAGCGTCGGTTCGATCGGACGGTCCGCACAGGCCGGGTCGTCGCGGTCCGGCCCCTGCATGGCGTCGTAGCAGAGCGCCAGGTCCTCGGCCGAGCGGGCGAGCGGGCCCAGGTGGTCGAGGCTCGTCACGAACGGGAAGGTGCGGGCGCGGCTCAAGCGCCCGTAGGTGGGCTTGAGCCCGAAGAGGCCGCAGAGCGACGCCGGCACGCGGATCGAGCCGTTGGTGTCCGAACAGAGCGCCAAGGGCACGAAACCGGCCGCGACCGCGGAGGCCGAGCCGCCCGACGAGCCGCCCGACATGTGGTCGAGCGCATGCGGGTTGCGGGACGGCCCGTCGTGGATATTCTCGCCCGTGAAATCATAGGCATATTCGCCCATGTTGACGGCGCCGACGCAGATCGCGCCCGCGGCCTCGAGCCGCTCCACGAGGGTCGCGTCACGCGGGGCCGGAGGATCGTCGCGGTTGATCTTCGAGCCTGCGACGGTGGTGACGCCCTCGAGATCGAAGAGGTTCTTGACCGCGAACGGCACGCCGGCCAGGACGCCGGGCGCGTGACCGCCCGCCCGGGCCTCGTCGAGAGCACGGGCCCTGGCGAGCGCCCGCTCGCCCGCGACATGCGTGAAGGCGCCGACTCGCGGGTCGAGGGCCGCGATGCGATCAAGCGCCGACCGGACGATGCTGGTGGCACTGGTCGTCCCGGCCGCGACCTCGCGGGCCAGCATGGCGGCGGTCTTCTCGAAGGGCAGCATCACGACGCGGATTCTCGCGCAGCGTCGTGGCCCGGCACGAACAGCGCCGCGGGTTCGTCGTGATCGTCCATCGGGACCTCGAGCACCTGGGCCGCCATGCCGGCCGCGATCCTGAGATTAGACGCGACGGCGGCGCGATGGTCCGGCCCGATCGCGAGCCCGAGCAGCGGCGCCATCGCGTCGATGACGGCTTCGGGATCGAAAACCGCGACGCTCACGCCGGCACCGCGGTGGCCAGGACGGCACTTTGCAGCGTCGCGAAAGGCGTGACCCAGCCGACGATGCCGCCCTGGGCCGCGATCATGCGCAGCGTCGCTGCCTTGAACTCCGGGAAATAGCTCTCGGTCGCGTCCGAGATCAGCAGGCCCTCGTAGCCGCGGTCGTTGGCCTCGCGCATGGAGGTCTGGACGCAGACTTCCGTCGTGACGCCGGCGAAGACGAGATGCGTGATGCCGCGCGTGTGCAGGATGAGGTCGATCTCAGTGTTGCAGAACATCCCCTTGCCGGGCTTGTCGAGCACGATCTCATCGTCGCGGGGCGCGCAAGCCGGGATGATGGCGTTGCCGGGCTCGCCCCGGACCAGGATGCGGCCCATGGGTCCGGGATCGCCGATGCGGATCCCGCCGCCGCCGCGCAGGCGCTTCGCGGGCGGGCAGTCGCTGAGGTCGGGCGCGTGGCTCTCGCGCGTGTGGATCACGGTCCAACCCTGCTGGCGGGCCAAGTCGATCAGCGCCGCGACGGTCGGCACGATGGCTTCGAGCAGCGACACGTCGTTGCCGAGGGCATGACCAAAGCCGCCGGGCTCGACGAAATCGCGCTGCATGTCGATCACGACGAGCGCCGTGTGGGCGGGGTCGAGCCGGTAGGGATAGGGGTCGGCCTGGATCTCGATCATGGGACGTCCCTTCTCCGGCTGGCGGGAGAAGGTGCCCCCGCGGAATGGCGGCGGACGAGGGGAGGTCGGGGGGCTCCATGTCCCCTCATCCGTCGCCGCGTCGCGTCGACACCTTCTCCCGCTGGCGGGAGAAGGGACGCGCACTTGGCTTCGCGACGATGAGTATCCATCAGTGCCCCGCCATATGCCGGCCGATGGTGGTGCGGTCCGTCTCGCCGACCGGCGCCACGTAGCTGATCTTGCCTTCCGACATCACGGCCACGCGGTCGGCGAGTTCCAGGATCTCATCGAGATCCTCGGACACCAAGAGCACGGCGGCGCCGCGATTGCGCTGGTCCATGATCTGGGACCGGATCTCGGCCACGGAAGCGAAGTCGAGCCCGAAACAGGGGTTCGCGACGATCAGCACGTCGACGTCGCCCGACAGTTCGCGGGCCAGGACCGCGCGTTGCACGTTGCCGCCCGACAGCGTCTCGATCGGCGCGTCGAGCGAGGCGGTCTTGACCTTGTAGCGCTCGACCAGGGCCGCGGCCCTGGCCCGGATAGGCGACGGCGACAGCCACCATCCGAAACGCGCCGCGGGTGGCTTGTCGAAGGCGCGGAACGCGATGTTCTCGGCCACGGACATGCGGGGCACGGCGGCGTTCTTCAACGGCTCCTCGGGCAGCCCATAGACCTTGAAGCGATCGAAATCCTTACGGACCGGCTCGAAGGGCTTGTCGTTGATGAAGACCCGGCCGTCGCGCATGAGGCGCTGGCCGTTCAGCACTTCGACCAGAGCCGCCTGCCCGTTGCCGGAGACGCCCGCGATGCCGACGATCTCGCCTGCGCCGACCTTGAGACTGACGCCGTCGACCGCGGGCTTGCCGGCATCGTCGTCGGCGAAGATTCCGGCGAGGTCGAGCACCGTACGGGTGTCGGTGCGAGCCGTGCGGGTGGCGCGTTCACGGATGACCGTGTCGCCGATCATCAGGCGCGCCATGCTGTCGGTCGTCATGTCGGCCACCATGCCGCCACCCACGAGCGCCCCGCGGCGCAGCACCGAAACGGCGTCGGCGAAGGCCAGCACCTCGCGAAACTTGTGGCTGATCATCAGCACCGTGAGGTCGCCGCGACTGGTCATGCCGCGCAGGAGGCCCAGCATCTCGTCGGCCTCGTCGGGGGTGAGGACCGAGGTGGGCTCGTCGAGGATGAGGAAGCGCTGATCGAGGTAGAGCAGCTTCAGGATCTCGAGCTTCTGCTTCTCGCCCGCCGCCAGCGCCGCCACCGGCACGTCGAGCGGAACGCGAAACGGCATGCGGTCCATGAAGTCCGCCAGGCCCTTGCGCTCCTTGCGCCAATCGATGACGGCCGGCGTGTCGGCCCGGCTGATCACGAGGTTCTCGGCGCCGGTCAGCGACGGGACCAAGGTGAAGTGCTGGTACACCATGCCGATGCCGAGCGCCCGCGCGTCGCGCGGATTGCGCACTTCGATGGGTTTCCAGTCGACGAGCAGCGATCCGGCATCGGGCTGGTAGAACCCCATGATGCATTTCACCAGCGTCGACTTTCCGGCGCCGTTCTCGCCCAGCAGCACGTGGAACTGCCCGGTCGGAACCGAGATGGAGACGTTGTCGAGGGCCGTGAAGCTGCCGAAATGCTTCGACATACCGACGGTCGAGACCGCGATGGCCCGCCCTGCCGTGGATGGCGTCGAAGGAAGCGCGCTCATGAGGTCCACCCTGGTTCCGCTTCGACGATGAGGGCCACGGGGCCACCACCGTCCGGACCCTGATGCTCGGCACCGCCCGAAACATAGAGTTCCGCATGACCGACGAGGCCCGACAGCACGCCGCCTGTGAAGCCGCGGGCGTGCCGTGTCGGCGACAGGTCGGAGTCAACCAGCATCGTGTGGCGATAGCCGCGCATCGTGCCGTCGGACGGCGCCTCGGCCTTGCCGAGAAGGGCCACCAAGCGTCGACGCTGCAGGAGCGAGAGTTGACCCGCGGCTCCGAGCCCGAGTCGCGCCAGGGCGGCGCGCACCGGCTCGACGTCGATGGGGTCCGCCATCGTGGCATGATCGATCCGCAACGGGCCGGACCAGCCTCGGCCGGTGCCCAGCACCACGATCTCATGCCCGAGGAGTTCGACGCCGGCGGAAGCCGACGCGCGGGTCGAGAAGACGGAGAAGTCGCGGCCGATCAGCGCCTCGGTCAAGGTGTCGGTTTCAACCTCGCCGAGCGCCACCGCCACGCCGAGCGCTGAGGCGGCCCGAGACAGCCCCATGGATTTCAGCGTGTCGGTCGTCGCGCAATCGGCACCCCGCAGCCGGGCCTGGGCGATCCGGTCCGAGGTCAGCAAAGGGCATTTGACCTGAACGAAATGGACGTCGGCCGGGTCGTCGATGCCGGCGTCGCGCATCGCGCGCCCGACGCCGGCCGCAACCACCGCGACCTGATCGAGCCGTCCGAGGTGCTCGGAGGGGAGGTCGGCCGTCTGCGTCCGGCCGATCGAGAGCGCCCCCGGCTCCGGCCGTTCCGATCCTTCATGCGTCTCGAAAACCGTGATATGCGGCGCCAGACCACCTTCCGTCCCGCCCGACATGACGAGGCAGACCTCGTTCGCCGCGGTGGCGCCACCATGCTGAACCAGGAGATCGCGCAGGGCGCGGGACGCGAGGGCCCGGGTCCAATCGTTGACGCATCCATTGCCCTCGGTCTTGCCGAAGATCGCGACGATGCGGTCCGGCCTGATCCGCCCCTCGACGAAGGCGTGGGCCAGTCCCTCGACATCGTCGGGGCTTCTGGTCGACAGGCGATGGACGGAGGCGCGGCGGGTCATGGCACGTCGACACGCTGTCGCGCCGGCCGGAGAAGGGCGCCGAAGACGGGCAACGCGTGCCCCGTCGTCATGCCGCGAGCCCCGCGATCATCGCATGCGACGTCGAGACAGCGCCGAAGACGCCACCCTGCATCGTGACCATCTTGAGCGCGGCTTCGTGGTTGCCGCGGTCCGTCGCGCCGCAGCAGTCGCCGAGCACCACGCATTCGAAGCCCCGGTCGTTGGCCTCCCGCATCGTGGTGGATACGCAGACATCGGTCGTGATGCCGGTCAGCACGAGGTTGCGGATGCCCTTGGTGCGCAGGATCAGCTCGAGGTCGGTGGCGCAGAACGAGCCCTTGCCGGGCTTGTCGATGACGATCTCGCCGGGGAGCGGCGCGAGCTCGGGGATGATGTCCCAGCCCGGCTCGCCCCGCACCAGGATACGGCCGCAGGGGCCCGCATCCCCGATCCCGGCACCGATCTGGCGCGAGCGCCAGCGCTTGTTGTCGGGCAGGTCCGCGAGGTCGGGCCGATGCCCCTCTCGCGTGTGGATGACCGTGAAGCCGCGCTCCCGCATGGCGGCGAGCAGGCGCGAGATCGGCGCGATCGGGGCGCGGGTCAGCGACAGGTCGTAGCCCATCTTGTCGACATAGCCGCCGACGCCGCAGAAGTCCGTCTGCATGTCGATGATGACCAGCGCGGTGTTGCCGGGTCGCAGATCTCCGTCGTAGGGCCACGCATAGGGAGCGGCCTCGACGAAACGGCCCGCGGCGCTTTCGGGAACGGCGCCCATCACTCGGCCGCCCGCTGCTCGAGCTCGCCGTCGCGGTGCTGCCCGGCGCCGTAGGATCGGGTCGGGGCCGCGAAGCCGCAGGACGCGCCGTCCGTCTCCTTGATGGCGTCCTCCCAAGGCAGGCGATAGCGGCCCGCCACGAGGTCGTGCATGAAGGTATAGGGGCAGTCCTGCGCACCACCCGCCACCGCCGTGTAGCCGCGATGGCCGAGCTGGTAGATATTGTTCTCGACGCCCCAGTGGATCCGGGCCTCGCGCACGAGGTCGGGGCGAACCTCGGCCGTGATGATCTCGTCGGGCCGGCCGCTCGTCCCGTGCGCGATGACCGAACCGTCGAAGTTGACGATCATGCCTTCGCCCATGGAATCGAAGGTGCCATCGGAGCCGCTCATGCAGACATTGGCCGTGACCATGAGGTTGCAGAAACTGTTCGACTGGTTGGTGAAGCGCCAGGAGTCTCGGATCGGCGCCGTATAGCCGGCCGTGCGGAGCATGATCTCGGCGCCCTTGTAGGCGCATTCGCGGGCCATCTCGGGGAACATGCCGTCATGGCAGATGATCAGCCCGAGCTTCGAGCCGTTCGGCCCGTCGATGACCGGGATGCCGCGGTCGCCGGGCTCCCAGGGCTCGACCGGCACCCACGGGTGCATCTTGCGGTAATAGAGCTTCACCTCGCCCGCGGCATCGATGACGAGCCCGACGTTGTAGGGGTTGCCGTGCGGGTTGAACTCCATGATGGAGAAGCAGCCCCAGATGCGGTTGTCGACGCAAGCCTGCCGGAAGGCCGCCACTTCGGGGCCGTCCATGCGGCACATGATGGCGGGGTCGGTCGCCATCGAGAGGCCATGCAGCGCATATTCCGGGAACACCACGAGATCCATGCCGGCCAGGTTGGCGCGCGCCTTGGCGACGGTCCGCACGATCTTGGCGGTCTGCGCCGCGAGCTGGTCCGGCGTCGCGACCACGGGCAGCTGCAGCTGCACGAGACCGATCACCACCCCGTTGGGGCTCTTGTTGAGGCCGCCTAGTCCGTTCATGGGTTCACCTATCGGGTGATGGACAGTTCCCCGGGCGCGGCCCGGAGGGCTTCTTTCGAGTTCGACGACCCGATCATGATCAGCAGGGTTAGAATGTAGGGCGCGGCGTTGAACAGATAATAGCCCTGGGTGATGCCGACCGATTGCAACGCCGGGCCGAGCGCCCCCGCGGCGCCGAAGAGCAGGGCCGCCAGGACGCAGCGGATGGGGCTCCAGCGGGCGAAGATGACGAGCGCCACCGCCATGAGGCCCTGTCCGGACGAAAGACCTTCGTTCCAGGACCCCGGGTAGTAGAGCGACAGAAAGGACCCGCCGACCCCGGCCAGGAAGCCGCCCGCCGCAGTCGACAGGATCCGCACGAGATCGACCGGCACCCCCATGGCTCGCGCGGCCGGGGCACTGTCGCCCGTGGTGCGGACGATGAGGCCCACCCGGGTATTGCGGAAGCCCCACGCCATGGCGAGCGCCGCCGCGATGCCGACGAAGAACAGCGGATTGATGCGCAGGGCCTCGGCCAAGGATTTGTCGCCGGTCCAAGCGGCGAGCTGGATCGAGGGAAGGTGCGGCGCCTCGGGCTGGATGTAGGGCTTGCCGAAGAAGAACGCGAGGCCGGTGCCGAGCGTCATCATGGCGATGCCGATCGCGATGTCGTTGACCCGCCGCAGCGAGCAGAGCAACCCGTGCAGCGTGCCGAGGAGCACGCCGGCGCATCCGCCCGCGAGCACGCCCAGCCAGGGCGATCCCGTAAGATAGGCCGTGGCGTAGCCCAGCATTGCGCCGAGCACGAGCGTACCTTCGAGGCCGAGATTGATGCGGCCCGATTTCTCGGTGAGGGTCTCGCCCAGGGCCACGAACATGAAGGGTGTCGAGACCCGGATGGCCCCGCCCAGGAGCGCGGTCAAGACGATAAGCAGCGGCGACGAGGTCATGTGCGCCTCTTGCGGCCGGCGATGTTGAAGATGGCGAAGCGGCCGTAGAAGGTCTCCGACGCCAGAAGGACCACGAAGATGAAGCCCTGCAGCACCAGCACGGTGGCGTCCGGCATGCCCATGCGCCGCTGGACGAGCCCGTTGGCGGCTTGCAGTCCGCCGAACAGCACCGCCACCGGCACGATAACATAAGGGTTATGGCGCGCCAGGAACGACACCAGGATGCCGGTGAAACCATAGCCGGCCGCGAGCGACGCGTTGGCACGGCCCTGGATGGCAGCAACTTCGAAATAGCCCGCAAGGCCGGCGCAGGCCCCGGCGATCGCCGAACAGGTGAGGATAAGCCGACCGACCGGCAGACCCTGCGCCTGGGCTGCCCGCATGTTGCCGCCCGTGATCCGGGCCGCGAAGCCGAACGTGGTGCGCGACATGAGGATGCCGAGCACGATCGCCACCACGACCCCCACGGCAAATCCCCAATGGACGTTGAAGCCCGGAATCTTGCCGACCGCGTAGAGACTGCCGATCGGAAGCGTCGAGGCCTTGGCGGTCTGCCCCGGGTCGCGCAACGGTCCTTCGACGAAGAACTGCATGAGCGCGATCGCGATGTAGGAGAGTAGAAGCGAAGAGATCGTTTCGTTGACGCCGCGCTTGTAGCGCAGGTAGCCCGCGAGCCCGACCCAGAAGCCGCCGGTCGCCAGCGCGAACAACACCATCAGGGGCATGACGAGCCAGGGCGAGAGGCCGCTGCCCACGAAGGGCGTTGCGATCGCGGCGGCCGCGAAGCCGCCTAGCACCAGGGCTCCCTCGCCGCCGATCATGGTCAGCCCGAGCCGGGCCGGGATCGCCACGGCGAGCGCCGTCAGGATCAGGGGCGAGGCCCGGGTGAGGGTGTTGCCCCAGGAAAAGGCGCTGCCGAATCCCCCCACCCAGATCAGGTCGACGAAGGTTGCCGGCGATTTCCCGACCAGCAGCAGGAAGAGCGCGAACAGCCCCAGGGCTGCCAGGACGGCCGCGACCGGAATGATGGCATATTCCGAACCGGCCCGGATCCGGGTCGCCCACACGGTGCCCGGCCGCAGCAAAGCCGCGGACCTCGGGGCCGATTGTTCGATGACGTCGGTCATCCCCTGCGGATCTCCCGTCCCGTCGCGCAGGCCAATCGGCTCGCGCGACCCTCTCGGTCGGATATCGTCGCGCTATCGTCCCGACAGCTCAGTTGGTCGAGCCGAGCACGCCGTCGACCAGGTAGTCCATGTTGTTGAGCGGCTCGGCGTAATTGTCCTTGGGTGCATTGGCGAGGACGATCTTGCCTTTGTTGTCCTTGATGGCGGTCTTGAAGATCGGCTTGCCGGCCTTGAGGTCGGCGATGGCCGCGTCGGCGGCCTTGATGGCCGGCTCGGTCGCGCCCGCCCCGTAGGGAGAGTTCTGCACCATGTCCTTGTCGTAGCCGCCGAAGGTTACGTTGGGCAGGGTTTGACCATGTTTGATCATCTCGGCGAAGCCCGTGTAGATCGTGCTCCACTTGTATTCCGCTCCGGTCACGAAGCCTTTGGGAGCGAGTGGGCCCTGGTTGGCATTGTGGCCGCAGGATTTGACGCCCCGCGACTCCGCGGTCTGGATGACCACCTTTGGACCGTCGACGTGGCAGGTGATGAGGTCGCATCCGGCATCGACCAGCGCATTGGTGGCCTCGGCCTCGCGCACCGGCAACGACCACTCGCCCGTGAAGATGACCTGAACGGTGGCGTTGGGATTGGTGCTGCGGGCCCCGGTCAGGAAAGAGTTGATGTTGCGCAGCACGATTCCGATGGGCTTCGCGGCCACGAAGCCGAGCTTGCCGGTCTTGGACGCGAGGCCGGCCGCGACCCCGTCGATGTAGTGGGCCTGATCCAGGAAGGCGAAATAGGAGCCCGAGTTCTTCGGGTCGCTCTCCTTCCAGAGCGGCGCGGCATGGCGGAACTGCACGTCGGGATTGGCCTTCGCCTCGTCGAGCACGAAGGGGCTCCAATAGCCGAAGGAGGTCGGCAGGATCAGCTTGGCGCCATCGAGGTTGATCATGGATTCCATGGTCTTGGAAACGGCATCGGTCTCGGGGACATTCTCCTCCTCGACGACTTTGACGTTGGGGATCTCCTTCAGCGCCTTGGCGGCGACCGCGTGGGCCTGGTTCCAGCCGAAGTCGTCCCGTGCGCCCACGTAGATGATGCCGATCGTGAGATCGTCCGCCGCCCAGGCGGACCCGAAGGGCGCAACACCCGTGACCAGCGCCGCAGCGCCCGCCGAGGTCGTTTGCAGGAACCGGCGGCGGTTGAGGGCGATCGTCATGAGGGTGCTCCGTAGACTGGCGTGATCTGGTTGCATGCACGCGCTGTGCCAGATCGACCCACTCCGGCACTATGATGGACGCTGCCTGCCGGCGCCTCGGTCGTGGCTCGCGGCAGGACTGATGTTGGGCCGATTGCATGCAATCCGAGCTCGGCCTGACCATCCTGCGGGCAGACTCGTCTCAGGACGCGCGCACCTCGCGCATCCGCCGCCGCCGCATCGGTGCGCCGGTCACGTCGTCGACGGCGTCGCGCACGACCCCGATGTGAGCCCGCATCTGGGCTTCGGCCTCGGCGGCATCGCCCCGTTCGACCGCCGCGACGACACGCCCATGCTCGACGAAGCTGCGGGCCAAGCGGTCCTGCCCTTCGAACTGGACGCGCCGGAACGGCGCCAGGCGAAGCCGGACGTTGCGGGTGGTCTCGGCCAGGAAGGCATTGTGGCTGCCGTCGTAGAGCGTACCGTGGAAGACATCGTTGACCTCCACGTACTCTTCCCGACGCTTGCTGCGGACGAGGTCAGCCGAGGCATCGTGCATGACCCGCAGGGAACGACGTTCGGCCGCCGTCATGGCCAGGGCGGACCAGCGGGCGCAGAGGGCTTCGAGCTCGGCCATCACGGCGAACATATTGTCGAGCGTCTCGGACGACATGTTGCAGACGACGGCACCGCGGTGCGGCCGGGCCTGGACCAGGCCCGACATTTCGAGCTGCCGGAGCGCTTCGCGGATCGGTGTGCGGGACACGGAGAACTCACGCGCCAGCACGGTCTCGTCCAACGCCGTTCCGGGAACCCGCCGTCCCCGCACGATGTCGTCGGCGATGGCCCGCTGGATCTCGCTGGTCTTGGTAATCTTGCTCATGGTGCGTAGGTCGCGGCCAAGCGGCCGCTCAGGTAGTCGGCCACCGTCACGGGACGATAGAGCGGGGTCGCGCCCGCCGCAACGGAGCCCGGTAACGCCTCCACGACGACGTCCGGGTCGGCATCGAGGAAGAAGGCGACCGAGTAGCGTTCGCGGCCCGCGGGGCTGACCACGCGATGCGGCGTCGAGCAATAGACGTCGTTGGTCCAGCGCATCAGGCAATCGCCGATATTGCACACGAAGGTGTCGGGGATCGACGGCGCCGCGATCCAGGCGCCGTCGCGGGTCCGCACTTCGAGGCCGCCGACCGCGTCGGTCGCGAGCAGCGTCAGATTGCCGTAGTCGGTATGGGTGCCGGCCCCGAGCTCGCCGACCCCCGCCTCCGGTGCCGCGGCGGGATAATGCAGGAGACGCAGCGTCGCGAGCGGGCGACGCAGCTTGTCGTCGAAATAGCCCGGTGGCAACCCGAGGTCGACCGCCACGGCGCGATGCAGGACGCGGCCGAACGCCAGCATGGCGTCGTAGTAGGACAGCAGCGTCTCCCGGAACCCCGGCATGTCGGGCCAGAGGTTGGGGCCGCGGAACGCCTTGTCGGCCAGCACCTCGGGATCGTCCGGCGCGAGATCGAGCCCGACGTTGAACGCTTCCTTGTTGTCGGGTCCCCGAGCGGGATCGAGCGACTCGACCGCGAGACCCACGTAGCCGCGATTGTGGCGGGAGCCCGCCATCGAGACCGCCGCCTTGACGGCTTGGGGCCCCGCGAAGAAGCGCCGCGAGCTTGCGAACACCTTGTCGCGCAGCCCTGCCGGCACGGGCGCGTGGCTGACGTAGAAGAAGCCGACCGTGCGGCAGGCCTCCCCGATCTCGCCCGCCACGGCGGCGAGCCCCTCCGTGCCCCGGTCCAGAGCTCGGAGGTCGATGACCGGGATCGTGGTGGCCGTCATGCTCGTGCTCCGGCCGTCACGAAGCTGCGCCAGCCGCCGTACCGCGTGATGTCCTCGGCACCCTCGAGCCCGGCCGTTTCGCAAAGGAACCCCTTCGGGGTCGTGCCGTCGGCGAGCTGCAGCGTGCCGATGCCGAGAGGCTGCGGGATCGAGGCGACGAACCGTCCGAAGCCGTCGAACGGCAGGGCCCAGACCTCGGCCGCGATGCGCCGACCCTCGGCGGGACCGACCCGCACGAGGCCCGGCCGCAGCGGCGGCCCGCCCGGCAGGGCATAGAGGCGGTACTCCGGTGCCGTGGCCACGGCACGCCGCAAGCGGGCCCCAAGGGCCACGAGCTCGGCATTGAGCGGCATGCCCGACAGATGCGCCCCGATGACCGCCACCTCGACGTCTCCGGATTCCAGTGGGGTCGCGGAGGACGAGTGCGGTTCGGGAGCGATCTCCATCGGCGCGGGATCGACCGGCGCCCTCGGCAGGGACTTGCCCGTGGCGCCGAGCGTCGTCCCGGCAGCCGCGTGGAGCATCGTGCCGAGCGACGCCAGCAGGGCGTCCTGCCCGGCCGGCGCGATCAGCGTCGTGCCGGCCGGAAAGCCATCGTCGCGGAACGGGCCGGGCACGCTGAGCGCACAGAGGTCGAGCAGGTTGACGAAATTGGTATAGGTGCCGAGCGCCGAATTCGGGCCGACCGGGTCTTCGGCGAGATCGGCGACCCGGTAGGCGCGTGGCACGGTCGGCACCACAAGGACGTCGATCCGGTCCCACAGCGGCGTGCAGGCCCGGCGCAGTGCCGCGAGGCGGTAGAGCCCCGCGAAGGCATCGGCGGCCGAAAAGCGCTCGGCCCCGAGAATGATTCGAGCCGTCACGGGATGGAGGGCGTCGCGATGCTCCGCGATGAAAGGCCGGATGGCGGCGTAGCGCTCGGCCACCCAGGCCCCCTCGTAGAGCAGGTTCGCGACCTCGAAGAGCGGCGCGAAATCCACCTCGACCGGCGTGATGCCGCGCTCGTCGTAGAGCGCGAGCGCGCGGTCGAACGCCCGCTCCGACAGGACATCCCCGAAGAAGCGACGGCTCTCGCGGTCGGGGACACCTGCCCTCAGCCCGGCCGGCACCGCCCCCGGAGCCCCGAGCCGCACCGGCTTCGACCAGGGATCGGCAGCGTCGAAGCCCGCCATGGCGGCGAACACCGCCCAGGCATCGGGCACCGTGAGTCCGAAGACGGAGACGCAATCGAGCGTCTGGCAGGCCGGCAGCACGCCGCGGACCGGCACGGCGCCGAGCGTCGGTTTCAGCCCGACGAGGTTGTTCAGACCGGCCGGGACGCGGCCCGACCCGGCCGTGTCGGTGCCGAGCGCGAAGCTGACGATGCCGCCCGCGACCGCGACCGCCGACCCGGACGACGAGCCGCCCGGCACGATCGCGGGATCGAAACTGTTGCGCGGGACCGGATAGGGCGTTCTCACGCCGACGAGGCCGGTCGCGAACTGGTCGAGGTTGGTCTTGCCGATCGGGATGGCGCCGGCCGCGACGAGCCGTTCGACGGCCGTCGCGGAACGTTCCGGAACGAACGCGAAGGCGGGGCAAGCGGCCGTCGTGGCGGTGCCGCCGAGGTCGATATTGTCCTTGATCGCGAAGGGCAGGCCCCAGAGCGGCTTGACCTCCGGATCGAACGGCCCCAGGGCCGCGACGGCGTCGCGGGCCGCGACCTCGCTCAGGCTGATGAAGATCCCGGTCTGCGTTTCGGCCGCGGCACGCGCCAGGGCCTCGGTCACGACCTCCCCCGGTGCCAATCCGGCCCGGTAGGCCGCGTGGAGGGTGGCGCGATCGAGAGAACGGTTCACAGCACGGATCCTGCTAGGAAGGGCGTCGCAGCCGCGGCGACGCAATCTTCGAGCCAGCCCGGTCGATCGCCCGAGCCATGGAGACACCATTGATCATCAACGACCCCGCTACCTTGGCCGAGGCGGAAGCGACCTTCGCCCGCTACGAAGCCGCGCTGGTGGGCAATGACGTCGCGACGCTCGATGCTCTGTTCTGGACCGGCGACGAGGTGATCCGCTACGGCGGCGGCGAGAACCTCTACGGGCATGCCGAGATCGCGGCCTTCAGGGCAGCACGGCCGCCGGCGGGGCTGGAGCGAAGCCTCGAGCGGACCGTGGTCACCACGTTCGGGACAGATTTCGCGACCGCCTCGACGCTGTTCCGTCGCAGCACGGCGCCCGGCCGGGTCGGCCGGCAGATGCAGAGCTGGGTGAGGTTCGCGGAAGGATGGCGGATCGTTGCGGCCCACGTGAGCCTCATTGACGACCCGGTCTGAACGACGTTCGCCGCCGTCTGCGGCCGTGTTCCGACGCCGTCCCGTTGCATACAATGGAGGCTCGCCGCCCAATGCCGTGGCACCGAAGGAGCTCGGGGCGAAACACGCGGTGACTCAACCCTATTGACGAAACGCCGGCCTTCAGGCTCTGACCGCATGATCATGACGTCCGAGCAACCAGGGTCTCGCGCTGCATCGCTGCCGCTGGTCGGCGGTGTGCTGGCGCTCGACTTCGTCAACACCGCGTCGGGACGCGAGACCCAGGGTTTCCGCGAGAACCTGCAGAGCGCCGCCGATCTCGTGGCCTGGGCGCGACACGCGGCCGTGCTCGACGAAGCGGCCGAGGTGCGCCTCCAACGCCGCTGCGCCGATGAGCCGTCGTTCGCCAGACGTCTCCTGGCCGAAGCGCTTCGCCTGCGCGACGCGATCTATCGGCTCGACGCCGCCCTGGCGCAGAACCATGGTCCGGCGCAAGACGATGTCGACATGATCGCCGCGACCCATGCGGCCTGCCTCGGCCTCGGCCGCCTCACGACGCAAGACGGTGGGTTCGGCTGGACCTGGAACGTCGAGAGCGCCCCCGAAGAGACGATTCTCGGCCCGATCGCGGCTTCGGCCATGGCGCTCATCACCACGGCCGACCGTGCGAGGCTGAAGCAATGCCAGGGGCACCATTGCGGCTGGCTCTTCCTCGACACGACCAAGAGCAACAACCGGCGCTGGTGCGAGATGGAAGTCTGCGGCAACAGGGCCAAGCAGAAGCGCCGCCGCGGCCGCTCATGCACCGATTGATGGGCCAGCCAGCCTCGGAAGCAGGACGATCATCAGCCGTTATCGCGAGCAGAGCGTGGCGGGACCCAGCTCATCCTGGTTCACAAACCAGGTTGCTTCGTTGCTTCGCGCCTCGCAACGACGACCGGTCAAGCTCGAGCTTCGACGAAGATCTGCTTTCACAAGCATGATGGGGAACGTCATGCTTCCTCATTCAGGAGCCGCGAGGCTGAGCCGCTTCAGCTTTGCCAGAAGTTCACGTCGAGATCGAGGTGACGCACGAGCGGTTCGTGGTCGATCAGGAAGTCCTTGTCGCGTGGCAGATCGTGGACCTGCGTATAGTTCTCGCCCGCATAGCCTTTGATGGCCTCGATCGAGTCCCAAAAGGAGATCACCGTGAAGTCGCCTTGCTCGGCGGTCTTCGACACCATCATCTGCACGCCCCGATTGCCGGGCAGACTGGCGATCTTCTTGATGCCGACGTCGAACAGATACTGGCGGTACTCGTCGGCTTTGGCAGCCGGGGTGCGACCGTGCCAGATGCGCGCCACCATCGGATGCTCGGCCAGGGCCGGCATTCCGGCTGCGTGCGCCTCGACGATCCACCCTGCGGCCGCAACGCCGGCCACCAATCCCATCGCATGTCGTCTCGTGTGATCCATGACGTCCTCCTCTGCTCCGGCAATACTAACCAGAGAAAGGCTTTTAGCCAGTGCTTTCTCCGGCGTTGCGGAGCCAGTATTCGAAATCTTGCAGGCCGGCGACGTTCGGTGACGCATCGCCACCCTCGAGTTTTGAGCCAGGCGCTCACGTAGGATAAAGCGATGCAGGGGCACACCGGTCAGCCCCTCATCCAGGTGCCGAGATGGTGGAACTCCTGTGGGCCGCGTTCATCTTCGTCCTGCTGGTCGGCGGGTGCGCGGCCGGTATGCGGCTCAAGACACGTCTCAAGGAACATCACCGGACTCAGGAGACGCTCGACTCCGTCCGGATGATCGTCGGCATCATCGTGACCTTTGCGGCTTTGGTTCTCGGTCTCCTGGTGACGTCGGGCAAAGCCGAGTTCGACGATCATACGGATGTGTACAGGCGTTACGGCGCATCGCTGATCCAGCTCGACCAGAGGCTGCAGGAATATGGCCACGACGCCGATCCGATCCGGACGAAGCTCCGCGCCTACACGGCGTCGGTGATCGTGGACACGTGGTCGAACGAGCCGAATCCGCCCGGCGACTACCCGAAAACCTTCCAGCTCATCACGCCTGGAAGCGACGAATCCGTCGAACTCACGGCCCTCATGTCGCAGATCGACGACATGATCCAAGCCTTGATGCCGTCCGACCCACTGCATCAACGGATCGCCGCCTTGATGCAGGAGGAAGTCAAGGCGGTGGAGACGGAGCGGTGGAGGCTCGTCGAGGGAACACAGTCGCGACTGTCCCCGATTTTCGTGACCGTGCTGGTTTTCTGGTTGCTGATCGTCTTCACGGTCTTCGGCATCCTGACGCCGTACAACATGCTGACCGCGATCATCGTGGGCATGACGGCGATTTCGGTGGCGTCGTCGATCTACCTGATCCTGGATCTCGATACGCCCTTCGACGGCTACATCACGATTTCGAGCCAGCCCCTGCGCGATGCGCTCTGGCACATGGACCAGAAGTCCCCGTAGTGAGGGATGCCCTGCGCGGTTCAGCGCCGCCATCGGGAGCAGCTCACCGCCTGCCGGCGGGTAAGCTCGTGGCGACGGGATGGCGGCGCGAACGCGATCCTGCGTCTCCCGATAGCCAAGCGCGCGCCGGCTGGCTATGACTCCGCCCGTCGTTTTTCCACTCGGGACCCGCCATGAAAACCCGTGCCGCCGTCGCCTGGGCCGCCAACAAGCCTCTCACCATCGAGACCATCGAGATCGCGGGGCCGAAGGCCGGGGAGGTCCTGGTCGAAAATATGGCGACCGGCATCTGCCACACCGATGCCTACACCTGTCGGGGCTCGATTCCGAAGGCAAGTTCCCAGTCGTGCTGGGCCACGAGGGCGCCGGCATCGTGCGCGAGATCGGGCCGGGCGTCACGTCGGTGAAGGTCGGCGACCACGTGATCCCGCTCTACACCCCCGAATGCCGTCAGTGTAAGACCTGCCTGTCGCAGCGCTCGAACCTCTGCACCGC
>CAXTME010000061.1:0-5164 GCA_964245215.1 uncultured Lichenihabitans sp.
TCGCCGAGCAGGACGATCAGGTCTGGCGACAGGGCATTGGTCTGCTCGGCGATGCCCCGGATGCGTTCCGCCGACATCCAGGGCTCACAGGCATGGAGATCGGCGATGACGCCGATCCGCAGCGCCAGGCCCTCGGGCCAGCCCGGAGGCGAGGCGACGTATCGGCGAACCAGGGGGGTCATTTCGGGCTCACCCGCGATGGCGTATCCGCCCAACGTCAGTGTCCCGGCCAGGACGCCGGAACCTGTCAGAAACGCTCTTCGCGTCATCGCTACCATAGGGTCTCCGCGACTTCGGCCGCGACGGCCGGTCGAATTGTCGCGGTCCTGACCCGTCAGGCCGCGATATGGCGTGCCGTGTAGCCCGGCTGGGCTTTCTCATCCACGACTGGTGCGCGGGGAGCGGGGTCGGGCCGCGTCGTGAACAACAAAGCGGCCGCGACGGCCGAGATCCCGATCTCACGATAGAGCTTGGCCTGGAGTTCGCGGGCGTCCTCGACAGGTTGGGGCTTGGCTTGGCTGGGTGAGGGCTGCAACATCGATAACTCCCGAGGAGCAACAGGTTCGAACTTGCTTCTGTCGCGGTGAACGGTGTCTCAACCTTGTGCCGGGTCTTTTAACAAACGCTGAACGGGAAGTGCCGCGGCCGGTGTGAGCGGCGGGAACGGCCTTTTCGGTCGGGGGGTGCGACTGTAAGAACGTCTCTGTTCGAGCCGTGGTGGACCTCGGAAATGCGGTTCGCGATCGTTAGGCCGGTAGAAGAGACGGTGGGCTCGCGATGCTGCTGCGGAGAATGACGCCCGAGCCGATCGCGGTCATCGCGCAGCGCTGCTGGTCGAGTGCGGCCTTCGGGGCGGTGCTGGCCGTCCTGGCCGTGCTGCTCGGGCGCGGCGGCGCGGTCGACCCCAGGGCTGTCCTGGCCGTCTTGGCCTTCGCCTTACTGTTCGCTTTGGGCGCCGTGCTCCTGGCGGCGTCATCCGCCGTGGTGATCTGGCGCACCGGGCGACGCGGCACGGCGCGCGCTGTGGCCGGGCTCGTTCTCGCGGTCGTCGTCCTGGCCTATCCCGCCTACCTGGTAATGTTGGCATCGCGGCTGCCGGCCATCAACGACGTCTCGACCGATCCGGCGTCCCCGCCACCCTTTTCGAACGCTCCCGCGGTTCGCGCCGCCCGTGACGGCTTCGTGCACGACGATCCCTCGACCGAGACCCGGGACGAACAACGTCGTTCCTATCCGGGGCTGCAACCGGTGGTGCTCGACCGTGCGGGCGACGAAGCCTACGATCTGGTCCTGAAGACCGTGAAGGCGAAAGGCTGGAAGATTCTGGAGGCGGTGCCGCCGCTCGGCAAGTTCGGCACCGGACACATCGACGCTGTTGCGACGACCCGGATCATGGCGCTTCCCGACGATGTCGCGATCCGTATCCGCCCGCTGGCCGGGCAGACGCGGGTCGACATACGTTCGGCCTCCCGCATCGGCCGGCAGGATCTCGGCACCAACGCGGCGCGGATCCAAGCCTTGGCGGACGAACTGCAGGATGCCGATTCATGACCTGCCGGCCTCAGGCGACGTGTCGCACCATCCGAGGTCAGGCTGCGTGGAAGTGCGCGTTCAGCGAAATGGATCCATCCACCTGCACTTGGCGGCGTTCGACGAGGTCGATCAGGTGAGCCAGAACGGACAGGCCCGCGGCACTGCGGAGCGATGGAGCGAGGTCGCGGTAGAGACTGGAGACAACGGCCGCGATCGTCGTGTCGCCGGCCGCGAGACGTCGGAGGATCGCGGCTTCGCGCCACTGCCGGTGCACCATCAGGGCGTTGACGAAAACCCGCGGGTTGCGGACGGGGCCGCCGTGGCCGGGCCAGTAGATGGCGTCGGCGCGATCGAGCAGTTTCCTCAGCGACGCCATGTAGGCGCTCATGGAACCATCGGGCGGTGCCACGATCGTGGTCGACCAGGCCATCACGTGGTCGCCGGAGAAAAGGGCCTGCTCTTCGGGCAGCGCGAAGGCGAGATGGTCTGAGCTGTGTCCGGGCGTCTCGACCGCGACCAGAGTGTAGCCGCTCCCCAAAACCGCATCGCCCTCGCCGAGTACCCGGTCCGGCACATAGCGGAGGTCGAAGGCCGCATCGAGCGCCTGGTGGCGCGGGTCGGCAGCGGTCGGCTCGCGCTTGGGACAGCCTAGGATCTCCGCACCGGTCGCGGCCTTGAGCAGAGCGGCGCCGGGTGCATGGTCGCGATGGGTGTGGGTCACCAGGATATGACGCACGGTCTCGCCTGCGAGCGCCGCCATCAGATGCGCGATATGGGTCGGGTCGGCGGGTCCCGGATCGATCACCGAGACCTCGCCACGGCCCACGATGTAGCTGCAGGTTCCCGTGAACGTGAAGGGACCGCCGTTGTTGGCGATCAGGCGGCGCACGAGGCGGGAGAGCTCGTGCACTTCCTCGGGCTTGGCCGCGAGCGTACGGTCGAACGGAATGTCCTCGGCGGCCAAGCGTGACCTGCTTCCCACATCGTCACCGCGGCGCTACAAGCAGCGCTTGCTCGGGCGGTAACGTCATCTTAAGAGATGCGCAGCCTGCGGCCGCTCGCGGCGGAAATCAAGGGCGGCACTCGGAGGCTTTAGTGAAGTTTCGACAGCCTCCAGGGGAGCGCCCGATGACGGACGTGAGATTGCCGGTGCGACCTACGCTTGCAGGTGCCGTCTGGCCCGAGCAGGCCTCGACCGCGTCCCGCGCCGCCCGTGCCGTCCTCCTGGCTCTTGTCGGTAGCGCGGTCCTGACCCTTTCGGCTCGCCTGAGCGTCCCGTTCTGGCCGGTGCCCATGACCCTGCAGAGCCTCGCGGTTCTGTTGATCGGTGCCGGATTCGGCCTGAGACTCGGGGCCGCGACCGTCCTGCTCTACCTGCTCGAAGGCGCGGTCGGCCTGCCGGTTTTCGCCGGAACCCCGATGCACGGCCTCGGCCTGGCTTATATGATGGGACCGACCGGGGGTTACCTCGTCGGTTTCCTGGCGGCCGCGGCGCTCGTCGGTTTTTTCGCCGAACGGGGGGCAGATCGGTCGGTGCCGAAGCTGCTCGGCGCGATGACGTTGGGTCACGTCGTGCTCTTCGGCTTCGGCTATGCCTGGCTCGCCCATCTCCTGGGCAGGGACCTCGCCCTCACGGCCGGTGTCGAACCCTTCATCCTGGGCACGGTGGTCAAGACGCTGCTCGCCGGGCTGGTTGTGCCTGCTATCTGGCAGTTGATGGGGAAGCGGCGCTGAACGGAGCCGGATCGGTCCGCCTCAGGCCTTGCCGGCGCTCGTTGCAACTCCGGAGATCAGCGCGGCCGTGAGTCCGGGATCGACCGTGCAGGGGCTCGCGACCGTGAGAGCCGCGGCGCGGCAGCCCCAGGCGACGGCAGCCGCCAGGGGCTCGTCGCCCATTAGAGCGTAAAGCACGGCTGCCATGAGCGAATCGCCCGCGCCCGTCACGTCGACCGGGGTCGCGGGCGTCGCGGCGACCCGGACGACGCCCTCCCGGTTTGCCGCGAAAGCGCCATCCGCCCCTAGCGTCAGTACGACTTCGGCGGCGCCGGCCCGCAACAGCGCCGCGGCGCTCTCTTGCGGGTCGAGTCCCATGAGTCCGTGGCGTCCGAGAGTGGCGGCAGCCTCGTCACGATTGAGGACCAAGAGATCGATACCATGCAGGTCTCGTGGGAGGCGAGCCGATTTGACGACCGAAACGGGGTCGACGGCCAGCCGATAGCGATGGCTGCGCTTCGGATCGGCCAACGTCGCCATGAGATCCGCCGTCACGTTGCAGTCGGCGAAGACCCAATCGGCCGCGCCCAAGCCCTCAGCGTTCGCGGTCAGCAAATCGGGCGTGAGACCATCCAGGATCGCCATCTCGGCGAGACCGAGAGCGAGGTCGCCCTCCGGGGTCAGGACCGCTACATAGGTCGCCGTCTCGCGGCCGAGAACCCGGACCACGCCACCGGTTCCGACCCCGACCGCCCTGAGGTCCTCGACGAGCGCCCGGCCGTCGTCATCGTCGCCGATCAGCGTCATCAAGGATGCCGACGAGCCGAGACGGGCTAGGTTTTCGGCGACATTGCGTGCGACCCCACCGAAACCGCGACGCCCCGCGACCGGGTTCGATGTGCCGGGTACGAGGGGAAGGCCGAGCCGGTAGGTTTGGTCCACCGCGGCGGCGCCGATACAGAGGACCGCACCGACGCCGAAGCCGGGCTGGCGAGTGTCGCTGCGCGTCAGTGCTGCACTCCGCTCGATCAGCCGCCTGCCACCAGCTCGATTGCCGTGCCCGGGCGGCTCGCCGGGCTGCGGCCGGAGCTATACCGGCCGGCGCGGCTTCCTGCCACGGTTTCGAGCGAAACATCGCGAATGCCGGGCCCGCAGCCACAAAAAGGGTGGATCGGAAAACATCGGCAACCCCGCCGTGCAGCCTTGCTGCCGTCGTACCTTCCGCCTATGTGCGGGATCCGCAATCCTGGAGAGGCCGCTATGTATTTGCGTCGGCGTGATGTTCTTTTGGCTGCTTCGGCAGCACTAGCCCTGTTTCCGAGCGTGGTCCGGGCCGACGACAAGGACTCGACGGTCTATATGGACACCAAGGATGGCCGCATCACCATCCAGTTGCGACCCGACCTCGCACCGAACCACGTGGCCCAGATCAAGTCGCTGATCAGCGATCACTTCTACGACGGCATCGTGTTCCATCGGGTGATCGGCGGATTCATGGCCCAGACCGGCGACCCGACGGGGACCGGCATGGGTGGCTCCAAACTCCCCGACCTCAAGGCCGAGTTCACCGACACGCCGTTCAAGCGCGGCACGGTCGGTATGGCGCGGTCCTCGGATCCCGATTCGGCGAACTCGCAGTTCTTCATCTGTCTCGGCGACGCGCCGTTCCTCAACGGCCAATATACGGTGGTCGGGCAGGTCTCGAGCGGCATGGATGTGGTCGACAAGATCAAGAAGGGAGCGGCCGACGACAACGGGAAGGTCACCAGTCCCGATAAGATCCTCAAGATGCGGCTCGCGTCGGCAAAGTAGCCGTCTTGCGCTGGAGGCGGCAGGTCGGGGCGCTGATCCTGCTCGGCTTATGCGCCGCCGGGGTGCCCGCGCCGGGAGCGCCTGTGTCGGCGGCGCCCATGCCGGG
>CAXTME010000061.1:5264-27720 GCA_964245215.1 uncultured Lichenihabitans sp.
GCCGGGAGCGCCTGTGTCGGCGGCGCCCATGCCGGGGGCGCCGAGGCGCGTGGGTCCTCCAAGGATCCTCGTCCCCCAGCGGAGGCTCCGCGTTCCCTTCTTCCGGAGGTTTCCGGGATCAGGCTTCAGGCGCATCGTCCCGGTGCGCCCACCGCCGCTCTTGCTGCCTCCGCCGCCGCCCGACGAGAACCTGCCGCCGCCCGGGGTCGGAGCCTCGCCACTCATCGAGGATCAGCGCGTCGGGCCAACCTCCCTGCCGCATGGGTTCCAGCTCACGGAAGAGGTCGGCGGGGGCGGACCGAAGCCGGTGGTTCCGGCAACACTCAACCGCTTTTCGGAGATCGGTCAGGCGCTCGCAGCGTGTTTTTCACCGCTGTCGTCGTCATCATGGGCTTCGGCGACGCTTCGGGTCAGCTTCAAACGGGACGGATCTGTATTCGGCAGGCCACTTTTGCCCTATATCGACGCCGGTTCGGAGCAGCAGAAGTCCGATCTTACGCGTTCACTACTCGCGGCGCTCACAACCTGCACGCCGCTTCACCTCTCGCCTTCCCTCGGCGCCGCCGTCGCGGGCGAGATCTTTGCCGTTCGATTTCTGCACATTAGGACAAACGATGACCGACACTGAGAATACGCTGACGCTCGACACCACCAAGGGTCCGGTCGTCATCAAGCTCCGCCCGGACCTCGCCCCCGGCCACGTCGAGCGCATCAAGAAACTCGTCGGAGAGAAGTTCTACGACGGTGTCGCGTTTCATCGCGTGCTCGAAGGCTTCATGGCGCAGACCGGATGCCCGCACGGGACCGGTACGGGCGGGTCGAAATATCCGAATCTAAAGGCCGAGTTCAACAGCGAGCCCCACGTCCGGGGCGTCTGTTCCATGGCGCGCGCCTCGAGCCCGGATTCGGCCAATTCGCAGTTCTTCATCTGCTTCGACGACGCCCGCTTCCTCGACAAGCAATATACGGTCTGGGGGCAGGTGATCTCCGGCATGGAGAACGTCGACAAGATCAAGCGCGGCGAGCCCGTCCGCGATCCCGACCGGATCACCACCGCGACGGTCAGCTGATCCAATCTCGGCCCGGCTAGGCCAAGGCGGGGACCGCGTTCGCGGGAGTGTCGGCGATACGGGAAACGCTGGACCCCGTTGCAGCGGGATCGTCCAGGGGCCCGGGAACGGGCCTTCCCACAACAGTCCGACATGATCGGCCGCTTGCTCATTCCGTACAATCGATGCGCGTCGACGACTTCGATTTTTTGCTCCCCGAATCCGCAATCGCGTTGCGGCCTGCGCGGCCGCGCGACTCCGCCCGGATGCTGAGCGTCCGGCCGCGGGAGTCGGCGTGCTTCACCGACGGGATCGTCCGTGACCTTCCTGAGCTGCTCCAGCCGGGAGACGCTCTGGTGGTCAACGACACGCGCGTCGTGCCGGCCCGGCTGTTCGGTGTCCGCCGACGTGGCGACGGCACGGCACGGATCGAAGTAACGCTGCATCGCCGCGACGCTCCGGACCGATGGCGGGCCTTCGTCAGGCCCGCCAAACGCCTGGGCGACGGGGAAAGGTTGCTGTTCGGCGATGCGAACGAGGTGGCGCCCTTGAGCGCGCGGGCCTCCGACAAGGACGGCGGCGAAGTGACGTTGCGGTTCGATCGGGCGGGCGACGCGCTCGACGCCGCCATCGCCCTCGTGGGGCAGATGCCGCTGCCGCCCTACATCGAACACCGCCGCGCCGGGGATGCGGCCGATGCCGTGGACTACCAGACGCTCTTCGCCGAACGCGCCGGTGCCGTAGCGGCTCCCACGGCCGGTCTGCATTTCACGCCGGACCTCCTCGATGCCTTGGCACGACGCGGTGTGTCGCTGCATCGCGTCACGCTGCACGTCGGGGCCGGTACGTTCCTCCCCGTGAAGACCGAAACGACCGAAGACCACCGGATGCACAGCGAAATCGGCGAGGTCGGGCCGGAGACCGCCGCAGCCTTGAACGCGGTTCGGGAGCGCGGGCGGCGTGTCGTGGCGGTCGGCACCACGTCGCTGCGCATCCTGGAGAGCGCCACGTCACGCGACGGAGTGATCGCGGCGTTCTCGGGTGCCACCTCGATCTTCATTACGCCCGGCTACCGCTTCCGGGCCGTCGACCTCCTGATGACGAACTTCCACCTGCCGCGTTCGACGTTGTTCATGCTGGTCAGTGCCTTTGCGGGGCTCGAGACGATGCAAGCCGCCTATGCGCACGCGATAGCATCGGGCTACCGGTTCTATTCCTACGGCGATGCCAGCCTGTTATGGCCCACGCCCCAATCGGTGCGAACGGACGCGACCCCATGAGTGCGGAATTCCGCTTCGACCTTCTCGGCCAGGACGGGGCGGCCCGGACCGGGCTGATCCATACGGCCCGAGGCACCATCCGCACGCCGGCCTTCATGCCGGTCGGCACGGCCGGGACCGTAAAGGCCATGTATGCGGACCAGGTCAGGGCGCTCGGCTCCGACATCATCCTGGGGAACACCTACCACCTCATGGTGCGGCCTGGTGCCGAGCGCGTCGCCGAACTCGGCGGGCTACATCGCTTCAGCCAGTGGCCTCACCCCATCCTGACCGACTCGGGAGGCTTCCAGGTCATGTCGCTCGCCAAGCTGCGCAAGCTCGACGAGACCGGCGTGACGTTCCAATCGCACATCGACGGCAGTCGGCATTCGCTCACCCCCGAGCGGTCGATGCAGATCCAGGATCTGCTCGGTTCGGACATCCAGATGCAGCTCGACGAATGCGTTCGGCTCCCGGCGCCCGATGCCGATGTCGAACGCGCCATGCAGCTGTCGCTGCGCTGGGCCGAGCGGTCTCTCGAGGCCTTCAGGGCAGGGCCGGGCAGGGCCGCTTTCGGCATCGTGCAGGGAGGCACCGACCCGGCGCTGCGAGCCGCCAGCGCCAAAGCTTTGGCCGGAATGCCCTTCGGCGGGCTTGCGATCGGCGGGCTCGCGGTCGGAGAACCTCAGGTCGACATGCTGCGGACCATCGAGATCGTCGAGCCGCATTTGCCGCGATCCAAGCCCCGTTACCTGATGGGAGTCGGCACGCCGGACGACCTCGTTGAATCGGTACGGCGCGGGGTCGATATGTTCGACTGCGTCATGCCGACCAGAGCCGGCCGGCACGGTTTAGCCTATACGCGATTCGGCAAGGTCAATTTGCGCAACGCCCGGCACGCCACCGACGGTCGGCCGCTCGACGAAGCATCGGACTGCCCGGCGGCACGCGACTATTCCAGAGCTTACCTTCACCACCTCGTCAAGTCGGGTGAGATACTGGGCATGATGCTGCTGACCTGGGTGAACCTCAGCTACTACCAGCAGCTTATGGCGGAGATCAGGAGAGCTATTTCCGGTGGGCGTTACGGGGACGCCGTCGACGAAATCAAAGCCGGGTGGCACGGCGGCCTCGGGGAAAATTGAAGGCAAGGCCTGTTCGCCCAACAGGACCTTGCCATCAAGAATGATGCGACCTCACCTCTCCGCAGCTATGCCTCACATCGGATGCTGCGGTTCACCGAAGGGCCGAAGCCACCGCGGCGAATGTTTGGATGGATCGTCGTTCTTCCTCCCGCGACCTGGACAGCGTGTCGACCAAGCCATTGGCATCGGTCTCCAATCCGCTGGTGACAGCCTAATGGGACCCGCCGTCAATGCAACGATTTTGTGGCAATGACTGCGCAAAATCGTATGAAAAAGTCGCAAAGCCGCCGCCCTCCTGCTCACTGTGCCGGTCGAGCAAGCAGTCCGAAGAGCGACCTTGTATTTTGCATGCCGTTGCGGTTGTTAGCCACGTCCCGATCCGTCGTGTCGCGAACGCGACGCGACACTGGTTCCCGCCCGAGACCTTACGATGCGTTTGAGCCGTTACTTCCTGCCGATTCTCCGGGAGACCCCCAAGGAAGCGGAGATCGTGTCGCATCGACTGATGCTACGAGCCGGGATGATCAGGCAAGAGTCAGCGGGCATCTACGCTTGGCTGCCGCTCGGCCTGCGCGTCTTGAACAAGGTCAATGCCATTATTCGCGAGGAACAGAACCGGGCCGGCGCGATCGAAATCATGATGCCCACCATTCAGTCGGCCGACCTGTGGCGTGAATCGGGGCGTTACGAGGATTACGGCAAGGAGATGCTGCGCATCAAGGATCGCCACGAGCGGGACATCCTTTACGGGCCGACCAACGAAGAAATGGTAACCGAGATCTTTCGGGCTTCGGTCCGATCCTACAAGGATCTGCCGATCAATCTCTATCACATCCAGTGGAAGTTCAGGGACGAGGTCAGGCCGCGGTTCGGTGTCATGCGCAGCCGTGAATTCCTGATGAAGGACGCCTATTCGTTCGATCTCGACTATGCGGGAGCCCGCCACAGCTACAACAGGATGTTCGTCGCCTATCTTCGGACCTTCGCTCGATTGGGCATGACCGTTATTCCCATGGTGGCCGACACGGGCCCGATCGGCGGCGACCTCAGCCACGAATTCATCATCCTGGCCGAGACCGGCGAGAGCGAAGTCTTCTGCCATAAGGACTATCTCGAATTCGCGCCGCCCGCCGCCGACGTCGATTTCGACGATGTCGCCGGCCTGCAGGGCATCGTAGACCAGTGGACGGCACTCTTTGCCGCGACATCGGAGAAATTCGATGCCGCGGGTTTCGAAGCGGTACCCGAAACCTCCCGGGTTTCGGCGCGCGGCATCGAGATCGGACATATCTTTTATTTCGGCACCAAATATTCGCAACCGATGCGGGCCGTGGTCAACGGCCCGGACGGCAAGGAGGTGCCGGTCCACATGGGGTCTTACGGGATCGGGCCGTCGCGGGTCGTCGCGGCCTTGATCGAAGCAGGGCACGACGAGAGCGGCATCATCTGGCCGGATGCCGTAGCCCCCTTCATGGTGGGCGTCGTGAACCTCAAGGTCGGCGATGCCGCGACCGACACGGCGTGCGAGACGCTCTACAAAGGTTTTCAGTCGGCCGGACTCGACGTCCTCTACGACGATCGGGACGAGAGAGCGGGTGCGAAATTCGCGACGATGGACCTGATCGGGGTCCCTTATCAGGTTCTGGTTGGTCCGAAGGGGCTGGCCGACGGCAGAGTCGAATTGAAGCAACGCCGCTCCGGGGCCAAGGAGTTCCTGACGCCCGAAGAGGTCCTGGCGCGGCTGGGAGCCGTCTCGTCTCCCGCGCCGCGCTGAACGAGCGGGAGACGCCTCCATGACGACGATGACTGCCGGGGCTCCGGCCGCTTCCACCCCGAAAACGCGGGGCACGCGGGCCTTCTCGGCTTTCGAATGGCTGGTGGCGCTGCGCTATCTCAGAGCCCGGCGGGCCAAGAGCTTCGTTTCGGTGATCGCCGGATTTTCGTTCCTCGGCATCATGCTCGGCGTCGCGACCTTGATCGTCGTGATGTCGGTGATGAACGGATTCCGGCAGGAACTCCTGAACAAGATCGTCGGCATCAACGGCCACGTCTTCGTCCAGGCCACCGACACGCCTTTCACCGATTACGACGCCGTCACGCAGCGGCTCGAAGCGGTTCCGGGTGTCAAGCTGGTCATCCCGATGATCGAGGGTGCGGCCGGCGTCTCGTCGCCCTTCAACCAATCCGGTGCCCTGGTGCGAGGCATCAAGGAGGCCGACCTCGAGCGTCTCCCCGGCATCGAAGGCCATGTCGTCCAGGGCTCCCTCGACGGTTTCGAGGCCAGCGGGGGCGTGGCGATCGGCCAGCGCCTGGCGGAGTCACTGGGGCTCAGCATCGGCGACGCCATGTCGGTGCTCACCGCCAAGGGCGCGCAGACGCCGTTCGGCGTCGCGCCGCGGATCAAGAGCTATCCGGTGGTCGCGATCTTCTCGATCGGCATGTCGGAGTTCGACTCGAGTTTCGTCTACATGCCGCTCGCCGAAGCTCAGGCGTATTTCGGCAAGGAGGGCGAAGCCTCCGTGATCGAGGTCTTCGTCGACGACGCGGACCATATGGATGCGGTCCGGCTGCAGCTCGACAAGGCCATCGACAGGCCCGCCGTCATGACGGACTGGCGCCAGCGCAACAAGACGTTCTTCGACGCGCTCAACGTCGAGCGCAACGTGATGTTCATCATCCTGACCCTGATCGTCCTCGTGGCGGCCCTCAACATCGTCTCGGGCCTCATCATGCTGGTGAAGGACAAGAGTTCGGACATCGCCATTCTGCGCACCATGGGGGCCTCCCGCGGCTCCATCCTTCGCATCTTCCTGATCGCCGGCGCGTCCATCGGAACGTGCGGCACCTTTGCGGGGCTGCTGCTGGGGGTCGCGGTGGCCCGCAACATCGAGGGCATCCGCAACTTCCTGAACAGCGTGATGCACACCAACCTGTTTCCGTCGGAGCTTTACTTCCTGTCGCATCTCCCTTCGGTCATCGAGCCAGGCGATGTCTTCGCCGTGACCGCGATGGCGCTCGTCCTGTCCTTGCTCGCCACCATCTACCCGTCCTGGCGGGCCGCCAATCTCGATCCCGTCGAAGCGTTGCGGTACGAGTGATGGCAGTGGCACCGGCCTTGACGCTCGACAAGGTCGAGCGTCGCTACAAGCAGGGCGAGACGACACTGCACATTCTACGAGGGGCGGAGCTCATGCTCTGGCCAGGGCAGTCCGTCGCGCTGGTGGCGCCGTCCGGCGCCGGCAAATCGACCCTCCTTCACGTCGCGGGCCTGCTCGAGAAGCCGGATTCCGGCGAAGTGCTGATCGGTTCCGCGCCGACGGCCGTCATGGGCGACCAGGCCCGCACGGCGCTGCGCCGCACCGCCATCGGCTTCGTGTACCAGTTTCATCACCTGCTGCCGGAGTTTTCGGCCCTCGAAAACGTCATCCTGCCGCAGATGATCGCCGGGCTCAGCCGCAAGGAAGCTGCCGCAAGGGCCGAAGAACTCCTGTCCTTCCTCGGTCTCGGCCAACGCACGAAGCATCGTCCGGCGGAACTTTCGGGCGGCGAACAGCAGCGTGTCGCCATCGCTCGCGCGGTTTCCAATGCGCCCGGTCTGCTGCTCGCCGACGAGCCGACCGGCAACCTGGACCCGCAGACGGCGAACCTTGTCTTCGGCACCCTGACGTCGCTCATCAAGGCGTCCGGCCTCGCGGCCTTGATCGCGACCCACAACATGGAACTGGCGTCCCGCATGGACCGGCGTGTGACGCTTCACGAGGGCCAAGTCGTCGAACTCGACTGAGTGTCTTCACCAGGGGATCGTCCGTCAAAAGATCTCGGTGCGAGCATCTCGTGACGGAACGTTTCGGTCCAGGCGGACCTCGACCGAAGTCGGAAGCGGCGCGCATCCTGGCGTTTGACGCCGGGCCGCCGAGATCCCTGCTTCGTTATGTCCAGCAGAATACAGCGTTGACCGCCGCGCCAAGCGGGCGCACTCTCACGGCTTGTCGATCGGTATCGAAGGATGCGCGGTTGATGTCGCGTCGTCGAACGGCGCAGATGATCACGACGCCGAATGGCGCTCCCGAACCTCGGAGGAAACCATGTTCCAGCAAGCCCTCGATCAGGTCTCGAAGGAAGTCCTGATTCGCGAACGCTACGATAATTTCATCGGCGGCAAATGGGTCGCTCCCGTCGATGGCCGCTATTTCGACAATCCGAGCCCGGTGACCGGCAAGAAGCTTTGCGAGGTTCCGAGGTCCTCCGCGGCCGACATCGAACTCGCGCTCGACGCCGCCCACAAGGCCAAGGACGCCTGGGGCAAGACCTCGGTGACGGAACGCGCCAAGGTCCTCAACCGTATCGCCGACAAGCTCGAACAGAAGCTCGACCTCGTGGCGATGGTCGAGACGCTCGACAACGGTAAGCCCATCCGCGAGTCGACACTGGCCGACCTGCCGCTCGCGGTCGATCATTTCCGCTATTTCGCCGGCGTCATCCGGGCTCAGGAAGGCAGCCTGTCCGAGATCGACAACGACACGGTCGCGTATCACTTCCGCGAGCCGCTCGGCGTCGTGGGCCAGATCATTCCGTGGAACTTCCCGCTCCTCATGGCGACCTGGAAGCTCGCCCCGGCGCTGGCGGCCGGCAATTGCGTGGTCCTGAAGCCGGCCGAGCAGACGCCGCTCAGCATTCTCGTGCTGATGGAGCTCCTCGGCGACATCGTGCCGCCGGGCGTCATCAACGTCGTGAACGGTTTCGGGCTCGAAGCCGGCAAGCCGCTCGCGCAGAGCAAGCGCATCGCCAAGATCGCCTTCACGGGCGAGACGACGACGGGCCGGCTCATCATGCAATATGCGTCGGACAACATCATCCCGGTGACGCTGGAGCTCGGCGGCAAATCGCCTAACATCTTCTTCGCCGATGTAATGAACCAGGACGACGACTTCTTCGACAAATGCCTTGAAGGTTTCGCGATGTTCGCGCTGAATCAGGGCGAGGTCTGCACCTGTCCGAGCCGCGCCCTGGTCGAGGCCAAGATCTACGACAAGTTCATGGATCGGGCCATCGCCCGGGTGAAGAAGATCAAGCAGGGCCATCCGCTCGACATGAGCACGATGCTCGGTGCCCAGGCGTCGAACGACCAGCTCGAAAAGATCCTGTCCTATTTCGATATCGGTCGTCAGGAAGGCGCCAAGGTGCTGACCGGCGGCAAGCGGGCCGACCTCGGCGGCGAGATCGAGGGTGGCTACTACGTCGAGCCGACCGTTCTCGAAGGCCACAACAAGATGCGTGTCTTCCAGGAGGAAATTTTCGGCCCGGTCGTGTCGGTGGTCAAGTTCGACGGCGAGGAGGAGGCGCTGTCGATCGCCAACGATACGCTCTACGGACTCGGGGCCGGCGTTTGGACACGCGATGGAACGCGCGCCTACCGCTTCGGCCGTGCTATCCAGGCCGGTCGCGTGTGGACCAACTGCTACCATCTCTACCCGGCCCACGCGACCTTCGGCGGCTACAAGCAGTCCGGCATCGGCCGTGAGAATCACCTCAAGATGCTGGATCACTATCAGCAGACCAAGAATATCCTGGTCAGCTATTCGCCCAAGGCCCTGGGCTTCTTCTGAGCGACCAACCTCGGCGCGGGAGCCTCATCCCGCGCCGTTCAGCAAGGCCAAGGAGTAAGGCATGGTGGCGCGGGTCGAGATCACGGCAGGAGCCGCCGAGGTTCTGGAGCGCCTGAAAGGCATGTACGGGCCGCTTCTCTTTCACCAATCCGGCGGGTGCTGCGATGGGTCAGCCCCGATGTGCTTCCCGGTCGGCGATTTCAGGGTAGGGCCCCAGGATGTGTTCCTGGGCGAAATAGGCGGCTGCAAGTTCTACATCGGCGCCGCCCAGTTCGAATATTGGGAACACACGCAACTCCTGATCGACGTGGTCCCCGGACGTGGCTCCGGCTTTTCGGTCGAGGCGCCGGAAGGCGTCCGGTTTCTGACGCGGAGCCGGGTCTTTACGGACTCCGAGGTAGCGGAGCTTGCAGCCGCAGGACCTCCGGCACGTGCTGCCTGACCTCGACGCTCAGTCGGGCTTGAACGTCATGGCGACCCCGTTGATGCAATAGCGCAGGTGGGTCGGCGGCGGCCCGTCGTCGAAGACATGGCCGAGGTGGCTGCCGCAGGTCGCGCAATGGACTTCGGTGCGGACCATGCCGTAGGCTCGATCCACGGTTGTTTCGATCGCTCCCGCGACAGGGTCGTTGAAGCTCGGCCATCCTGTTCCGCTCTCGAATTTCAGCGCCGTCTCGAACAGGCGGCTTTCGCATCCCGCACAGGAAAACTGCCCACGACGATGCTCGTGCAGCAGCGCGCAACTACCCGGTGCTTCGGTGCCATGGGCTCTCATGACGTCGTATTGCTCGGGCGTCAGGATCTTGCGCCATTCCGCATCGGTGTGCGTCACCCGATAGGTCTGTGTATCCACTGAAGGCCTCCGTCTTTGATCCGACTTTAGGTCGCGGTATCAGGCTGGAGTTACAAGAGGGCGGTGCGGTTTTGGCGTGGTGCCGTCGATTGCGTCGCCATAACGGCTCGGCCATAAGGCGTCCATGCCAAACCCCGTCGTCCGCTTCGCCCCGTCGCCCACCGGGCGCATCCATATCGGCAACACCAGGCCGGCCCTTCTGAACTACCTTTTCACGAAGGCCCGCGACGGAACCTTCGTGTTGCGGTTCGACGACACGGATACCGAGCGCTCGCGCCTCGAATATGCCGAGTCGATCGCCGACGATCTCGACTGGCTCGGCGTGATGCCGGATCTCGTCGTGCGGCAGTCCGATCGGACGTCGCTCTATGCCGCGGCGACCGAACGACTGAAGCAGAATGGCCGGCTTTACCCGGCTTACGAGACCGCCGACGAGCTCGACCGCCGCCGCAAGCGCCTGCAGGCCCGCGGATTGCCGCCGGTCTATGACCGGGCCGCTCTCGTGTTGACCCCCGAGGTGAAGGCCCGCTACGAGGCCGAGGGGCGTCGTCCGCACTGGCGGTTCAAGCTCGATCAGGAGACGGTCGCCTGGCACGACCTTGTTCGCGGCGAGAGCCACATCGATTGCGCATCCTTGTCGGATCCGGTGCTGATCCGCGAGGACGGGACATATCTCTACACCCTGCCGTCCGTGGTCGACGACATGGACCTCGGGATCACCCACGTCATCCGGGGCGAGGACCACGTCACCAACACGGCCGTTCAGATCCAGATCTTCCAGGCGTTGGGCCAGGGGGTTCCTCCGGCATTCGGTCACCACAATCTGCTCGTCACGGCGTCCGGCGAAGGCTTGAGCAAACGCTCCGGCGCCCTGTCGATCGCAGCACTGCGCCAAGACGGGGTCGAGGCCCTGGCGGTTGCCGCCATGGCGGTGTTGACCGGGTCGGCCTCCGCCATCCGCCCGGTCGCGTCGCTGCAGGAGCTCGAAGCCGAGGTCGATCTCGGGCGCTTGTCTCGGACGCCCGCCCGCTTCGACGAAGCCGAACTCCGGACGCTTTCGGCGAAGACGCTGCACGCTCTTCCGTTCGCAGCCATTCAAGCGCGGCTCGACGCGGCGGGGATCGCCGGGCCGGAGGCCGAGCCGTTCTGGATGGCGGTTCGCGGCAACCTGTCCCGCTTCGGCGATGCCGCGGAATGGTGGGGCGTCGTCGAGGGCCGCGTCGCGCCCGTCGTCGAGGACCAGGCATTTCTGGAGCAGGCGCTGAGTCTGCTGCCGCCGGCACCTTGGACGCTCGAAACCTGGACGGTCTGGACCGAAGCCCTGAAGACGTCGAGCGGTCGGAAGGGCAGGGCGCTGTTCCATCCGCTGCGGCTGGCCCTCACGGCGCGCGAGACCGGCCCCGACTTGAGACACCTGCTGCCGTTGATCGGTCGCGCTAAAGCGTCGGCGCGGCTCGCCGGAACTGCCGCGTGATGTCGACACCCGGATTGGCGATGGTCGCGTCCGGGCTGTCGGCCGCTGTCGATGTCGGGGTCGGTTTCTTGCGTGCGGCCTTCTTGATCGAAGCCGGCTTCTGCGCCAGCATGCTCGCGGCGGCTTGAGCCGAAGCCGCGGCCGGCGGCTTGACGACCGGCCGGGCCATCGAGGCCGCGAGCGCGGGCGTGACCGTCACGTCGCCCTTCTGCGGCTCGAGCATGGTCTCGGCCTGGGCCAGGGTCTCGGCCCAACTCGTGTTGGCGGCCCGGCAACTGCACGCCGGGAGGGTGGCCTTCTGGTAGGCAAAGGCGGACGGCAGGGCCTGGTAAGTACTGCCGTCCGCCGCGACGGCCTGGCCGATATCGTCGTCCGCCCGCAGCGAATAGGCGCTGGCCTGGGCGTTCGGGCATTGTGCCTTACAGATCTGATCGAGGCCGTCGAGGTGATCGGGCGAGACGTCGACCGCCAGCGGATAGAAGGCACCATCGCATTGTCGGACGCAGATGACCCGCGAGAGCTTCGATCTCGAGGCATCGGGAGGTCCCGCGGGCACATCGGGATCGACCGGCATCATCGTGGGTGCGTCTTCGGGGCCGGGAAGAACGGCAGGGCCCGATAGATCTGGACGGGCTGCCGTCTCGTCGCCAGACACGGCGCAGGTGGCATTGAACTGGTCCGTCAGGGAACGTCGCCGGTCCGGATCGTCGGGACCGGCGCCCGTAGCCTGGCTTTCGAGCCTCTGCAGGCCGTCTTCGAGCCTCTGTACGCGTCGAGCCATCGTCCGGCATTGCGGCTGATCGGGGTCGTCGAGCCCAGCAGGGAGGTTGCAGCCGAGATCCTCCATCGTATCGCGATCGTGTTGCAGTTCCAGCCTCTGCTGGCGGATCGCGACCTCGGGCCGGTCGGCATCGATCGGGCGGCGCAAGGCATCGATCTCCGCCCGCAAAGCCGCGCAATCGACGTTTTGCGCACCAGCCGAGGTGACAGCAGGGAGTCCGAGCAGGACGGATAAAGCGATCACGCCCCACCACCTGCGGGTCACGGTCGGTCCAGCCACGATCTTGGCTCCGCGAAGCCTCGCATCATCGGTTACCATCCCTCGTGGATCATCACGGCTTCTTGGCTGAAACATGTCTGAGGGTCCAGGACGTCTCGCAGCCTCGCGCCGATCCGACCCGCAAAGGTCGTCGATCCGGAGCCTTCGATCGATCGGCCCGGTGCCGATGACCGGCTCACCGCGGGCGAAAAGTGTACCTTTCGTCGCGGGCGGTGCGTTAGGACAGCATCGCCGTCCCAACGTCCTAAGCGCCAGACCGGAGCGCTATCATCCGGTGCCCGGAGACCTCATGCGTGCCTCGACCTTGATCGCCATCCCTTTCCTTCTCGCAGCAGCCGCGATCGTGACCACCATGACGCCGACTGCCGTGCGGGCCGGGGAAGCACCGAACCTCATCTTTCGCGAATCGACGACTTGGCATGCGCTGACGCCGAACGACAAGCTCGCCACCTATGCGGTCGACGACCCGGAGGTGGACGGCGTCGCATGCTATTACACGGTACCCGAGAAGGGCGGCATCGCCGGCGCCCTCGGGGTGGCGGAGGAGGTTTCCGACATCTCTCTCGCCTGCCGTCAGGTCGGCCCGATCAAGATCAAGGACAAGCTCTCGCAGGGCGACGTGATGTTCAGCGAGAAGCGCTCGTTCTTCTTCAAACACATGCAGATCGTCCGGGGTTGCGACCCGCAACGCAACACGCTCGTCTACATGGTCTATTCGGACAAGTTCGTGGACGGCTCGCCCAAGAACTCCACCTCCGCGGTGCCGATCATGCCCTGGGGCGCATCCGGCGACCCCGTCAAGTGCAGCGACCAGTTCAAGAGCTGAAGGGCCTGCCGGTCAGTCGCCGCAGCGGATCACGATATCACCGGCGGCGGCCACGGAGGCGGCTGGTGCTGCACCTGACGTGCTGCTCGCCTTGATGGCGCCCGTCACATCCTCGTTGGTGCCGTAGGCCAAGACGTGGGCGTGACCATGGGCTTCGCACCAGCTATCCGCCATGACGCGCCCGCAATCGTTGCCGGACTGCATGCATTCGCCGATGCCGTAGCCATCGCTCGACGGGATCGTGTAGCTCTCGGCGGCTCGGCTCGGCAGAGCGAAAGCGTTGAACAGGATCAGCCCCGCGACGAGCGGCAGGACGATGGCCTTGGCGGCACGGAAACAGGAGGTCTGAGAGGGCATGGAAGATCGTCCGAGGTGTGCGGCATCAGCCGCCGTGCACCCTGGAGACCCGACCTCACTAAAAGTTTAACGAAAACGCATCGGGTCAGTCTTCGTGCCGAAACGGGAGATGATCACCCAGGGCTTCGACCGCCTGGCCCACATAGGCGCGCTCATGTTCGAGGTAATCCGCCACCGCGGCTGCAAGCCTCTGATCCGCGATGTCGTGAACCGAATAGGTGGGGATCGGCCGGTAGCCCCGAGCCAGCTTGTGTTCGCCCTGAGCGCCCGCCTCGACGCGCGAGAGGCCGCGCTGCAGGGCAAAATCGATCGCCTGGTAGTAGCAGACCTCGAAATGCAGGAACGGGTGTTCCTCGACGGCTCCCCAGTTGCGCCCGTAGAGCGCGTCGTCGCCGATGAAATTGATGGCGCCGGCGATGTAGCGGCCTGCTCGTTTGGCCATGACGAGGAGCACCCGCTCCGGCATGGAGGCGCCGATCAGCGAGAAGAAGCGACGGTTGAGATACGGGCGGCCCCATTTCCGCGATCCGGTATCCATGTAGAACTTGTAGAAGGCGTCCCAGTGTTCTTCGCGGAGGTCACGCCCCGTGACGTGCTCGATCGTGATACCGGGCGCCAACGCATCCCGGCGTTCGCGCTTGATCGCCTTGCGCTTGCGCGACGCGAGGGCCGTCAAGAAATCGTCGAAGCCGCCGTAGCCGTCGTTGATGAAGTGGAACTGCTGGTCGGTGCGCTGCAGCCAGCCCTGGGCTCCGAAGGCCTCCCATTCGGCCTTCGTCACGAACGTCGCATGGATCGAGGAGGCCTTGGCCTCCTGGCGCAGGGCTCGAAGACCCGCGGTCAGCTCGGCCTGCCGCCTGGCCAGATCCTGCTCGCCGGCCACGAGGAACCGCCGCCCCGTTGCCGGCGTGAAGGGAACCGCCACCTGCAGCTTGGGGTAATAGCGGCCGCCCGCCCGCGAGAAGGCATCGGCCCAGGCGTGGTCGAAGACATATTCCCCTTGCGAATTGCTCTTGAGGTAGGTCGGGGCGGCGGCAACGATGCGGCCGGCGTCCTTGATGACGACATGAGCCGGTGACCAGCCGGTCCGGGCGCCGACCGACCCCGAGGTCTCGAGAGCCTGCAGGAACGCGTGCGACAGGAACGGATTGTAGCGTTCGCCGCTCCGATCGCCATCGACCGCGCCCTTGAGGCCAGCACCCGCTCCAGGCGGATTGGCGCAAGCGTCCCACTGCGCGGCATCGAGCGCCGCGATGGACGTGGCGACCTGAATCGAGGGGGAAGGTTTCATGGTCTCGCCCGAGGGATGATCAGCCTCCGGGGCTGAAGCAAGGATTGCGGCTCCTCTAAACTTCCGCTTCGTTGCACTGCGTCAAGGCACGAAACCCTCGAAGACCATCTGATCGGCCCAAGTCGCGGCACGTTGCCGCTGCTCGGGCGTGCGGACCGTCCAGGCCATGACGGGGATGCCGATCGCGGCGCGGCAGAGATAAGGGATCGCATGGGGCAGGTCACCGACGCGATAGGACAGGAATTCCGGGCGCGTTTCGGCGAAATGCAGGAATTGGGACAGATCCCGTTTGAGCTGGGGCGTCAGCTGTTTCCATTCCGAATCATCGAAACCGGCCTCGGCCACGATACCGAGCGGCCCCGACCAGCGGCGCGAGCGCAGATGAACGATGACCTGCGGGTCGAAGCTCTTGATCGCCAAGGGGCCGTGATAGCCGGCAGCGAGGTCCGCGACGCGGTCGGCGAGACGCAGGTCGCCATCGAAACGGCTCTTGATCTCGCAGACGAGCGGGACGCGGCCGTCGACCGTCGCCAGAAAGGCCGAAAACCTAGGGATCCGATCGGCTGAGCCCATCAACGCGACACTCTCGAGCCTGTCGGCCCGCAGGTCTGCGACCGGCCCGCTCTCGTAGGTGAGCCGCTCCAGCGTGAAATCGTGGAACACCACGGCCTCGGCGTCCGCCGTCAACTGCACATCGCATTCGATGGCGTAATTCCGCGACACGGCGGCGCGGGCCGCGGTCGTGGAGTTCTCGACGATGCCCGCGGCGCGATCGTGAAGTCCGCGATGCGCGATCGGGTGCCGGGCGAGCCAGTCCCGCACGGACGCTCCGCGCATCATGGGCCGATGTGGAACAGCGCCTCGACCTCCACGGCGCAGCCGAGCGGCAGGGAGGCGACCCCCACGGTGCTGCGCGCATGCCGCCCGCGATCGCCGAGAACCGCGACCATGAGATCGGATGCGCCGTTCATGACGATGGCCAGGTCGGTGAAGGCAGAGTCGGCATTGATGAAGCCGCCGAGCCGAACGCAGCGCTTGATCCGCTCGAGATCGCCCAGGGCGGCCTTGGCCTGAGCCAGGACGTTGATGGCGCAAAGGCGAGCTGCCGCACGTCCGGAGTCTCCTCCGACGGTCTGCCCGAGCTTGCCGACATGGGACGGATCGAGCTTGCCGTCCGGCCCCAGGGCCAGCTGCCCGGACACTACCAGCGTATCGCCGAACAGAACCGAGGTGACGTAGTTGGCAACCGGCGCCGCCGGCTTCGGCAAGACGATTCCGAGTTCGGTCAGGCGGTTCTCGATTTCGCTCATGGGTCTTCCCTCGATGGCGCCGTTCAGTTCTCCAACAGGCGCGCGAACCCCGCGCGGGAGACTGTCGGGTAACGGCCGACATGCTCTAGGCTAAGTGCATGGCTTTCGTCATCATCTCAGTTCCGCCATGTCAGGGTTCGATCTTCGGATCATCGCCAGGAGATCGACGTGAAGCGCTTATCAACTGCCTGCCTCCTGACTTTGGCCGTGACGGCTGGCATCGCCCCGACGAGCAGATTCGCTCTCGCTGAGGCCTCGGCTCCGGTTGCGATGGCCTCGCATCACGCGACCTACAAACTGACGCTGCTGAAGGCCAAGGGAACCAACGCTCCCGCGTCCGCGGCCGGCCTGATCGACTACAGCTTCGCGGGATCGGACTGCGACGGTTACACGACGGTGTTCCGGCAGATGACCGAGATGCAACCAACCGACGGCGATTCGAAGCTGAACGACATGCGGTCCACGACCTTCGAAGACGGAGCCGGGACTCAGTTCACCTTCAAGACCAAAACGACGACGGACGACGATACGGTTGCCGATCTCGACGGTCGCGCGCAGAAAGCGGCCGACGGCAGCGTGTCGGTGGATCTCAAACACCCGGTCGGCAAAGCCAGCTTCGGGCAGGATGTGCTGTTTCCAACCGAACATCTTCGTCATGTCATCGCCTCGGCGGAGAAGGGCGACAAGCTGCTCTCGGCCAAGGTCTACGATGGGTCGGAGACGGGAAGGAAGATCTACCAGACCCTGAGCGTCATCGGTGCACCGGTCGATACGGCGGCCAGCGACGCCGCCGGGCAGAACGACGTGACCAAAGCCATGCGACGATGGCCGGTGGTGATCAGCTATTTTCGGGACGGCAACGAGGATCAACCCGACTACGTCCTATCGTTCGACCTCTACGAGAATGGCGTATCCCGTGCGCTGAAGCTCGATTACGGCGACTTCGTGCTGGCCGGCAGCCTTGAAGACCTGAGCATCACCCCGACCGCGGCGTGTCGTAAGTAAGCCTGCCGCCTGTGCGGCGCCGCGTTGGTCTGACGGGCGCTACAGACTGGCGACGTCGAAGTTGGGTCATGTCTCGAAGCTCCGGCACGCTGCGGCGATGATTTCTGGGCGATGGCCCGTGGCAGCTGCCAGATCGAGGATCAGACGTTCGTCGGTCATGACGTAATCCAGGACGCCGGCCAGGAAGTCCGGGCGTTTGGAAGCCATGCGCAGGGAGCCCGGGTCGAAGCCCGAGAGGCTCATGAATCTCGACGCAAGGGTCGGGTCGCCCGCAATCAGCGTCAAAGCCTCGATGGCGAGGCTTTCCACAGCATCCGACGAAAGCGTCTTTTGGCCCGACGGCGACCTCATAAGGTTATCGCCATTGTTCATATCCTGCGTTTTCCTTTCGTGGGTCTATATGGCATGGGCTAACGTTGATCGAACAAAATCGGCCGAAGCCGGGCCGACCACATCACCGGGCGCAGGCCTGGCGCCATCGAGGCCCCGATAGATATGTCGAAAACGATCCTGATCGTCGAAGACAACGAACTGAACATGAAGCTCTTCAGCGATCTGCTCGAAGCCAACGGCTATGCGACGGTTCAGACCCGCAGCGGCGTCGAAGCGGTGGGTCTCGCGCGGCAGCACCGGCCCGACCTCATCCTGATGGACATCCAACTGCCGGAGGTCTCCGGCTTGCAGGTGACGCAGTGGCTCAAGGACGATGAGGAGTTAAAGGCGATCCCCGTGATCGCCATCACGGCCTTTGCCATGAAGGGCGACGAGGAGAAGATCCGCCAGGGGGGTTGTGAAGCCTACCTGTCAAAACCGATCTCAGTTGTTAAGTTTCTGGAAACGGTCCGCAACTATCTCGGTGATAGGTAAGAGGCGGATCGATGACGGCACGTATCCTGGTCGTGGACGACGTTCTTGCCAATGTGAGATTGTTGGAAGCGCGCCTCTCCGCTGAATATTTCGAGATCCGCACGGCGAGCAACGGGCTCGAGGCCCTGAAGATCTGCGCTCGTGCGCCGTTCGACGTCGTTCTGCTCGACGTCATGATGCCGGGCATGGATGGCTTCGATGTCTGCCGCCGGCTCAAGAACGATCCTGCCACCGCTCATGTCCCTGTCGTCCTGGTGACGGCGCTCGACCAGCCGGGCGACAGGGTGAAAGGGCTGGAAGCCGGAGCCGACGATTTTCTGACGAAGCCGGTCGACGAGATCGCGCTCGTGGCGCGCGTTCGCTCGCTCGCCCGGTTGAAGCTCGTCATCGACGAGTTGAGGAAGCGTGCGGAAACGTCGGCGAGCTTCGGGCTGCACCCCGGCCTCGCCGATGGGACGCTGCCCGACGGCGGAGCCGACGGTCGGATCCTGCTGGTCGAGGATCGCCCGAACCTGGCGGAGCGTTTCGTCGCCACGGTCGGCCAGATCCATCGCGTGGATCTCGAAACCACGGCCGAGACCGCATTGGCACGTGCCGTCGGCGGCCGTTACGACCTCGCGGTGATCAGCTCGACACTGAAAGACTTCGATCCGCTGCGCTTGTGCAGCCAGCTGAGGTCGCTGGAGCGAACGCGCGAACTGCCGATCCTCTTGCTGGCCGACACGGACGATCGCACCAGGATCCTGCGCGCGCTCGATATCGGCGTGAACGACTACATCGCCCGTCCCATCGACTGGAACGAGCTGATGGCACGGGTGCGGATCCAGCTGAGGCGCAAGCGCTACGCCGACCGCCTGCGCGACATCATGCAGGAATCGCTGCAGCTTGCCGTCATCGACCCGCTGACCGGGCTGCACAACCGTCGTTACCTTGAATCGAACCTCGGCCAGATGATCGAAAGTGCGGTCGACGGCGAGAAGCCGCTGTCGCTGATGATCCTCGATATCGATCACTTCAAAGCCGTCAACGATACGCACGGGCACGACGCCGGCGATGAGATCCTCAGAGCTTTCGCGGAACGCATCAAGACCGTGATCCGGGGGGTCGACCTGCTCTGCCGCCTGGGTGGCGAGGAATTCATCATCGTCATGCCCGACACCACCCTCGAGGTTGCCGCGAAGGTGGCTGAACGGGTCAGGCACTGCATCGGGACAGCATTGTTCGCCATCGACAATGGGATGCAGCAGATCCCCGTTACGGTTTCGATCGGCCTCGCAGATCATCGCCAGGGACGCGAGCCCGACCAGTTGATGAAAAGGGCCGACCGCGCGCTCTATCGATCGAAGACGATGGGTCGTAACCGTGTTTCCGCGGATGCGGCCTGATCCGACTCGAAAATCATGTTTCGACTCGCTTTTTCGTTCAAAAGATAGGAAAAACAATCTCGTCAGGTCACCCTTCGGTGACCGGATGGTAATATTTGGTGGATAATGTTCATCCTGTCAGCCGGATGGGCATGACACGCCGAGAGGCGACGATACGGGCGGCTAACGTCGCCCAGAGATACCCTACGGAGTGCTCAGGTCCGCCGCATCTCCTGGGTCCGTGGGGTCGGCCGGTCCGGAAGTGGTTAGAGTGGCCTCCTCGTACGCCACTTCCGGCCGGCCACCTTTTCAGATGATGAAGCGAAAGAAAAAGCCGCCTCAATGGGCGGCTTTTTTTTGTGGCAATCGCACCAGGAGCACATCTTTGTAGCGCCCTCTCGAGGGTCTGCTACTTGATCTTGGTTTCCTTGAAATCGACGTGCTTGCGCACGACGGGATCATACTTCTTGAAGGTGAACTTGTCGGTCTTGGTCCGCGCGTTCTTCTCTGTGACATAGAAGAAGCCCGTGTCGGCGGTCGACAGAAGCTTGATCTTGATGGTTGCAGCCTTAGCCATGCTATCCTCGTGCGCTGCCGCCACTCGAGCGACGGGCCGTTCCGTAAGGTGATCAAAAGAAAACCCGCGCCGGCCGGAAAGCCGCGCGGATCACTGAAACGACACTATCGGCTGTCGGCGCGAAGTCAACTCCGACTCTGCATCGTCTATCGGACTCGCCGCTCGGGCGGCTCAGCGTCAGCGATGGCATCGAGCACCGCCCTTCAGCGGCGGGTTCGACGCTTCCAGGGCCGGGGATCCCCGGACGGTCGCGCCACCGAACTGTGAGTTCCCGCCGCGCGCCGTGGCCCGGACGATCGTCCATGCCTGGCCGGGCCGCCGACGATCTCGAAGCGGAGGGCGCCGGCCACGGGTGCCGCCTCCATGAGCCTCACCTCGACGGTATCGCCGAGGCGGTAGGTGGTGCCGGTGCGGGTCCCGACCATGGCGAGCGCGGCTTCGTCGAAGCTGAAGAACTCGTCGCCGAGATGCGCCGCGGGAACGAAGCCGTCCGCCCCCGACAGGGAGAGCCGCACGAAGAGGCCTGCCCGGGTGACGCCGGACAGGCGCGCGTCGAACACCTCGCCGATGCGTTCGGACAAGAACCCCGCGATCAGCCGGTCGGTGGTCTCGCGTTCCGCCGCCATGGCGCGCCGCTCGGCCGCCGAGATCCTCGCCGCCATCTCGCCGAGTTCCTTCGGCGCAGCGTCCTGCAGCCCATCGCGACCGAGAGCGAGGGCACGGATCAATGCCCGGTGGACGATGAGGTCGGCATAGCGGCGGATCGGCGAGGTGAAATGGGCGTAGCGGCGCAGGTTCAGCCCGAAGTGTCCGTAGTTCTCGACCGCATATTCGGCCTGCGCCTGGGAGCGGAGCACGACCTCGTTCACGAGGTGCTCGTGATCGGTGCCCCGCACCCGTGACAGGATGCCGTTGAATTGGGCGGGGCGCTGGACCTGACCTTTGGCCAGCTTGATGCCGATCGTCTGCAGGAACTCGGAGAGCGCGTTGAGCTTTGTCAGCGAAGGTTCGTCGTGCACCCGGTAGACCAGGGCCTGGCGCTTGTCCTCGAGTGTTTCCGCGGCCGCCACATTGGCCAGGATCATGAACTCCTCGATCAGGCGATGCGCATCGAGGCGGGTCGGCACAACCACGCGATCGACGGTGCCGTCGGGCTTCAACACGAGCTTGCGTTCCGGCAGATCGAGGTCGAGCGGTGAGCGCTCCTCGCGGGCCCGCACGGCGACGCGATACGCCGCCCAAAGCGGCTCGAGCACCGGAACCAGCAGCGGTCCCGTGGTCTCGTCGCAAGCGCCGTCGATCGCGGCCTGGGCCTGGGCATAGCTGAGTTTCGCGGCCGAGCGGATCATCACGCGATGAAAGCGATGGCGCAGCTTCCGGCCATCCGGGGCCAGCACCATGCGGACCGCCAAGGCCGGCCGCTCCTCGCCCGGTCGCAGGGAGCCGAGGTCGGTCGAGACACGCTCGGGCAGCATGGGCACGACCCGGTCCGGGAAGTAGACCGAGTTACCGCGGTCGAGCGCCTCCCGGTCCATGGCCGAACCCGGCGGCACGAGACTCGCCACGTCGGCGATTGCAACCGTCACGACGAACCCGCCCTCGTTGTCGGGTGCGGTATCGGGCTCGGCCAGGACGGCGTCGTCATGATCCTTCGCGTCGGGCGGATCGATCGTGATGAGGGGCAGGGCGCGCCAGTCCTCGCGGCCGTCGAGACCCGGCGGTTCGACGACCGCGGCCTCGGCCAAAGTCTCCGACCGAAAGGCATGCGGGATGCCATGGGTCAGGATGGCGATCATGCTGACCGCTTTCTCGCTCTTCAACGATCCCAGGCGCTCGACGACGCGGACGGCCTGCAGGCCGAGAAGGCGCTGTCGTCCGAGCGGCTCGATCGAGACGAGTTCACCGTCTTCGGCCCCGTTGCGCTCTTCGATCGGAAGGAAATATTCGGCCGATGCGTTCTTCTTGTCGACCGGCTGAACGCGGGTGCCGTTGTCTCGGCCAGCGCGAACGACGCCGAGCAGCCGCATGCGGGCTTTCGGCAGGATCTTGACCACCCGACCCGTGAGGGCCGGCTCATCGCCACCGGCATCGGGTGTGGGTTCGATCCGCAGCAGGGCCCGGTCTCCGACGCCGGGCACCGGGTGTCCGGGCCGCGGTTGCTTCGGCACATGCACCAGGATCCGCGGCAAGGCGCCGTTCGCCTCGACATCCCAATCGGTCGGTTTGGCGATCAGCTCGCCGTCGCGGTCGCGGCCCACGATATCGGCTACCATCATGGCGGGCAGGGCACCGGTCCGAACCGTACTGCGCCGTTTCTCGATCTGTCCTTCGGCCTCGAGTTCGCGCAACATGCGCTTCAGTTCGACCCGATCGTCACCCTTGATCCCGAAAGCGCGCGCGATCTCGCGCTTGC
>CAXTME010000062.1:0-19192 GCA_964245215.1 uncultured Lichenihabitans sp.
CATTTCCCCTTTTGTTAGGTTCACTGGAAAGATGGTTCGAATTCTTCGACTCTTCTAGCGCAAAAGTTTGTTATAGTTTTTACTAAAGCCACCAAAGGGCTTGTTTGCATTTTCGCCTTTTCAAGGTCGCCTAAGGAAGGGGGTCGTCCCGATTACCCGGAGGTGCGCGAATAAACAATTTCACTTCGTTTTCTGGAGCGAACCCGTCTTAACCTGCAGCGTTGTCCTGTTAAAACGTATGTCCATATGAACGGATGGACTGGCGTAACGGGACGGGGATGGGGATGGCCGAGGGCAAGTTCGTTTCACAAGTCTGCTTACACTTGGAATTCACAGCAGCATTGATTTTGCTTTGAAAAAGCTTTTGCCACGCAGGGCTGCTTAGACTTGAGAGAAAGCCGATGGATGAAAGAAGAGATGGTGAGCCCACCCGCATGAAGAAGCGCACGACGGTCCAACGGAAGGCCGAGCGTGAACTCGTGGTGACGCGAGCCTTCGACGGCCCGGCTCGCTTCGTGTTCGAGGCGTGGACCAAGCCCGAGCTGTTCCAGCAATGGTGGGCGCCGAAATCGATGGGCATGTCCCTGCTCTCCTGCGAGATGGATGTTCGCGTCGGAGGCAGTTACCGCATCGAGTTCGGCCAGGAGCCTTCAAAGGCCATGGCGTTCTTCGGCCGATACGTCGAGGTGTTACCGCACTCGCGCCTGGTCTGGACCAACGACGAAACCCCTGAGGGAGCCGTAAGCACGGTGACCTTCGAGGGAGAGGGTGGCAAGACACTGCTGGTCTTGCACGAACTCTACCCTTCGAGGGAAGCTCTCGATTTTTCCATAGCCGGGATGGAAGGTGGAATGCCCGAGCAGTTCGAGCAGTTGGACGAGCTTCTCGTCACCTTGCGCGCGGGGCGACCATGATCTCCGGCTTCGACCCGGTCTTCGTCACTACGGTCTGAAGCGAAAAGCGGATCCACGAAAAGGTGGAGACGTGGTGCGATGGAGGATCAAGCCGAGAGACCATGCGGACACGCCATCGACAAAGCCAGGCAGCCATCACTGTGGGCAACGATACCACCTCTTCGCGTCGGGAGCAGGTGATGTAAGGCGCCGAGCGTGCGAGATCGCTGCTGGCCGAGGCCGACGTCGAGGGTGTGCCTTGACCGCAGCGTCACTTGGGAACTGGCCGTTCGACCCGCTCGTTCGCAACCCATGGAGGTGCTCATGACACAGGATAACGGGTTTACCCTCGACCAGGCGATCACGGCACAAAAGGCCTTGCGATCGGAACTCGGGCTCGGCGAGGAGTCCTTCCCGGTGGAAGCCTTCGTCGGGATGATCAGCGACGAGATCGATCAGCACCGCGAGGCCGGACGCAGCGATGAGCAGATTGCCGAGATCATCCACAAAGCCACCGGCCGGACCGCAGGCACCGATGCGATCGGGCGCTTTTACGCAACTGCCGAGGAACGCCACCCCTACAGCGAGCCGTCGAACAAGCCAGCCTTGTGATCCGTAATGCTGGGAGCCCCGCCGCTGCTCTCGCCGCGCCGACATAAGAAGACAAAGCGACTTGCAAGAGCGCCGCGTCGTACCAAATCTTGGTAAGACTGCAGGCGGCGTGCCCCCGTTGCACCCCAGTCTCTCGATCGCCACGCTCGAAAGGAGCGACGGAGCGACCTTCACATTGAAGACCAGTTGCCCCACGAGGTCGCGAGCGACCTCAAACAGAGCTTCGAGGGGCAAGGTACGTGAGGTCTCTCGCAACAATCGGCTGCTTCGGCGACGCCCGGCTTTGGTTGGACTACTACCGCGCACGGTCTCGGCTGTAGATCCAGTCGGCGCTTGTCGACCGCGGAAGTGTTCTCCTTGCCGCTGGGGGGGGGGGCGCTACACCGCCGTGAGGAGTTCCGGCGGGGTGGCGCCTCGCTCTATTCAGACGAGGTGTCGTTTCGAAGTCGTGTCTGAAACGAAGGAGAGATCCATGAGCATGAACGTCAGCGAGTTCGTCTGGCAGCGCCTCGTCGATTGGGGGATCACGAGAGTTTACGGCTACCCTGGTGACGGGGTCGGAGGGCTCGACGTCGCGCTCGAAAAGGCCAGGGACAAGATGCACTATGTCCAGGTGCGGCATGAGGAGATGGCGGCCTTCATGGCCTCCGCCCATGCCAAGTTCACCGGCGGCGTCGGGCTCTGCTATGCGACCTCCGGTCCGGGCGCGATCCATCTGCTGACCGGCCTCTACGACGCCAAGGCCGATCACGTGCCGGTGGTTGCCATCGTCGGCCAGCAGGCCCGAACCGCCCTGGGTGCCGACTACCAGCAGGAAGTCGACCTGCAGAACCTTTTCAAGGATGTGGCCGGCGACTACGTCCACATGGCCAGTGTTCCGGGGCAGGTTCGGCAACTCATCGATCGTGCCGTACGCATTGCCTCGACCAAGCGTGTGGTGACCTGCGTAATCCTGCCCAACGACCTGCAGCTGCTGGACTACAAGGACCCGCCGCTGATCCACGGCACGACGCATACCGGCATCGGCTACGCCAGCCCGGCGAAGCTGCCCGACAACGCCGTCCTCCAACAGGCGGCCGAGGTTCTGAATGCTGGCGAGAAGGTGGCCATCCTGGTCGGGGCCGGGGCCCTGGGTGCGACCGACGAAGTCATCGCCGTCGCCGAGCGGCTTCAGGCCGGCGTCGCCAAGGCGTTGCTCGGCAAGGCGGTCCTGCCGGATGATCTGCCGTGGGTGACCGGCGCGATCGGGTTGCTCGGAACCAAGCCGAGCTGGGATCTGATGCAGGATTGCGACACGTTCCTCATGGTCGGCTCGGCTTTTCCCTACAGCGAGTTCCTACCCAAGCCGGGCAACGCACGGGGCGTGCAGATCGACATCGACGGCGCACGACTGAGCCTGCGCTACCCCATGGAGATCAGCATGGTGGGCGACAGCGCCACAACGCTGGCGGCGCTGCTGCCCATGCTCGGGCAAAAGCCGGCCGGCGCGTGGCGCAAGGGCATCGAAGAGGGCGTCGCGAGTTGGTGGACGCTGCTCGAGGAGCGCGCCATGGTGGCGGCCGACCCCATCAACCCGCAGCGCATCTTCTGGGAATTGTCGAAGCGGCTTCCCCACGACGTCATCATGACGGGCGACTCCGGCTCGGTCGCCAACTGGTATGCCCGCGACATCAAGATCCGGCGCGGCATGATGGGTTCGCTGTCAGGCGGCCTTGCGTCTCTGGGCGCCGCAACCCCGTATGCCGTGGCGGCCAAGATGGCCTACCCCGACCGTCCCGTGATCGGGTTCATCGGCGACGGTGCGATGCAGATGAACGGCCTCAACGTGATGATCACCGTGTCCAAGTACTGGAAGCAGTGGTCGGACCCGCGCTTCATCATCATGGTGCTGAACAACCGCGATCTGAACCAAGTGACCTGGGAGGAGCGCGTGCAACTCGGTGCCGGGAAGACCGAATCCACACAGAGCATCCCCGATTTTCCGTATCACAAATACGCCGAACTCGTCGGGCTGAAGGGCATCTTCGTCGACGACCCCGAGAAGATCGGCGCCGCCTGGGACGAGGCGCTCGCGGCCGACCGCCCGGTCATCCTCGAAATCTACGCCGATCCCAACGTTCCCCCGCTGCCGCCGCACATCACCTTGAAGGATGCCAAGAACTTCATGACGATGATGGCGGACGAGCCTGAACTCGGCAGCGTGCTGAAGAACAGCGCCGGTCAGATCCTCGCGAGCATTTTGCCCGGCCGCAAGGATTGAGACGCGGCTTCGTCGGCGGATGTCCTCTCGCGGGGAGGCTTGACGCCCCAAGCGCCGCCGCTCGGAGGAAGCCGGCCTGACGACCGCTGCGCCGGGCACCAACGATCGCGTCGAGCAGGCCGACGCTCTGCCGAGATGCTTCCCGACATCGGTGGTCTGACCGCGACCGGATCTCCGTGGGGCGACCGAGGCCGTGACCTGGACACAGCCGAAAGCGGGATGATCCCCGGACGGGGTCTCGGCTCGGCTGATCCTGGTGCAGCGATAGCCGCCGCCGTCGACACCACAGCCTACCTACGGCTAACATGGTGCCATGGTCGGTCGAGCGCTGTTGCCGTGAACGAAGACAAGGAAGGACGGGACTGGCGCGCCCTCGTCGGTGAACCCGACTCTGATCGGTCGACGGATCTCAATCGCGCGCGAGAACCCGGCCGGGGCCGTGACGCCGATACTCCCATCGAGATCCCGCCCCGGGGATGGCGGGACATCCTGATCCGGGTCTTCTGGGCCATCTCGGCGAACCGCGTCTTGTCGACGGCCGGCAGCGTCGCTTTCTTCACGCTTCTTGCCGCGTTCCCCGGCATCGCGGCCATCGTGTCGCTATATGGCCTGTTCGCCGACGCGACCACCATCACCAATCACCTGACCCTGCTTTCAGGGTTGTTGCCCGCAGACGTCATTACCCTCGTCGGTCAACAGGTCAAATCGGTAGCGCAGAAGAGCAACAACACGCTCAGCGGAGCGTTCCTGGTGTCGCTCGGCTTGGCCTTGTATAGTGCGAACTCCGGCATCGTGGCGTTGTTCGACGCATTGAATGTCGTTTACGACGAGAAGGAAAGACGCAGTCCCGTTCGCCTTTACTCGACGACATTTGTTTTTACCCTCGTCGGGATCGTGTTCATCATCTTCTCGCTGATAGGCGTGGTGGCGCTGCCGTTGATCTTTCGATTTGTTGGACTGCCGACGGCGACCGAAGACTTGCTTTCAATTGCCAGATGGCCAGTCATGCTCGTCACCATCACGTTGAGCCTTGCCGTCGTCTATCGGTACGGCCCTTGCAGAAACGACGCACGTTGGCGTTGGGTGACATGGGGCAGCGCCTTTGCGGCGCTGCTTTGGATCGCGGCGTCTATGTTGTTTTCGTGGTACGTGGCCACTTTCGATAGTTACAACAGGATCTACGGATCGCTGGGCGCAGTCGTCGGCTTCATGGTGTGGCTGTGGATTTCGGCGACCATCGTGTTGGTCGGCGGTGAATTGAACGCCGAGATGGAGCACCAGACCGCTCGGGATACGACGGAGGGCGGGGTCAAGCCCCTCGGCGCGAGAGGCGCCATGAAGGCGGATCACGTCGGCAAGGCGCATGGTTGATGGCCGGCGATCGACCCAGACTCGCTCAAATCGACGATGCAAGCGGTCGCGGCCGTCCAACGCCAGTCACCAAGCCTTTCAAGAGCGCAGGGTGGCCGGCCTGGGGGTCGGCTCGGTGCGGCGAATGTCCGATCCGATAGAGGGTCGCCTTTAAGACATGCCGTTGGCAACTTGGCGACGGCGACGGTCCGCGGCTTCGGAGACCCGACGCGGTTGCCTGTGCACACCGCTGTCCGCCCCGAGCCCCCGGAGACCGGACGCTCCGCTGATTATCGCCCGAGCATGTTGATGCGTACGGTGATCAGGTGCGCCAACATCGCGTCCCGCGCCGCGTCGGGGTCGCGACGCTGCATGGCTACGATGATCGAGGCATGTTCGCCACAATAGTGCAGCCGCCGCTCCTCGGAAAACGAGCGCCGTTTCATCTCGAACCACGGACTTTGATTGCGCAGTTCTCGGAGGAGCTCGTGGAAATCCTTCAAGAGCTCGTTGCGCGAACACGTCACGATACGGTGGTGGAACTCGGCATCCCATCGCTCGAACATCGGCATCTCGGTCGCGGTCAAAGCCTGCCGATGCGCGTCTTCGATCCCGAGGATATCCGACGCGCTGGCATTGGTGGCCGCGAACCCCGCGGCACCGGGCTCCAGCATGATGCGGATGTCCATCACGTCGGCGGGACTGGCGCCCTGCATGCGGGCGATCACGCCGGCCAGCGTCCGGTGCTCGTTCAGAACGAAGGTGCCACGCCCGACATGCCCTGCGACCGAACCGTCCTGCTTCAACAGCGCCATGGCGCGCCGCACCGTGTTGCGCGCCACGCCGAAGTCGGTTGCGAGGTCCCGTTCGGGCGGCATGCGATTGTCGGCCCACTCGCCGGACTCGATCCGGGTCTTCAGCGAACGAGCGATCTCTGTCGCGACGGCGCGGGGCATGCTTTCCACCGAAAGTGAACCAATGTGGACCAATTAACACGCCCCGAATCCTTGGTCCACGCAAAATAGGGCCGTCTGCGAGTGAAAGCACGTTGAAAGCGGACCAATGAAGCGATAGCGTTGATCCAACCGGCTGAGTTTGGCTCATAATAACCCGAGGGATGAACGATGCGTGTAGCGACCTTTTCGGTCGGTGGGGAACGGCGGGTCGGTCTCGTCGATGTCGAACGCGGCACGGTCGCGACGCTCGACCTGCCGTCTCACGAGGCCGAACATGGGCTTCTGGCGCTGATCGACCGAAGTGCAGAACCGTCCCGGTTCCCGGCCACCCTGTCCGAAATGCCGCTGTCCCGCGTCACCCTCGAAGCGCCGATCCCACGCCCCCGGCGCAACATCTTCTGCATCGGCAAGAACTACCACGAGCACGCGCACGAGTTCTCGAAGAGCGGGTTCGATTCCAGCGCCGCGGCCGGCGCGGTTCCGAAGGAGCCGATCATCTTCTCGAAGGTGCCCGAAACCGTGATCGCGCCGGACGCCCGCGTGCGCATCGACCCGTCGGTTTCGACAGCCATCGACTACGAGGCGGAACTTGCGGTCATCATCGGCCGGGGCGGTCGGTCGATCCGCAAGGAGGACGCGTTCGATCACATCTGGGGGTACACGATCGTCAACGACGTGACGGCCCGCGACCTTCAGGGCCGCTACAGCCAATGGCTCGTCGGTAAGTCGCAGGACACGTTCTGCCCCATGGGACCCTGGGCCGTGTCCCGCGACGAGATCGACGTGCGCGACACGGCGATCCGCTGCTTCGTCAACGGCGATCTGCGGCAGAATTCGAACACCGGGCTTTTGATCTTCGACATCCCGACCATCATCGCCACCATCTCGGCCGGGCTGACCCTGCAGCCCGGCGACGTGATCGCGACCGGAACGCCGGCCGGCGTCGGAATCGGGACGACGCCGCCGCGCTATCTGAAACACGGCGACGTCGTTCGCGTGGAGATCGACGGCATCGGAACGTTGGAGAACCGCTGCGAGGAGATCGCGGCGTGACGACCGTCTCGATCGCCCGCATGGTCGTCGAAGTCGACGGCGACGGGCCTCCGGTCGTGATGGTGCACGGGCTCGGCGGAACCTCCAATACGTTCCAGCCTCAGATGGATGCGTTGCGCGATGCCCGGATTATCCGGATCGACCTTCCCGGTGCGGGCCGGTCGCCGGCGGGGCACGGCACGCCGTCGATGGAGAATTTCGCCGATGTCGTCATCGGTGCCGCGGGCGCCCTGGGAGTCCGGCGGGCGCATTTCGTGGGGCATTCCATGGGGACGATCGTCTGCCAGATGATCGCCGCGACCCGTCCCGATCTCGTGGCGTCGCTGACGCTGTTCGGGGCCCTGATCGAGCCTTCGGACGCCATGCGGACGGGGCTGGCGTCGCGCGCCAGGCAGGCCCGCAGCGAGGGAATGGCGCCGATCGCGGATCAGATCGTGGCCGGAGCCCTGTCGGCCGACACGCAAGCCAACCGGCCGGCCGCCGTCGCCTTCGTGCGGGAGTCGATCATGCGGCAGGACCCGGAGGGTTATGCCGGACATTGCGAGGCCCTGGCCCGGGCGAAAGCCATCGATCACCGGCCGATCGCCGCGCCGGCGCTCCTGGTCGCGGGTGACGCCGACGCCACGGCGCCGGCCAGCGTCGCCCGAGCCTTGGCAGAACGGCTCAAAGGTGCGAGCGTCGCCGTCATCGAGCGGAGCGGCCACTGGCTGACGATCGAGAAGCCCGTCGAATGCAATGACAGACTTCGCGAGTTCATAAGGCGTGTGCCGGTCGATTAAGCCCCGCAGAGGGTCGGCGAAATCTTGATAGACGATAGCAACGGCAATCGATGGCGAGGGAGGGAGTACAATGGCTGACAACGGCAACTACGGCCCCAGTTGGACCGGCAATGGGCGCCAGTCCGAATCCGTCCTGTTCACCAATGTCCGGATTCTCGACGGTACCGGGGAGTACCCCTATACCGGCGAAGTCTTGATCCAGGGCAACCGGATCAAGCAGATCACACGCGGCGGCGGCTCGCGGTTCGCATCCTCCGGGACGAACGGGAGCAGCGGCGCCCAGACGATCGACGGCATGGGCGCGACTTTGATGCCGGGCATGATCGACGCCCATCTCCATCTGTCCTGGAACAACGCGCCCGGGATCGATCCCATCCAGATGATGCCGCCCGAGGAGCATATCCTGGTGACGGCCGAAATGGCCAAGCTCGTGCTCGAGGCCGGGTTCACGGCGGGCCGGGGGGCGGCGGCCGCCAAGCCACGCCTCGACGTCGTGATCCGCAACTTCATCAATGCGGGCCGGCTGCCCGGGCCGCGCTACACCGCGGCCGGACCCGAGATCACGACTGTCGGCGGCCTCGGCGACTCCGCCCCGAGCCACATCCCGCATGAAGGGCTCAACCTCGGCATCGTCGTTTCGGGCCCCGAGGAGGTCCGCCGCACCGTCCGCACCCTCATCAAATACGGCGTCGACTCGATCAAGCTGAACCTGTCGGGCGAGGAGATCACGGGCACGAGGGCCGAAGACACGCCGATGTCCGAGGAGGAGGTCGCCATGGCCTGCAAGGAAGCCCGCATGCGGGGCAAGGTCATCGCGGCGCATGCGCGCTCGTCGGAATCGGTGAAGCAGTGCGTTCGGCACGGCATCCAGAACATCTACCACGCGTCCTTCGCCGACGAGGAGGCCCTCGACATGCTGGAGGCCGCCAAGGACCGCCACTTCGTGGCACCCGGCCTCGCCTGGCTGGTCAGGACCTCGAAACATGCGGGCGAATACGGCATCAAGCCAGGCTCGCGGACCGCGATGCTCTACGAGCGCGAGCTCGAAATGGCGGTTGAGAGCATGAAGAAGATGCATCGGCGCGGCATTCGCATCCTGATCGGCGGGGACTACGGCTTCGCCTGGACGCCGCAGGGCACCAACGCCAAGGACATCGAGTATTTCGTCGACCTGCTGGGCATGTCACCCATGGAGGCCATCCTGGCGGCCACCAAGTTCGGCGGCCAGATCATGGGCATGGGCGACGAACTCGGCATGTTGAAGGAGGGCTATCTCGCCGACATGATCCTGGTCGACGGCGACCCGATCTCCAATGTCCGCATCCTGCAGGAACAGGACCGCCTCCTGGCCATCATGAAAGACGGCAAGTTCCACAAGCGACCGCAGATGCAGGAACAGCGCCGGCGGCTGATCGCCTGAGCGAGTCTCGGTCCGGAAAGGCCGGCCTTTCATGAAGCACCCCGCCGTCGCCCTGCCGTGCGCCATCCTGGCCGCGCTGGTCCTATGGCTGTTCCTGGCCCTCTGGCCCGCGTGGCTCGTCGCGGCGCTCGGCCCCAAGAAGGTGCTGGTCAATACGTTGTTCAACGGCGTGACCTTGGCGGGCCTGTACTTCCTGGTGGCGAGCGGTTTCACGCTCGTCTTCGGTCTCATGCGCAACGTCAACCTGGCGCATGGATCGCTTTACCTGTTCGGCGCCTACATCGGCTACTTTACGGCTAATTATACCGGCTACTGGTTGCTCGGCGCCGCCGCGGGCTTTCTGGCCGCGGCGCTGGCGGGCGTCCTCATGCAGATCCTGATCTTCCGGCGCATGGAAGGCGACGACCTGCGCCAGACCCTCGTGACGATCGGCATCTCGATCGTCGCGGCCGACCTGATGCTGGCCGTCTTTTCCGGCAACACCTATCAGTTCGTCGTGCCGTCCTGGCTCGACGGCGCGGTCGCGACCCCCATCGTCACGGCCCTGAAGTCCAACGGCGCCCCCGTTCTCATGATGTATCCGCTGTATCGGCTTGCGGTGCTCGTCATGGCGATCGTGATCGGCGTGGCACTCTGGCTGTTCCTGAACCGGACCCGCATCGGCATGATGATCCGGGCCGGCGTCGACGACCGGGGCATGCTGTCGGCCACGGGGGTCAATGTCCACGTCGTCTTCGCGACGGTCTTCGCCCTCGGCGCCGGCCTGGCCGGGCTCGCGGGCGTCATCGGCGGTACAGCCCTGTCGATCGCTCCGGGCGAGGATGTCCGCTACCTCCTGGCTTCGCTCGTCGTCGTCATCGTGGGCGGCATGGGGTCGATCGCGGGAGCCGCGGTCGGCGCGCTGCTGATCGGCCTCGCCGAGCAGATCGGCCTCGCCTATTTCCCCACCTATGGCGTGGTCCTGACCTTCGTCATCATGGTGGTGGTCCTGGCGGTGCGGCCCCAGGGCATTATGGGACGACCGGCATGACGAGCCTCGACGCCCGCCTGTCCGGCAACGCGGCATCGACAGGCGCGACTTTGCCGGTCGATGCCGCCCATGTCGTCGGCGCGATCCTGCTCGTCGGGTTCCCGCTGGTCGCGTCGCCGTTCTTCACGTTTCAGATCGGTGCCTATTCCCTGGTGCTCGGCACCATCGCGTTGTCCGTCATGGTGCTCGGCGGCTACGGCGGCATGGTGAGCCTCGCCCAGATGATGGTGGCGGGCATCGCGGGATACACGATCGCCATCCTGGGCCACAATGGGTCGAACGTCATGGGGCTCGGTTGGCCCTGGTGGCTGGCCGTCCCGGTCGCCATCCTGTTCGGATCGGTCGCAGGCGCGCTCATCGGTGCATTGGCGGTTCGCACGGCCGGCATCTACACCATCATGATCACGCTGGCGATCGCCACCGCGTTCTTTTACTTCGTCCGCCAGAACTACGCGTTGTTCAACGGCTTCAACGGCTTCCACGGCGTCGAGCCGCCGACCGTCTTCGGCCTCTACCTGCACGATCCCGTGCCGTTCTACTACGTCAGCCTCGCGGTGGCGGTCTTCTTCTACGGCGCGGCCGTCTACGCGGAGCGCTCGACCTTCGGGCTCAGCCTGCAGGCGCTCCGCGACAACCCGCGCCGGATGCGGGCGCTCGGCTTCAACGTGCCGGCTCATCGGATCTTCGCTTTCTTCCTCGCCGGTCTCATCGCTTCGACGGCCGGCGTCCTCATGGTGTGGTTCAACAGCCAGATCTCGCCGGGGTCGGTCAGCGTTTCGGCCGCGATCGACAGCCTTGTGGTCGCGGTCGTGGGCGGGATCCGCCGCCCCATCGGGGCCTTTCTCGGCGCATTGCTGTTCGTTCTTCTCCAGAACTTCGCGGTCGGCCTCGTCGATCCGGATCGCTTCAACACGGTGATCGGGCTCGTCTTCCTGGCCGTCGTGTTCTTCTCGCCGGACGGGCTTCTCGGACTGCTCGAGAAGCTACGGAACGCGGGCATCACCGATCCCCTGCGTCAAACCACCGAACGCAGAGCCAAGGGCTGAGACGAGGTGGACAAGAACGAAGAGAGAGGAACCCCCGTGACGACCATGAAGATGAAACTCTTGGCGACCGCCGCGATGGCCATCGCCTTTGCCGCCGCGGGTTCCGCCCGGGCCGACGACACGATCAAGATGGGCGGTCTTGCGACGCTCGAGGGCGCCTTCACGGTTTTAGGCCAGGACGGGTTGCGGGGCATGCAGCTCGCCCTGAAGGAGGTCGACTACACGGTTGCGGGCAAGAAGATCATCGTCGTGCAGGGCTCGTCGGATGCCTCGCCGGAGAGCGCCGTGAAGGCGGCTCGAAAGCTCGTGGAGCAGGATGGCGTACAAGTGTTGATCGGGCCGCTGTCCGGCTCCGAAGGCATCGCGGTCAAGGACTACGCCAAGACGCAGCCCAAGGTGACGTTCCTGAACGGATCCTCGGCCGCCCAGGAGACGACCCTGTTCGATCCGGCACCGAACTTCTTCCGCTTCAACACCGACGGGGTGCAGTGGATGGCCGGGCTCGGCGACTACATCTACAAGGTGAAGGGCTACAAGAAAGTCGCTGTCGTGGCGGAGGACTATTCCTTTCCCTACAGCCAGGTCGAGGGCTTCATGATGCCCTTCTGCAAGCTCGGCGGACACGTGCCGTCGAAATCCTGGGTGCCGATCGGCAACAAGGATTTCTCTTCGGTGATCGCGGCACTGCCCGACGACGTCGACGCGATCATGGTGGTGCTCGGCGGCGCCGATGCGATCAACTTCCTGACCCAATACCAGCAGTCGGGCGGCACCCTGCCGCTGATCGGCGGCTCCATCACGGCTGACCAGACCGTGCTCGGCGCCAAGGGTCAGCAGCGCAAGGCCGTCGTCGGCATGCCGTCGGCCGGCCCGACCGCCGACACGTGGGACGATCCGAAATGGAAAGCCTTCGTGGCGTCCTACCGCAAGGAGTTCCCGGACGGCTTTCCGGTGCCCTCGCTCTTCGCCGACGCCTATTACATGAACACCAAGGCGGCGTTGCTGGCTCTGAAGGAGGTCAATGGTGACCTGTCGGACGGCGGTGCCAAGTTCAGGGACGTCCTATCGAAGTTGAGCTTCGAGACTCCGACCGGCATGGTGAAGCTCGACAAGAACCGGAACGCCATCGCCGATATCTTCGTGACCGAAGTCACAGAGGGATCGAATGGAGACTTGCTGAACAAGGTCGTTTCGATCGCCAAGGACGTGGACGAAACCTTGGGCGAACCCGAGGCCGACTTCGTGAAGCGGGGTGCCGCGAGCCGCGACAACCCCGATTGCAAATAGGCCAGGGCGCGAGATCCGTCATGTCCATGACCGCCGAATCGACGCTGAGCGACACGGGAGCCTACGCGCTCGAGTTGCGCGGCGTGGGTCGGCGGTTCGGGGCCTTGACGGCCCTCGCGGACATCGACCTCTCGGTCCGGGCCGGCGAACGCCGGGCCGTGCTGGGCTCGAACGGCGCCGGCAAGACGACGCTCTTCAACGCGATCACGGGAGATTTTCCCCCGACGAGCGGCTCGATCCGGTTTTTCGGCGAGGACGTGACCAGCCTGCCGGCGCAGGAGCGGATCCGCAGGGGACTGCGCCGGACCTACCAGATCTCGCTCCTGTTCGGCAGCTTGAGCGTGCTCGACAACATCTACCTCGGCTGCCGCGGCGTTTCCCGGCGCCGCTTCTCCCTGCTGCGGGCGAAGCGCGACGACGCCGTGATGGGCCAGGCGGAGCGCATCCTTCACGCGGTGAAGCTCGACGCGATCGGCTCCACCAGGGTCGACGCGCTGAGCCACGGCCAACAACGGCAGCTCGAGATCGCCATGGCGCTCACGGGTGCGCCCCGCTTCATCCTGTTCGACGAGCCGGCCGCAGGCCTGTCGCCGACCGAACGGCGCGACCTCGTCGGGATCCTGACCTCCCTGCCGTCCCACATCGGCTACGTCATCATCGAGCACGACCTCGACGTCGCCCTCAGGGTCTCCGAACGGGTCACGATGATGCACAACGGGCGTATCTTCAAGGAAGGGACGCCCGAGGAGATCGAGAACGATCCGCAGGTGCAGGCCATCTATCTCGGAGGCCAGCATGGCTGACCGGACGGACCGCGACGCGATGGGATCCGGCAAGGCGATCCTGCGCATCCGGGACCTACAGGTCTATTACGGGCAGTCGCACGCCATTCAGGGCGTGAACCTCACGCTCGAGACCGGCATCCTGTCGATCGTCGGCCGCAACGGCATGGGCAAAACCACACTATGCAACACGATCGTCGGGCTCAAACGCGCCCGCTCGGGCTCGATCGCGCTGGCGGGACGGGAGATCTCGAGCCTCGAATCCTATGCCATCTCGAGACTCGGGATCGGCTACGTGCCGCAGGGCCGGCGGGTCTGGCGAAGTCTCTCGGTCGACGAACACCTGCGCCTGGCCCAGCGCGGCGGGCGTGACGCGGCCTGGACGGTCGAGCGGGTCTACGAGATCTTCCCGCGTCTGGCGGAGCGGCGAACCAACGGCGGCGGCCAGCTGTCGGGCGGTGAACAGCAGATGCTGGCGATCGGGCGGGCCCTGCTGGGCAACCCCCGCCTGCTCGTGATGGACGAGCCGACCGAGGGATTGGCGCCCATCATCGTCGACCAGGTCGCCGCCATGCTGGTCGGGCTCGGCCAGGAGGGTGACCTCGCGGTCCTCGTCATCGAACAGAACATCGGCGTCGCGACCCGGGTGGCCGACACGGTCGGCATCATGGTCAACGGGCAGGTCAACCGGCTCATGTCGTCCGCGGCCCTCGCGGCCGACCGCGACCTGCAGCAACGCCTGCTGGGTGTCGGCCGCCATGCCGAAGACCCCGAGGCCAATGTCACGGCGGCCGAGAGCGCCGACGCTCGGGAACGCGTCGGCGAAGTCTTCCAGGTGGCGCGCGGGGCATCACGGGCGGAACGCGAGGGACGGGACCCAGGCTACCGTACCGTGACGTCCCTGCCGAACCGCTGGGCCTTGTCGGACCAGGAGATCGGCCGCGGCGTCCGCTCGGCGCCGATCGAAATGCCCCGGTCCGTCCCCGCGGAAGAGCACGACGCTTCGGCAGCGGTCTTCGAGCGGACGGGCGGCGAGCCGACGGGGCGGACCGCACTCGTGGTGGGGACCTTCGACACCAAGGCACGGGAACTGAAGTTCATCCGCGACCGGCTGCGCGACCTCGGACTGCGGACCCGAACGGTCGACCTCTCGACGTCCGGCAAGCCCTCGAGCGCCGATGTGTCGCCGCACGAGGTCGCGAGCGCCCATCCCCGCGGACCAGGCCGCGTGTTCGGCGGCGATCGGGGCCAGTCGGTCGCCGCCATGGCGGAGGCCTTCGAGGCCTGGATGGGCCGCCAGCGCGATGTCGGCGGCATCATCTCGGCCGGTGGGTCCGGGGGCACGTCGCTCGCCACGGCCGGCATGCGGCGACTGCCGATCGGCATCCCGAAAGTCATGATCTCGACAGTCGCGTCGGGCGACGTCGGGCGCTACGTCGGTCCGGTCGACATCCTGATGATGTACTCGGTCGCCGACATCCAGGGCCTCAATTCCATCACCGAGACCGTGCTGGCCAACGGTGCCCACGCGCTGGCCGGCATGATGGCGCGGGCCCCCACGGCCGCGCAGCGTCAAGCCAAACGGGCGCAATCCAAGCCGTCCATCGGTCTTACGATGTTCGGCGTCACCACGCCCTGCGTCCAGGCGGTCGTGACGGCGCTCGACGAGGCTTACGATTGTCTGGTGTTCCATGCGACCGGCACCGGCGGTCAGTCCATGGAGGCCCTGGCCGACTCGGGACTGCTCGCCGGTGCCGTCGACGTGAGCACGACCGAAGTGGCCGATCTTCTCTTCGGCGGCGTGTTCCCGGCGAAACCCGATCGGCTCGGCGCCTTTGCCCGGCGGAGCCTGCCTTATGTCGGCTCCTGCGGGGCGCTCGACATGGTCAATTTCGGACCGCGCGACACGGTGCCGGATCGCTTCCGCGGCCGCAACCTCGTGGTCCACAACGCCAATGTCACGCTGATGCGCACCACCCGCGACGAGAATGCCGCCATCGGCCGCTGGATCGGCGAACGGTTGAATCGCATGCACGCGCCGGTCCGCTTCCTGATTCCCGAGCGGGGCGTCTCGGCCCTCGATGCACCCGGCCAGCCGTTCCACGATCCCGAGGCCGACCGCGTCCTCTTCGAGGCGATCGAGGCCACGGTCTCGCGCACGCAGCAGCGTCGCGTGATCCGGGTCCCGGCGCATATCAACGACCCCGCCTTCGCGGCGACGCTGGCCGACGCCTTCCGCGACATCGCGGCTCCCGCCCGCAAGAGAGCCTGACCATGCCGAGGTTCGAACGCCGCGTCCTGCTCGAGAAGTTCCACGCCATGGTGGCCCGCAAGGAGCCGATCATCGGGGGCGGCGCCGGCACGGGCCTGTCGGCCAAATGCGAGGAAGCGGGCGGGATCGACCTTATCGTGATCTATAATTCGGGACGGTTCCGCATGGCGGGGCGAGGGTCGCTCGCCGGCGTCCTCGCCTACGGCAACGCCAACGAGATCGTCCGCGACATGGCGTCGGAGGTGCTGCCGGTGGTGCGCAACACGCCGGTGCTCGCCGGCGTCAACGGCACCGACCCGTTCTGCCTCTTCGACCCCTTCCTCGACGATCTCAAGCGCATGGGGTTTTCGGGCGTGCAGAATTTCCCGACCGTCGGGCTGATCGACGGGCTGTTCCGGTCGAACCTCGAGGAGACCGGCATGTCCTACGGGCTCGAAGTCGACATGATCGCCAAGGCGCATGCGAAGGACCTGCTGACCACGCCTTACGTGTTCAACGAGGACGAGGCCGTGGCCATGGCCCGGGCCGGCGCCGACATCATCGTGTGCCACTTCGGCCTGACGACGGGCGGTGCGGTCGGCGCCGGCACCGCCACCCGCCTTGAGGATTGCCCGGCTCTGGCCGGGGCCTGGGCCGAGGCCGCGATGAGGGTCCGGCGCGACATCATCGTGCTGGTCCACGGTGGGCCCGTAGCCGAGCCCGAAGACGCTCAATACGTCCTCGACCGGACCGAGAACTGCCACGGCTTTTACGGCGCCTCCTCGATGGAACGCCTGCCGACGGAGCGGGCCGTGACCGAACAGACCAAGCGATTCAAGGCCATTACGAGACACTGAACGCGAAACCGCCGACCCGTCGGCGCGAGAGGAACACGAAGATGGGTGCGCAAATCCTGGGGACAGTGATCCTTTGGCTGATCGTCGCGGCGATCCTGGTGGTGATCGCGGTCTACCTGCTGCGCTGGCTCTACCGGCGCTCGACGAAAGAGACCGCCTTCGTCAGGACCGGATTCGGCGGCGAGCGCGTCGTCATCAACGGAGGAGCCTTCGTGGTGCCGGTGCTGCACGAGGTGTCGCCCGTCAACATGAACGTGATGCGCATCGAAGTGCGGCGCGGCCAGACCAATGCGCTGATCACACGCGACCGCATGCGCATCGACCTCATTGCCGAGTTCTTCCTGCGGGTTTCGCCGACGCATGTGGCGGTCGCGCTCGCGTCCCAGACCCTCGGCCGGCGCGCCATGATGCCCGACGGCATCCGGGACCTTTTCGAAGGCAAGTTCGCCTCGTCGCTCCGCGCCATCGCGGCCGAAATGACGCTTCAGGACATCCACGAGAAGCGCAGCCTCTTCATGACAAAGGTGCGCGATCTCGCCGGCGAGGCTCTGGCCTTCAACGGACTCGAGCTCGAAACCGTCTCGCTCGTCGATCTCGACCAGACCCGGCTCGAACATTTCGACCCCTCGAACGCCTTCGACGCCGAGGGTCTCACCCAGCTCACGGAGATCATCGAGACGCGCCGCAAGATGCGCAACCAGATCGAGCAGGACACGATGCTGGCGATCCGCAACCAGAACCTCGATGCGGAGCGGCGGTCGCTGGAGATCGACCGGGACAGCGAATATGCCCGCCTCGAGCAGGAGCGCGAGGTGGAGGTGCGCCGGGCCGTGCAGCGCACGACCCTGGTGCGGGAACGCGCCTTGCGCGAACACGAGGCTCAGAAGGCCGAGATCGAGTCCAACGAGGCAACCGAGAGGGCGAAAATCGCCCAGGAACGCAGCTTGGCCGAGGTCCGCACCGCCAAGGACGAACAGATCCAGCAACGCGAGATCGCGCGACGCAGGGCCATCGAGGCCGCGGAGCTCGAAAGCCGCGAGGCGACCGAACGCGACGAGATCACGCGAGGTCTCGCGGTCGAACGCGAGCGGATCAATCGTCTGCGGGCCCAGGAGGAGCTCGAGGTCGGCAGGCGGCAGGCCATCGAGGTGGCCGAGCGCGAGCGCGAGATCGTGATGGCCGGGAAAGCGATCGAGGTGGTCCAGAAGGAAGGCGAGCGGCGCAAGGCCGAGATCGCCTCCGAGGAAATCGTCGAGCAGGCTCGTGTCGCCCGCGACAGAAGCCTCGACGAGGCCCGTGTCGCCCGTGAACGCCAGCTCGAAGCGCTGCAGGTCGAAAAGCGCAAGGTCTTCGAGACGGCCGAGATCGCAGCGCGCCTCGACGTCGAACGGGCCCGCATCGAAACCGATCAGAACGTCGAACGGGCCGAGATCGCGGCCCAGCTCCGGCTCGAGCTCGACCGCATCGGTCAGCGCCAGGAGCAGGAGGCGCTGGAGGTGCTGCGTCGGCGAACGATCGTTCTGGCCGAGCGGGAGAGCGACATCACGCTGTCGCGCAAGACCGTGGAGGTCATCCAGGCCGAGATCGAGGCGCGGCGCGCCGAGATCCTGCAACGGACCGAGGTCGAGCGCGAGCGGATGGTGGGCGAGCGCAAGATCGACGAGGCGCGGGTCGAGCGCGAGCGCGCGCTGCAGGGCCTGGAGATCGCCAAGCGGCAGGCCTTCGAGGAAGCCGAGATCGCGTCGGGCGAGGAGATCGAGCGGTCCCGCATCGCCACCGAACGCGGGCTCGGCGAGGCCCGGGTGATCCGCGACCGCGACTTGCGCAAGCTCGAGATCGAGAAGGAACGAACGCTCGAAGTCGCCGAGATCGAGAAGACCATCGAAGTCTCGGGTCGGGTGAAAGCCCGCTCCGTCGCGATCGCCGATGCCGAACAGGCCCGTAAGACCGCCGTGCTGGCCGAGGAGGAGACCTTCACGATTCGCGAGCGGGAGATCGCCGAGCGCCGAAGGACCGTCGACATGATCGCGGCCCGCCGCGACGCGGAGCGCGAGGGACTGCGACTGACCGCCAAGGCCGAAGCCGAACGCGACGCGGCGCTGAGCCTCGCCGACGCGCAACGCACCACCGCGAAGGCCGACGCCGACGCCATGATGATCCGCAACGGCGCCCAGGCCGAACGGTTCAAGGTCGACGCAGAGGGAACGCGCGCCGCCAACGAGGCCGACAACGTCCTCACGGTCGAGGCCCGCGCTTCGCGGGCCCGCTTGAAGCTGCTCGACAAGATCGAGGGGATCGTGCGCGAAAGCGTGAAGCCGATGGAGAAGATCGACGGGATCAACATCCTTCACGTCGACGGACTCAACGGCGGCGGCGGCGGCCGCAAGAACGTGACCGACGAGGTCATCGACAGTGCGCTCCGCTACCGGGTGCAGGCCCCGATGATCGACAGCCTGATGAAGGAGGTCGGCATCGAGGGTGGCAGCATCGGCCGCATGACCGACGTGCTGCGCGACGCCAAGGACATCGACTCCATCGTTCGGAACCGCCAGAAAGCGCCCGTGCCGAACGGCGCGGCACCGCACGCCACCGACCACGACGATGATCGCGACCGCT
>CAXTME010000062.1:19292-27238 GCA_964245215.1 uncultured Lichenihabitans sp.
GTGATCCGGGACTTCAACGCTCTCCCGGCCTGGACGCCCTTCGTGGCCGAGAGCCGGATCGAAGCCAACGCGCCCGCCGATCAGATCGGCTGCGTCCGCGCCTTCCGGCTGAAGGATGGTGGCCGGATTCGCGAGCGTCTGCTGGCGCTTTCCGACTACGAGTTCAGCCAGAGCTACGCGATCCTCGAAAGCCCGATGGGCGTCGAGAACTACGTGGCGACGCTGCGGCTGCTTCCGATCACGGACGGGGGCCGCAGCTTCGCCGAATGGAGCGCCGAGTTCGACTGCCCGCCCGCCCGTGAAGCGGAGCTCGTTAACCAGATCGGACGTAACGTCTTCCTGGCCGGGCTGCAGGCCTTGCAGACCCGCTTCGCCTCTCGTCGATGACCACGAGGGTCGCACGCTCTTGCGTGATCGATGCACCGGCGGGCGTGGTTTGGCACCTTCTGCGCGACTTCAACAGCCACGCCGACTGGCATCCGTCCATAGCCGAAAGTCATATCGAGGCCGGAGATCCACCCGATCTCGTCGGTGCGGTCCGGGCGTTCCGGCTGGCGGACGGCGGGTTCTTGCGCGAACAGCTGATCGCGCTGTCCGACCGCGACATGAGCCTCACCTACTGCCTGCTCGAGGCTCCGCTCCGGCTCGACGGCTACGTCGCGACCCTGCGGCTCAGACCCATCACCGACGGCGACCGGACCTTTGTGCAATGGGAGTCGCGCTTCGACGCGCCGGCCGCAGAGGCCGATGGGCTCGTCCGGCTCGTCGGCGACACGATCTACGCCGCCGGCCTGGAGGCGCTTCGGTCTCGCCTCGGCCGGCATAGGATCGCGTCCACGATCCACCCGTCGACCCCGGAACCCCGACCGTCGTCGCCCGCCGACGATCGACCCGATCGGCCTCCGGCCGCGGTGGACGGAGCTTTCGAGGCGACGGCGATCGTGGTCGAGCGGTATGGCGGACCCGAGGTTCTGTTACCGCGCCTCGTGAAAGTTCCATCACCGGGTCCGGGGGAAGTGCGTCTCCGGCACCTCGCGATCGGTGTCAACATGGTGGATCTGCATGGTCGGGCCGGCGATTTCGGCCTCGCCCCGCTGCCTGCGACTCCCGGCATGGAGGCGGCCGGCATCGTGATCGACGTCGGACGCGGCGTCGGCCATCTCGCGGCGGGTGATCGGGTCGTCTATGCTTGTGCGCCGCACGGCGCCTATGCCGAAGCCAGGACCATGCCGTCTGCCCTGGTCATCCGCCTTCCATCCGACATCGCGCCCGATGTGGGGGCGTCCGTCTTCCTCAAGGGGATCATGGCAGATGCTCTGCTGCATGACGTCCATCCCCTTCGGGCCGGCGAGACCCTGCTGGTCCACGCCGCGGCCGGCGGCCTCGGCCTGCTGCTCTGCGGCTGGGCGCGCGCTCTCGGCGCGACCGTCATCGGTGCGGTGTCCAGCGATGCCAAAGCTCCGGCCGCGAGTGCGGCCGGCTGTGCCCATGTAATCGTAACCGCTCGTCAGGACGTCGCGGCAACCATCCAGGAATTGACCCGAGGACGTGGGGTCGACGCCGTTTTCGACGGGACCGGACAGGCCAGTTTCGACGCGTCGCTGGCGGCACTGGGCCGCCGCGGACATCTCATCAGTTATGGTCAAGTCTCGGGCCCGGTCGGGCATCGCGACATCGACCGGCTGGTCTCGAAGTCGGTTCGCCTGTCGCGACCCAATTTCCTGCATTTCACCGAGACGGCGGAAGACCTGCACCTTCGCGCCGACCGGCTCTTCGCGGCGCTTCGCCAGGGAACCGTTCGCCCGGCGATCGACCAGATCCTGCCGCTTCGTGATGCGCCATCGGCCCACCGCCTCCTCGCAGCCCGGAAGAATATCGGGTCGGTCGTCCTGGTCCCGTGAGACGATGGGCTTGGCAGAAAGCGCCTATGGTCAATCGATCCGCGTTGGTTTCTGAGCTCAGACGCGAACCCGGATCCTGGTTCACACCGAGCCGGTGCGAACGTGCGCGAGCGGGCTCTTGAACCTCACACCCCTCGACGACGGTGCTGAAGGGGCGGCGCTACGAGCGCCGCCCTCCTTTTTCCGGATCAGAACGTCCGTCGAGTTCTGCAGCCATGCCGCGCGCAGTGATGCTTCTCGAAAAGTGCCTTCGCGTCGGCGCCTTCGGAATAGCTGTCCCGAGAGGAGTTTTCGCTATCCTCCTCACTCGAATCGTAAGCACTGTAATCCGAAGCATCCAGGCTCTCCTGCACTGGCGTGCGAGAAGAGTTGGTTGGGCCCGTCTTGCTGCCGAAGCCACGGCTGAAGCCGCCCGAGGCCGCCCCCCCTGTCGTCGCTCCCGAACCTAAGCCAGAGTCGACGCTATTGCCCGTTCCGACGCTCCCGAAGCCAAATCCGGACGATGTACCTGCGCCGCCGGTCGCCGCACTGGCAGATCCCTGAACCGCCGTTGGTCCGGAAGACGGCCCGGTTCCCATCATTCCCGTATTGCCGGGACCAGTGCCGGGCCTGCCACTTTTGGAACCACCGAGACCGACGCCGAGACCGACACCCGTACCACCGACCGAGGCGCCAGCCCCTGCTCCGAGGCCGCTCATGCCGCCGAGGCTTGCGCCCAATCCAGCGTTGACACCGTTCCTCCCGCCCAGAGAGGCGCCGAGACCCGCGGTTGCTCCGTTCTTTCCGCCGAGCGACGCACCCAACCCTACAGCGGCGCCTTTGGTCCCGCCTGCAGCCGCACCCGCGCCAGCGTTGAGACCGCTCCTGCCGCCGAGCGAGGCGCCCAGCCCTGCAGCGGCGCCATTGGTCCCGCCTGCAGCCGCACCCGCGCCAGCGTTGAGACCGCTCCTGCCGCCGAGCGAGGCGCCCAGCCCTGCAGCGGCGCCATTGGTCCCGCCTGCAGCCACGCCCGCGCCAGCGTTGAGACCGCTCTTGCCACCGAGCGAGGCGCCGACACCGCCGTTGACACCGCCCATACCGCCGAGCGAAGCGCCCAGTCCCGCAACGGCGCCTTTCGCGGCGCCAGCGGAAGCCCCCGCACCGGCGGAACCGCCCGGCGATGCGCCCGGCGAGGCGCCCGAGCCGGCACCAGCTGAAGCTCCGCTCGGGGCGGCTCCCGACGGCGCCGAAGCGTTACCGCTTGGGCTTTGACTTCCACCGGCCGAAGCTCCCAGGCCAGCGCTGATACCGCCAACCGAAGCCCCCAAGCCTGCGCTTACACCCTTTGATCCGCCGATCGAGGCTCCCAGGCCGGCCGACACCCCATGCGATCCACTGTTCGAAGCCGCACCTGCTGCTAGCGTCGTTGTGCTCATCAGCACCACACAGAGTAGTGTCTGACCTAGCGGAACGAAGAGTCTCTTCTGTCCATTGTTGCGAAATGACATGTCGCTCTCCCATTAAGCTTTTGATGGGGAAGCTACGCAGGCTAAATAACGAGGTTTCAGTTCGTAATTTCTTCTACAGTACTTATAGTTTAAGATCGATATTTGCCATTCGGAGACTTTTGGACAAAAGAAGTAGAAAATTTCTGTCTACGACGACAGATAGGTTACACACTAGAAGGGTCCATGGTAAGAACTACTAGAGATCGTACGAGCAAAGACGATTAAATCGCGTAGGATCTATTCGAACATTGAAGTAACCGCCCCCCGGCACCTTAACGATGAGGGCAACTGGATCGGGAGCTAGCTTTTTCGCAAGAAGACGAGGCCAACACTGCGACGTCAGGCGGTTCGATTGCGGGCGTTCCGATTGTTGTTCAGCGTCGCGGGCCAAAGTGTCGGGCAAGCGCGGCCACGGCGGCCTGAACACCGCCTGAGCCATGGGGCAGGTCTAGCGCCCCCAGGGCCACTTCCGTTGCTCCGAGAGTTCCGAGCACCATCGGGGCATTTGCATATCCCATATGGGCGATCCGGAACGCCTTGCCCGTGAGCTCGCCGATACCCGAACCGAGGATTACGCCCAGGTTGTCTCGGGCGAAATCGCGCAGTCGCTGCGGGTCGAAGCCTGGCGTCAAGATCGTCGTCACCGCCGTCGACCGCTCGGCCGGCTCGGCGATGTTGAACGCGAGCGCTCCGTCCTCGGCCCAGACGTCGACGGCCGCCTGCACCGCCATGGCAAGGCCGGTGTGGCGCGCCCACGCGTTCTCCAACCCCTCTTCGAAGAGGAGCGCCAGCGCCGTACGCAGTCCGAACAGCATGTGCTCGGGCGCGGTGCCGCAGAACTTGCGGTAGTTCTCGGGCAGGTCGCGCGCGGTCCAGTCCCAATAGGCGGTTCGAAGACCGGCCTTCCCGTGGGCGGCCTTCGCCTTGGCCGAGGCCGCCACGAACGACAGCCCGGGCGTCATCATCAACCCCTTCTGTGAACAGGTGACGGCAACATCGACGGCCCACCGGTCCATGTCGAAGCGCATGCAACCGATCGAGGCGATGCCGTCGACCATGAACAGCGCCGGGTGCTTGGCGGCGTCGATCGCCGCGCGGATGGCGGGAATATCGTTGACCACGCCCGAGGCCGTGTCGATCTGGACCACCAGGACCGCGGCGATATCGTGCGTCGTATCGGCTCTCAACCGCGCCTCGAGAGCCGCCGGATCGACGGCGCGGCGCCAGTCGCCGGGCAAGACCTCGACGTCGAGCCCGAGCATGGTGCCCTGGTCGCCCCAGCCGATCGCGAAGCGTCCGCTCTCCAGAACCAAAACTCGGACGCCCCGTGACAGGGTATTGGTCAGTGCCGCTTCCCAGGCGCCGTGGCCGTTGGCGATGTAGATGTAGGTTGACCCTTCGGTCCTGAAGACGGCCTTGAGATCCTGGAGGCAAAGCCTCGTCGTCTCGAGAAGATCGTCCGCATAGATGTCGACGGCAGGCCGGTGCATGGCCTGGAGCACGACCTCGGGCACGTTCGTCGGTCCCGGTATGGACAGGAACTCGCGACCGCGTGCCAGCGGAGCCGGGCGACCCCCAAGGCCGACCGGAGACGGTCCACGGGGCTTTGCGGTATCATCCTTGAACATCGTCGAAGGGAGCTTTCGCGGTCGAGGGGGAGGCGGCCCTGGCTTCGTGCCTCCGTTCCGTATGCAGAGAACCGACCAGCGCCGCAACACCGGTTCACGCCGACGCCGAAAAGCCTGTGCTGGGCCGCAGTCCCGTCGTAGCGAACGCGGGACGTGCCGTGGTGATCGGGAACTCCCGAAACGTGCAAGCAACGCGCGACATCGACCCATGATAGCGCCAGCAATCCCTCCATCATGCGGCGTGATCGAAGCCCGGACTCGAACCGATCTTCTCTCTTCATTTGAACGCGCAAGCCGTCTAACCTGATCGCGAGCCGGAATACCGGTCAAGGCGAGGGAGGCCTGGGATGACAGCAACGCTGTTCAGAAACGCTCAAGTCTGGGATGCGCTCGACGACACGCCCTATGTCGGCGAGGTGCTGGTCGAAGGAAACCGAATCAGGGCCGTCGCACGAGGACGCGACCAGATCGATCAAGGCCGGGCAGCCAGCACGATCGACGCGCAAGGCCTGTTCCTGATGCCGGGCCTCGTCGAGGGGCACTGCCACCTGTCGTTCGTCAACCCGTCCCGGAACCAGGACCTCGGGGAAATCCCGCCCGAAGAACACCTTCTCCGCACGATGCGCAATGCCACGCTGCTGCTGAACCACGGCTTCACGTCGGCCTACTCGGCGGCCTCGGCCAAGCTGCGCCTCGACGTGGTGGTGCGCCAGGAGATCGAGGACGGCTACCTCGCCGGACCGCGCTACAAGGCCGCAGGCCCGGAGATCACCGTGACGGGCGGGCTCGGCGACGAGCGCAAGAATCACGGCCACTTCGAGGGTTTCGGGATGATCGCCGACGGCGTCGACGAGATCCGCAGGGCCGTCCGGCTGTGTGCCCGTGAGGGGGTCGACAATGTGAAGTTCAACGTTTCGGGCGACGAGTTCGTCTCCAATTGCCGGGCCGAGATCGTCTCGATCAGCCAGGAAGAGCTGAGTGTCGGCGTCGCCACCGCGCATGACTTCGACAAGCGCGTGGCCGTGCATGCCAGGGCCGCCGAGTCGGTCAAGCGCGCGGTCCGGGCCGGCGCCGATTGCATCTACCATTGCGATTTCGCCGACGAAGAGGCGCTCGACATGCTCGAAGGCGTCAAGGACAAGGTCATCGTCGGCCCGGCCTTCGGCCTCGTGCACAATTCCGTGTTCGAGGGCGATGTCGTTGGCCTGACCAGGGCCGTCGCCGATCGCATGGGCCTGCCCCGCAAGCTCGAACACACCTGCGCGACCTACCATGAGATGCGCCGGCGCGGCATGCGCGTCGTCGTCGGCGGCGACTACGGGTTCACCCTGACCCCGATGGGCCAGAACGCCCGCGACATCGGCCACTTCGTCAAGTTCTTCGGCTACACGCCCGCCGAGGCGCTGAAATGCGCGACCGCGGTCGGCGGCGATCTCATGGGCCACAAGGGCGAATTGGGCGTCATCGCCGAAGGCGCTCTTGCCGACCTGCTGCTCGTCGACGGCAATCCGCTGAAGGACCAGTCGGTGCTGGTCGGGCCCGACCACTTCGCCATGATCATGAAGGACGGGCAGATGCACCGCGACCCCCGCACGCGGCTCGCGGCGCCTCAGCGCATTGCGGCCGAGTAGGCCGGCCGCCACGGGCAAGGAGGGGTCAGGCGTTGACGACGGTCGCCGCGCTCGAAATGAACGACATCACCAAGGGATTCCCGGGCGTCCGAGCACTGGAGGCCGTGAGTTTCGATTGTCGGCCGGGTGAAGTGCACGCGATCTGCGGCGAGAACGGCGCCGGCAAGTCGACGCTGATGAAGATCCTCGGCGGGATCTACCGCCCCGACGCGGGAACCCTCCGGATCGGCGGCCGCGTGGTGACGTTCGCCCACCCGGTCGACGCGCGCCGCGCCGGCATCGGCATCATCCACCAGGAACTGAGCCTTCTGCCCGACCGCTCGGTTGCCGAGAACATCTTTCTCGGGCTCGAGCCGGTACGCCGCGGGGTGCTCGACCGGGCCGCCATGCGGGCGGGGGCGCGCCAGCTGCTGGAGAGACTCGGATCGGCCATCCCGATCGAGGCCAGGGCCGGCGACCTGTCGGTCGCGGGACAGCAGATCGTCGAGATCGCCAAGGCCCTCGCCCTCGATCCCGCGATCCTGGTCATGGACGAGCCGACGGCCGCCCTCGACGATACGGACGCGAGCCGCCTCCTCGACCTCGTGCGGCGCCTGCGGGGCCAGGGTGTCGCGCTGGTCTACGTGTCCCACCGCATGCCCGAAATCGCCGCGATCTCGGACAGGGTCACGGTCCTCAAGGATGGCCGCAGGGTCGCGACGGATCGCGCGGCCGCGATGCCGCCGGAGCGCCTGGTGCGGCTGATGGTCGGTCGCGACCTCGCCGAGTTCTTTCCGCCCCGCGCGATCGTCCCGCCGGGCGAGGTGCTGCTCGATCTCCGGGGCTGTGGCAATGCGACCTTGTCCGATATCGATCTCGTGGTCAGGCGGGGGGAGATCGTCGGCGTCGCGGGCCTCGAGGGTTCGGGCAAGTCGGAGCTGGCTCGCGCCATCTTCGGCGACGCGCCCTTCAACCGCGGCGAGATGCGCTTCGAGGGCCGCAGCCTCGCGCCCCGATCGGCCCGGCGGGGGATCGTAGAGGGGATCGGCTTGCTGCCCGACGACCGCAAGCGGGAAGCGCTGGCCCTCGGACAGTCCATCCGCGACAACGCGGCCCTGACGCTGCGGGCCTTCGCCAACGCCCTGCGGCGACCGGGATCGGGCGCCATGGCGGACCGTGTGCTCGACTCTCACCTCAAGGCGCTCGACGTGCGTGCGACGAGGTTCGATGGCGAGATCGGGCTGCTGTCGGGCGGCAACCAGCAAAAGGTCGTGATCGCGCGCTGGCTCGCGCGGGATCCCGCGCTGCTGATCTTCGCGG
>CAXTME010000063.1:0-27130 GCA_964245215.1 uncultured Lichenihabitans sp.
ATGAACTATTCGATCTCGAACACCGCCGAGTACGGCGAATACGTCACCGGCCCGCGGATCATCACGCCCGAGACCAAGGCCGAGATGAAGCGGGTGCTGACCGACATCCAATCGGGCAAGTTCACGCGCGACTGGATGCTCGAGAACAAGGTGTCCCAGACCTCGTTCAAGGCGACCCGCGCCCGCAACAACGCGCATCAGATCGAAGAGGTCGGCGAGAAACTCCGCGCCATGATGCCTTGGATCAGCAAGAACAAGATGGTCGACAAGGCTCGCAACTGAAGAGCCAGTTCGGCCAGGCGTCCGCGGTGCGCCGCCGATGCTTGGGATCGAGGCTCAGCGCGGCTTAAGGCGCCGCGAGAGGGCCGCGATCCCCGGGCCGGCGCGTCTGGCGATCCTCTTGAGGAGGTCCCGGCCGAAACGGACCCAGAGCCGCGCGAAGACCCTGCCGCCCGCGCTCAGCGGGAGCACGTAATCGTTGACGCCGACCGACGCCGTGGCCCATTCGAGCTTGTAGGGGTCGGCCGGCGCCAGAAGGTCGACGGCCGCATAGCGGTGCTCCAGCGCGTTCTGGATGGTCATCTCGGCCAGCACCCCTCCCACGCCGAGGCTGAAGTGATCGGGGTTCGGGGCCAGCACATGGCCGAAGAGATGGCCCCGGTACAGGACCGAAATCTCGATGCCGAGCGTTTCGGGGCCGCGCCGCAGCACCGAGACGCGCAACCCCGGAACGCCGCTCGTCGACCCGGCGGCCTCTGTGAAAAATTCCTCGAACCGCGGGTCGCCCAGGAAGGGCGCCAGAATACCGCGCCGGCGTGCCCAATCCCGCTTGAAGCCCAGGGCCGTTCGCACGAGGGCAACCGCTTCAGGTGACGGTTCGAAATGGTCGAACGCGAGAGAACCGTGCTTCTCAAGACGGCGCCGGCGGCGAGCGCGATTGGCGCGGAGCTTGCCCGAATATCGTCTGTTGAGGGCGGCCACGTCCGCAATCCCGGCGAGATCGACCATAGGTGCTGTCTGACGCGTCGTTCCGGCCCCGTAGCGCCGTTGCAGCGATGGGGCCAGAGCGGCGTCGTCACGGACGCGGCGTAGCCAGACGAGGTCGACCGGAAGTTCGACCAGATGATCGAGTGCCGCGTCCCGTTGGCGGTCGCCGACCGAATCGTCGACGATCGCGTCGCAATACTGGCTGAGCGGTTCGCCCATTCCGGACACGATCCGCAGTCCGAACCTGCGCTCGATGACGAGCGGCCAGACGAAGACGAGCCGGCCGTGGTCTCGTCCCGTCACGATGGCGGCGCGTGTCCGGGTATCGAGATAGAAGCACCGCCAGACCGCCAACCATTCGAAGGTCTGAAAGACCTGTTGGGCTCGACCGCAGGCCCGGGACAGAGCCGTCCACTCGGGGCCGAGGGCCTCGATGGCCGCAGGCTCGACCACCGTCTCGAAGCAAATCTCGGCGTCGCGGCGGATAGGTACGGCTCGTCGGTCGCGAGCTTCTTCGATGATCGTACAGGGTGCAGGAAGCGGCCGTCGGGCCGTCGCGGTCATGGCTGCTTCCCGTTCGAGACGGCGATGCTGGCTCCGGTCCGGCGCTGTCGTTCGGCGCGCGCGTGCAGAAAAAGGCGTCGCGGACCGGCCAGCGGGAACTTGAGGAGATAGACCGGCGCGAGAAGCGGGTTGCGCGCCACGAAGGGGGCATCCTGCTCGACCAGCATACGGATCGCGAGAACCGGCAGCGGCGAGCGCAAGGGCCTGAAATGCGGGTTGATCAAGCCGGTGGCGGGCGACTCCGGCTCGAACAGTCCGATCATCTTGGCCCGGACGAGCGAGTGGTGGCGCATGGCGTTCTGCACGCCATGGAGGGCCGCGATTCCGTCCGCATCGGCGCAGTTCGGGAAACCCACGATGATGGTGCGGAACACCTTTGTGGCGCGGGTACAGGGCAGAGCGTGGAAAGTCTGCAGGGCGCCTTGCATCGTCTGCAGGATCTGGCGTCGATCAGCCGGCCCAAGCGGGCTGACGCCGATGCGGAGCAAGGCGAGCCGGGCCGCCTTCGCCGTGAAAGGGCACACGTGCCCGGTCCGGCCGAGGTCGGGGTGCGGTCGCATCAGATAGTGCTTGACCCAATCGGCCAGCACGCGGGCGTCAGCCGGGGCTTCGGGTGCCGCGACCTCGTCGAGCGATCGAAAGTCGACGAGCGACCAGTCCGCCTTCCTCGCCGGTCGCGGTTGCTCCAGCGATGTCGCGTCTTTGCTATCGACGGCTCTCACGCTCCGGCTCCGTTGTCCTGCAGCCTGTCAGGCAGTCATGCGGCGCGCATCCAGGCTGGACGCACTCGCATTAGACCCGAAGCGTAACCCTCAATGGTAAACGGACGACCCTCGGGCGGAGGACAAAGTCGTAGTCATTGGAGAGAGGCGCTGGTTTCGGCTTCGACCGGTTGTCCGACGAACCTGCCGAAATCGAGCGAACGGCATGGCGCGGAGCAATACCACCCGGTAGGAAGACGGTCATGAACATCCTGTCGATCCAATCGCACGTCGCCTACGGCCACGTGGGCAATGCAGCCGCCACATTTCCGATGCAGCGTCTCGGTCACGAGGTCTGGCCGATCCACACGGTGCAGTTCTCGAATCACACGGGTTACGGGGCTTGGCGCGGGCAGGTGTTCGACGCCGGCCTGATCGGCGAATGCATCGACGGCATCGCGGACCGCGGCGTTCTTGGGCAATGCGACGGCCTGCTCTCGGGCTACATGGGGTCGGCCGATACGGGAGCCGCGATCCTCGGCGCCGTGGCCCGCGTCCGTGCCGCCAATCCGCGGGCTCTCTACTGTTGCGATCCGGTGATCGGCGATGTCGGCCGAGGCGTCTTCGTGCGGCCGGGCATCGCCGAGTTCATGCGCGACAAAGCCGTGCCGAGTGCCGATGTCGTGACCCCCAACCAGTTCGAGCTCGATCTGATCTGCGGTTTCGAGACCGGGTCCGAACGGCGTTTGCGGCAGGGCGTGATGGCGGTTCACGCGGCAGGCCCGAGGGCCGTGCTGGTCACGTCCTACCAGGGTGAGTCGACCCCGTCGGACGCCGTCGACGTCGTGGCCTCGGACCGTGAAGGCCTCTGGCGCGTCCGGACCCCGAAGCTCGATCTATCGGTGAACGGCGCCGGCGATGCGGTGGCGGCCCTCTTCTTCGTATCGCTCCTGGCGTCCGGCTCCGTGCCGGAGGCCCTGTCGCACGCAGCATCCGCCATCTTCGGATTGTTGCAAAAGACGCTCACACTCGGCTCGCGGGAACTGGCCTTGGTGGCGGCCCAGGACGAATTCGTCACGCCGTCGCGGGTCTTCGTGCCCGAGCCGTTCTGAAGACGGCAAGCGGGAGGTTCGCTTCAGGGCTTCGCCGTGCTCGCGTGTCCGATCTCTCGCAGCCTTGCGATTGGCAAAGACGGCCGCGAGCGGGGCGGTCTGCCTTCTGTTCGAGCAGGCAGAATGCGATAAGATTTGACCAGAAGCTTCGAAGGAGAGGCTTGTGCATCAGATGGCTTCGGCCATCGGTTTGCATTTCGTCTAAGCAGCCTTGCGTGGCGAAAGCCACGATTGATTTGGGCTTTTCCGAAGCAATCAATGCTGCTTCGAACCTCAAGTGTAAGCAGACTTGTGAGAGTCTGCTTAGTCCAGTGGGCGCTACAGGCCCGGCCGCCTGGTCCAGAGCATGACGGAACCGAAGGTGCCGGTCAGACGGTAGTCGGCCAGGGCATCGTGCACCTGGGATTCGTTGGCGATCCATGCCGTCCAGCCCGGCGCGAACGCCAGGACCGCATCGGGGCGCTTGTCTCGGATGTCGGCGGCCATGACGCGCTCCTCGAAAGCGAGGTCGGGGGCGAGTGGTCCCGCCCGGCCGACCCCTGGGTGCATATGGTCGATGTAGAGGTCGATCCAGCTCGACATCAATGTGCCGACCCAGCGTCCGCCGACCTGGCGAACCAACGGGTGGCCGACCGCAATATCGGAGGCCAGCGACAGGATCTTGGGGTGTGGACCGAGGTTCTCGACGGCTTGGACGAGCCCCGGGGCGTCGCGATCGATGTCGAAATGCGCGTCGAAGCCGAGCGCGGCTCCGCCGGAGAGGACGATCGCGGCAGCCCCGAAAACCAGGAACTGCGTCCTCTTCGGATCTCTTGCGCCGGCCTGGATGGACCCGGCACTGGTCAAAAATGCCCCCATGGCGATCAGCCCGGTCGCGATGGCGGGGTAGGCTTGGTAAGGCCATCCCTTTCCCTGCACGAAGTAGGCTGCCAGAAAGCCGAGGGCCGCCAGAGCCGCAGTATCCGGGAGCCGCTCGTGGCTTGCCGGCGGCCATCGATGCCGCACCAGCATGGCGCCGAGCAGCGTCGCGATCCCGATCGTGCCGCCCGGAAGACTCAGGAGCAATGAGAGCGGCTGTCGCGCGGGAAGGTAAACCCGGGTCAGGAGTGGCAGGACATCGTGCGTGAAAGACGGGAACATCAGGAGTTGCGCAGCCATCAGCGATGCTGCCACGAAACCGGTCAGCCACAGCTCCCAGGCCGCCGCGAGTCCTCTCCACCCGGTACGGCGCCAGAGCAGAACGGCCGGCCCGATCAGCCCCAGCGCGTAGAAGGCCTTGATACTGATCGCGAGTCCCGCTCCAGCGCCTGCTAGAAGGCTCAGTGGCAGCGACACGCGAGGGCAGGCCTGCTGGCGGACCGCGACGACGCAGAGCAGAGGCAGGGTCGCCAGCAGGATGAAGTGTTCGCGCTGCCCGAAGCTGCCGCTGGGCAGGAGCATCAGCAAAGCTGCGACCGCCACCAGGAGCGGCCCACAGACCGGCTCCGGCACCTGACGCGCTCCCCGTAGAACCGCGCAACAGAGGGCGAGCGAGGCCGCGCAAGCCAGACCCGTCAGCAGCATGACGACCGTTTGCGGCTCGATCCCCGTGGCACGACCGGCTAGCACGGCCGGCAAGTAGAGCAGAACCGAAGCGGGCGGGTTCGTCTCGATGATGTCGCGATACGGGACGGCACCGTCGAGAACGTGTTCCCCGACCGTCAGCAGCCAGGCGATATCCGTGTTCGGGTAGGAGCCGACGTGACACATCGTGCCGGTGACGATGATCGAGGTCGTAGCCGAGGCCCAGGCCGCGAAGGTCGGGGTAGGACGGCGTTGCGCCGCTGTCTCGGCGATGGTCATGGCCGGGTGCCCTGAACGAGAATGCAGTGCGCGAAGGCTAGCACTGCGGCCTTAAGGCTCCCCTTCAGCGCGAGACTGTCGGGCTTAATAGGACGGCACGGGAACGTCCGAGCGCGGCAGGGATTGTCCCGGCGCTTCTTTCCAACCCGAGGAGGACCTTATGGCAACCGGCAAGTACCAGGTGCCCGACACAGACCCCGCTTCCCTCAACACCCCGAACGACCTCGGCGACAACGGGCGGCAAGCCATTGCAGAATCGGTCAATGGGCTCGTGGCCGATGCATTCGCCCTTTACCTCAAGACCAAGAACTTTCACTGGCATATGACGGGGCCGCATTTCCGCGATTATCATCTGATGCTCGACGAGCAGTCGGATCAGATCTTCGCCACGACCGACCCCTTGGCCGAACGCGTCCGCAAGCTCGGCAAGCGGACGATCCATTCCATCGGCGAGGTCCACAGCAAGACCCGCGTCAAGGACCAGAATGCCGATCATCTGCAGCCCTTGGCGATGCTGCAGGAACTGATGCTCGATAACAAGTCGATGGCGGCCGCCATGCGCGAGACCCACAAGATCTGCGACGACCATGAGGATGTGGCCACCGCGAGCCTGCTCGAAGTGTATATCGACGAAACCGAGCGGCGGACCTGGTTCCTCTTCGAGGCCATGCAGGGCGCCGGCGACACCGGCCATTGAACCGTTGCTGTGAAGAAGGGCCGGCCGGAGCCGGCCTTTGTTTTTGGCTCGCGCGCCGAAATTCCGCTTGGGTCGGCGGGCCGGCATGCTAGATCGGAGCCATGCGCCGCCGTTTCCATACGCTCGATGTCTTCACCGACGAGCCCCTCTCGGGCAACCCCCTCGCCGTCATCCTCGACTCCGAAGGGCTCGATACGGAGCGGATGCAGGCGATTGCACGCGAGTTCAATCTCTCCGAAACGGTCTTCGTCCTCGAACCGCGCGACCCTGTGAACTCGGCCCGTATCCGCATCTTCACCCCGGGCCGGGAGCTTCCCTTCGCGGGTCACCCCACGGTCGGGACGGCGGTTCTGCTGGCCGAGACGCGCGGCCCCGAGATCGTGGCCCGGCAGGATCTGGCCCTCGTCCTCGAAGAGGAGGTCGGCCTCGTGCAGTGCGTGGCCCGCAGGGTCAGGGGTCGGTCGCGTGCGACCTTCACGCTGCCGCGCCTGCCCGTGGAAACGGGTCCTGCGCGTTCCGCCGCGTCGTTGGCGACTTCGCTCTCGATCGACGTCGCCGAGATCGGCTTCGACCGACACTCTCCCGTGATGATGTCGGCGGGCGTTCCCTACACGATGGTGCCGTTGAAGAGCATCGCTTCCGTGGACCGGGCCTGGCCCGACCTCGCGCAATGGCCCGACGACCTCGAGACCTTCGTCTATGCGAGGGATGGCGAGGGCTATTACGCCCGCATGTTCGCGCCGACCTTCGGCATCAACGAGGACCCGGCGACGGGTTCGGCGGTGGCGGCCTTTGCGGGCGCGCTGATGCGCTTCGAAAGTCTCGGGAACGGTGATCACACGGTGTCCATCCGGCAGGGCGTCGCCATGGGTCGCCCGAGCCTGATCGTGCTCGGCCTCGACATCGTCGACGGCGCGCTGGCCTCGGCCACCATCGGCGGCGGGGCCGTGATGCTAACTCAGGGTACGATCGATCTGTGACAGGCGCAGCGCAGGAGGTGGTCGAGGTCGACGCCGTCGACTGCATCCTCGAACAGAAGCCCTGGAGCTTCGCCGAGGACGAGGCCGCGGCCATCGAGGCGCATTGGGACCGGGCGCTCCTCGCGAAACCGAGGATGTTCGATGGACGCGTGTTGCTGCAGCATCGCGGCGCCGTCGAGCGCGATCCGGATGGTCGCCGGGTGTTTCGGGGCGCTTACCTCGAGACCGACTTCAAGGCTTTCCTGGCTTGGCGTGACTTCGGCTTCCCGTCAGCCGGCGTTCGCAACGGTTTCGGCATGGCGGCGCTGTCCTCTTCGGACGGGGCCTTCATCATGGGCGAGATGAGTGCCCATACGGCCAACGCCGGGATCGTCTATTTCGCCTCCGGCACGCCGGATCCGCAGGATGTCCGCGACGGCCGCGTCGATATCGAAGCCAGCGTTCGGCGCGAACTCCAAGAAGAGATGGGCCTCTCGCAGCGGGATGTCAGCTTCGACCCCGGTTTCACCCTCGTGATGGACGCCGTTCGGGTCGGCTTCATGAAGCGCGTGCGCGCCCCCGAACCGGCCGATGCCCTGGTGGCGCGCATTCAAGCCTTTCTGAAGACCGAACGCGAACCCGAACTCGCGGGGCTCCACGTGGTGCGGTCGGCCGCGGAGATCGGACCGGCCGTGCAACTTTCGGCCGCGACCTATCTCAGGGCCAAACTCGCGCGCTGAACGACGGGGCTATTGCGGATAGCCGTGCCGCGCCTTGGACGCGGCGACGAGCTTGCGGGCCGCCGCGTCCTGTCCCTCGGCGCAGAGCGCCGCAGCACGATCGATCTCGTTCTGGATCTGGTTGTAGACCTTGAGGCCGACGTTGCCGCCCGCGTAATCGTTGGCCTGCACGGCCTGCCAGCGCGCGAGTTCGCCGGCACATCCGGAGCCCTCGGGCAGCTTGAAGGTCTTCGGCGTGAAAGGCTGGACGGCGTAGCCGCGCGGTGCCGCATCCTGGGATTGGGCTCGCGCGCCCCTGCTTGCCGGCAGCAACGTCAGGGCCGTCGCCAGCACGCCGACACCGATCCGCAAATCTCCCCGCATCCGCGGTCCTCCTGCACAATTCGTGCTTTCGTTCTAACGTCTCTGCCGATGGGCCGGAAGGTCACATCGCGGTCGGACGCGGGATAGAAGAGCCTCCGAAAGCCCTGCATCCTTGCCGAACGGTCGCATCCGACGACGAGGTCCGCCATGTCCAACGATCCTTTGCTGCAGCCTTTCACGCTGAAGCACCTCGTCCTGCGAAACCGTCTCCTGTCGACCGCGCACGAGCCCGCCTATACCGAGGACGGCTTTCCGAAGGAGCGTTACCGGCTCTACCACGCCGAGAAGGCCAAAGGCGGCATCGGCCTCACCATGATCGGCGGCTCTTCCGTAGTGGCGCCCGACAGTCCCCAGGCTTTCGGCAACATCCTTCTCTACAAGGATGACTGCGTGCCGTGGCTGCGGGAGCTTGCCGACGACGTGCACAGCCACGGTGCCGCCGTCATGATCCAGATCACGCACCTCGGCCGGCGCACCAGCTGGAGCAAGGCCGATTGGCTGCCGATCCTCGCGCCATCGAACGTGCGCGAACCGGCGCATCGCGCCTTCCCGAAGATCATGGAGGATTGGGACATCGCCCGCGTGGTGGCGGCCTATGCGGATGCCGCGGAGCGCGTGAAGGCGGCCGGGCTCGATGGCATCGAGCTCGAATGCTACGGCCACCTGATCGACCAGTTCTGGTCGCCCGCCACCAACCACCGCGACGACGCCTATGGGGGCAGCCTCGACAACCGGATGCGCTTCGGGATGGAGGTGTTGGCCGCGATCCGGGCACGTGTCGGGGAAACGTTCATCGTCGGCGCCCGCATGGTCTGCGACGAGGATTGGAACCGGGGGCTTACGCGTGAGGAGGGTGTCTCGATCGCACAACGGCTGACCGCCTCGGGGATGATCGACTTCGTCAACGTCATCAAGGGGCACATCGATTCCGACGAGGGGCTGAGCCATGTCATTCCCGGCATGGGGGCGCGCTCGGCGCCGGCGCTGGACTTTGCCGGCGAGGTCAGGGGCGCCACCCGCATGCCGACCTTCCACGCCGCCCGCATCCAGGATGTCGCGACGGCGCGGCACGCCATCGAGAGCGGCAAGCTCGACATGGTGGGCATGACGCGAGCCCATCTGGCCGACCCGCATATCGGCCGGAAGATCGCGGAAGGGCGCGAACATGCGATCCGGCCCTGCGTCGGCATGGGTTATTGCATCGACAGCATCTATTCGGGCCAGGCGGTGTGCATCCACAACGCCGCGACGGGCCGGGAAGCCACGCTGGCGCATGTCGTGCCGCCGAGCCAAGGCCCATCCCGCCGGGTCGTGGTGATCGGGGCCGGTCCCGCCGGGCTCGAAGCCGCCCGGGTGGCGGGCGAGCGCGGCCACGCCGTCACGGTATTCGAGGCAGGCGCCGAAGCCGGAGGGCAGATCCGGCTCACGGCCGCCTTGAAGCGCCGCCGCGAGATCCTCGGGATCGTCGATTGGCGTCTCGCCGAATGCGAGCGACATGGCGTGGCGTTCCGCTTCAACCATTACGCCGAGGCCGAAGATATCCTGGCCGAGAACCCCGACGTGGTGGTGGTGGCGACCGGCGGACTTCCGGACACGGCCTTCCTCGATGCCGGGCAGGACCTCGCGACCACGAGCTGGGACATCCTGGCCGGTGCGGTGCGGCCCGCGGCGTCGGCGATCCTCTACGACGACAACGGGGCCCATCCCGGCATGACGACGGCCGAGTTCATGGTGGAAGCGGGTGTCGCGCTCGACGTCGTGACGCCCGAGCGGACGCTCGCGCCCGACATCGGCGGCACGAGCTTTCCGGCCTATTTCAAGGCCCTGAACCGGGCCGGCGCCTCGATCACGATCAACCTCCGCTTGGAGCGGCTCGAACGCCGCGGCAACAAGATCGTCGCCACGTTCTTCGACGAATACGGCGGCCGCCATGTCGAGAAGGAGGCCGACCAGGTCGTGGTGGAACACGGCACGACGCCGCTCGATGACGTCTATTTCGCGCTGAAGCCCGGGTCCGTGAACCTCGGCGAGATCGACCATGCGGCTCTGCTCGGCGGACGCCCGCAGGATGTGGTCCGCAACCCGGAAGGACGCTACCGGCTGTTCCGCATCGGCGATGCCGTCGCGAGCCGCAACATCCACGCCGCGGTCTATGACGCGATGCGGCTGATGAAGGATATTTGATAAGTGTCCGGCTGACTGCAGTTCGCGGCACTCGGTCCATTGGCGCAGGAGATTACGGCGCGGTAGCTGCTGCAGGATCTCTTCGTATACCTTACCGACGCCTCTATCCTGCTTCTGGGGATTGGCTTCGCGCGCTGCACCTTCATTTGGCGGAACGGTGCGCCTGGCCGGACCGCCCCTTGACCGATGAGGCAGCGCCGATTGTCGTCGATGGCGAGCGACGGTGGGTCGCCGTGCCGGTTTCTGCTCGAAGCCGGCCTCGGTCGAATCGGATGGGTCGGCTCTGCTTTCTGCCAACTTTTGCCGATCGTAGCCTCGACCTCGTCGTCGAACGATGGCGCGGTTCCCCGGATCCCGCTGGGGGAAGTGCCCGATCCAGAGACGTGAAGAGGCATCAAAGCGAGCTCCGGGCCGCCCTGCGCCCGTCTAAGCTGCGTTCGTTCAGGACCGGCAGCGTCTCGGGCCGTTCGACGATGCTTTCGGCCGTCCGAATGGCGGCGGCGAGCTGGGCGTCGCTCATCGTGGCGATGGCGGGGCGTCGCAGGACCTCGGTCCACGGCCGGCCCATGGCATCGTCGAGGCAGACCCGCATGAAGCAATGGTCGAAGCGGATCGGCCAGTTCTCCCCTGCCGCCATGGCGGGCAGGATCTCTCGCGTCAGCAGCAGCCAGCGCTCGACCAGAGCGGCGCGCTGCGCACCGCCGGTGTCGGGGAATGGGTCCGGGACAAGCGTCGCAGTCCTCACGCGTCTCCTCGCGGGTCCGCGTTTCGCGCCATGAAACTCTGGGGCGAAGCCGCGTCCGGATCGACGAAGACGACATCGGTCGGGTCGCGGCGCGGCGTGTCGATCGACAGGAACGTCACGGGCTCCTCGTGAAGCTCGGGCATCGCATGCACGGTGCCCCGATCGAAGACCAAGAGTTGACCGGGTCCGAAAGCGGCTACGGTGGACGCGTCCCCCATCCAGAAGGTGCCGCGTCCCGAGAGGACATAGAGATATTCGTCGCAGCCGCGATGGTAGTGAGCCGGCACTGGCCGATAGACGCGGAACACCCTGGCGCTGCCCGAGGGCCGGTCCGTCAGGTAGCGATCGGCCAGCAGCGTGGCTGAGGTTTCAGGCAGCGAGGCCGCGATAACACCGACATCGAAGCGTCCCATCGTCTTGTCGATGGTCGACATGTCGACCTCCTCTCGGTTTGGCGATCACCCTGCCACAGCCGGAAAGCCGGCGAGCGCGATCTTGCCCTTGACCTTCCCGCTCTCGAGTAGCGCGTGAGCCCGCTTCAGGGTTGCGGCGTCGATGGTGCCCAACGTTTCGGACAGGGTCGTCTTCACCTCGCCGGCATCGACGAGACGCGAGACCTCGCTCAACAGTACGCCCTGCGCCGCCATGTCGGCCGTCTCGAACATCGAGCGGGTGAACATGAGCTCCCAATGCACTGACAGGCTCTTGCGCTTGAAGGGCATGATATCGAGCGTCTTCGGGTCGTCGATGAGGGCCAACCGGCCCTGCGGCGCGATCAGCGCGACGATCTCCGCCAGATGTTCGGCCGTGTTGGTGGTCGAGAAGACGAAACCTGGCGCTCCGATGCCCAACGCCGCGACCTCGGCCGCTAGAGGCTTGCCGTGATCGATGACATGGTGGGCCCCGAGGTCGCGCACCCAAGCCTGTGTTTCGGGTCGCGACGCCGTCGCGATCACGGTGAGTGACGTCAATCGCCGGGCTAGCTGCACGGCGATCGATCCTACGCCGCCGGCGCCGCCGATGATCAGCACGGCCGGTGTCGCACCGGGTACGGCTCTGCGAAGATCCAGTCGGTCGAACAGGGTTTCCCAGGCTGTGATGGCGGTCAGGGGCAGCGCCGCCGCTTCCGCAAAGCCGAGGCTCGCGGGCTTGTGCCCGACGATCCGTTCGTCGACGAGATGGAACTCGGCATTGGTGCCGGGCCGAGTAAGATCGCCGGCATAAAAGACCTCGTCTCCGGGCTTGAACAGGGTCGCCTCCCGGCCGACCGCCACGACGGTTCCGGCCGCATCCCAACCGAGGACCTTGGCCTGCCCCTCATCGGGTGCCACGCTCTTGCGCACCTTGGTGTCGACCGGGTTCACCGACACCGCCTCGATCTTGACCAGCAGATCCCGCGAGCGCGGTTCCGGCGTCGGGAGGTCGAGATCGACGAGAGCATCCTGCTCCGTGATGGGGTGAGACGCGTAATAGCCCACGGCACGCATGGTGGCTCCCGGGAAGTATTGCTCGCCGGCAGAGGTGGGCCTTACACTGCGGCCCGGCAAGGACGTCGACACCACGATCAATCCCCGCCTGGAGCGCCTGGAACGACGCGGCAACAAGATCGGGGCCACGTTCTTCGACGAATATGGCGCCCGCCATGTCGAGAAGGAGGACCGGGCCGTTGCGGACCGGCGAGTGCGATCTGCCGTTGGCCGCGCCCTGTCGCCCTCGGCTCAGACGGTTCGGGGATGTTCTTCGAGCGTCAGCCGAGGCGAGCCGAGCCGATGTCGCTGCTCCAGCCGGGACCCTCATGAAGACGCTTCAACACCTGGCGCGGCAGTGCGATGTTCGCCCGCTCGATCGTGTCATCGAGCAACCCGGGATCCATGCTGACGACCGCAAATGTCCAACCCGCATAGGCCGCTTCAGTTTGAATGGCATGGAGGCTTGAAGGACCAGGGATCGCTGCGCCGGCATCGAGAGCGGCTTCGATCCAGGCTGCGACCGACTCTTCGACGTCCATCATAGCCTCGCCGATCTGCCCGGATGCTTCTCCGCCGGTGACGCACTGCTTGCTCTTTTATGTCAAGCTAGGAGCGTGCTGGGCAAGTTGAAGGCATGGAACAAACGTGAAAGACGACCCTCGCAGTCACGGCCTCTGGGAGCGCTCGGCTCCGCCTCCCCCGGACACGGCGGTGCTCGCAGGCGATATCGCGGCCGATGTCGTGATCATCGGCGGCGGCTTCACGGGCCTGTCGGCGGCCCTGCACCTCGCCGAGGGGGGTGCCGCGGTCGCGGTGCTCGAAGGCGTCGAGATCGGCTTCGGCGGCTCGGGCCGCAATGCCGGCCTCGTCAATGCCGGGATGTGGGTCATGCCGGACGCTTTGCCGGATGCGCTCGGCGCCACCCATGGCGCGCGGCTGCTCGACTTGCTCGGCAATGCCCCCGCCGTCGTGTTCGACCTCGTGGCCCGCCACGGTATCGCCTGCGAGGTCGAGCGCAGCGGCACGCTGCATTGCGCCGTCGGGCCGAAAGGCCTGGCCGAGGTCACCGAGCGTGCCCGGCAATGGCAGGCACGCGGCGCGGCCGTCGAACTGCTCGACGCGGCCGAGACGGCCCGTCTCATCGGGACAGCGGCCTATGCAGGTTCGCTCCTCGACCATCGGGCCGGGACGATCCAGCCGCTCGCCTATGTGCGCGGGCTCGCCCGCATCGCGATTGCGGCCGGAGCCCAGGTCTTTACCGGCAGCCCCGTGACGGCGGCCGAGGACGATGGCAGCGTCTGGCGGGTCCGCACCGCGGGCGGCAGCGTCCGGGCGCCGGCCATCGTCGTGGCCACCAATGCCTACACCGAGACGCTCTGGCCCGAACTCCGCTCCGAGCTCGTCCATCTGCCCTACTTCAACCTCGCGACGGCGCCGCTCGGCGACAATCTTCGGCGTTCCATTCTGCCCGGCCGCCAAGGCGTGTGGGATACGCGGGAGGTCTTGAGTTCCTTCCGCTTCGACGCCGCCGGTCGGCTCGTCTTCGGCAGCGTCGGAGCGCTTCGCGGCTCCGGCCGTGCCATCCACAAGGATTGGGGCCGGCGCGCCCTCGCTCGCCTGTTTCCCCAGCTCGCCGGCATTTCGTTCGAGCACGAATGGTACGGCAAGATCGGCATGACCGAGAACAGCTTGCCCCGCTTTCATCGGCTCGCCCGCAACGTCGTGGCGTTCGGCGGCTATAACGGACGTGGCATCGCACCGGGCACCGTCTTCGGACGTTGTCTGGCCGACCTCCTGCTCGGGCGGATCACCGACGAGGACCTGCCGCTCCCGGTGACGGCGCCCGCCTCCGTGGCGTATCGCGGCGCCAAGGAGGCCTACTACGAGTGGGGCTCGCAAATCGCCCATCTCGCCGCCGCGCGGCTCTGACGCCGCTATCCCGCGGCTCGACTCGCCGCCTCTTTCCGCCTTATCTGCGCCGCATCAAGGGGGCAGCGGCCACCCATCGCCACGAGAACGCCATGTCGAACCTCACCTCGTCCATCGCAGCGGAAGTTCGCGAGATCCTCAAGGGGCTCGGCGCAGCCGAAGAGGCCTTCACGGCGGGCGAACGCGTGGTCCGCTCGCCCATCACGGGCGAGGTGATCGCGAAGGTGACGGAAACGCGGGCCGCGGATGTTCCCGAGGCCATCGGCCGTGCCCAAGCGGCCTTCCTGGCCTGGCGCCAGGTGCCGGCGCCGCGGCGTGGCGAACTCGTGCGGCTGCTCGGCGAAGAGCTGCGGGCCGGTAAGGAAGCGCTCGGTCGGCTCGTGGCGCTGGAGGTCGGCAAGGTCGTGTCGGAGGGCCTCGGCGAGGTCCAGGAGATGATCGACATCTGCGATTTCGCGGTGGGCCTGTCGCGCCAGCTCTACGGTCTGACGATCCCGTCGGAACGGCCGGACCACCGGATGACGGAGCAATGGCATCCCGCCGGTGTGGTGGGCATCATCTCGGCCTTCAATTTCCCGGTCGCGGTCTGGTCCTGGAACGCGGCCCTGGCGCTCGTGTGCGGCGATGCCATCGTGTGGAAGCCCTCGGAGAAGACGCCGCTGACCGCGCTCGCGGTCCATGCCCTGTTCCGACGTGCCGCCGACCGGTTCGGTGCGGAGGCGCCCGAGCATCTGGCCACGCTGCTGATCGGCGGCCGCGACATCGGCGAACGCCTCGTCGACGACGTTCGCGTGCCGGTCCTCTCGGCCACGGGATCGACCCGCATGGGCCGGGTCGTCGGCGAGACGCTGGCCCGGCGCTTCGCCAAACCGATCCTCGAGCTCGGCGGTAACAATGCCTCGATCGTGACCCCCTCGGCCGACCTCGATCTGACGCTGCGAGCCGTCGCCTTCGCGGCCATGGGAACGGCCGGGCAGCGCTGTACCACGCTGCGCCGCCTCATCGTGCACGAGGACGTCTATGACGCGTTGGTGCCGAAGCTCTCGGCCGTCGTTCGCACGATCTCGGTCGGCAGCCCCATCGCGGGCGATGCCCTTGTGGGTCCGCTCATCGATGGCGCGGCTTTCGACGGCATGCAGGCCGCGCTCGCGGCAGCCCAGGCGGCCGGCGGCACGGTGCACGGGGGCGAACGGGTCGACGTCAACGGCGAGGCCTCGTTCTACGTCCGCCCGGCCCTGGTCGAGATGCCGGCGCAGGTCGGTCCGGTGGTCGAGGAAACCTTCGCGCCGATCCTCTACGTGCTGCGATACCGGGACTTCGATGACGCCATTGCGTTGCAGAACGGCGTCCCCCAGGGCCTGTCGTCCTCGATCTTCGGCAACGACCTGCGCGAGGTCGAGCGCTTCCTCTCGGCCGTCGGGTCCGATTGCGGCATCGCCAACGTCAACATGGGCCCGTCGGGCGCCGAGATCGGCGGCGCCTTCGGCGGCGAAAAGGAGACCGGGGGTGGCCGCGAGAGCGGCTCCGACGCTTGGCGGGCCTATATGCGGCGGCAGACCAATGCCATCAACTACGGGCGAAGCCTGCCCTTGGCCCAGGGCGTCAAATTCGAGGTGTGACGCGACATGCTATTCCCGACCGCAAACCTGCCACTCTTCCTGACGACCGCCGTCGTGCTGGCAGTCCTGCCGGGTCCCGGGATCTTCTATGTCGCGACCCGCACGCTGGCGGGTGGCACTTGTCGCCGCGTTGGAACAGCCGGCCGGCGCGGGAACCCGGCGCGCCTTCTTCGACGGAATCATGGTCGAGGCCCTCAATCCCAAGACGGCGGCCTTTTTTCTCGCTCTCCTGCCGCATTTCGTCGAGCCTAGCCGCGGCCATACCGCGCTGCAATTCGTCATGCTCGGGGCGATATCCGTGGCGCTCAATACGGCGGCGGACGTTGCGGCGAGTTTTGCGGCCTCTGCGGTTCGCAACGCGCTGGCCCTGCGGCCAGACCTCGTGCGGCGTCTACGTCAAGCGTCCGGCCTCGCCTTGATCGGTCTCGGTGCAGGCCTGCTGTTCACCCGCCGCCCTTTGGCGGCGTGATGCGCGGATCACGCGTCTACTTGATCCCCGCATTGAAGATCTTCAGGCAACCGGGGCTCAGCTTCGTCTTGTTCCGCTCCATGCAGGCGGTGATCTTGGCCTCGTCCGGAATGTCGTCGTTACAAAGCTTGGTGACATCGTCGTAACAGGCCTGCTGCGCTTTCTGACGTACCGTATCGGTCGTGATTTCCGCCCTGGCCGTGGTCGAGGCCAGACCTGCCACGATCACCAGTGTCAACTCGATCCGCATAAAGAAGCCGCCTCTCTCTGATTCGGGCTTCGATAACCCGAGCAACGTGCCGGAGCAAAGGCCAAGCGCTTCGATCCGTTAACCGCGTTCGGTCTTCGGGGAATTACGCGTGATCTCGCGCCCTCATGCAATCCAGCATGTAGGTGATCGAGAAGGATCATCGTTTCGTCGAAATCCGGCTTTCGTCGCCGATGGGGGCGGGTTACTACGTCGCAGGCGTTGATCCGGGCTGGTACCAAGCCGTACGGCGGTCCCGCCGGAAGGTCTTGGGAGTCGACGGCGATGAAGAGCTACGCGGCCGAGTGCCTTGGAACATTCGTGCTGGTCTTTGGGGGATGCGGCAGCGCCGTTCTGGCGGCCGACCACATCGGCTATGCCGGTGTCGCGGCGGGTTTCGGCCTGTCGCTCCTCGCCATGATCTACACGATCGGCCCGATCTCGGGTTGCCACCTCAACCCCGCCGTGACGTTGGGTCTGGTGATGAGCGGCAAGTTCGATTCCCGCAAGGCGCCGGGCTACATGATCGCACAGGTCGTAGGCGGCATCCTGGCGGCCGCGGTGCTCCTGCTGGTGGCCAGCGGCACGGGCCACTTCGATCCGGTGGCAACAGGTTTCGCGACCAATGGCTACGGCGATCGCTCTCCCGGGCACTACGGCCTGTTTTCCTGTTTCGTCATCGAAATCGTCATGACGGCCCTGCTGGTCCTCACGATCCTCGGCGCGACCGACATCAAGGCGCCGGTCGGTTTCGCTGGCATCGCGATCGGCCTGGTGCTCACCCTGATCCACCTCGTGTCGATCCCGGTGACCAACACCTCGGTCAATCCGGCCCGCAGCATCGGGCCGGCTCTGTTCGCCGGGGCCGGCGCCTTTGAGCAGCTTTGGCTCTTCATCGTGGCGCCGCTGATCGGCGGGGCGCTGGCGTCCTTCCTCTATACGGCCATCCGCCCGGTCGATCCCGACGCTCAGATCAGCATGAGGGCCGCAACCCAGGCCTTACCGGCCGAACAGGCGCAACGGCTCGATGTGGCGATCGGCACGCCCCCGATCTCACCCAATCCCTAAGCGGTCCCTCGCATCTGCAGCAACGTCCATGTTGCATTGCGGGAACGTCGGCCCTAAATTCGGTCCATGACGACCACGACTTATGCGATCGGCGACATTCATGGTCGCCTAGACCTCCTGGACCACCTGCTCGATCAGGTGGAGGCTGATGCGACGGGGCGCGGCTCGGCCGCCAAGATCGTCTTCACCGGTGATTACATGGACCGCGGAGCGGCGTCCTATGGGGTCGTCGAGCGGCTTCTCGCCGGTCCGCGTCGATCGATCGACCGGTTCGTGCCGCTGCGCGGCAATCACGACCAGCTCTTCGTCGACGCCGTGACGCGGGGCTACGGCCTGCCGGACTGGGCGTGGCAGCTCTATACTCACACCGTCAAGAGCTATGGACTGACCGTCGACACCCTTCAGGGCCGTGACCGCGACCTGCGGCGCCACGCCGCCTACCTGGCATCACTGCCGCTGACCCATGACGATGGCCGATACTTCTTCGTCCATGCGGGGATCCGTCCGGGCGTTCTCCTGGCCCGGCAGTCGGACGAGGATCTGATGTGGATCCGAGAGGATTTCCTCGCCTACGAGAAGGCGTTGCCGCGACGCGTCGTACACGGACACACCATCATGGGCGACCGGCCCGTGACGACGTCCAACCGGATCTCGATCGATACCGGCGCCTATCGCTCGGGCATCCTCACGGCGGCGGTGATCGATGGGCCGAACGTGTCGTTCCTGCAGGCGATCGGGGAACCGGATCGCGCCGCCCTGGTGCGCGAAGCGATCCTGGTCGAAGGCATCGAGGGCCGCGCCGTGACGCGTGAGCTTCAGGCCCTGTTCGACGATTTTCTCGAAGGCCGCATCGAGCTCGACGAGATGACCGCGCGCCGAAGCATGGCTGCCGCGGCCTGACGTCGTCGCGTCCTAAGCAGACTCCAACAAGTCTGCTTACACTTGCAGTTCGAAGCAGCATTGATTTTGCTTCGGAAAAGCCAAATCAATCGTGGCTTTCGCCACGCAAGGCTGCTCAGCCGTCGCTCGTCGGCCCTGCTGGCTTGGCGCCGGGCCACATCCGGGCCAGGATGGTGTCGCGTCGGATGCAGCGATGCCAGACGACAGCAGCGATATGCAGCACGACGATCGCGTAGATCGCATAGGCGCCGTAGCCGTGCAGCATCTCCGGCGTCCGGGTTGCGGCCTTGTCGACGGTAACCACGCGCGGCCATTGGAACAGCCAGAAGAACGGTAGCGAGTAGCCGCCGGCGGCCGAGAACCAATAGCCCGTCAGCGGCATGAACAGCATGAGCCCGTAGAGTGCCGCATGCGCGCCCGAGGCGCCGAGATGCGTCAGCCGGCCGAGCCGTTCCGCATAGGGCGGTGTCTTCGTGGCCAGCCGGTAGGCGATGCGGAATAGGACGAGCACCAGAGCCGTCAAGCCGAGCGATTTGTGCCATTCGAGAAGAGTGCGCCGCACTGGCGTGCCGGGCACCTGGAACGAGCAGTAGAGGCCGATCAGGATGGCCGTGATCACGATGGCGGCCATGGTCCAATGGAAAGCCCGCTGCACGCGGTCGTAATGGGGCACCACCGGGGCGGCGGCCGGGATGGGGGTGTCGACGTGGGTCGTCATCGGGCTCGAAGTTCTACAGGACGGGGCTTGGCTGCTGGCAGCGTCGTCGGAGCACCAAAACCATCGGGCGGAATTGCGGCCCTGAGGTTGCGTTACGCCGGCTCGAGCGTTTTGGACGAAGGTGTAGCCTTTCCGACACCGCCGCTTGCCCGGTCCTCCCCTGCGCCAAAGCTGTGATACTGGGGGACGCCCCCGCCGCCCGTCGGCTTCGCAACGAGGTGTCGCCATGTCCCCTGCCCCGAGCTCGAACCAGTCCAGCGCCCAGGGCTATGTCGACGATCCGCGCAACACCGGCGTGCTCGTCTACGTCAACGGGGCTTTCGTGCCGCGTGACCAGGCCAGCGTCTCGGTCTTCGACGCGGGCTTCGTGCTCGGCGACGGCGTCTGGGAAGGGCTCCGGCTCGTGCGTGGCCGCCTGATCTCGATCGACGATCATCTCGACCGGCTCTACGAAGGCGCTGGTGCGATCCGGCTCGACATCGGCCTCGACCGGGTGGCGCTGCTCGCCGCCATTCACGCAACGCTCGAGCGCAACGGCATGACGGACGGCGCCCACGTGCGCCTGATGGTGACGCGCGGCCGCAAGACGACGCCGAACCAGGACCCCCGCTTCGCCCCAGGCCCGGCCACCATCGTGATCGTGGCCGAGTACAAGGCGCCGCTTCCGGAGAGCAAGGCGCGGGGCCTGAAGCTGTTCACGTCGGCGATCCGTTGCAGCGGTCCGGACGTCTTCGATCTCCGGCTCAACTCGCACAGCCGGCTCAATTTCATCCAGGCACTGATCCAGGCCATCGATGCCGGCGCCGACGAAGCCTTGATGCTCGACCCGCAAGGCTTCGTGGCGAGCTGCAACTCGACGAATTTCTTCGTCCTGCGCGATGGCGAGCTCTGGACCTCGACCGGGCGCTTCAACTTCAAGGGCATCACCCGCAAGACGGTCATCCGGCTGTTCGCAGCAGAGGTCGGTACCGTGCGGGAGCTGGATTTCACGCTGGCCGAGACCTATTCGGCGCAGGAGGCCTTCGTGACCGGCACGCTCGGGGGCGTCACGCCGGTGGTGTCGATCGACGGACGGCGCATCGGCGACGGCACCCCGGGGCCGCTGACCAATCGGATCGCGGAGATCTACGCCACGCATCTGCTGGTCTGACGGTCCTCAGTAGGTCGACCGTCCGCCCGTGGCGTCGAACACGGCGCCGGTCGAGAACGAGCACTCCTGGCTCGCCAGCCAACAGACGAGCGACGCGATCTCCTCGACATCCCCGAAGCGTCCCATGGGAATCTTCGACAGCATGAAGTCGATATGGGCCTGGGTCATCTGGTCGAAGATGGCGGTGCGGACGGCGGCGGGCGTCACCGCATTCACGGTCACGCCGCTCGACGCCAGTTCCTTGCCGAGCGACTTCGTGAGCCCGATCACGGCCGCCTTGGAGGCGCTATAGGCCGGGGCGTTGGGATTGCCCTCCTTGCCGGCCACGGACGCGATGTTGACGATCCGGCCATAGCCGGCCTGACGCATCGCCGGGACCAGGGCCTTGTTGCAGTAGAAGAGGCCGTTCAGGTTGACGTCCATCACCTTGCGCCAGTCTTCGACCGGATAGTCCCAGGTGGTGGTGTTGGGACCGGTGATGCCGGCCGAACAGACGAGGGCATCGATGCCGCCGAGGCGGCTCTCGCTTTCCTCGGCCGCGGCCCGCACCTGGTCCCAGGATGCGATGTCGACCGCGATCCCCGAGGCTTGCGGGCCGATCCGCTTGACGGCCGACCCGATGGCCGCGCTGTCGCGGTCCCACAGGCAGACGGTGCCGCCCTCGGCCGCGATGCGGCTCGCCACCGCGAGACCGATGCCGGCTGCTCCGCCGGTGATGACGGCACGGCGGCCCTCGAAACGTGACGGAAAGAGCAAGCGGCGTCTCCTCTGGTGACCGTCGCTGGCGAACGGTCGTTGCCGCGAGCTTAACCCGGAACTGCGGCCGATGCTTTATCGGGAGGGGCGGATCGCGGAAAAGTTTCCGCCGCCAAGGCCGGATAGCGCCAGCCCTGCAGGGCGCCCCGCGCCGCGAGAAAGCCGAGAAGGGCCGTCCAGAGCCCGGCATTGCCGAGCGGCCGGAGTGCGAAGAAGAGCGCGAGATAGAGTGCCAGGGCCGCCAGCATCAGGTTGCGCATGTCGCGGGTCCAGGTGGCACCGATGAAGACGCCGTCGAACTCGAACGCCATCGCGCCGCAAAGAGGCGTAAGAGCCGCGAAAGGCAGGTAGAACCGGGCCGCCTCACGCACCGGCACGCTCGTCGAGACGGTATCGATGAAGCTGCCGCCGCCGAGCAGCGCCAGGAGCGACACGCCGGCCGAGAAGGCGACGCACCAGAAACTCGTCAGCTTCACGGCGCGCCGGAATCCGTCGCCATCGCGGGCGCCGACAGATTGGCCGCACATCTGTTCGGCCGCCGTGGCGAAGCCGTCGAGGAAGAAAGCCGAGATGAGGAAGAGGTTCATCAGCACGGCATTGGCGGCCAACGCGACATCGCCCCCCCTTGCGCCCTGTGCCGTGAAGAACGCGAAGGCGAAGATCAGCGAGGCCGAACGGATCATGATGTCGCGGTTGACACCCAGCGTGCGGCGCAGCGCGCGCCCGTCCGAAAGACGTTTCCAGTCGATCGTGAACCGCCCGGTCAGCCGTACCAGGACCACGAGCCCGACGGCGGTGCCTAGGATTTCGGCCAGTGTCGTGCCGGTGGCCGAACCACGCACCCCGAACCCGTAGCCCATCACGAGGCCGACGTTCAATGCGATGTTCAAGACGTTGATGAAGACCTGCAGCACGAGCCCGACGTCGGTCCGGCCACGGCCGATGACGGCGCCGAGCACCACGTAGTTCAGCAGCGCGAAAGGCGCGGACCAGATGCGGATGTCGAAGTAGCGGCGGGCCGCCTCCGTAACCGCAGGCGTGGCGTCGAGCGCCGCGAACGCGATCGTGGCGATAGGTTTCTGTAGCGCGATCAGGATGATGCCGAGCGCGAGGGCCAGGAGCAAGGCGCGCAGCAGCGTCGCGCGTTGCTCGTCCCGGTCTCCTGCCCCGACCGCCTGGGCCGTCATGCCGGCCGTTCCCTGCCGCAGGAACCCGAAACCCCAAAACAGGAAATCGAAGATCACGGCCGAAGCCGCGATGGCTCCGAGCAGCGCTGGCTGGCCCAAGCGGCCGATCACTGTCGCATCGGCAAAGCCGAGGAGCGGCGTCGACATATGGGCCAGCGTCATCGGCAGTGCCAGGCGGACGACCGCCTTGTGGCTGATGGCGAGGCGACGAGGCGCCGCCGGTGATTCGGCCATCAAGCCGGCGTCCCGAGTTCCCGAGCTTGGCCTTGGCCCGTCAGCATTCGCCCATCCAGGCGCGGCTCAGGGCTGCGTGGCCGTGAAACTCGGCAGGTTCGAGACCTTGTCCCACCAGGCCTTCATGCCGGGCAGGGCCAGGAACTCGTCCTTGTGAGGTGTCATCGTGACATAGGCGAAGACGGGAGCCAGATAGAAGTCGGCGATGCTGGCCTCGGAACCCGCGATGAAGGCGTCATTGCCCTTGAGCTTCATGATCTCGTTCACCGTGAGCTTGCCGGCTTCAAGCCCCTGGTGATGCATCGCCTCGTTCTTGCCGCCCACGAAGTCCGGAAACAGGTGGTAGGCCACGACGCCGCCGAGCAAGGCCCCATAGCCGTAGCTGTCGATGATGCTGACCGTCATGTCGCTCCGCGCCCCGGCCTTGGGTTCGCTCGGAACGAGCTTCTTGCCCGGCAGGACGGCATCGAGATAGCGCAGGATGGCCGGCGTCTCGATGACACGAAACCCATCGACGTCGACGACCGGAACCTTGCCGAAGGGGTGGCGCTTCAGGTGTTCCGGCTGCTTGGGCTCGCCCGCCAGAACGTTGACCGGGACTTGCTCGTAGTCGCTGACGCCCTTTTCGGCCAAGAGCATTCGCACGCTCCTCACATAGGTAGAATTGCTGAAGCCCCACAAAGTGATCTTGGCCATGACGTTCCTCGCTGATGTTGTTGTCGAACCGAAAAGGTGGGAGCGTCGGGATCGGCGTCAAGGTTGGCCGACGGCCCTCCTACAGTCCGGCGGCACTTCGCAAAGCGGCGTTGATGCGGTCCTGCCAGCCCGGACCTTCGGCCTGGAAAGCGTCGAGGACATCCTCGTCGATCCGTAATGTCACGCTCTGCTTGGCCCCTGGTATGGCCTTGGGCCTCGGAACATCCGCGACCGGCTTCGGGGCCGTCGGCCTGAAGACAGCCTCGGCGGCCGACATTGGGTCCAGCGGTCTGCGGATTCGAGTCATCCGGTGTGGTCCTGGAGACAGCGCTCGGGCTGGGGACGACTTGAGGGAACCGTACCCGATCCCGAGACGCGGGAACGAAGCGGGAAGCCTATCACTGGGTCGTCTGTGCGCGATAGAGGTCGACGAACGCCCGCAGGTCTTTCCCCGCCACATCCGACACGGCCCAGTAGGTCAGGTCTCCGGCATTCCAATGTTCGATCGTGGATCCGCCTAGACGGTCCTGGCCGGTCGCGGTGGCGGCCTTCGGCACGATCGTCACGCTGATCACGTGCTTGTCGTGCTGGTAGACGAGGGTCGGGACCGATTTGCCGTCGATGACGTCGATCCGGCCACCGACGAGGGGGAAGCCCTTGTCGGCGAGATCGGGGGCTTCCGGCGCGATCGTGGTCCGCCCGTTGAACCAGGGCTTCACGACATGGCGGTTGGAGGATGCGATGTCGAAAGGCTGCGGCGCCGCAAGCCCGCGAAGATGTCCTGCCAGGACCGCTTCCATCGTGGCGCCGGTGCCCGGCCCCATCTGCAAGTAGGTTCCGCCCGCTCCGATCAGCCCACCCCCCACCAGGCCGACCACCAGCGCCGCCGCCAGGGCTTGCCAATTCTGCAGGCCTGTGCGGCGAGACGCCGGGGCGGCGACCCCGAACTGCCGGCTGAGCTTCGCGTGCAACGCCGCGGGTGCCGGTGGCGTCGCCAGGGCCTCGTGCAACGCCCCTGACAACGCGCCGAGCCGCTCGCCGAAGGCACGTCCGTCGGGGTCGGTCGCCAGCCTGCGCTCGAGGTCGAGCGTTTCGCTCGGGGACAGCTCACCGTCCCGATAGGCGCCGATGAGGATCGCCGTCTCGTCGCTCGTCATCGACTGCTCGTCTGAACGCTGGCCAGGAGATGCTGGCGGGCTCGTGCAAGACGCGACATCACCGTGCCGAGCGGTATGCCACCGACCTCCGCGATCTCGCGGTAACTCAGGCCGTGATACTCCCGCAAGATCAGTACCTCCTTCAAGGGGACCGGCAAGGCCTCGACCGCACGAGCGAGGCGCTCACGTTCGTCCTTTCCGATCAGATCGCTTTCGGGGGTCCTTGGCGGCTCCGCCCCCGACCCGCCGAGGTCCATGACCGCGGCATCGCCGGCATCGAGGTCTTCGCTGTAGACGAGCGACGATGTCCGATGCTGCTGAAGCCACGAGTAGCATGTATTGCGCACGATGGTCAGGAACCAGGCCCGGGCGCTGCCTTCGGCGAACGTCTCGATGCCCCGGTAGGCTCGCAGACATGCCTCCTGCAACACATCCTCCGCATCCGTCGCGCTCCCGGTCAGCCATCGCGCGAGACGATACCCCTCGTCCAACCGAGGCTGGACGAGTTGGCTGAACCGTTGGCGGGCGAAGGCCGTCATTGGAAGGCCCAGCCGGGCACAGCTGTGCCGCTGGTATGAGTGTTTCTTGGCAATTCTATAATCCATTTAATAAAAAAACGGCGAGAAGCCGAGCCGACTTAAATGCCGACGTTGATAACGACCTTCTCCGCCGCAGCAAAGACGAACAACGTTGCTTCTATTGACAAGGGGGTGCCGGTTGCGCCGTTGCGGCAATAAATCGCTAGCAATGGCCAATGCTTAGACCGCCTGCGGCATTGTGTCTTCACCGGCTCGGGAATTTTCGTCTCCGCGCACTTGTCTACCCCGGACGGAACGGGAAGGCGGAGCAGCATGTCGTTCCGGCAGGAGATGCACGCGGCAGCCCGATCCAGAACGCACGTCGTCACCGCGAGCACGCCGCTGCGGCCGGTCTGCTCGAAGGGCTCGGGTCTCATGCCTGTATCGCACTCGAAGCTCGCGAGGGTGACGACCTTGACCGGACAGACAATGAAAGATCTCCGTCCGGCCTCGGCGGGCAGGACCGTCACGCCTCATCTCCTCCTCGTTCTCGCCTGTGCGTTCTGGGCCGGAAACGTCGTTGCCGGGCGGGCGCTCTCGATGGAGGGTCCCGACCGGATCTCTCCGGCCATTCTGAATGCCCTGCGGTGGAGCGTCGCCCTCGCGGCGCTGACGCCCTTTGCCCTGGCGAGAGTCGAGGCCGAATGGGCCGTCGTCCGCCTCTTCGCGGGGAAACTGCTGGTGCTCGGCACGCTCGGCGTCGCGGGCTACTACCTGCTCTTCTACAACGCGGTCGAAACGGTTCCGGCCATCGAGGCCGGGCTGCTGGTCGGAGCCATGCCTGCCGTCATCATGGGCCTGGCGCTCGCCGTGCGGACCGAAAGCGCTTCCGCTTATCGCATCGTCGGTCTGGCCATCGCCTTGTCCGGAAGCCTCGCCACGGTCGCGGCCCATTCAGGGCACGATGTCGGAGGGCAGCACGTCCACGGCGACGCATTGATCCTCGCGGCGGTTCTGTGCTGGTCCGTCTATACGATCCTCCTGCGACGCTGGAGGATTCCGCTCTCGACACTGGTGCTGACATTCTGCACGGCGGTGCTCGGGCTCGTGGTCACCCTCGTCGCTGTCGCCTGCGAGATCATGGCAGGGACGGCGACGCTTCACGTGACGGCTCAGTCCGTGCTCCTGACGCTCTACATCGGCCTATTCCCCGCGATCGGCTCGACGCTATGCTGGAACGAGGCGGTCCGCCGGCTCGGAGCCGGCACGCCCGCGGTTTTCATGACCCTGATCCCGGTCTTCGCGATCGGCTTCGCGGTCGTTTTCCTCGGGGAGCCTGTCGACGCCCTGGACCTTCTCTGCCTCTCCTTCGTGGCGGCCGGTGTGGCCCTCGTGGTGCGGACACCCGCGGCGGCCATCGCGAGGAAGGACGATACACGGAAGGCAGGCGCCGAGTGGTCTTGACTCGGGACCCGGACGCCGGATGTGTGCTCATGCAGACGCTTACGAAGAGGTACAGCGGCATGGCCGAGGCGCCGACCAGCCCCATTCAACCGATCACCCTGACGGGACGACACGTCGAACTGGTCCCTTTGTCGAAGGACCATGAGGAGGATCTCAAGGCCGCGGTGCGCGACGGCGAGTCCTGGCAGCTCTGGTACACGAGCATTCCGGCGCCGGACCATATGGGGGCCGAGATCGCGCGCAGGCTCGCGCTGCAGGTGAAGGGCAGCATGCTGCCTTTCACGGTCGTGGCGCGGCCGAGCGGCCGGATCGTCGGCATGACGACCTACATGAACATCGAACCTGAGGGCCCCCGGGTCGAGATCGGTTCGACCTGGTATGCCCAGAGCGTGAGACGGACGGCACTGAACACGGAAGCCAAGCTGCTTTTGCTCACCCACGCCTTCGATCGCCTGGGCTGTCTTGCGGTGGAGTTCCGGACGCACGTCTTCAACCAGCAGAGCCGGCGCGCCATCGAACGGCTCGGCGCCAAGCTCGACGGCATTCTGCGAAGCCACCAGCGGGCGGCCAATGGCACGCTCCGGGACACCTGCGTCTACAGCATCGTGGCGGCCGAGTGGCCCACCGTCCGGGCCCACCTCACCTGGACGCTCGA
>CAXTME010000064.1:0-27128 GCA_964245215.1 uncultured Lichenihabitans sp.
TTGTCGGCGCGGTCGCGCACGACCTCCATCTCGTATTCCTTCCAGCCGAGCACGCTTTCCTCGACCAGCACCTGGGAGGTCGGCGAAGCGTCGAGGCCACGCTCGATGATCTCGATATACTCGTCCCGATTGTAAGCGATACCGCCGCCGGTGCCGCCCATCGTGAAGGACGGCCGGATGATGGCCGGCAGACCGATCTCGTCCATGACCGCCAGGGCGGCCGACAACGACCCCACATGGTGAGAGCGCGGAGTTTCGAGCCCGATCTTGGTCATGGCGTCGCGAAACAACTCGCGGTCCTCCGCCTTGTCGATGGCGGCCGCGCTGGCGCCGATCAACTCGACGTCGTGCTCTTTCAACGTGCCCATCTTCTCGAGTGCCAGGGCGCAGTTCAGCGCGGTCTGGCCTCCCATGGTGGGCAGCAACGCGAAGCCGCCCGGCACCGCATGGCGCTCGGCCGCGATGATCTTCGCCACCACCTCCGGTGTGATGGGTTCGACATAGGTCCGGTCCGCCATGTCCGGGTCCGTCATGATGGTGGCAGGGTTCGAGTTCACCAGGACGATGCGATAACCGTCCTCGCGCAGCGCCTTGCAGGCCTGGGTCCCGGAATAATCGAACTCGCAGGCTTGTCCGATGATGATCGGGCCGGCGCCGATGATCATGATCGTGGCAATGTCTGTGCGTTTCGGCATGAATCGGGTCCTGGCGTGCGTCAGAGGCGGCCCCGCGGGGGCGATGTCTCTTACGTGACGTCCCGTCCCGACGGAAGCCCGCCGCCAGGCCCGAGCGCACCGCCCCTATGCAAAGACCCGGCCGAAGCCGGGTCTGCACATTCCATCACGGCCGAACCGAGACCGGATCCGAAGAAGCCGCTGGCAGCCGCTCACATGGGAGGCGTGACGCCGCCGAGGCCCACCACGACCGTGCCCTTCTCGATCTTCCCGTCGGCTTCGCCCGGGGCCGCGATGAAGACGGCCGCGCCGGGTTTCACGTCGGCCTTGGTGGCATCCGTCAGCTGGACGATGGGGGTCGCGTCGCCGATCGCCACCTTCTTCTCACCGCCCTTGTAGGTGAGCGTCACGGTCTGGCCGTCGACGTCCTTGACGGCATTGTTGACCGTCGCGTTCGTCATCATGGTCTTCGGCTTCAAGTCCCAGTCGTAGTGGCCTTCCCCGACGCCGCGCATCTTCTCCGGAAAGACGACGACTTCCAAGGCCTTCATGCCGTCGTCGGCACCGGTCGTCGCCGTACCGATGAACGTGCCGGTCTTGATGTCGGCCATCGTGGCCTTCGCGGCGCCGACGACGTTCCAACCATCGTCGATATTGAACGACAGGTCCTTGCCTTCGCGGGACTTCACGATGACGACACCGCCGTCGACGGAGGTGACGGTGCCGCGCTCGTGGACGCCGGCGGCCCGCGCAGGAGCCGAGGCGAGAAGGGCGAAACCGAGCACGGCGGCAAAGACCGCCGCGGGAAGCGTGTTGTTCGAAATCATGTGAAATCCTCGACGAAGTCGAGCGCCGACCTCGCGGTCGCGCCAGCAAACGACCGGTAGGGCGAGATTGCCGTAGACCGGGCCGTCGCACCGTCTTCGCTGCATCCCTTGAGGTGGTTACAGTCGCGGACGTGATGCGAAGCGTCGTGCCGTGAACTGCGTCAGCGCCGCCCGAAATTGTCGTCTTCGGCTTCCTCGAGTTCGGCCTCGACAAGACAGAAGCTCGGCACCGTGCCGGTTTTGATTTCGTCCACGATCTCCGCGTACCAGAGCACCTGGACGTCGGCATCGGACGAGCCCGTCACGACCATGGCCGGGCCACCCGACTTCAGCTGTACAATATCGCCTTTGTTGAAATTCATTGCGAATTCTCCGTTCACGCGCCCTTCGACCGGATGGCCGGGCCGTCCGACCGATGCAGCGCTTGCAGGGGTCGGAATCGTGTCGTGCAACGAACCCGCCAAGGATGCTGCCGCGACGGCGCCCGAGCCTGACGCGGCATTTCGTTAGCACGTCTCAAGCGTGCCAAACAGGCGGAACGCCGGTTGGTTTCGGTCGGCGCGCTTATCGGATGAACTGCGCCACGAAGTCTTCCCCAAGGCCGACCGCGGCGTAATGCGCCCGGCAAACGTCGATCTTGGAGAAGACGTCCTCGTAGCCCAGGACGCCGCCATCCGGGTCGACGTAGATCATCGCGCCATTGACCTGAAACATGGTGATCATCTCATCGACGTCATCGTCCACCACGAGCGTATGGGTCTCGCCGGGAGCCTCGTACACGTAGGCGCCTTCGGTCGCCACCCAGTCATGTTCGAGATAATGCCAGCTCCCCTTGATCACATAGCCATGTACCGGCTGGGGATGTCGATGGCGCGACAGGACGCCGGACTTGCGGACGCGAAGCAAGTTCATCCAGTACCCACGCGATGCCGACAGGCACAGAGGCCGGAACCAGACGTTCTCGCCTTGCGGCACCCAGACCCGCTCGTCTTTGGGCAGAGCGTCGGGGATCACCAATTCGGGCGGCGACTCTTTCGGCTGCGCGTGCCTGTAGGGAACGCGGGATTGATCGCGCGACAATGCCTTCTGGTTCATCGGGACCTCTACATTGCGGCGTATCCGCCATCGACAGGAAGTACGGTTCCCGTCACGAAGCGGGCCGCTTCCGAACACAGGAAGACGACGGCTCCTCCGAGATCGCCCGGACTCCCCCAGCGTCCGGCCGGTGTCCGCGCCACGATGGCAGCCGATCGTTCTTCATCCTCGACCAATGCCCGCGTGAGGTCCGTCGCGATCCAGCCAGGCGCGATCGCGTTCACGCGGATGGATGGCGCCCAGGCGACCGCCAGCGCCTTTGTGAGTTGGGCGACACCGCCCTTGGATGCCGTATAGGCCGGCACCGTCGGCCCGCCGAAGAAGGACAGCATGGACGCGGTGTTGATGATCGCACCTCCCTGCCGGTCCAGGAGCGGCCTCGCCGCGACACACATCCTCATCGTGCCCGTGAGATTGACCTCGATCACCCGGCTGAAGTTTTCGATCTCATATTCGGCGCCGCCGCGCAGGATCATCCCGGCACAGTTCACCAGGACGTCGAGCCGGTGGAGGCCGGACAAGCAGGCTGCAACGGACTCGTCCCGCGTGACATCGAGCTGGACCGCCCGAAGACAGGGGCGCTCCGGAACATGCTCGACCTCCTCGCCTGTGAGACCCGTCGCGGTCACCGCGTAACCCGCCAGCAGCAACGCTTCCGCGATGCCGAAACCGATGCCGCGCGCGCCTCCCGTCACCAGGGCGTGACGCGTGCTGGTGTCCATCAACACGTTCGACATGGAACCCGTCCCATCGCCGTCTTACGGCGACGCCTGGCGTGTCGACAACCCGACATGCCTGGCCGCTTCACAGAAACACGATCGCGTCTAAGCAGACTCTCACAAGAGTCCTTAGACTTAAGGTTAGAAGCAGCATTGATTTCGCTTCGAAAAGCCAAATCAATCGTGGCTTTCGCCACGCAAGGCTGTGGGGGCGAACCTGCGGCTCCGCCCACGTCAGCATGGGCCTTCGGTCAACTTTGACAAAGCAGGACATTGCGATCGGTCACGATGAGATCGACCGGCTCGTCATGCGGCTCGTTCGGGATCACGCGTTCCTCCTGGATCGCGTACGCGACCCCGATCACCCTGATCTGCTTCCGCCTTCGGAGTGCCGCGAGCGTCCTGTCGTAGTTGCCGGCTCCGTAGCCGATGCGGTAGCCCCGCCGGTCGAAGGCGATGAGAGGCACGACGAGAACGTCGGGTTCGAACTCGGCCGCATCCCGAAGGGGCTCGGCAATGCCGAGTGGTCCGACCGCGAGGCGATCGCCGGGAACCCAACGGCGGAAGATCAGGGGAGACCCATGCGACAGATCTACGGGAAGCACCAGCGGCACACCCGCCGCGTGAAGCGCCAATGCCAATGGTCCCGCATCGGGCTCGCTCCCAATAGGGGAGAAGACCGCCGTTACGGGCTTCCCGACCGAAGGCAGGCACTCCAGGACGAGGGGAGGACCGACGACGGCCAGGCGCGAGGCGAAACCGGCCCGCACATCGAGACCCAATTCATTGCGACGCTGCAAAGCGATATTGCGGAGCCCGGCCTTATTCGTCGACGACATCGCGGTGCGACCAGGCTCCCAACCAGTGCGGACTGTTCATCGGACAGAATCGCCTCTCCATCGACATGGAACGTAGCCGAGCGATCTCCTTGCGTCGAGGACTGCGGATCCGAACATTCTCCGGCCTCTTGCGCCAGGGCCACACTGAAGGGCCAATCGATCAGAATTACGATCGAGGCCTTGCCGGGCGCGGCCCCTCGACTTCAGGATCCGCTGAGGCCGTGGCAAGTCGGATGCCACGTCCCGTCCCAGTGCTCCGATCGGATTGGAGATCCTCCATGAGCGTATTTCCAGCACCTGACTGGATGCGTGCACCCCGTCTGGAGATCGCGAGCCCCGGCCTCGATGCCCATGGCCGTCACGTCTTCCAACTCGTGTTTCACGATCATGGGCCCTGCGTGGTCTGGACCGGTTACGATTACGCCGCCGCCATCCTGGCCGCGGAGGTCTACGACCGACAAGGCATCGAAGTCGTCGATGCCGTGGTCTGTGCCGCGTGTCTCGAATGAACCGAAGCAGACGGCCCGAACGGTCCCATGATCCAGGGTTGCCCTGCCTCCGTGCGCTTGCCCGGCTCTCGTGCGGCACGTCGGAGTCATGAGGCTTGCGGGCTCCCCGAACATCGCGGCGGACTTCGTCCCATCCCATAGGATGTTTGCTGGAGTCACTGCAGGAAATGCGTGACAGGTTTCAGGTGCTGCAAAAAGGCCAGAAGAGCGTGAGGCGAGGATAGCGTCGTTGCGCACTGGATCACCCCCATGATGATGAGGCTGGCAATCCAGGATAACGAAGCCGAGATCGTCGCTTCGATGAGACCGCAGCATAGCGCGGACAACGATGTAAACGGCTTCAGACGCCGTTCCTGCGGCCGGCGATGCCATTCGACCGCGATGAGCATCGGGTTTTCGCTGATCGCGGCGATCGTGGCGCGACAGGTCGATGTGGGAGCGAATGCGGTGGCGTTGGTCGGGGTCAACCGAACCTCCTGTGTTCTGATCGCCCTCATGATCCACGTGGACCGCTACCCGCGAATTGCGAAACCCTCCCTTTCGATTGCAGCTGTAACAATCGACGTCTAGCGGATGGTCTCCACCGGAACCGCGAAGGTATAACCCACGCCGCGCTCGGTCTGGATCATGCGCGGCGCACTCGGGTCCACTTCGAGTTTGCGGCGCAGGCGAAGGATCTGAACATCGATGCTGCGATCGAAGATGTCCTCGTGGATGCGGGTGGACTGAAGGAGAAACTCTCGTGTGAGCGGCCGCTGTGGCGCATCGAGAAACGCGAGCAGCAGGGCATACTCGCCCTTGGTGAGGCCGACCACGGCACCGGAGGGATCGAGAAGCCGCCGCGCCCGACGCTCGAGGATCCAGCCGCCGAAACGGCTTCGGCCCGCCGCTGCATCGCGGGCCGTATCCGGCGGCGGGGCCTCGACGCGACGCAGCACGACGCGGATGCGTGCGAGGAGCTCCCTCAGACTGAACGGCTTCGTCAGGTAATCGTCGGCCCCGAGCTCGAGACCGACGACGCGATCGACCTCGTCGCGACGGTGGCCGGTGGTGATGATGACCGGGATGTCGCCCCGCGTGCGCAACTCGCGCAGCAGATCGAGCCCATCCTCCTGACCCAGACGCAAATCGAGAATGAGAAGGTTGAAAGTCATGCCAGTCATAAGTCGGACCATCTCCTTCCGAGATGCCGCGACCTCTACTTCGATGCCATGTTGTTCAAGGTACTCTGAGATAATATTTTGCATCCCGGGATCGTCGTCGATCACCAGCACGCGGAGCTGCCGATGATCATCTGCGGAACCTGGTTCGCCGGGCAGCGTCGTGATTGACATGGAAGTTCCTCATCCTTGCAGGGAGGGCTGGGCACAGCGGCGGTCTTTGGCAATCGGACGGCTGCTCGGGCCTCTGGCCCTTGCCGCGTTCCTCTGTCCGATCGTGCCTGAGCTTCCCCGAGCATCCGTCCTCGCGGTTCAGCCCCAAGCCGCCACGGAACCGATCGCGCCCATTCCAGAGGTCGCGCCCGACGACAGCGAACCCGCGAAATTGGGCGAAAAGCTGTTCAGCGACCCCAGACTGTCGCATGGCAACGAACGGTCGTGCATGTCCTGCCACGACATCGGCTCGAACGGCGCCGACGCGAGGCCGAAGGATCTGTCGCCGGACGGCAGCCCTTTGCAGCGAAACACCAACACGGTTTTCGACGCCGTATTGAGTTTCCGGCTCGATTGGACCGGCGACGTACGAACCCTGCAGGAGCAGGCCCAGAAGTCCATCGAGGACCCCGGTTTCATGGGATCGACGTGGCCCGAGCTGCTCGGAAAGCTCGACGCCGACCCTGCAACCGTGGCCGAGTTTCGAAACAGCATGGGACGGGCGCCTGACCGCGAGGGCGTGCTCGACGCTTTGGCGGCTTATGAGCGAACGCTGGTCACGCCGAACAGCAGGTTCGATCTCTGGCTCCGCGGCGACGCTGCGGCTCTCTCGCCGGACGAGCTGGAAGGATACCACCTGTTCAAATCGGCCGGTTGCGTATCGTGCCATCAGGGCGTCAATGTCGGGGGCAACCTGTTCGAGAAGGCCGGCGTGTTTCGGCCTCTCCTGGGCCGGGACCCCGAAACGATGCGTGTGCCGAGCCTGCGCAACGTCGCCGTCACGCCGCCCTACTTCGATGACGGCAGCGTTACGAGCCTCGACTCTGCTGTTCAACGCATGGCGGAAGCGCAACTGGGCCAGATGCTATCCGATCAGCAGGTCGGGCTGATCGTCGAATTCCTGCGCACGTTGACGGGCCAGTACCGGGGCCACCCCCTGACGGCGCCCCCATGACCTTGCTTTTGAAGGTGGGAGGCGTCGGTCTGTTGCTGGTGGGCCTGCTCACCTGGCTTCTCGTCCGCAGTTTCGAGCCGCACGATGCCGATCTCGTCGACATGCGGCGCGCGCTCGACACGCTGGCCCTCAATGATTCCCTTTTGCACGGCGACGTGCTCAAGGCCCGGACAGGGCTGCTTCGCAACTACGACCCGCTCGTGCGCGACGTCGAGAACATGCGAGCCTCCATCGCACGGCTGAAATCCTACGATTGGAACACACCGGCACCCGTCCAGGATATCGAGGATGCCTTCGGAGAGGAGGAGGGCCTCGTCGAGCTCTTCAAGACCGACAACGCGCTCTTGCAAAACTCGCTCGCCTATTTCGACCTCCTGAGCGACAGGGTGGCGCAGCCTGGCGAGGATGTCCACCTCGCGGCCGCGGTGAACGCCCTCGAGAGTGGCGTGGCGCATCTCGCCCAGGATGCCGGACCCGACGTCGCGCGCCTGGTCCAGAGCCGGCTCGATGCTCTCCGCCACATGGAAACGATCGATCCGACCCTCGTGGACAGCCGTGCGAACCTGGTGTCGCGCGGTCAATTGCTGATCGATCTGTTGCCGCGCCTCGATCGGGGGCTCAGACGATTGATGGGCACCTCGACCCAACACGGACGTCAAGCCGTGCGATCCGCCATCGGGGCCAAGGAGATCGCGCAGGAGCACGAGGCGGAGCGGTTCCGGGTCGGGCTCTACGTGGCGGCGCTGCTGTTGGCCGGGCTGCTGGTCGGTGTCGGGCTGCGCTTGCGGGCGGGTGCTGTCGCGCTCCGTCGGCGAGCCGATCTCGAGCACATCATCGGCCTGTCGTCGAGCCAGTTCATCGCCTGCCAACCGGAGGACATTCCAGCCCGCATCGATACCGTGCTGGGCATGTTCGGCGAACAGACACGTCCCGATCGCGCCTATGTGCTTCGTTTCGACGGACACGACGTTCATTTCTGGTCGAAGGCGGGCGTCGAGACGCCGGCGGGATGGCCGGAGGCGCTGTTGGAGCCGTCGCGCCAGCTTGCCGAACTTCCGGGTAGGACGTTTCGCACGCCCTATCAGAAGGAGGAACTGCCACCCGACATGCGGGCCGCGCTCGATCGGGCCGGGGTCCGGGCCTGGTCAGGCGCCAAGCTGATGGGCGGGGACTCGATGATCGGCCTGCTTTGCTTCGATCATGTCGGGTCGCGCCCCGCCTGGCTGCGGGAGACCGTCGGCCTGCTGCGGATGCAAGGCGATGTCATCGGCAACGCGCTGCACCGCGAAGCCATGTTCAACGAGCGCCGGGCGCTCGAGGCCCGGCTGCGACAGGCCCAGCGCCTCGAGGCGATCGGCACATTCACGAGCGGCGTCGCGCATAACTTCAACAACGTGATCGGAACGGTGCTGGGCCATGCCGAGATGGCCGCCGAAGCCGTTGCGCCCGAGAGCATCGCCATGCGCCACGTGGCGGAAATCGCTCAAGCGGGCGAGCGCGCCCGCGAACTCGTAGGCCATATCCTCGATTTCGGCCGACGGGGCCTCGCCAAGCAGCACCTCGCCTCGCTGGACGTCCTCCTGGCGGAGACGGTAGCGCAGTTGCGGCCCGTCATGGCGGAGATGGACCTCGTCGCGAGCGGCACGGCGGACGGCGCACTCGTCATGGCCGAGCCGGCGCAGTTGCAACAGGTCCTGGTCAACCTCATCCGCAACGCCGCGCAAGCCTCTCGGGCCGGATCACGGATCACGGTCGCACTCGACAAGCCCCACCTCGATCGGCGGCGCGCGCTCTCGCACGGCACGCTCGATCCCGGCGATTATGTGCGCGTCACCGTCACCGACCAAGGGCTGGGCATCGATCCCGCGACACTCGCCAAGATCTTCGAGCCTTTCTTCACGACGCGGGCCGCCGGTACCGGATTGGGGCTGGCGACGGCGTTCGAGGTCGTGAACGAGAGCGGCGGGGCCTTCGACGTCCAGAGCGCACCGGATCGGGGCAGTACATTCGAGGCTTGGCTGCCCGAAGCGCGTCGCCCCGGGCCGGCCGACGCGACAGCCTCCGCCCCCGGGCAGATCGTCATGGTGGTGGGGGCCAATCAGGCCGACGTCATGAGCGACGAAGAACTGCTGGCCGCCCTCGGGTTCGAGCCCGTAGGCTTCGCCGATCCGAGGTCGGCACTGACGGCGCTCCAAACGTTCCCCGACCGCTTCGATCTCGCGATCGCCGACAAGGCTCTGAAAGGGATGAGCGGCCTGGACTTCGCAAGGGCGGTTCGCGCCTCGGGGTCGCGCCCGCCGGTCATCTTGTCGGCCGCAGTGGGAGACGACCTCGAGGCCGAGGACCTGACGTCCGCCGGGGTAGCGGACGTCGTACGTCGCCCGTGGCGTTCCGGCTCCCTCGCCGCAACGCTGGCGCGCAATCTGAAGGCCGGCTGATCCGCGGCTACCCCGCCGCGCTATCGAGCCGAGCGGACGACGGCAGGGTGGGACTTCATCGTTATTCTGTCGGACAGCTAAAAACTGCGAGAGTGTGTCAGCAAGCTTGGGGAGCGAAGAGGATCATCGTCCGTCGTCGCGAGCGCATCGCGAGCGGAGCGTGGTGGGACTCAGCTTCACCCTGGTTCGCACACCAGGTTGCTTCGTTGCTTCGCGCCACGCAATGACGAAGGTAACGCTCCAGCTTCAACTACGATCTGACAGACTCTAGTGCAGCGACTCGATCGGAAGGTACACCTTCCGTTCGAGATGAATCGGCGCACCCCCTCTAAATCATCTTTTTGGGTCCGACCAATAGAGCGATCTGACGTTACGCTCACCTGCCACTCGTATTACGGTCGTAGTCTTTTCGATCCGATCCGTCGTCGTGCCGTAACGTCGGCACGCCAGATTCTCCGCAGCCCAAGAGGACGGAGAGCTGACATGGCGACCACCTACTCTAACCTTGCTACACCCGCGCAGTCGCGCCCCATCGCTTCTACGCCGCGATACCGGGTGACCCGGCAGCACTCTACGGGAGACACGGAGGCTCCTCAGGATGCGCGCGCGACGGTCCTTGGTGGCGCGACTCCGGCCGTTCTTCAGCCTCGTCCCGGATATGCGACCCGGGCGGCGCGATGGCTGGCCGAGGCCGTCGTGCTCGGGTTTGCGGCTTATGGGGCGGCTCATGTTGGAGTGCCGCTCGACCGTCTGCACGACCTCGAACCTCCCCTCTGACGAACCGGACCCGCGGGGCGCGCCAACGCTCGGTCGGCCACCCCGCAGGCAAAGGCCTTCGAACGCCCCTTGGCGATCATCACCCACGGAAACTCGATCATGTCGGACCATTTTCTTCTCGCCCACTGGGGTGGCCCCGGTAATCTCGGCCCCATGCTGACGGCGGCCCACCGTCTCGCTGGTCGCGGTCACGATGTCAGGATCGTGGGCGATGCCAATTCGCAAGCCGACATCGAAGCGTCCGGCTTCAGGTACAGGGCCTGGAGCGGCGATCAGATCCCTCTCCCACTGCCGGCCGCCGCCGCACCGACGGTAAGCTCGATCCCGGATATGGCGGTCGTATGCGAGCACGCCATGTTCGGGCCGGCGGCGGATTATGCGGCCGATATACTGGAGGAGTTGGAGGCAGAACCTGCCGATGTGGTTCTGGCGCATGATTTCCTGTTCGGCGCCGCGCTGGCCGCCGAGGCCGCGCAGGTTCCCTGCGCACTCCTCTCGCCTCATGTCAGCGTGCGGCCATTGCCGGGCGTGCCGCCGGCGACCCATGCGTCAGCACCGCCTCGGACCGCCGAGGAACAAGCCGAAGCCGATACGGCGCGTGACGCAATGGCCGGTGCGATGAACGCCTGGCTGCCCATGTTCAACGACTTGCGCGCGTTGCTTGGCCTGAAGCGTCTCGCGCACGTCTTCGAGCAATACGATCGCGTCGATCGTGTGTTCCTGGGGATGAGCCCTGCGTTCGACTTTCCCTGTGAGCGGTTACCGGCCAACCTCCGCTACGTGGGCCCGCTTCTCGGCACGCCGAGCTGGTCGAAGCCATGGCAGGCCCCCTGGTCGGCGAGTCCCCTCCGGCCTCGCGTCCTGGTGTCGTTCTCTACGACGTTCCAGGCACAAGCCCCTATCCTGCAGCGGATCATCGAGGCCCTCCGACACCTGCATGTGGATGCCGTCGTCACGACCGGTCCGGCGATCGAGGGTCACGCGCTGAGCGCGGCGCCGAATGTGACCCTGGTCGACAGCGCACCGCACGATGCGGTGATGGAGGAGGTTTCGCTCGTCATCACCCATGGTGGACACGGCACCGTGACACGATCGCTCGTTCATGGGGTCCCGTTGCTCGTCATGCCGATGGGGCGGGACCAAGGCGACAATGCGGTGCGCGTCGTGGAGCGCGGCGCAGGCCTCAGCCTGTCCGAAGCCGCGACGCCGAACGAGATCGCCGCAGCCGTGAGCCGCCTCTTGGCCGATCCACGCTTCCGGGCGGCAGCGTGCCACCTTGGCGATGCGGTCGGGCGCGATCTGACTTCGGGCGTCCTGGTCTCCGAGTTGGAGAGCATCGTCGGGCAGCGCCGGCGGCGCGCCGCCTAGCCAGTCCGGCAGCGGAGCGGTCATAGACGCCGACAATTCGGAAGGTTTTCCCCTCTCGCGCCCTGACATGCCGTCAAGGCGCCAGAGCGGGAGGTCTTCTCCGTCATTGACAGCTTGACGTACGCCCGAGCCCGCTGACGATCGGCCGATCAGGCGGGAGAGACGGGCGAGGAGGTGAAGCCGACGTTTTGCGGGAACATGAAACGCTTGGCCTCTTCGTCCATTTCGGCTTTGAAGCTGTGCCTCGCCTTCAAGGCCTCGGCCCGTTGCGCGGCCGGACGAGCACTGATCTCCTCGTGCAAGCGTTTCACGTTCGGCAGCTTCTCCCAGGCGTCCTCGCCCATCACGAACGGTACCATGCGGGCCCAACCCCAGACCGCCATGTCGACGATCGAATAGGTCTCGCCCAGCATATAGCGGTGCTGCTTCAGCCGGGCGTCGACGATGCCCCAGTGGCGCAGGGCTTCGAAAGCGTAGCGGTTGAGGGCGTAATCCTGGCTCTTCGGCGCAAAGTGTCTGAAGTGCACGGCTTGGCCCGAGTAGGGACCGATCCCGGTCGCGACGAACATCAGCCAGGAAAAGAGGTCGCCGCGTGCCTTGTCGCCGGCCTCGGGGATGAACTTGCCGGTCTTCTCGGCGAGATAGAGCAGGATGGCGTTGCTGTCGAACACCGTCGCGTCGCCGTCCACGATGGCAGGCAGCTTGGCATTCGGGTTGATGGCCGTGTAGGCCGCCGCATGCTGCTCGCCCTTGCGCGAATCGACCGGAACGGCCTCGTAGGGCAGGCCGGCCTCTTCGAGGAAGAGCGCGACCTTCATCGGGTTCGGCGCCGCGTTGTAATAAAAGGTGATCATCCTGGTTTCCTCTTCGGCGTCGCCCGACCGGCGCTCGACGTCTTTAGCGCAGTCGAGCTGCTGCGTCAGGCCGCTTTGGGAGCATCCGCCTGTTTCGAGGGCTCCGCAGCCGCGAAGGCCGGCTCGGCCAGACAGCGGTCCACGATGGCCGTCAAGGTCGGGGTCGGCGGAACGTCGACCTTGAACACCTTGCCGATCATGGCGAGGCCGGTGACGCAGATGTCGGCCATCGTCACGCGGTCGCCGTGGCAGAAACGGCCCGTGTCGCGGCTTCCGGAAAGATTGGCTTCGAGGCCCACCAGTCCGTGGCTCACCCAATGGCTCAACCATTGGCGGAAGCCGTCGGCGTCAAAGCCCGCTTTTTCTGTGAGGTAGCGACGGACGCGCGGTACGATCAAAGGATGAATGTCGCAGGCGACGGTCGCGGCAAGCGACCGGACCCGCGCCCGCCCGCGGGCATCGGCCGGAAGGATCGGCGGCTCGCGATAGCGTTCCTCGATGTATTCCAGAAGGGCGAGCGACTGCGTCAAGGGCGGCAGGTCGCCATCGACCAGGGCCGGAACCGAGGCCTGGGGATTGCGGGCGAGAAAGGCCGGCGCGTGCTGCTCGCCGGCGTCGAGGTTCACGGGGATCTCGCGATACGCCACGCCCTTGAGGTTCAGGGCGACCCGGACCCGATACATGGCATTCGACCGCCAGAAGCCGTAGATCTCGAGGGGCAGCGGTTCGTCGCTCATGGCGTGGCTCCAAGATCGGGTGGTTCGGCGATGCTGGTCCGGTTGGCCGTCGCGCGAAAGGATTTCGAGGCCTCGTAGGCGGTCTTGCGGACCCGCATGATGGAGCCGAGCGGCTGGTGGGTCATGAGACCATGCCAGGGGCTGAATGCCATGTGGTCGTCGATGGCATCGTGCTTCGTGGCGTTCCAGCCCTCCTGACGTCGGACCGTGATGCGCGCCACGGGAACATAGGGACTCTCCGCCTCGGGCCAGACGACGGATCCATCCTCGATCGGCATGGTCTCGAGGTTGGTGTTCAGCTGCACGCGAAGCTCCCACACGGCATCGTGGTCCGCGAAGAAGACATTGACGGCGTCGCGCAGGCCGTTGGGCTTGCCATTGACGTTGAGAGGAGCGCCGGTGAGTTCCTGCAAGGCGGGCGACGCGGGTGCCACCGCCACCTTGGCGATATAGTCGCCATAACGGAGCGGCACCTGCGAATAGAAGGTCTCGCCCAGGATATGGGTCTCGGGGTGACCGCCGAGGCTGATCAACGTGGTGCTCTTGCCCCCGAAGGTCTCGACGACCGCTTCGGTGCCGCGCAGCACGGCGGAAAGCGCCTTCTTGAGACCCTGCGGGGTGTCGGTCGTGGCGGCCAGGAGCTTCAGGTTTCCCAGGAACTTCTTGGCATTGGCGGCCGCAAAGGCAGGTGCATTGGCCATGACGAAATCCTGCGTGTCGCCGGCGGCACCCGGCAATCTCTCACCCGTCACGCCGCCGATCTTGAGGGCCAATCCCCGCGGGGTCGAGACGCTGTCGTCGAGGATGTCGCCCGGGTTGGTCGAGAGCCTCATCACGACGGGAAAGGTACCGGGCTTGGCGAAGAGCCCTTGCGCCAAGGTGGGCGGAAGGTCGGGCAGGACCTCGAGTTCGCCGTGCAGCAAGCCGTGGCTCTTGGCGTGGACGCCGCGTTCGGCATGCCCCGAATCCTTGAACACCGTTTCGCCGATCTTGCGCATCTGAGCCACGATGCCCTGAGCCGTCTCGGCCTCGTCGGCCTCGGGCCGTTCGACGTCGGGGGTGTATCGAATGGGGCTCGGCGGGACCGTAACGGCCATTGGGTTGCTCCTCTTTTCCGGATGCCACAGATCTGTCGCAGGCATAATCACGGGGCCTCCGCAGCGGTTCCGCTGGAGCATGGTGCCAAAAGGCGGCACGGGTTTTCGGGTGACATCAGGCTTCATCTTGTTGAAATCGATCATGTCCGGGCGTCCAGCGCGGTTCGAGCCAACGGCATCGTGATCGAGGGGCAGCGCCCTGGATTCGCGTCGACGATACGGCTAAGCCGAACCGCTCGGCCGGAGAGGCGCGCGGCCCCCATGACGATCACCCTGCCTGACGCGGAGATTGCTGCTGTGACGAACCCGATGACGGACGTGGTCGCGTTCCTGACCGCCGACACCGGCGACTATGCCTCCCTCGCGGCCGCGCGCTACGTGGTGCTGATCGTCTTCTATCTCCTGGCGATCATGAGTCTGACGCTGCTGGTCATCAACCTGCGGGATGACCGAACGCAGCGCAGCGGCCGTCTCCTATGGCTGTGGCTCGTGCGCGTCCTCGTCGGTGGCCTCGGCTTCGTCCTGATGCTGAAGACCTTGCCTCTCGGGACCGAAAACGGCCTGCATGGCTTGGCCGATCAGGTGGCGGGACGCGCCGCCTGGCCCGAGATCGGTCGCTTCGCGTCCGACGTCGTCATGCCGAACTACGGGCTCTTCGATGTGCTGATGTTCCTGGCGGCCTTCGTCCTGGCAAGCTCGTTCATTCTCGGGCTTTTCGTCCGGGTCGCAGGCTTCGGCGGCCTCGTGGCGGGGCTGGCGCTGTGGCTCGGCACCTATGGCGAGGTGGCGGGCGGCGTGCCGGTCTGGTCGTGGACCCCCGTACTCGTCGCCCTGCTTTGCGGCACCTGCATGGTGTTCGCGGCCGGACGCGCGCTCGGTGCCGATGCCTGGATCAGGCGCAACATCCCGAGCGTGCGGGATCGGCGGGGGTTCGGCCTCATGCTTCGGCTGCTGACCTGACGCAGCTTCATCGCGGGATCATCCAGGGCACGACATACTGCTGCAGGATGACGATCACGCCGAGCAGCAGCGTCAGGACGATGCTGTGCTTGAACGTCCGAGCGAAGACGACGCCCTCCTGTCCCTTGAGGTCGGTCACCGAGACGCCGGTCGCGATGTTCTGGGGCGAGATCATCTTTCCCATGACGCCGCCGGACGAGTTCGTTGCGGCGATCAGCACCGGGTTGAGGCCGAGCTGGTTTGCCGCGACGACCTGAAGGTTGCCGAACAGCGCATTGCCCGACGTGTCGCTGCCCGAGAGGAACACCGCGACCCAGCCCAGGAACGGCGACAGCAGCGGAAAGATGAAGCCGACCGACGCGACCCCGAGACCGAGCGTATAATTGAGGCCGGAGTAGTTCATCAGATAGGCGAGGCCGACGATCAGGGCGACCGTCAGGATGGCGAGGCGGCTCTGACGCCAGGTGATGCCGATGCAGTCGACGAACCGGGCCGGGCCGACACCGACGATGGCCGCCGTGATGACGGCCGAGACCAGGATTGCGGTCCCGGTCGCGAGGGGCTGGAATACCCAGTTCGCCGCGTAGGGTTTGCTGCCGTAGAGCGTGATCGCGACGGCATTGTGCAGGCCCGGCCAGGCGATCGTCTGCTGTCCGATCGTGAAGATCTTGAAATGCGTCCAGGCGATCACGATCGCCGAGACGACGACCCACGGGATCCAGCCCTGCCAACCGGGGATCGCGGAGGCGAGGCGCGGCATGGCGACGACATCGGCCCCGAGCGCGTGTGCCCGCACGGAGGGGCCGCGGATCGCGAAGCTGGCGTCGGGTGCCGGCGACCACACCCGCAGGAACCCGAGCGTCACGACGAGAGCGGTCAGGGACGAGAGCACGTCCGTCAAGGCGTAATCGAGGTAGTTCGACGAGACGAACTGCGCCACGGCGAAGCTGCCGCCCGCGACCAGCAGCATCGGCCAGAGGGCGCGAACGGATCGGAAGCCGCCGTAGATCGCCATCACGTAGAAGGGCAAGAGCAGCGCCATGATGGGCAACTGCCGGCCGATCATGGCGCCGAGCGTCACGGGCGATAGGCCGGTCACCTGTCCCAGCACGGTGACGGGCGCCCCGAGCGCCCCGAACGCCACGGGTGCGGTGTTGAAGATGAGCGTGTAGGTCAAGGCTTCGAGCGGCGGGTAGCCCACGAGGATCAGGAGGGCGCTGGTGATGGCGACCGGCGTGCCGAAGCCCGACACGCCTTCGAGCAGGCAACCGAAGCAGAAGCCGATGACCACGAGGACGATGCGGCGATCGTTCGGCATGTGGTCGACGATCCAGTCGCGGAAGGCGTCGAAGCGGCCCGAGACGACGGCGATGTTGTAGAGAAGCAGCGCGTTGAAGACGATCCACATCACCGGCCAGAGCGCGAACACCATGCCGGCCACGACGGCGTCGATGGCGAGGCCTGGCGGGAACTGCCAGACCAGGATCGCAATGATCAGGGCCGCCACGAGTCCGCCGAGCGAGGCCTGCCAGGCTGGGCGGCGCAAGACGCCGAGCAGCACCAGCACGGTCGCGATAGGCACCGCCGCCACCAGGAACGACAATGCCAGGCTTCCGCCGACGGGTGTCAGCAATTGATTGAACATGATGGTTCTCCCCCTGAACCGCTTCCTTGAAGCTGCATGACCGGTCGGTTTCTCCGACCTTGTATTCGCTACGCTCTACGTCTGCCGGCCCGCACGGCATGACGAGAAGCGAAGGACCTTGAGATCGCCAGCCTTGGCCGAGGCCTCAAGCCTGGGCCGGGACCGCGGCAGGCCGCGGTCCTCCCGTCGCCCAATCGAGAAGCTCCACCGTGTGAACCACCGGGACGCCTGTCCCCGACGCGATCTGGGTCATGCAGCCGATATTGCCGGCCGCGATCAGATCCGGCCGCGTGCGTTCGATGTTGGCGACCTTGCGGTCGCGCAGTTGCGTGGCGATAACCGGTTGCAGCAGGTTGTAGGTACCGGCCGAGCCGCAGCACAGGTGTCCTTCGGGCACGTCCACCACCTCGAAACCCGCGGCGGCCAGCAGGCGCTTCGGCTCCGCCCTCACCTTCTGGCCGTGCTGGAGCGAACAGGCGCTGTGATAGGCGACGCGCTGGCCGGTCGCGACCTTGGGCGGCTGCAGCCCGAGTTCGGTCATGAGTTCGGTGATGTCGCGCGCGAGGCCCGATACGGTACGGGCGGACGCCGCCAAGCCTTCGTCCTCGCGGAACATGAAGCCGTAATCCTTCACGGTGGTGCCGCAGCCCGAGGCATTGATCACGATGGCATCGAGTCCCTCGCCCGCGATCTCGCGCGTCCAGGCCTCGATATTGGCCCTGGCGAAGTCGTGCCCCTCCTGCCCGAGGTGATGGTTCAGGGCGCCGCAGCAGCCCGCGCCTCGCGCCACGACGACCTCGCAACCGTGCCGCGTGAGAAGCCGGATGGTGGCCTCGTTGATCTCTGGCGCCAGCACCCGCTGGGCGCAGCCGGTCAGCAGCGCCACACGCTTGACGCGGGGGCCGACGGCCCGGAAGACCTGCGGACTGTCGACGGCGGAGGCCGGCGGTACCCTGGCCGGCGCGAGTGCCAGCAGCACGCGCAGCTGCGGCGGCATGAACCGCGCCAGGGGTTTGCCCAACCGGGCCGCCTGCAGACCCAGGCGGAACACGCCCGGCCTGGGCAGCACGGCGCCGAGCAGCCGGCGTAGGGCGCGGTCCTGCCAGGGCCGCACATAGGTTCTCTCGATGTGATGGCGCGCATGGTCGACGAGATGCATGTAGTTCACGCCCGACGGGCAGGTCGTCATGCAGGACAGGCACGAGAGGCAGCGGTCGATATGCTTCACCACCTGGGCGGTCGCCGGGCGGTCGTTCTCCAGCATGTCCTTGATGAGGTAGATGCGACCGCGTGGGCTGTCGAGCTCGTCGCCGAGCAGCGCGTAGGTCGGGCAGGTCGCGGTGCAGAAACCGCAATGCACGCAGGCGCGCAAGATCTTGGCCGATTCCGCAGTATCTGGGTCGGCGAGCTGGGCCGGGCTGAAACTGGTCTGCATGGCGTCAGAGCCCTTCCTGCATGCGGCCCGGATTGAGAATACCGTGAGGGTCGAAGCTCGCCTTGACGCGACGGGCGAGTGCGTCGAGCGCCGGCTGCGCGGGTTCGAAGACCGGAACGGCGCCGCGCATGTCATCCGTCGCCCGGACCAGCGTGGCATGGCCGCCGGCCTGCCTGATGGCAGCCCGCACGAGACCCGCGCCGGCATCGGGGCCGGCCTCGGCGGCGTCGAGCGTCAGCCACAGCAGCCCGCCACCCCAGTCGTAGAAGCCTTCGGCGGAGGCCAGTCCCGAGCGGATCCGCGCCAGCAGCGCCGGCGCGGCCGAGGGCGTCGGGCAGAGGCGCCAGACGATCCCGGCAGAGCCGCGCCGTTCGGCCCCGATGAGAGCGCCGACCGCTGCGATCTCGGCCCAGAGCGCCGTGCTGTCCCGATCGTTCAGCCGGAGCGCCGGGCCGAGCAGCCCCTCGAGCGTCGTAGCCCGGAAGTCGACCGACGGCCGCGGACCTTCGAGGCGCAACACCGTGACGGCCCCGCGGTCCGACACGGCAGCAACGGCCGAACGCGCCGCCACGGCGGCCGGCAGGTGGGCCGCGGCCGAGACCTCGTCGGGCGCGTTCAGCGCCGTGGCCAGCAGCGGGATCGCGGCCGCGTCCTGAAGCCCCGTCACGACGAGGCTGCATGAGGTCTCGGGCCGTGGCAGAACCTTGACGCTGATCTCGGTCAGCACCGACAAGGTGCCGAAGGCACCGGCCTGGAGCTTGCCCATGTCATAGCCGGTCACGTTCTTGACCACCCGCCCACCCGCCTTCCAGGCCTCGCCCCAGCCGTTGACGGCCGAGAAGCCCAGGAAGTGGTCGCGCGGCGCTCCGGCCCGCACCCGACGTGGACCCGCGACATTACAGGCGATCACGCCGCCGAGCGTCGGCTCGCCGCTGGTCCCCAGGAGCCCGCGCCAGTCCGGCGGCTCGAAGGCGAGCATCTGGCCATGCGCTGCGAGTTCCGCCTCGATGGCCCGCATCGGTGTCGCGGCTTCGGCCGTCATCACGAGTTCCGAAGGCTCGTAGTCGATGACGCGATCGAAGGCGCCCATGTCGAGCCTGTGCTGGGCCCGCGATGGTCGGCCCAGGGCTCGCTTGCTGCCGCCCCCGACGATATCGAGCGTCTGCTTCTCGGCCAACGCCGACGCCACGATGGCCCGGAGCTCGGCCGTGTCCTTCGGTCGGAACGCGGTCATGGCGACGGCCCTCAGAAGCGCGGCAGATCGGGGAAGCGCGTCTGCCCGGCATGGACATGGACGCGCCCGAGTTCGGCGCAGCGACACAATTGCGGGAAGACCTTGCCGGGGTTGAGCAGGCCCTCCGGATCAAAGGCGCATTTCAGCCGCTGCTGCTGGTCGAGGTCGACCTTGTCGAACATCGTGTCCATGAGGTCGCGCTTTTCCACCCCGACCCCGTGCTCCCCGGTCAGGACGCCGCCCACCTCGACGCAGAGCCGCAGGATGTCGTTGCCGAATTCCTCGGCACGCTCGAGCTCGCCCGCCACATTGGCATCGTAGAGGATCAGCGGGTGGAGGTTGCCGTCGCCCGCGTGGAACACGTTGGCGACCCTCAAGCCATACATCGCCTCCATCTGCTTCATGCGGGCCAGCACGTCGCCGAGCCGCTTCCGCGGGATGGTGCCGTCCATGCAATAATAATCGGGCGAGATGCGGCCCACCGCCGGGAAGGCCGCCTTGCGTCCGGCCCAGAACAGAAGGCGTTCCTCCTCGTTCTGGCTGATCCGGCAAGTCGTGGCCCCGTGGCGGCCCGCGATGGCCTCGACCGCATCGATCAGATGGTCGACCTCGGCCGTGCATCCGTCGAGTTCGACGATGAGCAGCGCCTCGGCGTCCAGTGGATAGCCGGCGTGCACGAAGGCCTCCGCCGCCTCGACCGCGAGCCGATCCATCATCTCCATACCGCCCGGGATGATGCCGGCCCCGATGATGTCGGCCACGCAGTGGCCCGCGCCCTCGATGGTCGGAAAGCCGATCAGCAGGGCGCGGGCGCCGGGCGGTTTCGGCAGAATGCGGACCGTCACCTCGGTCACGACCCCGAGCAACCCTTCGGATCCCACCATGACGCCGAGGAGATCGAGGGCGGCGCTGTCGAAATGCTTGCCGCCGAGACGGACGACCTCGCCGTCCATCGTCACCATCTCGATGCCCAGGACGTTGTTGGTGGTGAGACCGTATTTGAGGCAGTGCACGCCGCCCGAGTTCTCGGCGACATTGCCGCCGATCGTGCAGGCGATCTGGCTCGACGGATCGGGGGCGTAGTAGAAGCCCTGGTCCTGCACCGCGTTGGTGATGCCGAGGTTGGTAACGCCGGGCTGCACCACGACGCAGCGGTTGGCGATGTCGATGTCGAGGATCCGCTTGAACTTGCCGAGGCCCAGCAGCACGCCATCTTCGAGCGGCAGAGCTCCGCCCGAGAGCGACGTGCCGGCGCCCCGCGGCACGACCTTGAGAGCCGCCCCATTGCAGTACCGCATCACGTCGACGACCTGCTGGGTCGTCTCCGGAAGCACCACCACCATGGGGAGCGTGCGATAGGCCGTGAGGCCGTCGCTCTCGTAGGCGCGGCGCTCGATCTCGTCGTCGATCACCTGCTCGCCCGGTAGGATTCGACGAAGGGCGGCCACGATCTCGGCGCGGCGGGCCAGCACGGCGTCGTCAGGCAGGGGCATCTTCAGCATCACAATCCTCCTCGTCGATCCATGGTGCCGACCCGCTTGGCGCAGGCTCGTCGTATCTTGCGCCGTGAGTTTACCGCAGTGTCCGTCAGCCCTGGACCAGGATGGCCCGAAAGTCGTTGACGTTGGTGCGGGTCGGCCCCGTGACGACGAGGTCGCCGAGCGCCGCGAAGAAGCCGTAGCCGTCGTTGTCGGCCAGCCGGTCGCGGGCATCAAGCCCGAGTGCCGCGGCGCGCGCCAGGCTGTCCGGATAAAGCAGAGCACCGGCATTGTCTTCCGTTCCGTCGATACCGTCGGTATCGCAGGCGATGGCGTGGATGCCGGGGTGACGGTCGAGCGCCACCGCGAGGCCGAGCAGAAATTCCGCGTTGCGTCCGCCGCGTCCGCCGCCCCGCACCGTGACGGTGGTCTCGCCGCCCGAGATCAGGACGCAAGGACCGGCCGCGGGCTGCCCGTGGGCGGCGCATTGCCGGGCGATCCCGGCCATGACGCGCGCCACCTCGGCGGCCTCGCCCTCGATGGCATTGCCGAGGATGATAGGTTCCAGGCCGGCCCTGCGCGCCACGGCCGCCGCGGCGTCGAGCGAACCCTGTGGCGTCGCGGTCATGACGACTCGGCTCCGGGCGAAGACGGGGTCGCCCGGTTTCGGCGTTTCGGCCGCGGGATCGAGGAGGCGCGCCGCGACGGCGGGCGGCGGCACGATGCCGTAGCGGGCCAGCACGCCACGGGCTTCGGCGAGCGTCGAGGGGTCGGGCACGGTCGGTCCCGAGGCGACAACCGAAGGGTCGTCGCCGGGCACATCCGAGATCATCAGGGTCACGACGGCAGCCGGGGCCGCGGCCGCGGCGAGGCGGCCGCCCTTGATGGCCGACAGGTGCTTCCTCACGCAGTTCATCTCATGGATGCCGGCTCCGCTTCTGAGCAGGGCGCGGTTGACCGCCTGCTTGTCGGCGAGACCGACGACCTCGACGGGCAACGCGAGCAGAGCCGAGCCGCCCCCCGAAATGAGGCAGAGCACGAGGTCGTCGGGTCCGAGGCCACCCACGAGGTCGAGCATGCGCCCGGCCGCCGCCTGCCCGGCGGCGTCGGGAACCGGATGGCTCGCTTCGACGACTTCGATGCGGTGAAGCGGTCCGACGCCGTGTCCGTAGCGCGTCACGACGAGGCCCGAGAGCGGCCGGCCGGCCGGCCAATGGGTCTCGACCGCCTGGGCCATGGCGGCGGCGGCCTTGCCGGCTCCGATCACGACGGTGCGTCCGGCCGGCGGCGCCGGCAGGTGCCGGGGCACGCAGAGCTCCGGAGCCGCGGCATCGACGGCGGCCTGGAACAGGCTGAGAAGCAACTCGCGTTCCGATCTCGACATGGCGGCTCCCTCCCGGAGCGATCTAGGCGGTCAGCTCATCAAATGGGATCGGACGATCCGCCGCGCTGCCTCTCGCCGATCTCGTGGCAAGCCAAGCGTTCGAGCACCTGAACCATCGCCGAATGATCCAAGCCGCTCCCACCCGCGGCCGAGGCGGCCGTGAACAATTCCTGGCAGGTCGCGGTATTGGGCAGGCTGACGCCTAGCGCGCGGCCGCCCTCCAAGGCGAGGTTCAGGTCCTTCTGGTGCAGTGCGATCCGGAAGCCCGGCTCGAAGTTCCGGCTCACCATGCGCTCGCCATGGACCTCCAGGATGCGGGAAGACGCGAAGCCGCCCATCAGCGCCTGGCGCACGCGCGCCGGGTCGGCCCCGGCCTTGGAGGCGAAGAGCAGCGCCTCGCCGACCGCCTCGATGGTCAAGGCCACGATGATCTGGTTCGCGACCTTGGTGGTCTGCCCATCGCCGTTGCCGCCGACGAGCGTGATGGTCTTGCCCATGGTTTCGAACAGCGGCTTCGCGGTCTCGAAGGCGCGTTCCGGGCCACCCACCATGATGGTGAGAGTCGCGGCCTTGGCCCCCACCTCTCCACCCGACACGGGGGCATCGAGGTAATCGCAGCCGTGACGGCCGATGCGCGCCGCAAAGTCCTTGGTGGCGATCGGCGAGATCGAACTCATGTCGACCACGATCTTGCCGGGCACGAGGCTCTGGGCCACGCCGCCCTCGCCGAAGAGGACGGTTTCGACGTCGCCCGTGTCGGGCAGCATGGTGATGATGATGTCGGCATTGCCCGCCACTTCGCCGGCGCTGCCGCAGGGCCGTGCGCCGTTCCGCACGAGGATGTCGGGCACGGTCGAGCGGGTGTGGACGAACAGGGTGTGACCCGCGGCCAGGAGATGCCCCGCCATGGGCTCGCCCATGATGCCGAGGCCGATGAAACCGACGTTGCTCACAGGCTTGCTCCTCGGGACAGGGGTGACGGGGTCCCCGCGAGCCGGTAGGGCAGCAGCCAATCGAGCCCGGCCTCCGTCGTGGCACGCGGCTTGTACTCGCAGCCGATCCAGCCCGCGTAGCCGAGTTCGTCGAGGCGGCGGAACAGGAATGGGTAGTTGATCTCGCCCGTCCCGGGCTCGTTGCGGCCCGGGTTGTCGGCGACCTGAAGGTGGCCGATGCGGGCCAGCATGGCCTCGATGGCGCGCATCAGGTCGCCCTGCATGACCTGCGTATGGTAGATGTCGAACTGGAGCTTCAGGTTGTCGGACCCGACCTCGTCCATGATGGCGAGGCCCTGCCCGGGTCGGTCGATGAAGAACCCCGGAATGTCGCGGCTGTTGACCGGCTCGAGCAGGAGTTCGATCCCGGCCGCCTTCAGCGCCTCCGCCGCGAACCGCAGGTTTCCGACGAGCGTGCGGCGCGCCGCGCTTGCCTCGAGGCCCTTCGGCAGGATGCCGGCCAGGCAGTTGACCCGGGGACAGTCGAGGGCCGTCGCGTAGGCGATGGCGCGATTCACGCCGGCCCTGAACTCGTCGACCCGGTCCGGATGGCACGCGATGCCGCGCTCGCCGCCGTCCCAATCGCCGGCCGGCAGGTTGTGGAGCACCAGCGCGAGCCCGTTGGCTTCAAGCGCCTCGGCCAGAACCGGCGCCTCGAACCCATAGGGAAACAGGACCTCGACGGCATCGAACCCGGCCCGCGCCGCCGCGGCGAAGCGCTCGAGGAACGGCACTTCGGTGAACATGGTGGTGAGGTTGGCGGCGAACCGGGGCATGCGACCCTCCCTGCGGCTCCGGATCGGGTCCGGACGCCGTGCTATGGCTTCGTCGAACGCGCCCACGGATCAGCGCGCCAAGGCGGGCTCGGGCGTCCGGGCCGCCTGAGCGTCGAGATCCTGACCCTTGCGGATCGAGAGCGTCGGATCGAGGCAGAGGATCTCCTCGAACTCGTTGACGCTGTCGACTTCGGTGCCCATGGCGATATTGGTGACCCGTTCGAGGATGAACTCGAGCACCACCGGGACCTGGTGCTCGGCCATCAGCGCCTCGGCCCGGGCGAAGGCCGCCTTGAACTCGTTGGGGCTCTTGACCCGGATCGCCTTGCAGCCGAGGGCTTCGGCGACTGCGACATGGTCGACGCCGTAGCCCGGCACGGCATCGCCATCGGCCGTGATATTGATGTTGTCGAAGGCGAGGCTCACCTCGAAGTCCATCTCGAAGCCGCGCTGCGACTGGCGGATGAGGCCGAGATAGGAGTTGTTCACGACGACATGCAGGTAGGGCAGCTTGTGCTGCGCGCCGACCGCGAGTTCCTCCAGCATGAACTGGAAATCGTAGTCGCCGGACAGGGCCACGATCTTGCGGTTGGGGTCTGCGGCCCGCACGCCGAGTGCGGCCGGCAATGTCCAGCCGAGCGGCCCCGCCTGTCCGCAATTGATCCAATTCCGCGGCCGGTACACGTGCAGGAACTGCGCGCCGGCGATCTGCGATAGCCCGATGGTCGTGACGTAGCAGGTGTCGCGGTCCAGGATCTCGTTCATCTCCTGATAGACGCGCTGCGGCTTCAGCGGCACGGCATCGAAGTGGCTCTTGCGCAGCATGTTGGCTTTGCGGTGCGAACAGGCCTCGGCCCAGGCCGAGCGGTCGCGGAGATCGCCCGCCTGCTTCATCTCCCGCGCCACCGCGATGAACTGCGTCAGGGCTGCTTTGGCGTCCGACACGATGCCGAGGTCGGGGCCGAAGACCCGGCCGATCTGGGTCGGCTCGATATCGACATGCACGAAGCTGCGGCCCTTGGTATAAACCTCGACCGACCCCGTATGGCGATTGGCCCAGCGGTTGCCGATGCCGAAGACGAAATCGCTGTCGAGGAAGGAGGCGTTGCCGTAGCGGTGGCTCGTCTGCAGCCCCACCATGCCGGCCATCAGGGGATGGTCGTCCGGGATGATCCCCCACCCCATCAGGGTCGGGATGACGGGAACGCCGGTGAGTTCGGCGAACTCGACCAGCAACGCCGCGGCATCCGCATTGATGATTCCGCCGCCCGCCACGATCAGCGGCCGCTCGGCCGCGTTCAGCATCGCCAACGCCTTCTCGGCCTGCCGCCGCGACGCCGCGGGCTTGTAGGTGCCGAGGCTCTCGTAGGTGTCCTCGTCGAACGTGATCTCGGCCATCTGGACGTCGATCGGCAGGTCGATGAGGACGGGGCCGGGCCGGCCCGATCGCATGACGTGGAAGGCCTGTTGGAACACCATGGGAACGAGCGCGGGCTCGCGGACCGTGACGGCCCATTTGGTGACAGGCTTGGCGATGGTCTCGATGTCGACAGCCTGGAAGTCTTCCTTGTAGAGCTTGGCCCGGGGCGCCTGCCCGGTGATGCAAAGGATCGGAACGCTATCGGCGAGGGCCGTGTAGAGGCCCGTGATCATGTCGGTGCCGGCCGGGCCGGAGGTGCCGATGCAGACCCCGATATTGCCCGCCACGGCGCGCGAATAGCCGTCCGCCATATGGGACGCGCCTTCGACGTGCCGGGCCAGGATATGCCGGATGGAACCGCGTTTCCTCAAGGCGGCGTAGAGCGGGTTGATGGCGGCGCCGGGAACGCCGAACGCCGTGACGATGCCTTCGCGTTCCAGAACCCGGACCGCCGCATCAATCGCCTTCATCCTGGCCATCGCTTGCTCCCGTGACTGCTTCTTGATCTCGCAGGCTCAGCATCACGGTTTTCGCGCGGAACGCCAGTACTTCGAGAATGTATCCCGCATCGTGGGATTGTGTCATGATTGCTTCGTAAAATGAATACGTTGTAGGTTTCCTGTGATGCCCATCGAAGGGGCCTGAACGGAGACTCCCGTGCGACAACCCCGAAAGACCCTTCAGTCCGGCAAGACGCCGTCCGTGCGGGTCCGAGCACCGGCCGCGCCGGCCACGGATCGCTCCGACCAGGTCCAGTCGCTGGTCCGCGCCCTGACGATCGTCAATCGCCTCGCCGATTCCGACGAGGGCGTATCGCTGACCGAGGTGGCCCAGCAGGTCGGGCTGTCGGCGTCGACCGCGCATCGGCTGCTGACGACTCTCGAACAGGAACGCTACGTCCACTACGACCCCGAGCGGCGACTGTGGTCGGTCGGCGTCCAGGCGTTCATGACCGGCAACGCATTCCTGAAGACCCGCAATCTCGTGGCGCTGGCGCGCCCGCACATGCGGGCCCTGATGGAGGCCAGCGAGGAGACCGTGAATCTCGCGGTCGAAGACCAGGGGGCAGCCGTCTACCTGGCCCAGGTCGAGTGTCGTCAGATGATGCGGGCTTTCGCGCGGCCCGGCGGCCGCGTCCCGCTGCATTGCTCGAGCGTCGGCAAGGCGCTGCTATCGGCCATGCCGGACTCGCAACTGTCCAAGATCCTGCACCGGCAGGGGCTTCCGCGCGTCACGGTCAAGACGCTCAACACGACGATGGCGCTGCGCGAGGACCTGGAGCGATCGCGCCATCGCGGCTATGCGATCGACGACGAGGAGCATGCCGTGGGGCTTCGCTGCATTGCGGCCGTGGTCTTCGATGAGACCTCGAACCCGGTTGCGGCAGTCTCGGTGTCGGGCCCGATGGCCCGGATCTCCGACGATCGAATTCCGGCTCTGGCCGAGACCGTTCGGCTGAAGGCGGATGCGATCACGTTGCAATTCGGTGGCGTAGTTCCGCGTCGCGGTGGCGTGGGGTGAGCCGGTGGGTTTTGCCGGTGT
>CAXTME010000065.1:0-5270 GCA_964245215.1 uncultured Lichenihabitans sp.
CTTTAGAGGCTCTGGGTTCTCCACGATTGGAATACTGGTAACCACGGCGTCCCACTTCGATTTCGGTGTGGCTTTATCCATGTTCTCTGGACAATGGGCTTGCAAAACTATAATCTCCTGGCTGCTTTCATCTGCAAAAACGATATCGATGCCCTGATCGTTTCCTCCGTCTGCGCCAGCAGATTCTAGAGCATCATCTTCATCGACGTTGTAGAAGTTTATTGCGTACCATGCAGCGAATGCCTTACTGCGGGACACCTTACCGCGCAAAGCCAACTCGTCGATTGATGCAACTATGTCCGAGAGTTGCTTATCCATTTGATACTTCCGCGAGCTGTTTAGCTTTAGCCACCATCGACGATTGTACATCCTTCCGTCCTTCTGGCAACCTGTCCGAAATGTAGGGCCAAGCCCGCCAGAGCCCGCTCGTAAGAACTGCATCATTTCGCGCCTTCCGCTCGATCGCGCCGATTAACGAGCCGGGTGTTCCGCAACGCGAGACGGTGCCATCGATCGATAAAGGTCCGGCCATGCGAACCACGAAGGTGATCCACGTCGTCAGTTGCCATGCCGAGGGCGAGGTCGGCGACGTCATCGTGGGCGGCGTGGCGCCGCCGCCGGGCGACACGATATGGGAGCAGTCGCGCTTCATCGCTCGCGACGAGACACTGCGGAACTTGGTCCTCAACGAGCCCCGCGGGGGCGTGTTCCGCCACGTAAACCTCCTGGTCCCACCCAAAAACCCGCAGGCCCAGATGGGCTGGATCATCATGGAACCGGCCGACACGCCGCCGATAGAAAATATCCGTCGACGGTGCGCATCACGCGCGACCACCGGGAGAAGATCAGCACCAGATGAGACGCCCCGCCGAAAGGAAGCGGGCCGATGTCACGACTGCGCTTCTGCACGCTCGATCTCCGCAAGCGTTATTGCGAGGAGCGGCGTTAGATCGTTCTGCAAAGTTCTCCAAATCTCTAGTTCGGCGACGTTGTCGTATTGGTGACGGTAGAAGTTGCCAGCATCCCGTATGTCCTGCCAGGGTATGCTGACATTTCGGTCGCGTATGCGAGGTGCAAGCCTCCGGCTTGCTTCCGATATGATTTCTAGCATTCGCGTCGTCGCATGAAAGACCATTTCATTCTCGCGAAATTCCTCGAATGTCAGGCCGGCACTGAATTTTCTCGCCTTGCCGATGCTGTCGCGAATGTCGTAGAGCGCGCTGAGCGATCTCTGATCAGAAGGCATAAATGGCATCTCGTTCGGCGCTTGGCCGGACATAGTATTTGAGGGCGGCGCGATTGGAGACATCCACGCGCACGGGGAACATTTCCGTAATAGAGCGGACGAGGCTGACATACGCATAGACGCCCACGATCGCAGCCGGATCGATCTCAACCATAATATCGATGTCGCTGTCGGAACGTTCCTCACCCCGGGCGACCGATCCGAACAGGGCGGCATGGGTCACGCCGCGCGCCTTGAGTTCGGCCTCGGCTTCCTTCAATTTCGCTAATACATCGTCGCGTTTCATGAGCTTTATCATACAGCAATCCAGGGTGAAAAACACGGGTGGGTTGCCGGCAGCCGTTCGAGCGGCCCGTCGATCGCGTGCATTGAAGAACCGGTACGCCACAATGCGAGACTGCCGGCGCCGATCGAGAAAGGTCCCTGAATGCGAACCACGAAGGTCATCCACGTCGTCAGTTGCCATGCCGAGGGCGAGGTCGGCGACGTCATCGTGGGCGGCGTGGCGCCGCCGCCGGGCGACACCCTCTGGGAGCAGTCGCGCTTCATCGCCCGCGACGAGACGCTGCGGAATTTCGTCCTCAACGAACCGCGTGGGGGCGTGTTCCGCCACGTGAATCTCCTGGTTCCGCCCAAGAACCCGAAGGCCCAGATGGGCTGGATCATCATGGAACCGGCCGACACGCCGCCGATGTCGGGCTCGAACGCCATCTGCGTCTCGACCGTGCTGCTCGATACCGGCATCGTGCCGATGCAGGAGCCCGAGACCCGCATGGTGCTCGAGGCCCCCGGCGGCCTCATCGAGGTCGTCGCGACCTGCCGCGAGGGCAAGGCCCTTCGCATCAGCCTGCGCAATGTGCCGTCCTTCGCCGACAAGCTCGACGCCAGGATCGAAGTGCCGGGACTGGGAACGCTCACGGTCGACACGGCCTACGGCGGCGACAGTTTCGTGATCGCCGACGCCGAGGCCCTGGGCTTTGCGCTCACGCCCGACGAGGCGCACGATCTCGCCGAGGTCGGCATGAAGATCACCCGGGCCGCGAACGAGCAGCTCGGATTCGTGCATCCCGAAAATCCGGAGTGGGACCACATCTCGTTCTGCCAGATCGCGGCTCCCGTCGCGGTCGAGGACGGCGTTCTCGCCGCCGCCAACGCCGTCGCGATTCGGCCCGGCAAGATCGATCGTTCGCCCTGCGGCACCGGCTGCTCGGCCCGCATGGCCGTGCTGCATGCGAAAGGGCGAATGAGCGTCGGCGACCGCTTCATCGGCCGGTCCATCATCGGGTCACGCTTCGATGGCCGCATCGATGCGACGCTCGAGGTCGGCGGCAGGACCGGGATCAGCCCGATCATCGCGGGCCGGGCCTGGATCACGGGCACGCATCAGCACATGCTCGACCCCGCCGACCCTTACCCGGCCGGCTACCGCCTCTCCGACACTTGGCCGCTTCTGAAACCTCACTGAGCGGCGCGGCAGGGTGCCAATTTGTGAGAGGGTGTCAAATTGGTGAAGCTTGAGTTTCATCCTTCGTCTTTGCGAGGCGCGAAGCGACGAAGCAATCCAGTGTTTGACCCAGGATGAAACTGGGTCCCGCCACGGTCCTCTCGCGAGGACGTGCTACAAAGATGGCTTATACCAACGGTGGATAGTTCTCACCCACCCTCATGCTGAGCCGGCCCGCAGGGCCGAGTCGAAGCACGCAGGCCCTGCAGCGAGGGCTCTGGAGCGCCCTTCGACACGACCGCGTTCCGCGGTCGGCTCAGGACGAGGCGGGTGTAGAATAAGAGTCGATTCTCTCCGCCGTGGGTATGACACACTCTCGACTAGCTCTGACTCAGGACCCCCGGCCGTAGCCGCGCGTGGCCTGCCGCAGCTGGTCGAGGCGCTCGTCCTGGTCGGACTTGTGATGCCATTCGGCCGCCGGTACGACGCTATCGCCGACCGCCATCATCGGGACGTCCGGGTCGCCATGTTCGCCCACATAGGCCATGGCCCAACGCTCGAAGACGCGTTTCTCCACGGGACCCTGGTCCAAGAGCTCGACCCCGTTGTGGCGTTTGTCCTCGGCGATGCGTTCGAAGAGGGCTCTCACGGCGGCTTCCGGCCCTTCTAGGACTTGGGCGAACCAGCCGTCGTAGAGCAGCAGCGCCCCGGTGATGCCTCGCGCCGCGTTGTTGACGCGGGCGACACGCAGGATATCGGCGAGTTCGTGATCGGCCTGGGCCGTCGGAACCCGGCTGTGGCTCCGGTAAGCCAGCGCGTAGAGCGCCTGAGTGGCCGCAAGAGGCGCCACATCGACGCCTTCCAGGGCAGATCCACCGCTCGTCATCGTAACCTCCTTCGATCGATGCGCCGATCCTGCGGGCGAGTGCCGAAAGCGCCCCGTGCGGCCCTCATAGGAGTTCGGCCCCGCCGCCCAGCGCCGGCCCGGATGTCGGGTCGAAGAGGTCGGGCTTCTTGGCGATCAGCGTCTGGGTGGTCAGGATCAGGCCCGCCACGGAGGCGGCGTTGCGCACCGCGCTGTAGCTGACCTTGACGGGGTCGACGATGCCGGCCGTCATCATGTCGACCTGGCCACCGGTTCGTGCATCGAGGCCGTGGCCGTTGCTGCCGGACGAGACTTTCGCGACCTCCTTCTCGCCATCGAGGCCGCAATTGGCCGCGATGTAGAACAAGGGGCGGCTCAGCGCGCGCTGCAGGAGTTCGGCACCCTGTCGGCGGCTGCCGTCGAGCGTCTTGATCAGCGGGTCGAGCTGCGGCGCGATCTTGAGCAACGCCACCCCACCGCCCGGAACGATGCCTTCCTCGATGGCGGCCCGCGTCGCGTTGATCGAATCCTCGATCAGCTGCGTGCGGCGCTTCTGCTCGACCGGCGTGGCTCCCCCCGCCATGATGATGGCGGTCCCGCCCGACAGCTTGGCGATGCGCTCCTGGAACTTGTCCCGCTCGATGTTCTCGGGAGCGGCATCGTACTGACGCAGGACCTGCTCGCGCCGTGCCGCGATGACCTTGGGCTTGCCCTCGCCGGCCGTGATCAGCGTCTTCGACGAGGAGATCCGAACCTGCCGGGCGCTACCGAGATCGGCCAGTTCGACCTTTTCGATGCGGCCGCCGAGGTCGCGCGAGATGACCCGCCCGCCCGTCGTGATGGCGATGTCCTCCAGCATGGCCTTGCGCCAATGGCCGTATTCCGGCGGGTGGATGGCCGCGACCGCGACGTGGGTCTTCTCGCGCCGGGCGAGCAGCTGCATCACGACCGCCGGGGCGATCTCCTCGGCGATGATCAGGAGGGGCCGGCCGCTCTTTTCGATCAAGCCGAAGAGCCCCACGAGTTCCTCGCCCGAAGCGATCTTGTGGTCCGTCATGAGGATGTAGGGGTTGTCGAGCACCGCCTGCATGCGCTCGACGTCCGTCACCATGTGGTGGGACAGGTAGCCTCGCTCGAACGCCATGCCTTCGACGACTTCGAGCGTCGTCTCGACCGTGTTGCCGAACTCGACCGCGACGATCCCATGGTTGCCGGCGCGCTCGAAAGCCTCGGCCACCATGTCGCCGAGTGCCGTGTCGTTGGCCGCAATGCCGGCGATGGCGCGCAGGCCCTTGGCGCCGTCGAGGCTCTTGGCCGAACGTTTCAGCGCCGCGATCGTCTCGGTGACGGCCTGTTCGAGCCCTTCCACGAGTTCGACCGGGTTGGCCCCGGCCGCGAGGCACTTCAGCCCGCCCTGCACCAGCACGTCGGCCAGAACGGTGGCGGTCGTGGTGCCGTCGCCCGCGACCTCGTTGGTCTGCTTCGAGACTTCGCGCAGCACCTGCGCACCCATGTTCTCGAAGGGATTTTCGAGCTCGATCTCGCTCGCGATGCTGACGCCGTCGCGCGACACGATGGGCGTTCCGATCGGCCGGTCGATGATGGCGTTCATGCCCCGCGGCCCGAGCGTGCCGCGCACCGCACGCGCCAGCTTGGCGACACCCCGTCCCAGCGCCTGGCGCGCCTCGTCGTCATGCAGCATGATATTCGGCATC
>CAXTME010000065.1:5370-26673 GCA_964245215.1 uncultured Lichenihabitans sp.
GGCGTTTCCGTGTCGAACCGCGTCGACAGCAGCCCCTTGCAGAGCACGCTGTTGAATTCGGCATTGATGCCGACGCGGCGCAGGCTACGGAGATAGCCCGGCAGGTTGGACGGATCGAGCCGTGCCCCCTCGGCGTCGAGAAAGGCCGGGGCATCGTCCCGCACCGGCCCCAGGACGTCCCGTCGCTCGAAATAGCGGCGGACCGCCGTCTGGCCGTCGGAGTCGAGCGGCAGTTCCGCGAGATCGGCGACCGTCAGGACCACGACCGACTCCGGCGTGTAGCCGGCCGCCGCGAGCTGATCGAGCACCACCTTCTGCCGACGCTGGTAGGCCTTGACCAGGAAGATGCGGCGCAAGGCATCGAGGTCGTCGTCCGCCTCCGCTCCGAACGTGTCCTTGAAGGAGCGACCTTGAGCCAAACCGTCGTTGATCGTATCGGCATACATGTGTTCGCCGAGCCGGACCGTGACGCCCCGCACCCACGGAAGGCTTCCGACCGCGGTCCGCATGTCGTCCGCCATGAGGAAGGCGAAGTTCGCGGCGCACCAATAGGTCGGAAGACGGAAGGCGACGTGGACGCAGTCCGCCGCGTCCACGACTGCCTCGGTGACGAAGTTCAGGGCGACGACCGACTCGTCGAGTTCCGGGTCGGTCACGCCATCGAGCTTCGCCCAGACCTCGGCCAGCCGCTCGGCGGCTGCGCCGTGGTCCAGCTCTCGTGTATCGTGCAGAGCAGGCTGGTGCATGGCGATCACCGGGGTGCGTGGACGGCTTCCATGAGATGGGCATAGCCGCCGCCCGCCTCGATCTTCTGCCGCTGGGCCGCGATGTCGATCCCGTAGAGGCGGGCCGCGTTGAGGCCGAGGATCTTCTTCTTCGTCTCGTCGGTCAGAACGGAGCCGGTCTCCTTCGAGATGTCTGCCGGGATCTCGAACGCCATGAACTTGTCGATCAGCCACTTCGGAGTCCAGATTCCGTAGTCGCTGCCGTAGAGGATCTTGTCCGGACCGACCCAGAACAGCAGTTCCGAGATCACATGGGCGAAATAGGCAGGGCGCGTGTGGATGAAGGGCAGCGCCACGGCGAGCCCCGCATAGACATTCGTCTCCTGCGTGGCGATCCAGCAGAAATCGTCGAGGCGCGGCAATCCACAATGTTCGACGATGAAGTTGAGATCCTGGAACGAGGTCGCGACGTCGTCGATGTCGGCCACGTCGAAGGCGTCCCGGTTCAACGGCAGGATCGTCGGGCCCTTGTGGACATGGATGTTCTTGATGCCGAGCTTCTGCGCGGCTTCGAGGAAGACGTAGGATTCCTTGTCGCTGAGCTTGTAGCCCTTGGACTCGCCGCGCCACTCGGCCGTATACATCTTGAGGCCCTGCAGCTTATGCTTTTCCGAAAGCGCATGCAGGTGTTCGAGGCCGCGGTTGCCGTCGCGCGGGTCGCAGGCGCCGTTCAGAATGAAACGATCGGGGTGTTTCTTCTTCAGCGCCGAATTGCGCTCCGTCGTATTGAAGCCGTTCGTGTAGAAATCGGTCAGATAGGTCGGCTGCAGGATCGCCATATCGTCGTAGCCACGGACGAAGAGGTCGTCGTACATCGTCTGGGCGTCGTATTTCTCGAACTTCTCCTTCGGCCAGCGCTCTTCGGCCGGGCTCAGGTTCTTATGGTAATCGTAGAAGCAATCGATGAATTGCTTGCCGTGCACATTCTTCTGGTTGGCCGGGCTGCCGTCCCAGAAATGGGTGTGGCCGTCGATCACGAAGATGTCTTCGCCGGATGCTGTCCTGTACATTGGTTTCTCCCTGGTGCGTGTCTTGGTCTATGGTATCAGGTCGACGTCGACGCTTGAGCTTTACACGTCGTCAATGCGAAGAGTGAAACGGCGAAGCAACCCGGCACGTACTGCATGGTGAGCCAGGTTGCTTCGCGACGTTCGCAATGACGGGCGATGATCCTCAACCGCCGCTCAGTTTCTTTACACGATGTAAGACATCATCTCGTTCATGTCGCCGAACAACATGACCGTATTGTCGTCGACCATGACCATGCGGCCGTAATGGGTCGAGGTCGAGATCTCGAACAGGTGCGGGGTCATCTCGCGGCCGAGCTCCTCCGAGATCTCCTGCATCTTGAATTCCATCTTGCCCGTGCCGTCGATGCGGATCATGGCCGGCATGAAGGTGACCGTGACATTGTCGCGGCGGCCCATCACTTCGGCGATGGCGCGGGCTTCCACGCTGTCGTTCATGGTGACCCCGCACTGATGCGAGACCGTGTCCTTGAACTCGAGCTCGTTCATCGGTTTGAAGATATTGGCGTGAACTTCGGACATGACTGTCTCCGGTGAAAGGCTCTAGGACGCGAGGGGTGCCGGAACGGACAGCCCGATCTCGGCGGCGATACCTTTGATGCGGTTCTTGGCGTGGGCGAGGGCATCGGGAAAGCCCGCGATCTTGACCCGCGGCTGCGACCAGATCGGCTGGAGGTTGTTGGCGGCGTCGAGCGCGAGGGCGCTGTGCTTGTCGAGCCAGCCGTTGAAGAGACCGATATTGTGGGCGCCATGCGTCGGATCAGTGCCGAGCAGATGGAAGAGCTCCACCGTGTTGGCGAGGTTGCGCTCGTAATCGGCTTCCGCGGCCGACACGATCGCAGGCGTGATGAAGTCGTTTTGCGAGGCCGCGGCCTGCATGATGAAGCCCGACCGGAACAACTCGCCCACGAGCGGCTCGAAGACGACGTTGGTCGCGAAATACTGCTCCAAGTAATCGTTCGCTCCCATGATCGACTCGATCGATCGGCGGGTCGGCTGCCAGATCGGGTCTTCGAGCCAATGCTTCTTGCCGGCTTTCTCGTCGAACCCGCCGATGTCGAGCGCGATCTCGCTCAGATAGAGCGTGAGGTCCTGGGCGAAGCGGAGCTTGTAGGAGGCGTTCGTGAGGATGGCGTTGTTGACCATCTGCGTGTAGCCATAGCGCTGTGCCTGCATGGTCGACGTGCCGAGGCCGAACTCGGCATGCTTGTAGGCGCCGAGATGGTCCTCGAGGATCTTGACCCAGGCGCGGTCGTAGCGTTTGGGCGCCCCGGATTTGCGGCCGTTCTCGATGGTGTTCTGCACCATGCCGCAGATCGTCGACTGGCGCTGGTAATGGGTCCGCTCCCATTCCTGGTCGACCGCGCGAAACTGGTGCCAGTTCGAGCTCTTGGCCGCGGTCCAGTCCTTGGAATAGGTCGGGGTGCCGTCCGGAAACGAGATGATCCAGTCCTGGAGCAGATAACGCTCCGGATCGGGCTGCACATCGACCGTCATGTCCTCGTAGTGGGAGGCTTTGCGCCCCTTCGGGTCGAAGTAATTGTACTTTCGGCTGTCGGACCCCGGAAAGGTCGCGCTGCCTGCGGCTCCCGATTTGACGGGGGGTTCGTCGGTTCCGGAGCCCGGTTGCATCGCCATCTCGTCTCTCCCTGACTTTGGTTTTTGTGGTGGTGGTCGGTTGCCGGCACCTCGCGGGCCGGTGCATGGCTCGAGGGGTTCAGCGCACGGCCGGCGTGAACTTGTCGAAGTGGATATGCTCCGGCGTGACGCCGTTGCGTTGCAGGATCGGGATCACGGCGTCGATCATCGGGGTCGGGCCGCACGCATAGGCGTCGATCTCGCCTTGCATCCGTTCCTCTTCGAGATGACGGAGCACGACCTCATGGATGAAGCCCTTTTCGCCGGGCCACTCGTCTTCGACGATGGCGTGCGACAAGGCCGGTACGAATTTGAAATCCTTCAACCGGCTGGAGAGGCTTGCGAATTCGTCCCGGTAGAAGAGGTCGGCCTCGGTCCTGGCGCCGTAGAAGAAGCGCACCGGGCGCTGCTCTCCACTCTCGACGTGGTCGGCGAGAATGGACCAGAGCGGCGACATTCCCGATCCCCCGCCGATCAGCAGCATCGGTCCCGGCCGGCCCTCGCGACGAAAGCAGGTGCCGTAGGGGCCCTTGGCCACGACCGCGTCACCCACCGCGAGACCACCATCGAGCAATGCCGAGAAGGCCCCGTTGGCGTAGGTCTTGATGATAAAGGCGAGGCGCGTCGATGAACTCGGAGGGTTGGCCATGGAATAGGCGCGAACCACACCATGTTGCGGGATCGTCAATTCGACGTACTGCCCGGCCCAGAAGCGCAACGGCTGCTCGACCTCGAGTTCGAGAACGCGAATGTCCCTCGTAACCGCCGAGATACGGCTAACACGGCCGGGGATCGACTTGACCACGATGGCGCGGCTCAGCAACTCTTCGTCATAGTTCAGCAGATCGACCGTCAGGTCGCCATAAACATGGGTCCGGCACAATAGAACCGAGCCGCCCTCGCTTTCGTAATCCGGAAGCGCGAAGGTCGAATATTTGAGAAGCTCGAAATCGCCCTCGGTTATCTTGGCCTTGCAGCTGCCACATTGACCTTCCTTGCAGCCGTGCGGCAGCGATATGCCCTGACGAAAGGCCGCGTCGAGCACGGTTTCTCCCTCCTCGACCTCCATTTCGAGGCCGACCGGTTCGAACCGGACCGTGTGCGTGGTCGCTTGAGACATAGGACCGACATCCGAAGTTGCGGGGATAAGGTATGATGCGGTTCGACACCTGAATGTGCGGCGCTTCCCGTCCTGGCAGAGAGACGGCGCTCCAGAGTGTCTGGTCAAGATCGAGCGGGTCGCCTGGCTCCCGCCGCGTCGCCCTCTTCATGGCTGAGAAAGGGCTCGTTCTCCCGGCGTTGCGATGCGCCACAAACTGGAGCGGGGACGCCGAAGCGCCCCCGTCCGTGTCGTCAGTTGCAGGGGTTGATGACGAACCCCTTGCGGTAATCGGCGACCGCCACGTCGCGCTGTTCCGGCGTCAGAGCCCGGAACGCCCGCAGTGGGGAGCCCAGCACGTGGCCGCGGATGTCATCCAGGGTCCACATGTTCTTCTCCTCGAAGTTGAGGTGAGGCTGGGCCACCATGGTCTTGCCGTCCGGACGGACGAAGCCGAGGTCCTTCACGGCATCGGCGATATCCCAGCCGTGGTAGCACTCTTCCCACTCGCGGCGCCCACTGAAGCGACCCATGGCGGGGGTGGCGCGGCCCTCGTACTCGGCCGCGAAGGCCACCTTGTGGGTCCAACGGCACTGTTCGGAACAGTAGGTGTACATCTTGCCGTCGACTTCGTCGCAGCAGAACTCCTCACGGATCAGGCAAGGAACCATGCAACTCCAGCAACGGTGCGGATAGGCATAACCCACGTCGGCATTGAACAGGACCTGGGTCTCGCCCTTCTTCGAGAGCTTGGCATACCACTTCCAATAATCGCCGAACTCGGAGTACCAGCCCGGATACTTGTGCTCGAACCACTCGAAGTCTTTCTCGGTCTGGGCTTCGATGCGCCAGAAGTTCACCGACCAGCCGACCGAGAAGAATTGCGCGGTCTTATGGACGTAGTTCTTCTTGACGATCCGGTCCCAAGCCGCCGCGACGTCGTCGTGATGGATCTTGATGCCGTATTTCTCTAGCGGCAGCATGTAGGTGCGGTAATAATCCTCGTAGATCCAGCGGTGCCAAAGCTCCGCATAGGATTCCTTGTTCTTGTCGCGGTTGGTCGTGCCGTATTCGATGAAGGTCCCGATCGCCGCGTCGACGATCGCATGGTTCTGCCAGAACGCATACTTCAGGTCGCGCTCGAGCAACTGGTGGTTCGACGGATCGTTGATCATCGCCATCAGCATGGAGTGACCATTGCCGATGTGGCGCGATTCGTCCGACTGCACCGACAGGAACACGGTCGGCAGAGCATAGTCGCCGTTGCGGGCGGCTTCGGACGGCATGGCGACGAAGAGCGTATTGGTGAACGCCGTCTCGGCTACGACCGTCAAGTAGACGTTGGCCGCCGTGATGGCATCACCGGTCAGGAAGCCTTCCGCGAACTGCCGGCCGATGGTGGTGGCGTAGCACTTGCCGAAGGCGGCTTCTGTGATATCGAACCCTGCGGGGTCGATATAGTTCTCCATATACCATTTCTTCAGGTTCATCTGGATCGTCGAGTGCCGGAACTCGTCGACCATCTGCATCGTCATGCCGGTGCGGAGTTCCTCACCCGGCGCCAGGCGGGCCACCATGGCCATCGACCGCGCGGCCGAGATTTCCGGGAACGGGATGATGGCCAGGAACAGCTTCATCCATTCGACCCAGCGGGGCTCGACGTTGCGGAACATGTCGCCGCGCAGAGCCGCGTCGAGTGCACCGTAGACGCGGTTGTCCTTTTCTTCCTGCATCGGGAAATAGGACCGCAGGACCTGTTTCATCGGGTCGCGCGGCGTCTTCGAAATCTTGTAATCCGTCGGGAAGGTCATGGCTTCCTGAACGTAGCTCGGCGTCCATCCGAGGTCCGCGACGCGGCTCGCTGCTTCCGCAATCGAGATCCCCTTTTGCGCCGTGATCTTGTTGAGTGTCAAAGCTGCTGTCATGTCTTGCTCCATAAGTGAGGTTGTAACAATCGTTCGCAGAGCTTGAAAATGTTGGGCTACCGCGACGTTTTCTTAAAAGCTGAGACCTTCTTGATAAACTTGGGTCGGTAAGTAACTTTAGGACGCTAATGCATTTTGTCGTAAATTCATGGATCGCGTCAACATCTATTGTTGATTCTCTCCATTCCGCCGAATGAGAGACTTGCCTTCGGCTATAAACCTTGCCGATAGAACAAGCGTTCCCATGGCGAATTCTTTACCGTGGCGCGCGATCATCGCCTCCGCCAGTTCAGCGAGGCGGACGAAGAAGTCGTCCTTCGAACGGTCCTCCTCGCTCAATACCGCGGGTGGTCCTGCGGGATCGGGTTCGGCGACCCTCGCCGTCTCGCTCGTGCTCATCATGCATGCCCCGTCTGTTGCCGCGCCGACGGTTCGTTCTCGAACTCCAGCAACGAAGCGTTGAGCCACTCGCGCTCGCTGACGAGGCGCCGTTGTTCGTCCTCGAGGGTTCGGATCCGCGCGTCGAGATGATCGACGGTGGTCCGCGCCTCCTCGGCTGCACCCGCCACGGCGGCGTCCCGACGCGCACATTCGCGCTCGATCTCGGCGCCGCCGCGCGCGCTCTCGTTCTTCAACTGCAGCTCGTTGTTGCGGATCATGGCTTCGATCAGCTTATGACGCGCCAGCATGCGCTCGCGCGCGCTCATCAGCGCTTCCGCCTCGTCCGCCGTCATCTGCGGGCCGGCACCGCTCGCATTGGTGATGGTCATGATGGACAGCCTCTGCCTTGGCAACGCACCCATGATCGGAGATCAGGGGATCAGGACCGCGCGTCCGTTGATGCGTCCGTTGTGCAGGTCGTGCAGGGCTGCATTGGCCTCGCTGAGCCTGTACTCGCGGGTGTGAAGTTCGACGAGTCCGCGATCCGCCAGAGACATGAGCTCGACGAGCTCGGGATAGGTGCCCACGAGATTGCCCACGATCGTCTTCTCGGAGGTGATCATGTCGATCGTCGGCAGGTCGATCTTACCGCCGTAGCCGACGACGTAATAGAAACCGCCGTTTCCGGTCATGGCGAGTCCATGCGCCACGGCGTCTCCCTCGCCCACGAAGTCGATCACGGCTTCCGCGCCGCGACCTCCCGTCAGCGCCATCACGGCCTCGACCTCGTTGCCGTCGGCTTTGACGAGGTGGTGCGCTCCGCAGGTCTTGGCGAGTTCGAGCGACTTGTCGGCGCGATCCACCACGATGATCTCGGCCGCGCAGAGGGCGGCCAGCACCTGGATCCCGATATGCCCGAGACCTCCCGCGCCCAACACCACGGCGAACTGGCCCGGCAGGAGGTGGCGCGACGCCTTCTTGGCAGCCCGGTAGGCCGTGAGACCGGCATCCGTATAGGGCGCGACGTCCTTGGGGGCGAGGGTCTTCGGCAGTTTGATGAGAGCCCGTTCGCCAGTCAGCAGATACTCCGCGTAGCCGCCGTCCGCATTGATGCCCGGGAAGGAACTGTTGGTCGCGTGCATGTCGTCGCCGCGCCGGCACGCCAGGCAATGACCGCTCGTCACCAGGGGATGACAGATGACGGCATCTCCCACCTTGACGCCCTCGACGCCGGAGCCCACGGCTTCAACCCAGCCGGCATTCTCGTGGCCCATGATATAGGGCAGCTTGACGTCGACCTTGCTGCGCCAGATGCCTTCCACGATGTGAAGGTCGGTGCGGCACACGCCGGCTCCGCCGATGCGGACGATGACGTCCGAAGCGCGGCTGATTTTAGGATCGCTGACGGTATCGTAGGTGACGAACTCGTCCGATGTCAGAGTTTCGTCGAATCGGTGAAGCACGGCAGCCTTCATGGTCTCCAATCCCTGCTTTTCGCTGGCCGCGATTGTTGCGGCCTTGTCACAGAAGGAGCAAACCATGTGCCAGTCTGCTAGGTAACGGATCTTGTTGGATTTTCTATATTCTCCGGCAAAACCGGACGTTCCGCGGCTCAACACTTTCCGTGATCACGATTGTTCCGAAACAGAACAAATCTGATATTGATGTTCATTCCCGGCCGGCTAAACCGAACAGGCTTGTATTGCGGGATGTTCGGTCTAGGATGCCTCCATAACAATAGCGTGCCGAAGCCGTTCGAGGCCGGCGCGCTGACGAGCCGTCGCAGAATGGCTTGGGGAGGACGCATGGCAGTTGCCGCAGAAGCGCGGATGAGTCCCGCACATCTCATGCTCGAACAGCGCGGCATCGTTTCGGCCGATCTCCTGGCGCCCGACATCTACGACAGCTGGATGCGGTGCATCGCTCTCGGACTCGACACGAAACGGCCGCCGCCCGTCGAGAGGGCGAGCGGCGGGCGCCTGCGCCAGGAGCAGCAGGAGCATGGGTTGGTGCGTGGCTTGGCCCTGGCCGAGATGCATACGCTGCACCAGCAGATCGCCGGCTCCAACTTCATGATCGCGTTCGGCAGCCCGAGCGGCATGCTGCTCGACATCGTGTCGGACAAGAGCTTCGACGACACCGCCGACTCGGCCGGGATCAGGCCCGGCTGTCTTTGGACGGAGAGCCATTGCGGCACCAACGGCCTCGGCACGGCGACCTTCACCAAGCGGCCCATCGTGGTTCAGGGAGGCGAACATTTCTTCTCCCGCTACCGGGCCCTGACCTGCACGGCATCGCCCGTCTTCGGGCCGGACGGTGCCCTCGTCGGCGTCCTCGATGCCTCCTCCGATTGCCTGTCGCGGCAGACCCACACGCAGGCTCTCGTGGCCATGGCCGCGACCCAGATCGAGAACGGCCTGTTTCGCGAGCGCCACCGGGCCGACATCCTGATCGCGTTCCACAATCGCGGCGAATATCTCCACACGCTGAGCGCCGGGCTCCTGGCAGTCGATCCCGAGGGGCGGGTCCTGGCCGCCAATCGGGCCGCGACGGTCTTGCTGCACGGCCTGCCCACGACGCCGGGACGGAGTTTCAGCGACATCTTCCGGTCGCGCTTCGCTCCTTTCGTCGACGAAGGGCGATCCCAGGAGCGCCAGCGCCTGCAGGACGAGGTCGGCAGCAGCTTCATCGCCACGATCGAGAACCCGCGCGCGCCCATCATGCCGGTCGGGAAGGTGAAGCCTGGCCCGCGCGTGCCGGAGCCGAAGTCGGCGGGGCCCGCCACGAGTTTCGTTTCGGCCGACCCGATGGTGGCGGCCCTGGTCCGCCAGGTCGAGATCGCGGCGGCGCGCAAGATGCCGGTGCTGATTCGCGGCGAAACCGGTACCGGCAAGGAGCAACTGGCCCGCCATGCGCATCTCGCAAGCCGCCGATCCGGCGCTTTCGTGCCGGTCAACTGCGCGGCACTTCCCGAAACGCTGATCGAGGCCGAACTCTTCGGTTATGCCGACGGTGCGTTTACCGGCGCCCGCAAGGGCGGGTCCGTCGGCCTGTTCAAGGAGGCCGACGGGGGCACGCTGTTCCTCGACGAGATCGGCGACATGCCGGTGACCCTGCAGGCGGTTCTGCTGCGCTTCCTCGACGATTGGACGGTGCGGCCGATCGGGGGCGTGAAGCGGGTCGTCGACGTGTTGCTGGTTTCGGCCACCAACGCCAACCTCGACGACTCGATCGCGAAAGGCCGTTTCCGGTCCGACCTCCTCTACAGGCTCAACACGCTCGAAGTGACGCTGCCGCCGTTGCGCGAGCGGAACGATTTCCGCACCGTGGCGCGTCACCTCCTCGGCATCATCGATCCTTCGCGCAGCCTCAGCGACGCCGCCCTGGACCGCCTCGCGGGGCTCGAATGGCCCGGCAACATCCGCGAACTGCGCAATGTGCTGTCGCGCCTGACGCTGACGTCCGCCGAAGACCTGATCGGCCAGGACGCCCTGGAGGGGATCGCGGGGTGCAGTTGCCAGAGCCCGCGGCTGCCCGGGACGCTGCACGACCTGCAGCGCGCCCGCATCCTTGCGACCTTCGGCGAGACCGGCAACAACGTCAGCGAGACGGCGCGCCGCCTCGGCGTCTCGCGCAACACGATCTACCGGGCGCTGGGCCAGGGCAGGGCGGACGCGACGCTCTGACCTTCGCACGCTTCGCACGATGACAGGAACACAGCATGTTCAAGCCGGAGAATGACCTCGAACACGCCATGCAGGCCGCGGCCGGCGATCCCACCAAGGTTCCGGACTTCTACAAGGTGCTGCTCGAATCCGAGATCTACATCCTGACGCCGGACGCCAAGATGGAACCCGGACGACGGCGCAGCCTGAAATATCTCGAGCCGCTCAACGTCGCGACGGTCGCCTACCAGGGCCTGCGATGGCATCCGGCCTTCACGTCGAAGAACCGCATCTCGGCTTACGTCAAGGAACCCGAAACCTGTTTCGGTGCCGTCGCCAAGAACATGTTCCCGATGCTGCCCGGTTCGAACTTCTGGTTCAATCCTCTCTCCGAGTGCCAGAAACCCATGCCGGCCAGCGAAGTAGCCCTGCTGTTGTCCGGCGATATCTTCGCGACCTTGGAGCGGTGAAGCCCGCGTTCAGAGCCAAATGAAACCATCGGCGGATAGCTCTCACCCATCCTCAACCGGCTCCGCTCTGGATGAGAGCGTGTAGATCTTGATTCAACTCTTTCCGCCGTTGGCATGTACCATCGGCGGGTAAGTCTCACCTGGCTCCGCTCAGGATGACGTGCATGTAAAATGCGGGTCAATGCTTTTCGACTTGGCATAAAGCAACGTCATTGTGAGCGCAGCGAAGCAGCCCAGTCCATCCTGGCTCGCGCGTTGAATTGCTGGTCGTTACGCTCCTCGCAAAGACGAGATGAACATTTCCATCTTGATCTAACCTTTACAAGACCCGCGATCGAGACGCGGCGCGAGATCTTCACCTGCATGCACAGCGGCTCTCGATCGACAGCCGGCTCGCCGCCTTCGCTCGTCGGCCGACCGTGCTTGTCCTGCCGTCAAGCCTCGGCTTTGACCAAGATGGCCGACAAAAATGTTTGACAGACCTTCCGAACCCGGTCATCTTGAATGAAATATCGACATTGAATATTTATTCAAAACGTGGGGGAAACAATGGCTGCAGCGCAGCTGCCGCTCGATGCCGATCAGCCCAAAGCGACAGTCTTGACTGCCGTCGCGCCGACATTCGGCTGCACCACGAACCCTGACACGCTGCATGAGATCGCCAATGCGATGCGGCTGAAGATCGTCCGGACGATCGCTCTCGCGGGGCTGGGCCATGTGGGCGGCGACCTCTCGGTCACCGACATCCTGGCGGTGCTGTTCTTCGGCGTCCTCGACATCGACCCAGCCGACCCCAGGAAGCCGGATCGGGACCGGTTCATCCTGTCCAAGGGCCACTGCGCCGCCGCCTTCTACAGCGCTCTGTCGTTTCGCGGGTTCTTCGACCCTGCCGCGGTCGATACCTTCATGAAGCCGCTCTCGCCCCTCAACGGTCATCCGAATCGTCGCAAGATCCCCGGCGTCGAAGCCAATACCGGCCCGCTCGGGCACGGGCTGCCGATCGGTCTCGGTGCGGCGATCGGCGCCAAGCTTGCCGGCAAGGCCTGGCGCACCTTCGTGGTCCTGGGAGACGGGGAACTGCAGGAAGGCTCGAACTGGGAAGCCGCGATGGCGGCCGGTCACCGGGGGCTCGGCAATCTGACCGCGATCGTCGATCGCAACCGCTTCCAACAGGGCGCCGGAACCGAGACGACGAACCGTCTGGAACCGCTCGCCGACAAGTTCCGCGCCTTCGGTTGGGACGCGATCGACGTCGATGGCCACGACGTCGCGGCTTTGCTCGACACGCTGTCCGCTCCCGGCACCGACAAGCCGCGCGCCGTGATCGCCAAGACCTACAAGGGCCGCGGCGTCTCCTTCATGGAAGACAAGGTCGATTGGCACCACAAGGTGCCCGATGCCGAACAGGTCGAGATCGCCTTGAAGGAGCTGGCCCGGTGAGCGCCCTCGAACGGCCGCTCGACGCGAGCCTCCCGTCAGGCCGGCACCCCGCGCCGGAAACCTTCGACTGCCGCGTCGCCTTCGCGGACGAACTGATCGCAATGGCGCGCGAAGATTCGCGGATCGTCGCGGTCTGCAACGATTCCGTCGGATCGAGCAACCTCAATGCGTTCCAGAAGGAGTTCCCGGATCGGCTGGTGAATGTCGGCATCGCCGAGCAGAACATGGTCGGCGTGGGGGCCGGCCTCGCCAATGCGGGCTTCGTCCCCTTCGTCTGCGCGGCCGGTCCGTTTCTGACGGGCCGGGCCACCGAACAGATCAAGGCCGACTGCGCCTATTCGCAGTACCCGGTGATCCTGTGCGGCATGTCGCCCGGCATGGCCTATGGCGAACTCGGGCCGACGCATCACTCGATCGAGGATTTCGCCTGGATGCGGGCGATCGCCGACCTCACCATCGTGGTGCCGGCCGACCCGGCCGAGACCCGCCAGGCTTTGCGATGGGCTGCGACGGCCGGCAAGCCGATCTATATGCGGATCCCCCGCTTCAAGATCCCGGCCGTCTCGGACGAGACCGTCGGGTTCGAGCCCGGGCGCATCGCGACGCTTCGCGAGGGCGGCGACGTCACGATCGCGGCCATCGGCACGATGGTGTCGCGTGCCCTCGAGGCCGCCGACCTGCTCCGGCGGGAGGGGATCTCGGCACGGGTGCTCAACGTCTCGACCTTGAAGCCGCTCGACGAGGCCACGATCCTGGCGGCGGCCCGGGAAACGGGGCGCATCGTGACGGCCGAAGAGGCCGTGTCGGGCGGCGGTCTCGGCGGCGCCATCGCGGAACTCGTCTCGCAGCACCATCCCGTTCCGATGCGGATCCTCGGCGTGTCGAGCTTCGCGCCGACCGGCGACACGCAGTTCCTGCTGGATCACTTCGGGCTCAACGCGGCCGGGCTCGCCGAAGCGGCGCGCGAGCTGCTGCGCAGGGACGCACGATAATGGGTGCGCCCCTTGTTCTCGGGATCGACCAGGGCACGAGTTCGACGAAGTGCCTCTTGGTCGATGCGTCGGGGGCCGTGGTGTCGCGCGGACAGGCGACCGTGGCGGAAACGCATCCTCAGCCCGGGTGGGTCGAACAGGACGGCGAGGCGATCTGGGCCAGCGTGCGGACCGCGGTCGCCGATTGTGTCTCGCCCGAACAGGCCAAATCCGTCGTGGCGGTCGGGCTCAGCACGCAGCGCGAATCCTGCATCGCCTGGGAGCGGGCCTCGGGCCGCCCTGTGTCGCCGCTTCTGTCGTGGCAGGACCGGCGGACCGTCGACCTCGCGGCCGAGATCGGCCGACCGGGGGTCGACGATCGCATCCGTGCCCTCAGCGGCCTGCCGCTCGACCCGATGTTCTCGGCCCTGAAGGCGCGTTGGATCCTCGACACCGTGGATGCCGGCCGGAGCAAGGCGCGGGACGGCGCCATCGTGCTCGGCACGGTCGACAGTTTCATCATGAGCCGCTTCGGTGGGCCGCCCGTGATCGAGGTCGGCAACGCCTCGCGCACGCAACTGCTCGACATCGATGCCGTGGCCTGGAGTGCCGAACTGCTGGACCTCTTCGACGTGCCCGAGGCCGCTCTGCCGACGGTGTCGGACTCCGACGGACACTTCCCGCGAATCTCCGGTCTGGCTCCCCTGCCGGACGGCGTCCCAATCCTCGCCGTGATGGCGGATTCGCATGCGGCCCTGTTCGGTCATGGCGCCAAGCAGCCCGGCGAGGTCAAGGCCACGCAGGGCACCGGTTCGTCCGTCATGGGACTGGTCGAGGCTGGCACGCGTCTCGACCCCGGCCTGTGCCGGACCATCGCCTGGGCGGCGGGCCGACCGGTCTATGCGGCCGAGGGCAATATCCGCGCCGCGGGTGCGACCCTGCGTTGGGTCGCGGGTCTCCTCGGGACGTCGCTCGACGACCTGGCGGCACTGGCGCTAACGGCCGACAGCGAGGGCGTCTGCCTCGTGCCGGGCTTCAACGGTCTCGGGGCCCCGTGGTGGGACGATCGGGCCGTCGGACTGCTGAGCAATTTCACGCTCGGCACTTCGCGCGGTGCCGTCGCCCGGGCGGCTCTCGACAGCATCGCGCACCAGATCGCCGACGTGGTGGATGCGATCGATCGGGGTGCGACAACGGTCAGCCATCTCTTCGTCGACGGCGGGCCGACCACGAACGACCAGCTGATGCAGATCGAGGCGGACCTCATCGGCCGGCCGATCTGGCGCGGTGCCGCGGCCGAGCTCTCGGCGCTCGGCGTCATCCATCTCGCGGGTCTCAGGGCCGGCGTCTGGACGGAGGCGCAGCTCGCGGCGCGCCGGCCGCAGCGCGACGCCTTCACGCCGAAGCTCGGCGGAAACGAGCGCCGCGCCGCGCGCGATCGATGGCGGATGGCGGTGGACCGGGCTCGCCTTCGCGGCGCCCCGGGCGCTGCGGCCGAGGCGGCCTGACCACGGCGACAAGACCGTGGCAGGGCGAAAGAACGGGAAGGAAACACGATGTCAGCACGCGCCGAAGATCCCGCCCGGGCCGGGCTCCGCCTGAAGTTCGACCTGACGACCGGGGTCTGGGGTCCCCTATTCGGGCTGATCGTCCTCTACGTCTTCTTCGCCGTGAAGGCGCAGCACTTCTTCAGCGTCCAGAACGCCATCATCATCTTCGACCAGGTCACGGTCTACGGGATCCTGGCGATCGGCATGACGCTGGTCATCATCACGGGCGGGATCGACCTCTCGGTCGGGTCGATCCTGGCCTTTTCCGCCATGACGACGGGCTGGCTGTTCTCCATCGCGGGCCTGCCCTTCGTGCCGGCCCTGGTCTGCGGGATCCTGGTCGGGGCGGCGGCGGGTCTCGTCTCCGGGCTCCTCATCACCTATGCGCGGTTGCCGCCCTTCATCGCGACCCTGGCCATGATGACGGTCGCGCGCGGGCTTGCCAGCAAATACACGGACGGCAACGTCGTCTCGGGCTGGCCCGACGCGCTCAACACTCTGAACACCCACCGCTACTTCGGCACCATCACGGCCACCACGGCCTTCTTCCTGCTGCTCGTCGCGACCTCCTGGGGCTTCCTGAAGTTCCGTCCGGCGGGCCGCAACCTCTATGCCATCGGCGGCAATCCGGAGGTCGCCCGCCTCGCAGGAATCCCGGTGAGGCTCTACGTCATCGGCGTCTACGTCCTCTCCGGCACCCTCGCGGCTGTCGCCGGAATGGCCAATGCGGCCCGGCTCCAGACGTCTCAGCCCTATGACGGACTCGGCTACGAGTTGACCGCCATCGCGGCCGTCGTGATCGGCGGCGCGAGCCTGTCGGGCGGCGTCGGCAGTATGGGCGGCACCCTCATCGGCGTCCTGATCATCGGCGTGCTCAACAGCGGGCTCAGCCAGATCGGCGCTCAGACCTACGACAAGGACGTGATCATCGGCGTGATGATCGCCGCAGCCGTCGCGTTCGACACCCTTATCCGGCGACGCCGGTAACGAGATCGGCTCGGGCGCAACGACGCCGCGATCCGGTGAGAGCAGAAACCACCATAGTGGAGGAACGACATGTTGAGACGGACGTGGATACTCGGAGCGGCCCTGGCCCTGACCGTATCGCCCATGGCGATCGGCGCGGCTTCCGCGGCGGAGCCGATGAAGATCGGTCTGGCCGTGGCCAACCTGCAGGCCGACTTCTTCAATCAGATCAAGCAGTCGGTGGAGAAGAACGCCAAGGATATGGGCGCCACCGTGATCACGGTCGACGCCAAGGGCGACGGCGCCACGCAGGTCAGTCAGATCCAGGATCTGATCAACCAGAAGGTGCAAGCCCTGATCTATATTCCGGCAGGCGCAGCCGCGGCCGCGGTCCCCGTGAAGGCCGCCAAGGCGGCCGGGATTCCGGTCGTCGCGGTCGACCGTAATCCGGCCGACGCGCCGGGTGATACGTTCATCGCCACGAACTCCGTCGCGGCCGCAAAACAGCTCGGCGATTATGCCTGCAAGGTTTCGGGCGGCAAGGGCGTGTTGGCCATCATCCAGGGCCAGATCGGCACGACGCCCGAGCAGGACCGCGACAAGGGCTTCAAGGAAGCGATGACGAGCTGCCCCGGCATCAAGGAAGTGGCCCGCGAAGCCAGCAAGATGTGGATGAAGGACGAGGGCTTCAACATCGCGCAGAACATGCTGCAACGCGACCCCAGCATCAGCATCTTCTTCGGCCGCGCCGACGCCTTGGCGCTCGGCGCCGCCCAGGCCGTGAAGGCCGCCGGCCTCGACCACAAGGTCTTCGTCTTCGGCTTCGACGGCGATCTCGCGGGCTTGAAAGCCGTGAAGGACGGCACGCTCGACGCCACCATGACCCAGCGCACGCAGTTCATGGGAAAGCTCGCGCTGCAGTCCGCGATCGACCTCGTCGGCGGCAAGACACTTCCGGCCGAACAACTCCAGGATGCGGCGCTCACCACGAAGGAGAACGTCGACCAGTATATCGCCAACCATCCCTGATCGGTGGGAGATATTGACTCTATACGCGCCTCATCCTGAGCCGGCCGCGGAACGCGGTCGTGTCGAAGGATGCTCCAGCGCCCTCGCGACCGGCCCTGCGTGCTTCGACACGGCCCTGCGGGCCGGCTCAGCAAGAGGATGGGTGCAAATTCACCCTTGGTAGAACCCATAAAGTCGGCAGACCTGTAAGTCTGCTTGGTCCGACTCCGACGCGCCCTTCGGGGCGCGTCGGACCGTCCAGATCGTCCCGGGAATGCGCCATGACACGAGCCGAAATCCCCATCCTGTCGCAAGGACTGTCGATCCGCGGCGTGACCAAGCGCTATGGATCGATCACGGTCCTGAGGAACGTCGATCTCGACGTCGGGCCCGGCGAGGTGGTGGCCGTGCTGGGCGAGAACGGCGCCGGTAAGTCGACAGTGTCGTCGATCATCGCCGGGCTCGTTCCGCCGACCGACGGCACCATGACGTGGAACGGTCGCCCCTATTCACCCGCGGGCCCCGCCGATGCCTTGCACCAGGGCATCGGCCTCATCCATCAGGAGATGCGGCTCCTGCCCGATCTTTCGATCGCGGAAAACGTCTTCGTCGGCCGCCTGCCGACACGATACGGGCGGGTCGACCGGGCCGCCATGCAGCGGCGAGCGGCCGAACATCTGCGCGCTCTCGGCCTCGACATCCCGCCGACGACGCTCGTGCGCGACTTGCGGGTCGCGGCCCAGCAGCAGGTCGAGATCGCCAAGGCCCTCACGCTCGACGCGCGGTTTCTCATCTTCGACGAACCGACCGCGGCCCTCGGCGGCGCCGAGACGGACCACCTGTTCGAGCAGATCGTCCGCCTGAAGCGCCAAGGCATGGGCTTCATCTACATCAGCCACCGGCTCGACGAGATCGCCCGCATCGCCGACCGCGTCCTGGTGCTGCGCGACGGCGAACTGGTGGGCAGCTACGAGACCGCCCAGGTGCCGGTGAAGACGCTCGTCGAGGCCATGGTCGGACGGTCGCTCGAGCGCATGTTTCCGGCCATCGTGCCGGCGACAGGCAAGGAGGTCCTGTCGGTCGAGGGACTGACGTCGCCGGAGAAGACCTTCAGCGACGTGACGTTTTCGGTCCGGGCCGGGGAAGTGTTCGGGGTGGCCGGCATCATCGGGGCCGGGAGGACCGAACTCATGCGGGCCATCGCCGGTGCAGACCCCGTGGCCTCCGGGACCATCAGGGTCGACGGCCGGCCGCTGGCACCGCGAAGCCCTGCCGACAGCCTTGCGGTCGGCATCGTCCTGGTGCCCGAGGACCGCAAGGCGCAGGGCCTGGTCCTCGAACATACGATCGCCGAGAATATCGCGCTCGGAAACTACCCGCGGGTCGCGCCGCACGGTTTCGTGGCGCCGGGCGCGGTGCGCCGCTTCGCCGAGGCGGGCATCCAGCGGTTCGGCATCAAGGGGCGGCCCGGCCAGCCGGCCAACCACCTGTCGGGCGGCAACCAGCAGAAGGTGGTGCTGGCGAAGAGCATCGCGCGCCGGCCCAAGGTCGTCATTCTGGACGAGCCGACCCGGGGCATCGACGTCGGGGCGCGGGCGCAGATCTACGACGTCATCGCGCGGCTGGCCGAAGAGGGCCTCGCGGTCATCGTGGTCAGCTCCGACCTCGACGAGGTGCTGGGCCTGTCGCACCGCGTCATGGTGCTCAGTCGCGGGCGGAACCGCGGCATTCTCGACCATACCGAGGCGAACCGCATCTCGGTCATGGAGCGGGCCACCCATTGAGCCATCCCAAGGAGGGATCCATGGATATCTTCAGTCTGGACCGCCATGTCGCCTTCGTGACGGGAGCCGGCAGTGGCATCGGCCAGCGCCTCGCGATCGGGCTCGCGGAAGCGGGAGCCGATGTCGCTGCCTTCGACCTGCCGAACTCGGCCGGCGTCGGCATCACCGTCGAGGCCATCGCGAAGCTCGGCCGCCGCGCCGTCGCGCTCGGCGGCGACGTGACCCGGGCCGACGATATCGACGCGGCGGTGAAGAAGGCCGAGGAGACGCTCGGGCCGTTGACGGTCGCCGTCAATTGCGCCGGGATCGCCAATGCCGCCGCGGCCGAAACCATGCCGCTCGATCAATGGCAGCGCATGCTCGACATCAATCTCACGGGCGTCTTCCTGTCCTGTCAGGCCGAGGCCAGGGTGATGTTGCCGCGCCGGCAGGGCGCCATCGTGAACATCGCGTCCATGTCGGGCTCGATCGTCAACCGCGGCATCCTTCAGGCGCACTACAACACCTCGAAGGCCGGGGTCGCGCATCTGAGCAAATCGTTGGCCATGGAGTGGGTCGACCGCGGCATCCGGGTCAATGCCGTGAGCCCCGGCTATACCTCGACGCCGATGAACCTCCGCCCTGAAGTCGCCGAACAGGTCAAGCGCTTCGAGAGCGAGACACCGATGGGCCGCATGGCGGTGGTCGACGAGATGGTCGGGCCGGTGGTGTTCCTGCTCAGCCGTGCCGCCTCTTTCGTGACGGGAGTCGATCTCCTGGTCGATGGTGGGTTCGAGTGCTGGTGAAAGCCCGGACGCTAGCCCGAAGGCCGACGAGGCTTCCGGGCCGGCGTCCCGGCGCGGTTGGGCTCAGGGCGAGGCGACCGTGTATGAAGGCTCGAGTCACGCCTCGCCTGCAGCAAGGCGATCGTTCGCGAGTGAGCGTCACCACGATGTCCAGGGCCGATGACCTGCGCCTGATCACCCGGATCGCGCAGATGTACTATGTGGAAGCCAGGAAACAGTCGGAGATCTCCGAGGCGCTTCACATCCCGCAGGCCCGGATCTCGCGGCTGCTGAAGCGGGCGATCGACGAGAACATCGTCCGCATCACGATCAACCCGCCGGCCGGCGTCTTCGCCGAGCTCGAAGCCGAGATCAGGTCGCTCTACGGCCTCGATGCGGTGATCGTGGCCGAAAGCGTCAGCGACAAGGAAGACTCGGTCATCGCGGCGATCGGCGATGCCGCGGCCCATTTCGTCGAGACCACGGTGGCGGACGACGAGGTGATCGGCATGTCGTCCTGGAGCGCGTCGCTGCTGCGCATGGTCGATGCCATCACGCCGATCAAACGCGTGCAAGCCTCCAAGGTGGTGCAGATCCTCGGGGGGATCGGCAGTCCGGCGGTCCAGTCCCATGCCCAGCACCTCGTGATCCGCATGGCCCAGCTGACGGGGGCCAAGGCGCAGTTCCTTCCGGCCCCGGGTGTCGCGGGCTCCGCCGAAAGCCGCGACATCCTGCTCGACGATCCCTTCGTCAAGGAGACGCTCGGCTGCTTCTCGGACGTGACGCTGGCGCTCGTCGGCATCGGCTCCATGACGCCCTCCCGCATGCTGGCCAATTCCGGCAATGCCTTTACCCGCAAGGAACTCGACGAACTCGCGGCCCAGGGGGCCGTCGGCGACATGGGGCTGCGCTTCTTCGATGCCGAGGGTGCGCCGGTCATCACGCCGTTGAACGACCGCGTGATCGGCATCACGCTCGACGAGGTGAAAGCGTCGAAACGCGTCGTGGCGGTGGCCGGCGGCCCCGACAAGACGGCGGCGATCCGGGGCGCGCTCACGGGCGGCTACGTCGACGTGCTGATCACCGATTATCTCACGGCCGAGCGACTCGTCGCCGATCGGCCGGGTGTTCGACCGCTTCTGCGGAAGCCTTCAGTCAGGGTCTCATCATGACGGAAACATCACCTCGTTTCGCCGGCCGCACCGTCGTCGTGACCGGCGCCAGCCGCGGGATCGGGGCCGCGATCGCTCGCCGCTTCGCCAGTGAGGGCGCGTCCGTCCTCGTCAGCGCCAACGAGGCGCGCGTCGAAGAGGTCGCGGCCGCGATCGTGCGGGACGGCGGCAAGGCCGCGGCTTTCGTCGGCGACGTCACCGACAAGGCCAGCGTGACGGCGCTCTACGACGCCGCCGAACGGCATTTCGGCCGAGTCGACATCTCGGTCCAGAATGCCGGCGTCATCACGATCGCCAGGATCGAGGACATGACCGAGAGCGAGTGGGACACGGTCATGGACGTGAACACCAAGGGCGTCTTCCTGTGCTGCCAGGAGGCGATCCGGCGCATGCGCAAGCACGGCGAGGGTGGCCGGCTGATCAACACGGCGTCGGGCCAGGCCCGGCAGGGCTTCATCTTCACGCCCCATTATGCCGCCTCGAAATTCGGTGTCGTCGGCATCACCCAGAGCCTCGCGAAGGAGGTCGCCAAGGAGGGGATCACGGTCAACGCGTTCTGCCCCGGCATCATCGAGACCGACATGTGGGCCTATAACGACGCCGCCTGGGGCAAGCTGTTGGGCGACTACAAGCCGGGCGAACTGATGGCCGAATGGG
>CAXTME010000066.1:0-26592 GCA_964245215.1 uncultured Lichenihabitans sp.
ACCGCTGGCCTCTGCAGTGCGATTGCAGCGCTCTCCCATCTGAGCTACAGCCCCGAACGTGCCGTTGTGTAGATCGGCACGGACGGCTCTGTCAATCACGACGTGCCCCGGCACGAAGCGATCGGCGGCTTCGATCTACTCCTGTTCGGCCCAACTCCGTCCATCACGCTCGATGAGCGCAATGGCGGCCGAAGGGCCCCAGGTGCCGGCCGTGTAAGCCTTTGGACTGTCGTTCGAAGCGGACCACGCCTCGACGATGGGGTCCACCCAGGCCCAAGCAGCCTCGACCTCGTCGCGGCGCATGAAGAGCGTCTGGTTGCCTCGCACCGTGTCGAGGATCAGTCGCTCGTAGGCGTCGGGATTGCGAACCGCGAACGCCTCGGCGAAGCTCATGTCGAGCGAAACATGCTGAAGCCGCATGCCCCCAGGCCCCGGATCCTTGATCATGAGGAACAGCCGTATGCCCTCGTCCGGCTGCAGGCGGATCAGGAGCCTGTTGGGCCGCGGCGTCTCGCCTTCGAAGACCGAATGCGGCACCTGCCGGAAACTGACCACGATCTCTGACACGCGCGAGGGAAGCCGCTTTCCGGTGCGGAGATAGAACGGCACCCCTGCCCAGCGCCAATTGCCGATCTCGGCCTTGATGGCAACGAAGGTCTCGGTGTCGCTGTCCTCCCCGAGCTCGTCGAGATAGCCGTTGACCGCCCCCCCGGCAGAGGCGCCCGCCCTGTATTGTCCGCGCACCGTCACATGCGCCGCATTGCTCGCGTCGATCCGCTTCAAGGTTTTCAGAACCTTCAGCTTTTCGTCGCGAACGGCATCGGCCCGCATGGATGGCGGCGGCTCCATGGCGACGAGGCAGAGCAGTTGCAGGATGTGGTTCTGCACCATGTCGCGCATGGCGCCTGCCTTGTCGTAATAGCCGGCCCTGCCCTCGACGCCGAGTTCCTCGGCGACGGTGATCTGCACATGGTCGATGTGAGCGGCGCTCCAGAGCGGCTCGAAGAGCGCATTGGCGAAGCGCAGAGCCATGAGGTTCTGCACCGTCTCCTTCCCGAGGTAATGATCGATCCGGTAGATCGATGCTTCCGGGAAGACGCGGCCGATGCCCTCGTTCACCGTCAGGGCCGACGCCGCTGCCTTGCCGATCGGCTTTTCGAGGACGATGCGGGTCCGGGACGCGTTGAGCCCATGTTTGCCGATGGTCTCGGCGATGGGAACGAAAAGTTCGGGCGCCGTAGCGAGATAGTAGACCACCGTGTCGTCCGGGTAGGCCTCGACGAGCCCTTTCAGCTCGTCCCAGCCCTCGGGACGCGATGCATCGGCCGAAACGTAGGAGATACGGTCGATGAAGGCCTCCAGCGAACCATTGGCCTCGGCCGCCATGTGGGCCACCGACTCCCGCGCCATCTCCTGGTATTCGGATCGGGTCAGTGGCCGGCGCGCCACGCCGATGATGCGGGCCTGCGGTGGAATCTGGCCCGCGAGGTCGCGATGCAGCATGGCGGGCAGCAGCTTGCGGCGCGCAAGATCGCCGGTGGCTCCGAAGACGACGAGCGTGAAGGGATCGACGGGGATGACGCGGCTCGTCATGGGGTCTGCTCTCTGTTCGACGGATCGGTTCTTGCGCAATCGCAGGCACGGGGCGTGCCAGGACGGAAGACGCTCCTGTCATGTGACGGCCCGCTTGTCGGATAGCCGGGAACCGCTTAGTCGAGGCGATCCACTACGGCGTGTCGCGTCGTCCTGCAACTTTGCGCGAAGCGGCTGCCACCTTTCCGCGGGGGCGGCGTTGAACCGCGGCTGACATCGAACAGGACATCATCATGAGCGTTTTCGGCTCCATCCTCTCCAAGATTTTCCATCACGCGGGCGCTACCCCGCCCGAGCAACAGACGGCCTCGGCCACGCCGGCACCCGCTTCGACCGTCGATCCCGGCGCGGTGCCAGCCGCACCGGCCCCGGCCACCCCCGCGGCTTCGGACACCCCTGCGGCGCCGGCTGCCAGTGCGGCGCCGGCCGCCAGTGCGGCGCCGGCCGCAGCCACACCCGCCAGCCCCCCGCAGACGGTCGATGTCGCGGCCGTCCTCGAGGGACTCGCGGCCAAGAACAGCCAGAAACTCGATTGGCGCCATTCGATCGTCGACATGATGAAGCTGCTCGACCTCGACAGCACCCTCTCGTCGCGACAGGAGCTAGCCAAGGAGCTGCACTATACTGGCGATATGAGCGACTCCGCCAAGATGAACATGTGGTTGCATGGTGAGGTGATGAAGAAACTCGCGGCCAATGGCGGCAAGGTACCCGACGACCTCCGCGCCTGATTAAGGGCTTCTGCCGCGAGGCGGCGTTCGATGCAGCCGAGGTGGACCGTCAGGAGAGCTTAGTGCCCGAGGGCATGAGATCACAAAGGGCGGAAACGTCGGGCATGTCAGGCCCGGCAGCGTGCGATAGGGCGGCTCCTCTATGATGGCGCCGTCGGTCTGCGTGGTTTTGGAGAGCGCCGACCCGACCCGGACGACCGTCCTCCACGATGTTCGACGGTACGGGTTCGATCACGCCATCGTGGTCGATGCAACGGACCTGAACCTGAGATGGCAGGGTCTCGAGGTCCAACCGATATCGTCGCTTCAGCTGAATGCCGAGTTGCTGGACCATTTGGATCAGCCCGGCGACACCGTCATGCTGGTCGCCGCAGGAAGCCGACACGCGGGGTTCAACTGGCTCGATCTCGTGCCGCGGCTCGCCTCGCGGCCTCAGGCCATCGCAGCCGTCGCGTTCCTCGCGGACCAACCGAACATAGCCGTCGCGGCCCTGATCAAACGGGAAGCCCTGGAGGCACTGAACCCCTTCCATCCTTTGGCGGCGCTGGCCGCGAGGCCCGATACCGTGGTGATGCACTACGACGCTGCGGGTACCCTGTCGGGCGAACCGAGGCCGGCCGTCTTCTTCGATCGGGACGGCGTCATCAACGCGGATCATGGTTACGTGGGCGATGTCGCGCGATTCGCTTTTCTTCCGGATGCCATAGCCGGCGTCAAGGTTGCCAACGATCGCGGCGCTCTGGCGTTCCTCGTCACGAACCAATCGGGTATCGCGCGCGGCTACTACACGGAACAGGATGTTGTCGCGCTTCACCATCACATGACCCGAGAGATGCGTCGCCACGGCGCTCACTTCGATGATATCCGGGTCTGCCCGCACCTCCCCGATGGCGCCGTTAGCGCCTACCGCCTCGCTTGCCGGTGCCGAAAGCCCGAACCCGGCATGCTGCTCGACCTCATGCAGCACTGGCCGGTCGAGCTGAACCGCAGTGTGATGATCGGCGATAAGGAGAGCGATCTCGCGGCTGCGCGGGCGGCGGGGCTGACCGGCATGCTCTACAGCGGCGGTCGCTTGGGCGATCTCGTGATGGCCTCGCTCGCACGAGGCGGACGCACGGTCTAAGCGACTTCGGGTGCTCCGGACACGTCACGGCCTCAATGGACAGCCTCGCCGATCCGATCGCTTTATCGCGGTCCGTCGAGATCCCGAAGCAGAGCTGCACGCCCCGAGACACCCTCGGCCAGCAAGTGAACGTGAATCTCGTTCGCTCCGGCAGCGACCGCATCGCGAAACAGCGCGCTCACGTAGAACAGATCGGGCAGCGATCCCGTCTCGTCGGCCACCAGGATGCGACGTTCCCCGGCAGCATCCCGCACCACCGCCAGCACGACCGCATCGTGAAAGCGAGGCGCGTCGTCGATCGATGTCGCACGATGCAAGGGAAAGATCGAGAACAGGTAGCGGCGCCCGCTTTCGCCACGCCAATGCAAAAAGCGACGTGACAGATCGCTACCGACCAAGCCGACGAGCGGCTGGTTCAGGGCCGGACGGCGATCCGGCAATCGAGAAGCCGTCGCTTCGACGCGCGGAGTGGCAACAACTTGTTTCACTTTTGTTCCCCCGACCGCGAGAACAAACGTAGAACCCTAAGCAACGAGCGTCAATCCCGATCGCGGCGTTTTCCCGCCCAAAAAGCGGTCAGGGCCGTCTCGCGACCACGGGTGCTACGGGTCCGTCGGGCATCATGTCCCGTTGCGACCGCAGCGTAGGATCGATCGCCAGGGCTTCCGCCATCAGGGCGTCGCTGTTCGATTCGATGACGTCGCGGAGCCGATTGTGGAACACGGCTCGTTCGAGACCGGGCCCGATGGGTTCTAGGAACTGCAGCACGATGGTGCCGGGCCGCCGGATGAAGGAGCGGCGTGGCCAGAACAATCCCGAGTTCAACGCCACCGGCACGCAGGTGGCGCCGGTTTCGTTGTAGAGGTAGGCGACGCCGAACTTGTAATCCGCGGCGGCACCCGGTGGACGCCGCGTGCCCTCGGGGAAGATGAAGACCTGCCGCCCCTCGGCGAGCACGATCTTGGCCATCCGACTGACCTGCGTCAGCGCCGACCGGCCACTCGCACGATCGATGGCGATCTGGTCGCTCTGGGCCAGATACCAGCCGAACAGCGGAATACGGGTCAGTTCCCGCTTCAGCACGAAGGTGAAGTCGGAGTACAGGCTCGCGAACGCAATGATCTCGATGAAGGACTGGTGCTTGGACGCGATGATGCAGGCCTGGGACGGGACATTGTCGAGCCCGCGGAACTCGACACGCGTGCCGCAGATCCAGCGCAGCAGCAGCAAGGAGGCCTTGCCCCAGATGTTCGCCATGCGGAGCACCGCATGCCGGCCGAACAGCATCGTGGGCAGGCCGGCCAGCATGAGCACGATCAGCACGAGATAGAACAGGACGTTGAACAGGGCGGAGCGCACGGCCAGCATGGCGCCCCTTTTGCCAAAGCCGATGCCGGGAGGCAAACCGAGACGCCTTCCGCGCGCCAGGGCTCGTCAAGCCGTGGCGAAAAGCTCGCACTCGGTCCGTGCAGACAGGCTCGCTCGCGCCGCGGTCAGGTCGGGGCAGCCGTGGCCTTTGCGGGCGAGGTCTCGGCAGCGGACCCGCTGTCCGTCGCGAGTGACGGCGAGATGCCGATTCGCAAAGTCGCGGCGAGGTATTTGACGTATTCCCAGCCGATCAGCCGGGCGCTTGGCCCGTCGGCCCACCACGCGCGTGCGCGGCCCCGTTCGGAAACCACCGGATAGGCCAGCAGTTCGACATCCGGCAAAGCCGACCCGATCTCGGCGAGGGCGCGGGGCATGTGATAGTTCGACGTCACGACGATCAGCGACCGGATGTGGTTGGCCCGGACCCAACGCTCCGTCTCGGCCGCGTTCCCGACCGTGTTGGCGGCCTCGTAGCCGAGCGCGATGCAGCAGTCGATGAGCTCTCTTGCGGCCGGAGTCTGTCTCACGATCTCGCCCCGTGTGGTCAACGGGTTGACGCCCGTGATCAGCAGCCGGTCGGCTCGGCCCGCGGCCAAGAGTTCCACGGCATCCGAGATCCGGTCGGCGCCGCCGGTCAGAGCCACGGCGCCTTCGGCATGGCGGTTCAATGGGGTCTCGGCCGCGGCGATCCGGTCGAGGAACGACGCGAAGCTCCATGCCAGCGCGAGGCCACCGACGAGGCATAGGCTCAACGCCAGCGTCGCCACGGTGAGCAGCCTGCTCGAACGCTTTCCCCTGCCGCTGTCCATCGCCGATCTGTGCCGCCTCATGATGACCAAAAGCTTAACACGCGACACAGATTGCGACGCTCGATAAATCGTGGCGGCTGTTTGCTGGCGGAGCCAGTGGCCGGTGCTTCCGCAATGGGCCACCCCGCCACCCGCGTCAGGCCCGTCTGCGCGCGACAGCTATGCGAGCGCCCGCAAATGTCTGAACACGATGGCCCGCGACATGGATCCCGTGGCCAGGGCCGTTCCGAGCGCGATGGCCGCGATCGCGAGATAGCCCCGGAAACCGAGCGAGAACGTGCCGAACAGGGCTTCGACCTGATCGGCCCCGGCCGGATCGGCCAAAGTCTTGGTGAAGAACGCCGCCGCCAGGAACGCGAGGCAGGCGCCGCAACCGCCGATGAGGCCGCCCTTCAGACCGAGTCTCAGGAAGTGTCGCTGAAACTCGCGAGCGATGAAGCGATCCTCGGCGCCGACGAAGTGCAGGATCCCGATGATCTCGCGGTTGCCCGCCATGACGCCGCGGGTCGCGAAAGCGACCGCTAGGCCCATGGCGGTCAGCACCAGCACGAAGATCACGGCCGCCATGGCGACCAGTGTGTCGGCCATGGTCGCAAGCCTGTCGAGCCAGGCGCGGTGATCGTCGAGGCTCGCGCCCGGAACGGTGCCGAGCCGGGCCCGCAAGCCATCGAGGTCGGGGCGGCCCTCGGGCTTGACCTTCACGACGATCAAGCGGGGAATCGGCAGATCATTGAGATCGAGACCAGTCCCGAGCCACGGCTCCAGGAGCTTTTCGGCCTGGTCCTTGCCGAACACCTCGACGCCGTCCACGTCGCCCGTGGCACGCGCGATGGCGGCCGCCTTGGCGACATCGGCCTCGATGTCATGCCCTGTCAGCGGCCGCACCTGGACCGTCATCTCGCGTCCGACGGCGTGCTGCCATGTGCGGGACGTCCCGGCCACCAGGATGGCACCGCCGGCCGCGAGCGAAGCCAGGAACGTCATGATGGCGATGACGGTCACGAGGGCCCGGCCGGCGATGGAAGAAGCCGGGACGAGCGGCACGGCACGGCGCGAAGGGAACGTCCCGGCGTCCGGGCTCCGAGTGCCCTGCGCCGGTTCCGCGAGGGTGTTCATGGCGTCGCGACTCCCCCAACCTCACTCGTAGACATAGAGGCGACGGTCACCGAGGACCAGGCGTCGCATCTGGCTGAACTGGTCCATCAGGGCGAGGTCGTGGGTCGCGATCACCACCGAGGTGCCGGATTTGTGCAGTTCCATGAAGAGCCTCAGCAGCCGTCGCGCCAGGGACGGGTCGACGTTTCCGGTCGGCTCGTCGGCGAGCAGAAGTTCCGGCCTGACGATCAAGGCTCGGGCGATGGCGGCCCGCTGCTTCTCTCCGCCCGACAGCACCTGGGGATGAACCTGCATGCGCTCGCCGAGTCCCACCCAGCGGAGGAGTTCCACGACCTCGGCCCGATAGGTCGCCTCCTCGCGCCCCTGGACGCGTAGCGGCAACGCCACGTTTTCGTAGGTGGTCAGGTGGTCCAGCAAGCGAAAATCCTGGAACACCACGCCGATACGGCGGCGAAGATGCGTGATCGTGTCCTTGTCGAGCGTCGCGGCGTCGCGGCCGAACAACGTGATGAGACCACGGGTGGGCTTCAGGGAGAGAAGGATCAGGCGCAGCAGCGTCGTCTTTCCGGCACCCGACGGACCGGTCAGGAACTGGAAGCTCTGAGGCTCGATCGTGAACGAGAGGTCCTTGAGGATCTCCGCCCCCATGTCATAGCGCAGGCCGACGTTCTCAAAGCGGACCAAACCCTACTCCGCATGCTGTCCCGTGACGCTCCTTTCCCTAGCACAACGCCTTTAACCGCGCCTTAACCATAACAACGTTCAATAGTGCGAGGGAGAGCGGTACAGCGGTCCCATCCTCCAGTCAGATGCGCGGCTTCCATGCTGATCCGATGCCCGACCTGTGCGAGCGGTTACGAGCTCGATGCGGACCTTCTGACGGAGGGGCGTATCCTGCGGTGCGCCCACTGCCGGGATGCCTGGGCGCATTCGGCACGCCTGATGAACGCTTGGGCCACGACGCCGCAGAACCGTCTCGCGAGCCCCAACGGGAAGGATCTCGTCACCGAAGCGCGCTCGGGCCGGGGCATGGCGGAGCCCGCTTCCGATTCGCGCCGTAGCCTCGCAGCGGTGCTGGTGCAATCGGTCGCCGGATCGAGGGTCGCCGGTACGCTCCGGCAGCACGCCCCGGCGGTCGCAAGTGCGACGCTTCTGCTGGCGGCCGTCGGCGGCGGGATGGCGGCCGTCGCGGCGAAGGAGCATGTCGTCGCGGCGTTTCCGCCCAGTGCCGCGGTGTTCGCGACTTTGGGGCTTCCCGTGAATTTGCGCGGCCTCGCGCTCGGCGAGATCCGGTCCACCGTGGAGACCGGTGCAGGAGCGTCGACCCTGACGCTCGAGGGGCATATCACCAACATGCGGCCTGAAAGCTCGGCCGTGCCGCCGATCCGCATCGCGGTACGCGACAGCAGCCAGCGCGAGCTCTATTACTGGACCGTACCCGCGCCGAAGCCACGGCTCGACGTGGGCGAAACGGTCCTGTTCCGCAGCCGGTTGTCCGCCCCGCCGCGCGACGGGCAGGACCTCGTGGTCAGCTTCGCCGAGGTCTTGGCGCCGGCTCGCAACCATGTCGCGGAGGCTGTTGCGGGCGACAGGTGACGGGCCCGATCCCATGCAGCACGAGCGGCACATCAGACCCCTGTTCGACGAGCACAGCATCGCCGAACGGACCCGCGGCATGGCGGCCGACATCGCGGCGACCCGACCCGAGGACCTCCTGGCCGTCGCGGTGCTCAAGGGATCCTTCATGTTCGCGGCCGACCTGTTGCGGGCGCTGCACGGGGCCGGGCTCTCGCCCCAGGTCGAATTCATGCAGCTCTCGAGCTATGGCGCCGGAACGCAGTCGACTGGCGACGTCACCGTGGTTCGCGATCTCGACTCCGGCGTCGAAGGACGCGACGTGGTCCTGATCGATGACATCCTGGAATCCGGTCGCACGCTGGCGTTCGCCAAGGACCTGTTGACGAAGCGCGGCGCCCGCCGTGTCATGATCGCGGTGATGCTGGAAAAACCGGGCAAGCGGGCGGTCGTGCTCGACGCCGATTTCGTCGGCTTTCTCTGCCCCGACCTGTTCGTCGTAGGCTATGGCATGGACGCGGCGCATCGTTACCGTCAATTACCGTTCATCGGCGTGTTGGAAGATTAGGCCCGGCTCGGTCTCGCAGTCCCATCGGACAGCGCCGCGGCTGCGATCCAGCGAGGCCATTCGTACGCGCGTGAAGAGCCGCCGCGCGGACCTGACGATCTGCAGAGCATTGAGCGGCTCGGCTCAGCCCAGCGTCACGTCGACGACTTCGCGACCATCGAGAACGCGACGGGCCTTCTCGCGGTCGATGTCGCCCTCCCAGGACGCGATCACGACCGTTGCGACGCAATTGCCGATGAGATTGCCGCAGGCGCGTGCCATGCCGATGAACCAGTCGATCGACAGCACGAGGACGAGACCGATCACCGGGATCGACGGCACGGCCGATAGCGTCGCGGCCAGGATCACGATGGCGGAACCCGGGATGCCGTGCGCGCCTTTCGAGGTCACCAGTGAAACACCGAGCACCAGAAGCAGGTCGCCGAGGGACAGAGGCGTGTTGGTGGCCTGGGCGATGAAGACCACGGCGAGCGTGAGATAGATCGAGAAGGCATCGAGGTTGAACGAGTAGCCTGTCGGGACGACGAGACCCACGACGTCGTCCTTGATCCCCATCCGCTCGAGCTTGCGCATGATTTGCGGCAGCACGGCATCCGAGGACGCCGTCGCCAGCACGATGGTGAGTTCCTCGCGCAGGTACGAGATGAACTTGACGATGCTCAGGCCTGCCGTCCGCATCACGAGGCCCAAGATGCCGAGGACGAAGATGGCGACGGACGCGTAGAACAGCATGACGAGCGTCAGCAGTTGCTTGAGCGAGCCGACCCCGTATTTGCCCACCGTGAACGCGATGGCGCCGAGCACGCCGAGCGGCGCCACCCGTACGATCAGCCCCATGGCCTTGAACAGGACCGTCGATAGCGCCTCGATCAGGCCGACGACGCGCTTGCCCTGCTCGCCGCCCACGAGCGCGAGGCTAACCCCGAAGATGATGGCGAAGAACAGGACCTGCAGCACATCGTTGCGAGCCAAGGCGTCGAAAGAGGTCGTCGGAATGATGTTGAGCAGGAAACTGCCGATCCCGGCGCCTTGCAGGTGTCGTGCGTTCTCCGAATAGGACGCGAGGGCCTTGGCATCGAGCGTGGCGGGATCGATGTTCATGCCGCGACCCGGTCCGATCAGGAAAGCCAGGACGATGCCGAGCGCCAAGGCAACGGTCGTCATAACCTCGAAATAGATCAAAGCCTTGATGCCCACCCGGCCAACCTTCTTGAGGTCGCCCGTCGCAGCGATGCCGTGCACCACCACACAAAAAACGATGGGTGCCACTACCATCGAGATCAGTTTCAGAAAAGCATCGCTCAAGACCTTCAAGCCGATGGCGAAGTCTGGAGCCGCCATGCCAAGCACGATGCCGAGCACCAAAGCCACGACCACCTGAACGAACAAGGATTTGTAGAGTGGCGCACGAACCGCCGGTGCCGGAAGGGCGATGTCTGACATGGCAGTCTCCTTGCTTACTTGAGGCAAGGATCGTGCCGGAAGGCAACTCTCGAAGGTAACCGGCGTCTGCGGCCAGAGCGCCGGCTTAGGATCAGTGTCCGGCCTTCTTCTTCAAGGCATCGATGCGCTTCGAGGCTTCGGCTTTGGTCAGGCCATCCTCGTAGCCGTCGGGCTCGTGGCTCTCTTCGGACAGGGTCTTGAGGTAGGACGCCTGCGCGCCTGTCATGGGTTCGCCGCCCGTCGTCCAGTTGTCCGGATCCTTGACCGTGTTGGACCCCGGGTTCTCGTCGAGCTTGGGATTATGAGTATCGTCCTGGCTCATGGGATCACCTTACTTGTTCACGAAATGTCCCAATCAATGCCCAGCCTGGGACACGAGTTCCATCAGCCTCGGGCCGCCGCGGTTTCGCTGGCCGCGGCCTGCCGGAGCAGCATGAGATCGGTCGCGATCGTGACGAGCCCGAAGCCGCGCCCCACCATGGCGCGGGCCTGCGTGCCCGAAAAGCAGAACAGCCCCGCGATCTTGCCCGTGGACGCGGTGCCGGCCGCGATGCGGTCCAACGCCGCATCGACCGAGGCCGCGAAAGGATCGAGGGCCGCCCCGGCACTCAGGGCGATCGACAGATCGGAAGGCCCCACGAAGACGCCGTCGATCCCTGGAACGGCCAGGATTTCGTCGAGCACGTCGAGGGCGGGACCCGTCTCGATCATGGCGATGCAAAGCTGCAGGCCGTTGGCGGCCGCGAGGTAGTCCTGGCCCGACAGGCCCGTGAAGGTCGTGGCCCGGCCCGGCCCCCAGCTGCGGTCGCCGGCGGGCGGATACTTGCAATAGGCCGCAAAGCGCCGAGCGTCTTCGGCCGTATTGATCATCGGCGCGATGACGGCCGCAGCACCGGCATCGAGCAGACGGGAGGCGCTCGGGAAGGCTTCGACCGGGACGCGGACGATGGCGGGCTTGCCCACCAGGGCCGCCGCCGCGACACCCGCCGCCGCCGACGTTTCATCGAACTGTCCGTGCTGCATGTCGAGCACGACACTGTCGAAACCGCCTTGCAACAGGGCCTCGACCACGGCCGGAGCCGGCGTCCCGATCCAGGCCGAAACGACGGGCCGACCGGCCCGAAGCGATTGCGACAGAGCTGCGATAGGGTTTTGCTGCATGGTGCGGCGCTTCCTGTCTGCGATCCGCATCATCTTCGCGATGAGCCCCGTCGCTTGTCCGGCCGCAGACTACAAGCGGGAAGCAAAGCCAGCAACGCGATCGGGAGATCGTATTCCCCCTACCCCTCACGCGCCTTCGGTCTCACGCGGTCCACCGTTCTCTCCTCGGCGAACCTCGCGGTCAGCCAGGCATCGAGCTTGTCGAGGGCGGGGCTGCCGACCGTCGGGGCTGCGGGAGGGTTCACGTAGCCGGCGGCTTTCAGCCGGGCATGGATCTCATAGAGGAGATCGCTCGTGACGCGTGACCGCGCTTCGACATCCTCGATGAAGCAGACGAGATCGAAAGTCATGTTGGATTCGGTCAACCCGGTGAACAGGACTTGCGGGGTCGGGATGGACAGCACCTGCTCGTGCGCCTTGGCGGTGCCGATCAGCGCCGTGCGGACCTCTTCGGGGTCGGCCGAGAGCGGCAGGACGAAGGGGAGCTTCACGCGGCCGACGCGGTCGTTGCGGACCCAGTTCTTGACCACGCCGCCGACCAGGCTCGCATTGGGCATGATGACGAGTGCCCGGTCGAAGGTTTCGATCTCGGTGCTCCGGACGTTGATGCGACGCACGAAGCCTTGTTCTGCCCCAACCTCCACCCAGTCCCCGACCCGCACGGCCCTCTCCCAGAGCAGGATCAGGCCGGAGACGAAATTGTTGGTCACGGTCTGGAGACCGAGGCCGATGCCGAGCGACAGGCCGCCGGCGATCAGCGTCAGCCGCTCGAAGCTGAGCCCGAGATAGGCCAGGGACACCGAGAGCGCGACGATGACCCCGACATAGCCGAGACTCGTCTTGATCGAGTTCTGCAGCCCCGTATCCAGCCTCGTATGGGGCAGGTACTTGGTCTCGAGCCAACCCTGCAATGCCCGGGTCGCCCCGATGGCGAACCAGAAGAGCAGCACCGACACCATGATGGCCGAGATCGAGATCCTGACGTCGCCGACCGAGAAGCCGAAAAAGGCCGCCTGCACGGTCGCCACCATGTCGCCCGACTCGATCCGCCACGGCGCGAGAACCAGGACCACGGCTACGACGAAGAGAGACAGGCGCACGAGGCCGGACAGCAGGATGGCGATCTGCGCCAGGCTGTCGGGACGGAAGCTGAACAGCTCGGTCAGCCCCCTGCCGAGGAGGGTGGTCGGCTTCAAGACCGCCGCGAAACCTTCCTCGGTCAAGACCAGCAGGAGGTAGAGCAGGGCGAGGGTCCCGGCGATGGCGGTCAGCTGTTCCACGAGGAACGCCGCAAAGGCCACGTAACCGACCAGCAAGGCCGCGAGCAACACCAGCGCCACGATGCGTCCGGTGAACCGCAGGAGCGCCGCCCAGTGGTCGCTCGACGCTTGGCTTGCGGGAACTCCGGCGGCGTGGCGGCGGAGCCAGGCCTTGCGCAGGGCGGCGCCGATTACGACCACGACCGCAAGCGCCGCGAGGCCTCTCGTCGCGATCGCGGTCTGCACGCTGACCGTCACGAGGTCGTTCAAGCCTTCGACGACGTGCTGGAAGGCTTGGATGGCGGTGATCGAAATGGTGACGTGGTAGAGCGACTTGGCGGTTGTATCGCTAATCGGCGGCAACCGCCAGTTCGTGCTCTTGGGCGCCAGGAAGCCGCGCGAAAGGCCGGTGCCGACCGCCACGATCGAGACCCCCACCGTCAAAGCCGTCTCCAGTCTCTGAAGGCTCGTGGGAAGGTCGAAGATCTGGGAAAGGCCCTCCAGGGCCAGCATGGCCCCGACCGGGACGATTGCCGTAAAGACGGCCACCCGCAGGGCTCCAGCGGCTTTGCGCAGACGGGTCGGATTGGCGTCGATGTTCCGGCTACGGACCCTCACCGCGACGCGCCACACCGGCCAGTAGGCCAGAACGATCACGCCGAGCGAGACCGCCAGGATCAACCTTTGCAGGAGCGAGAGCCGGAGCAGCGACGTCGTGAACCAATCCTCCGCCACGCCCACGACCTGCGACAGCTTGCCGGCGATCTCGGCGCCGACCGCGGCCCAGAGCGCCGGATCGAGAAGGCTCGTCGAGCGGGTGAACAGGTCGTGGGCGAAGAGCGCGCGACGACGCGCCAGGATCGTGTCGCTGATCTGCCCAGCCTGGACCGCCATGACCTTGGCGCGCTTGGCCGTCGCATCGAGGTCGTTGAACAGCGACTGCTGGGCGTCCCGCTCCTTGGCGATGTCGGGCGCTTCGGCGGTGCCCGAGTTCGGATCGGGTTTCACCCCGAGCTGCGCCAGGCGCGCCTTGGCGGCCTCGATCCGCGGGTCGAGCTCGGACACGACCGCGTTCATCTGAACCACGACCGGGTCGACCTGCCCCCGCAGCTGCTGGAGAACGACATCGCTCATGTCGGAGCGCGTCAGGCGCGCCTCGATCATGTCGATCGTGCCCTTCGCCGCATCGAGGTCGCCCGCTGCCTTGGTCGGAACCTGCGCCGCAGCCGGCCCCGCCGCCACGATGGAGACGAGACATAGGAGGACGGCGACGAGACGGAACAGCACCGCGACGGTTCGGCTCGGGGGCGACGCCAAGGCAGGTGAAGGGATTGCAAGCACAGCCGGCAGCCCTTTCAATACAAGGGCCGCAGGCGGACCGGCGTGCGGACCGGCCCGATCGACAAGTTTCCGCCCGCCAGAATGATCGGCAGGGCAACGTTTCCGGCGTCGCCGGTGGCGGCCGGCGCTCCGAGGGGCGAGCCGTTCAAAAGCTTTGCCATCAATCCCCCGACCTCGACGGCCCGCAGCGGGATGCCGAGTTTCTCGGCCAGCGGACCGAAGCCCGACAAACCTGCCTGAAGCCGGCCCGCGAGACGGTGCTGCTCGTCGAGACCGATGGCTCCGCTGGCCTCGGCCTTGAGGTCCCCCTTGTTCAGCATGGCGCGCGAGACTTCGACCCTGCCGCCGCTCAACCGCCAGCGGTCTACCGTGGCGGCACCGAAGTCGGGCAGGTCGCCGAGGGCATGGGTGATGATCCCCTTGATCTCGGTATCGAGGGGAACGGCGTCGCCGGTCGCCGCATCGAGGACCGGAACCGAGGCACCGGCGACCAGGAGTTCGACCGCATCGGCCAGATCGTCGACGGGTCGGCCGCTTGCCGGGCCGACGTGGAGTTCCGCATGTTCGGCGCTCCCGCCGTCGCCATCCGACAGCGCCAGATCGGGTTGTTCCACGTCGACCGCGACCCGCTTCATCCCGCCGATGAGCCCCCGCAGCGTCACGTGGAGCTCGGCCCATTTCAGGGTGAAGTCGGCTTTCTCGTTCTCGCTCGTGAACGCCAGAGGGCCCTGGACCGCGACATCGACGGAACTCGGCTCGTAGAGCCAGGATTCGGCCCTGAAGCCCGAGACACGACCCTCGGCCATGGCCCCGTCGACTTTCCCGGCGAAGCTCGGCTCGCGGCACCCCAGGGTAATGCGGAACGGGAACCCGCCGACTTCGCGGTCCGGGCAGGTCCACTGCCGGCCGTGCGCCGCCTCCGCGGCCAACCACTGGTCCACGACGCCGAGGCTTTGCTGCCGCGCCACGACCCACAAAGCCGACCAGCCCAGGACCAAGACGAGCGCCGAGAACAACGGCACGGCCAGGACGGGGCTGACGCGTCGCCGGGGACGGCGGAGCCTGATCTCGCTCACGACTGCGCCCCGCTCGCCACGCTGCACGCCGCCGTGCTACGGGCGGCCGTTCCGGCGGGTCGTCGGCTCAGCAGGCGGCCGGCCGCCGGCACGACGCTAGCGCACGAGTGATCCCGACGATGCGGAACATGGCCGACGACCTCTGGATCTTCGCCTATGGGTCCTTGATGTGGCGCCCGGACTTCACCTATGAAGAACAGCAGCGAGCGCGCGTGTATGGCTTCCATCGCGCCCTCTGCATCTATTCGCACCATTACCGAGGAACCACCGAGCATCCCGGCCTCGTGCTGGGGCTCGATCGCGGTGGATCCTGCGTCGGCCTGTGCTTTCGTATCGCAGCCACCGTGCAAGCCGCAACCCTGGAGGCGGTACGGCGCCGGGAGTTGATCACGGGAGTGTACGAAGAGATTGCGGCGCCGGTGCGCCTCGACGATGGCCGACGGTTCTCGGCCGTGACCTACGCGGCGAACCGCGGGCACGTGCAATATGCGGGCGCCCTGCCCGCCGCGGAGGTGGCGCGCCTCGTGACACAAGGGCGAGGCGTTGCCGGACCGAACATCGACTACGTCCGCAACACCCTCGACCACCTGCGTGATCTCGGCATCGAGGAGCGCCGCCTCGCCGACGTTGTCAGACGCTGTGCGGCCGGCCGGGAAGTCGACCCGCCCCCGCCACGAGACGGTTCCTGATCGGTCGCGGGAGGCGCCGTCTCAGAACAGTTCGAGGTCTTCGTCCTCTCCTTCGACCTCCTGACCGGCCAGCCGTCCGGCGAGCCCCGCCAGGGAGAGTGTCGCGGCGTAGTCGTGAAGGTCGATCGGCTCCGATCCGATCCGGCATCGCCCCACGGCGGCCAGGAAGGTCGACAGCCCGTGCAGGGTCTGCTCGATCAGGTCGAGCTTCTGGGCTTCGAGCATGAGGCCCGGTTCCCCGACCGCCGCCGCCGCGAGCGCCGGACCGAGCGACTTCTGCAGCCCTCCAACGGCTTTCGCCAAGCTCGCGATTTCATGACCGACGCGTTGCACCAGGAGTGCCGCATCGCTCTCGCCTCGTGAGAGGTGTCGTGGGGCCAAGGCCGAAACAGCTTGCACTCTGCTCATGGGGAACTCACGGGATCGATGAGGGTCCGGGGCCGAGCATCGGTCGATGCTCGGGTTCCCGTCGGATCGGCAGGCCATCGTCAATCGCCCTCCTCCGTCCTTGCCGGAACGGCGTCAGGGTCCTGACGACCGGCGCCCACGCGCGTGTCGTGGCGCGCCGGATCAGAAAGGCAGGATTCCCGAGCCTGTGAACGTGCTCGGGTTCTTACACGAGTCAGCTCGAGTCCGGCAGCGACCGACAAACTCTAGAAGAGCTCCATGTCGCCGGTCGAGGGCGTGATCGGAGGCGGCGGCGGGGTCCGCTCGGTCACGCTCATGAAGCTGCGCCGCGCCCGCCCGGTGACCGGCCAGAACTGGATTCTGCGCCCCTGCGGACCGCCCAGGCATTCGGAGCCGATCTTGATCCGCTCCCGTTTGAGGAAGCTGACCGCGAAGGCACCGTTGAGGGATCCGACATCGGTCACCCCACGAAGCGTCCTGGCGCCCCCGAAGAGCTTGGCCTCGAGCCGAGACCTTACGGCGCCACGCGCCAGCATGGCGTTGACCAGGAGTTCCATGGCATGCACGCCGAAGCGTTGCGCAGCCCCGGACGAGCCCCCGTCGGCGTCGCCGGGCAGGAGAAAGTGGTTCATGCCGCCGATGCCAGCTACCGGATCGTGCAGGCAGGCGGAGACGCAGGATCCCAGCAAGGTGGATAGGACCTCGTTCGGGTTGTCGCTGACGCGCTGCTCGCCCTGGATCACGTGGTGGTTGATCTGGGGCCCGCTCGGCTGCTTCGACAGGCCGATGCCGCTGAGTGAACCGCCGGCCATTACTGAAGGGCTCCGAACACCGCTTCGATCTTCTTCTTCAACTCGGGGACCGACACGGGCTTCTTCAAGTAATTGTTGACCTTGAGGCTCATGGCCAGCTGCAGGAACTCCTTGTCCTCCACGCCCGTGAGCAGGAAAAAGGCGCTCTTCTGCGTCGGCACATTGGCCCGGACGGCGCGCAGCAACTCCACGCCGTTGAGCTTCGGCATGTGGTAATCGGAGATCACCAGGTGAGCCGGACTCTTCATCATGCATTCCAGCGCCTCGGCGCCGTCTTTGGCCATCGTGACATTGGTGATGCCGATGTCGGTGAGGGCCGAACGGATCAGAAGGCGGCTGGTCTGCTGGTCGTCCGCAATGATGACCTTCAGTGCTGAGGCGAGCGGCATGGTCTTACTTCCGATTCTGTTTGTTGGTCAGCGCGACAATTTCGGATCCGATCTTGCGAAGCGGCAACTGCTTTTCGACTGCACCGATTTCGTATGCCACCTTCGGCATGCCGTAGATCAGTGAACTCGCGGCATCCTGGCCGAGCGTGGTGGCCCCGGCGTGCCGAAGAGCCAGCAGGCCGTCCGCGCCATCGCGCCCCATGCCGGTCAGAATGACGCCGACCGCTTCGCCGCCCACGGCCTTGACGACCGAGCGGAACAGGACGTCCACGGAGGGGCAGTGGCCGTTGACGGTCGGAGCCTCCTTGAGGCGGCAGCGTAGCCCGGTGGTGCGAACGACTTCCATGTGCTGGGCTCCGCCGGGCGCGATATAGATCGTCCCCGGCTGCAGCGGCGCCCCGTCGGTCGCTTCCCGGACGGTGGCGCTGCAAAGGCGGTCGAGCCGCTCGGCGAAGCTCTTGGTGAACATGGGCGGCATGTGCTGCGTGATGACGGTCGGGGCGCAATTGCCCGGCAGGGCAACCAGCACCGCCGTCAAGGCTTCGACGCCGCCGGTCGAGCTTCCGATCGCCACGACCCGACCATCCGGCGAGTAGGGCTGCGGGGCCTGAGCCGCGACCTGCGCGCCCTGCCGTCCGGCCGGCACGCGGGCAGGCCCCATGCGGACCCCCGAGGCCATCCGCACCTTCTCGACGAGATCCCCGAAAGGGCGCGCATCGCCCATGGAGGGTTTGGTGACGCAGTCGATGGCGCCGATCTCGAGGGCCCGTGTCGTGATCTCGCCGCCCCGCAGGGTCAGGCTCGACACCATGATGACCGGCATGGGCCGCAGCCGCATCAGCCTCTCGAGGAAGTCGATCCCATTCATATTGGGCATCTCGACGTCGAGCGTCACGACATCGGGGCTGAGGTCCTTGATGGCTTGGCGCGCTTCGAGGGGATCGGCCGCATGGCCGACGACTTCCATATCCGGAGCGCTGTTGAGCACGGCCGAGATGAGCTGCCTCATGCTGGCCGAGTCGTCGACGACGAGAACGCGGCTCTTCCTCATGAGCGACCTCCGGCGTGGCTGTAGATCGTGATGCCGACGTTGTTGAAGCGCGGCTGTGCGACGCCCGACAGTCTCTCGGAATGGCCGATGCAGAGCGTTCCGCCCGGCAGGAGCTTGCTCGAGAAACGCTCCCAGATCTTGCCCTGGGTCGCCTCGTCGAAATAGATCACGACGTTGCGGCAGAAGATGACGTTGAACTGGCCGGCCATCGGCCATTTGCCGATGAGGTTCAGCTCGCGGAAGGTGATCAGGCGGCGAATGTCGTCGGTCGCGCTCAGCATCGCGCTACCATCCACCGGGCGGAAGAACCGCGACCGGTCGGCGGGCGACACGCTGTCCAGCGTCGGTTTGTCGTAAACCCCGGCCCGGGCTTCCGCGATGACGTTCGGATCGATGTCGGTCGCCAGGATCTTGACATCGAAGCTGGCGGCGTCGGGCATCACCGACAGAAGCGTCATGGCCATGGAATAGGGCTCGTGTCCCTTCGAGCATCCCGCCGACCAGATCCGTACCCGGCCGCCGCGGCGTGCGGAGTCGAGAAGAGCGGGCAGGACCTTCTGCTTCAGGTAATCGAAATGGTGCGGCTCGCGGAAGAACCGCGTGACGTTGGTGGTCAGGGCCGCCATCATCTGCTGGCGCTCGTCCGCTCCCCCGGCTTCCGCCAGGAACGCGCAATAGTCGCGGAACGACTCCATCCCGAGGACGCGGAGCCGCTTGACCAGGCGAGAGTAGACCAGGGTCGCCTTGGCGTCCGGGATGTAGATCCCGGCGTCGGCATGCAGCATCGCGGCAATCTGGCGAAAGTCTTCGGCCCGAAAGACGAATTCACCTTCGACGAGCTTGCCTTCGAGACGAGAGGGAGACGTCAGCGCAGAGGTCACGCGGCCTCTCTTTCCGTTACGGGCAACACCTGATCGAGCGTGATGAGACTGATCATCCGATCGTCGACGGCGAGCACGCCCGTAACGAAACTGCGCGCCATGTCGGAGGCGACGTCAGGAGTTGGCTGGATCACGTCCGACGTGACCGTGAGGATCCCGGTGACGGCGTCGACCAGGAGGCCGACGATCTGCGGCCCGACCTGGGCCACGATGATCACGGCGCGCGCCGATGGCTCGGTGGGCGGCAACCCGAGGCGGCTCGCGAGGTCCACGATCGACAGCACGGCACCGCGCAGATTGATGACGCCGCGGACATAGCCGGGGGAATGGGGAAGAGGCGTCGCGGGCGCCCAGCCGCGGATCTCGCGCACCGACATGATGTCGACGCAGAATTCCTGGGTCCCGATCAGGAAGGAGATGAGTTCGCGCGGTTTGGTGCCTTCGGTCCTGCTAGAGTTTTCCATCGTTCAACCTGCGAGTGCGAGAGAGAGTGCTTGATCGAAGCCGGCGCCTCCATCGGCGGAGACCGCGGCGTCCACGTCGAGGATCAGAGCCACCCGCCCGTCACCCAGGATGGTGGCGGCGGCGATTCCGGGAACGTGCCCGTAATTCGTCTCGAGACTCTTGATGACGACCTGACGTTGGCCCTGGATGGCGTCGACCAGCAGCGCGCTGCGGTGGCCGCCCTCGGTTTCGACGAGCAGCGCCACGCCGGCACGGGCATCTTCGACCGACTCCCTGAAACCCATCACCAACCCGACGTCGACCAGCGGAATGAAGCCGTTGCGCACGCCGATGACTCTCGAACTTCCGCCGAAACTGTGCACGGCCGTGGCCTTCGGCAGCAGGATCTCGATGATGGCGGTCAAGGGGATCACGAGCGTGTGGCCCGCCACCGTCACCACCATGCCGTCGAGAACCGCCAGCGTCAGCGGAAGGCTCATCGTGAACGTGGAGCCCTGACCTGGCCGAGACGCGATGGAGATGCGACCGCCGAGCGCCTGAATGGAACGCTTCACCACGTCCATGCCGACGCCACGACCCGAAATGTCCGAGATGGTCTCGGCCGTGGAGAAGCCCGGCAGGAAGATGAGGTTGTCGGTTTCCTCGTCGGTCAGCTTGCTTTCGGGCGGGATCAACCCCTTCTCGATCGCGATGGCACGGACGCGCGGGCGGTTGATGCCGGCGCCATCATCCGCGATCTCGATCACGATCCGACCCGAGCGGTGCAGGGCCGAGAGCCGGACCTGGCCTTCCTCGGATTTGCCGGCGGCCCGGCGAACCTCGGGCTTTTCCAGTCCGTGATCGATGGCGTTGCGGATCATATGGGTCAGCGGGTCGCTCAGGCGCTCGATGACGGTCTTGTCGACCTCCGTTCCTTCGCCTTCGGTGACGAGGCGGACGTTCTTGCCGACCTGCAGGGCCACTTCGCGGACCAGGCGCGGCATGCGCTGGAACACCGATTTGACCGGCTGGGCGCGGATCGCCATGACGCTGTCCTGGATCTCGCGCGTCAGCTGCTCGAGTTCGTCGAGGCCGACCGCGACCTGCGACATCCGGGCGAGCCCGGCCTCGTTGACCCGCTCGGCCAGCATGGCCTGATTGATCACGAGTTCCCCCACGAGGTCGATCAGGCGGTCGACCCGTTCGAGGTCGACCCGGATGGTCGGCGAGGCCTGGACGGCGGCCTTGTGCTCGGTTCCGGCGGCGTCGCCGGCCGGGGCTTCCGCGGCGGCCGGCAGGTTCGCGGGGAGCGGCAGGGGCGTGACGTTGGATCTTTGGAGCGTTTCGGTTTCCGCGGCTGCGACCGGTGCGGCTTCAGCGGCCGACGGCGCCTCGATGGCCGCAGGCGCCACGAGTTGCTCGATGACGAGCGTCGAATCCCATTCGACGAAGTCGAAGATATCGCGGATCGCGCCCTCGTCCCGTTCGGTCTCGAGCTCGATCGTCCAGCCGAGATAGGCGCCTTCGGGGTCGAGCTCGGGCAGTCCCGGCAGGTCGCTCGTGTCGCAGGTCACCTCGATCGTGCCGAGAAAGGCCAGCTCCCGCATCAGCACCGCGGTCTCGTTGCCCTTGGCGTAGAGCTCGGGGCGCGGACGGAAGCCGATCCGGAACCGGTTCAGGGCGGGGAGATCGGCGAGGTCGGCGAAATCCGAAAGGTCGATCGCGAGGGGCACGAACTCCCATTCGTCTTCGGCGGGCGGCGGGGCGGCGGCAGCGGCGGCGGCCGGGACCGCGGGAGCGCTGCCGGGCTTCGGGGTCGCCGAGGCCGAAAGGGCCGCGAGCTCGGCGGCGCTTCCGGCCGAGCGAGCGGGATCGGAGGTCTTGTCGGCGCGGGCGGCCCGGACGAGATCGGCCAGGATGTCGGCGGCCCTGAGCATCGTCTTGACGACGGGCGGGGTCGGAGCGAGGCGCCCCGTGCGCACCAGCTCCATCGCGTTCTCGAACACATGGGCGAACTGCACGAGGTCGCCGAGATTGAAGGCGCCCGCACCCCCCTTGATGGAGTGGACGGCGCGGAACACCGCGTTCACGATCTCGAGATCGTGGTCGCCGGCTTCGATCGCCAGGAGGCCCGTTTCGAGCTCCACCAGCTGTTCTTCGCATTCCTGGAAGAACGTCTGTTTTATGGCAGCTAAAGTGTCCAAACGTGCAACTCCCAATTCAGGCTGACCGGTCAGGCGGCGACGCGGCGGACGGCGTCGACCAGTTTGACGGGATCGAAAGGCTTGACGATCCAGCCCGTCGCTCCGGCAGCCCGCGCGCGCTGCTTTTTTTCGGTGTCGCTTTCGGTCGATAGGACCAGGATCGGCACGGCCCTCATCCGCGTGTCGCCCCGGACGCCGGCGATGAAGCCGAAGCCGTCCATTCGCGGCATGTTGATGTCGGTGATGATCACGTCGGGTTGCGCACCGGCCAGGACCTCCAGGCCATGGACGCCGTCCTCGGCCTGGATCACGGCGTAACCGGCCGAGAGCAGCGCTACTTTCAGCATATCCCGCATGGTCCGGGAGTCGTCGACCGTCAGAACCGTTTTGCTCATGAGGGGGACCTCTCGTTTTGGAAGATCGCCTGGAAACCGAGCAGGCGCGAACCCTGTTCGAAACCTTCCGACGGGGAGACGAATGTCAGGGCGAAGCCGTCGTTCGCCCAAGTGTTCAAAGCGGACGCCAGCACCTGCCCGCATTGCGCGCCCAGGTGTTGGACCGCGGAAGCATCGATGGCGACATCGGCATTGCGCAGGGTCAGCAACTCTTTGGCCAGCGGTCCCGCGGCGTTCAGATCGAGTGTTTCGGCGAGCACCAATCCGCTCGGCACCGCCGCTTCCGGTTCGGCGCTCGCCTTGGGAGCGGAAGGCTTGCCAGGTCGTCTTGCCACGCGAGGATTCCTTGTGTGATGAAGCCTGCAAGGCCCCACGACTCGTTTAGTCGTCGTCTAGCCTGCAACGGGCCGACGGTGGTGCAGGGAGACGCCCGGGGATCGACATGGCATCGACCAACCCGATCTCCTTGCACAACCGACGTTAATCGCTGCGCCTTGACATATGATTAAAATCACCGCGCGAAGAGTTGCTCGCGGCATGACGCGGCGGCGGTTCGAGCTGCAATGCTCAAAACGCGGGTGCGCACGGGTCGAACCAGCCCAGCCGCCTCTGTGACAGGCTCTGGAAAGCGTTTCAGTCGCGCTCCGAAAGGTGATCGCACGAGGTGCAACCCAGGCGTGTTGTCACGAGTTGTGGCACTCGTTAACCCTATCGGGTCGTGGCGTGGGGAGTACGGCGCGGCGCCGAACCCTTTCCGGACCCAGCGGGCCGGTGCCGACCGATTTTCCTAAGACTGGCCCATCATGCTTTCGAACAAGCCACGGCCGTCGCGACCGCCCGCCAGGGCATCGATGGCATTTTCGGGATGGGGCATCAGGCCCAGCACGTTCAGGTCTTCCGAATAGATCCCGGCGATATGGTTGGCCGACCCGTTGGGGTTGCCACCGCGGCCCGGATCGTCTTCGGGCCCGCAATAGCGGAACGCCACGCGGCCTTCGGCTTCGAGCGCTGCGATCGTGCCCTCGTCGGCGGCGTAATTGCCCTCCCCATGGGCCACCGGAACCGCGATGACCTGCCCCTTCGCGTAGGCTGAGGTGAAGGGCGTATCGGCCCGTTCCACCCGGAGGTGCTGCATCCGGCAGACGAAGTGCAGATCGGCGTTGCGCATCAGCACGCCGGGCAGCAGCCCCGCCTCGCAGGCCACTTGGAAGCCGTTGCAGATCGCCAGCACGCGGCCGCCGCGCCCGGCATGTCGCCGCACCGCGTCCATCACGGGGGAACGCGCCGCGATGGCGCCGCAGCGCAGGTAGTCGCCGTAGGAGAAACCGCCCGGGAGGACCACGAGGTCGGTACCCTGCGGCAGTTCCGTCTCCGTGTGCCAGACCGCATCCGGCTGCCGCCCCGACACGTCGAGCAACGCGCGGGCCACGTCGCGGTCGCGGTTGACGCCCGGAAAGACGACGACGGCTGCCTTCATGCCGGCTCTCCCGCGAGCGCGATGTCGTAGTCCTCGATGACCAGATTGGCGAGCAGCGCCTCGCAGACCCGGCGCAGTTCCGCCTCGGCCGCCACCCGGTCCGAGCCCCCGAGCACGACATCGAAGATCTTGCCCTGCCGTACGCTTTCGACGCCGCCGAAACCGAGCGACTTCAGCGCGCCCTCGATGGCCTTACCCTGCGGGTCGAGGACGCCGGACTTCAGCGTGACGGAGACACGGGCCTGCATGATTTCTGCTCGACGGGAACGTTGCGCGACGTGCCGAGGCTTAGACAGGATAGAGGACGGAGGCAACCGCAGCCCGCGCCTCGTGCTTCCCCGGGGGCGCCGAACCTGCGAAGAGAGTTTTCGTGCTGCCCGGCATCGGGCTCGGCTCGGGCGCTCGAATTCGGGCGAGCCCCGATCCGCGACGCTGCAACAAACGCCGCGACGGGATCAACAACCCCGAGCGGAAGCAAGGTAAAGGCTCCGAGGATCCTCATGCGTCCAGAATTGATCCTGTTCGATTGCGACGGTGTGCTGGTGGACAGCGAGGTCCTGTCGATCGAGAGCTTGGTGTCGGTGCTGAACGACGCCGGCGTGCCCGCCACCTATGCGATGATCGCGCGCTACTTCGGCATGAAGCAGGCCGACATCATGATGAAGGTGTCCGAAGAGACCGGACGCGACATCGGCATCGACGTGTCGGCCCGCCTTTGGCCCGCGATCCGGGACAGGTTCGAAGCCGAGTTGAAGCCGATGCCGGGGTTGGTCGAGGTCCTGCGCCGCCATCCCGAGACGCCACGCTGCGTCGCGTCCTCGTCGGGCCTCGACCGGATCCGCAACAGCCTGCGCTTGACCGGGCTCGCCGAGTTCTTCGGCGAAAACATTTTCAGTTCGAGCCAGGTGGCGCGGGGGAAGCCCGCGCCCGACCTGTTCCTGTTCGTCGCGGCCAGCATGGGAGTGGCGCCGGAGCACTGTGTGGTGATCGAGGATTCACGCTTCGGTGTCGCGGGCGCGGTCGCGGCCGGGATGAAAGCGCTCGGCTTTACGGGCGGCAGTCACATGGAGCCCCAGCATGCCGCGGCTCTCGCCGAAGCCGGAGCGTTGTACGTCGAATCGAGTTGGGACGCGATCGAGGCCCGGATCTTCCCGGCTTGACGCCGGACGCGGGGGCGACCCGGCTGCCCGGCCCTTGACGATGAAGGGGAGCTTGGGTCTGCTACCCACAAGGGTTCGAGATCGGAGGATGCGGCCATGCTGGGGTTATTGTTTCGTCTCGCGACGATGCTCCTGGCTTGCGTGCCGCTCTCGGCCAGGGCTGCCGATGTTCCGCAGAGCTCCATCCAGGTGGATCTGATGCTTGTCCTGGCGGCCGACGTCTCGCGCTCGATCGATGCCGACAAGTACGAGTTGCAGCGCAAGGGATATGCGAGCGCCATGTCGGATCCGGAGGTGCTGCACGCCATCGCGGCGGGGCCGACGGGCCGCATCGCGGTCGCATTCGTGGAATGGGCTGGCTCCTCGTCGCAACGCCTCGTGATCGGCTGGACGGTCGTCGGCACCGCGGCCGAAGCGCAGGCGTTCGGCGCCAAGGTCGCGGTGGCGCCGCGATCCTTCATGGACCGAACCGCCATAGGTTCGGCCATCGATTTCTCGGCCGCTCTCTTTGCGGCCGCACCCGTCGCGGCCGAGCGCAAGATCATCGATATTTCGGGAGACGGCGACAGCAACGGCGGCCGCGACATCCGGACGGCGCGCGACGATGCCTTGGCGCATGGCATCACGGCGATCAACGGCATCGTGATCCTGAGCGACATGAGCGGACCAGCCTATCTCGTGGCCCATACCCACCCGCCGGGCGGCCTGCAGGCCTATTACCGGCAGAACGTGACGGGTGGCGTGAACAGCTTCGTCGCGGTTGCGGACGGCTTCGAGAGCTTCGGCCGGTCGCTGGTCGCCAAGCTCATCCAGGAGATCTCCTGACTCGCCTCGGAGGACCGTTCGGCGATTGCTGAGCGCCGACGACAAGGCGATGTGTCGAGGGCTGCGCGGCTTATCCCGGAAGATGAACCGGCACGTCCTCCGGTACCGCGCGGGGCCGTCCCTCGTCGTCGATGGCCACGAAGGTAAAGGTCGCCTCGGTGACCTTTTCGCGCAGCTGCGTCCTGAACCGACGGGCCCAGGCCTCGATCCCGATCTTCATCGACGTGCGACCGATGGATTCGATCCGCGCATAGACGCAGAGCACATCGCCGACCTTGACCGGGCGGATGAACGTCATGCCGTCGACCGCCACGGTGACGACCCGACCCTGCGCCCGATCCACCCCGGCGATGCCGCCGGCCTGGTCCATCTGGGACATGACCCATCCCCCGAAGATATCGCCGTTGGCGTTCGTATCGGCCGGCATCGCGATCGTGCGAACCGTGAGTTCGCCGCGTGGTTCTTGGGCCATGGTCATGCTCCCCGGGCGATCGTGCCAGCGCCTCGCGGGCGAGCCTAAGTTCCGCCTCTGCAAAGCGCCACCGCTTTCGCTTGCCTCGCTGGCCCGATCTGTTATGAGCACTCATCCCTGGCATGATGGCCGGTTCGGGATGCGTGCCGCAATAGCTCAGCTGGTAGAGCACCTCATTCGTAATGAGGGGGTCGGGAGTTCGAATCTCTCTTGCGGCACCAA
>CAXTME010000067.1:0-26151 GCA_964245215.1 uncultured Lichenihabitans sp.
GTGGATCCCTAGGGGACTACGCTGGTCGTGTGACCTGCGAACCCGATCAGGCCTCGTCGCGGCCATCCATGCGTCCAATCGTCATCATATTCTTCGGCGTATAGATATTTCTTGCCGATGATTTGCCAACTGCATTTGCCTTGGAAAGAATTGATTGCTGCGAACCCGCGCAAGGTGCATAATGACGTCAATATTGATTTTATAGCGCATCAAATTTTTAATCCCATGTAAATTTATTTCAAATTGTATTCGGAGGCTTCCCTTATGCCGATCCACGCCTCAACTATGATCAGTTCGGCGATGCTCATTTTCGCGCTCGCGACATCGGCGGATGTGCGAGCGTCATCTGGCTCAGGCCCAGACGATATGGAGCGCCGAATGCTCGTCGAGATCAGGGCGGGACGGCCGGTGGAGATCGCTGCCCTTTGCCGGCAGATGGCACAAGAGCTGAAAGCGCCCGATCTCGCGAAAGGTCAGCCCTGTACGATCCGTGGAGAGTTCCTCCGTAAGATCGTCACTCACGCCAAGGACTATGAGACCGACCCGGATGGTGTCGTGGATCTCGATCTGAGAGAGGCCCGCATTGAAGGGCCGATTGTGCTCTCCGACACGCAGATCGATCGTTCCATTCACGTAGTGGGCGGCACGATCGTGGGCGGCATCGATCTCAGCCGCGCGAAGGCCACGAAAGCTATCATCCTTCGAGCGGACGAACTCGACGACGATCTGATGGCCGATGGTCTCGAATCCGATTTCGGCTTTGAGGTATCCGTCAACAAGATTGCCGGACGACGCAAGATCTCGCTGGACGGCGCCAATATCAAGGCCGGTGTCGACATCCACGTTCGCGCCGGCGAGGCGCTCTTCACCGCGCCAGGACTTCAAGTCGACGGCTCTCTCGATATGTCCGGAGGTCAAGTCGATAGCATCGACCTCCAGGATGCCCGCATCTCCGGCTCGCTCTTGCTGAACGGCCTCGTCGTCACGAACGATGTCAAACTCGATCGGATCCAGGTGGGCTCGACGCTGTCCGCGAAAGCAACGACGACCACGTGTTCCGGCGCAACCCCGCATCTTGGAAGCCTGAGCCTCGCGTACGCCAGGATCGCGATTGATCTCCAGATGAGTGGGATCGAATTGCACGGGCCTTTGAACCTCGTGGCTGCCCAAGTCGGTCGCGACCTGTCCCTTGCAGCGCAGCCCGCCGACCACGAAGCCGGGATCTGCAACCAGCGCAAAGTTCTCTCGAAACTGGAGAAGGTCGACCTGCATTACGCCGATATCCGAGGCTCGCTCTTGATGGATGAGGCCGATATTCGAGACGATTTCAGCGCGGTCGAGATGAAGATCGGGGGTGACGTTTCTTCCCGCGACCTGCACTTCTACAAGGACGTCACTTTGGCCAATGCCATGGTGGAAGGTAACCTGGACCTGCAGGGCGCCAACCTCGGCGATCTCGATCTGTCAGGCGCGAAGATCGTCGGCACGGCGCATCTTGCCAACGACGAACCGCCCTTCGATCACCTCATCTGGTTGGAAAACCAGAGTCGGTCGGGGCTGACGCTGACCGATGCCCATATCGGCATTCTGGCGGGAGCGCTGAGAGCGAAGCCTACCTTGGGAATGCTGCACCTGTCCGGTGCTTCCATCTCACATATCCCGGTCGACAGCCAAGCGACGGCCGATCAATGGGACGACTGGATCCGGCGGGACACCCGTTACGTACCGTCGATCTACGAGCAGCTCGCTGCGGCTTTCTCCTCGGCGGGATTTGCCGACATGGCGAACGAGATCCGATACGCCGGCCGCGTCCGACAAACCGAGGAGCTGAACGGCTTGAATTGGTGGGTTTCTCAAACTCTGCGCGCAGTCGCCGGTTTTGGCATTGGCGTCTGGTCTTTCTATGTCCTGTATTGGATCGGCGGTATCACGTTGGCGGGTGCGGTCTATCTCCGTTTCCGGCAGCGACCAGCAAGACAGATAGAACCTAAAGGAGATCTACCGCTCCACGATGGATCCGATGACTTCGTCTGGTGTATCGGCGCAACGCTGTCTCGGCTGCTGCCTTTCACCGAGATCAATGAGGAGTTCAAGGACTTCTTCAAAGATCCGGAGCGCCGCCGTCTGACAGGTCTTCAATCTTTAATATTTTCTTCAATCGGACTTGTCGGCTGGTTGCTGGGTATCATTCTGCTCGGCGCGCTATCCGGACTTCTCGGCAAGGCATGAACATCTGCGCTCGGGTGCATCGAGACCGGGCCAATCAGCTTCTCTGGTGCACCACCTCGAACGGAAGATACACCGTCCGTTCGAGGTTTGGGTGCACCGTCTCTAAGCTGGTGGGCCAACCGGGCCAAACAGATGAATCATCTGTTTGGGTCGGACCACTGGCAATCGACGCGCTCCCCGCCGAACGCCGGAGCCTACCCTGGGTCGAGGTGGAACAGACCTACGTCTTCGCACACGACCGTCCCTCCAGCACGGCGCGAGCGATCTCAGATCAGCATGTCAAGGATCAGAAAATTTGATACATTGATACTATTGAGTAAGAATTGTCGATCGACTATTTCAAGCCTCTACCAATGGCTCAGACATTTCTTTGTCAAACAGAGTCGCCAGGAGAATGAGATGGACAATCAATTTCGCTACGATCCGGCCGAATACCATGAGCAGGTCGCCCGGATCGCAGAGCATGTCGTGCCGAGTGTTGGCGGTGTGCAAACCCTTGCCGCTCCCGTCGAGTTCGAGAGCAACAGCTACCACGGGGTAGCGATCCGAGAAGCCGAGCAGCAACGTTTCCGCGTGTTGTACCCGCGTCTGCGTCGCTGAGCCTGCTCCGTCACACCCCGCCGAAAGACGCGCACCGCCCCGCCATCGCCTCCGCGCAGATCTGCACCGCCGGGCCGCCTGCGATCCTACCAGTTCAGCCATCCCGGCGAAGGTAAGTGCGGGGCGATGCTCCGAGGACCCGTTTGAACATCGTCGTGAAGGCGGCCGGGTTATCGTAGCCGAGATCGAGCGCGATCGTCGTCACGGTCTCGCCGGCCACCAGCCGCGGAAGCGCCGCGACCAGGCAGGCCTGCTGGCGCCAGTTGACGAAGCTGAGACCGGTTTCGCGCCTGAAAAGACGGGTGAACGCCCGTCGACTCATGCCGAGCACCTCGGTCCATTCCTCGATCGTTTGCCGGGCACTGGGGCTTCGCAGAAACGCCCGGCAACGCTCGGCCAGCGCTTCGTGCACCGGGTACGGCAGCGAAAGAGGGAGAACCGGCAGTTGGCGAATCTCGTGCTGGATCAGAGCCATGACGGCGCCCGCTCGACTCGCCGGGTCGTAGTCCACCGGAAGCTCCAGGGCTTCGGTCATCAGGCTGCGCATGAACGGTGGAATGCCGACGACCTGGCAGATCTTCGGCATGTCCTGCGCCACCTCCGGCTCAAGGTAGAGGCTCTGTATGGTGACCGCGCCGATCATGCGAACGTCGTGGACGGTCCCCGGCGGAATCCACATGCCGCGCTGTGGAGGCATGACCCAGGTGCCCTGGGGTGTCGCCAGCACCACCACCCCCGAAACGCCCGAGATCAACTGGCCGCGCCGATGACGGTGCGGCGCGATGGCGTGACCATCGGGGTAGCGACTGCCGAGTGCGATGATCGGACGCGGCACGCTGTCCAAGGCGTCGATCCGGACCCCCGTGGTCATGGCCCACTCTCGTAAGAAATTGGCCCGTCTTCGGTGGCAGGCCCTGCGCTTTGCCTTAGTTTGAGTGGCTCGATCGTGCAACAGCTTCGCCGGACGGCTCGTCTCCGGCAGAGGCCAGAGAGGTTCAGTCGGTGAGTCAGGCAGTCCTTGGCCGTCCCCAGATCGACGCGATGGCGTTCCCCATCCTGATCTCGCTCAGCGCCTCGCACATGATGAACGACACCATGCAGTCGGTCATCCAGGCACTCTATCCGATGTTCCGGCAAAGCTATCAGCTCAGTTACGGCCAGATCGGACTCATCACGCTCGCCTTTCAGCTCACCGCCTCGATCCTGCAGCCGCTGGTCGGGCTCTACACAGACCGCCGGCCGCTGCCCTACTCGCTGACCGCGGGGATGGGGTCGACGTTGATCGGTTTGCTGCTGCTCTCGCGCGCAGACTCTTTCCTGTTCATCCTGGGAGCCGCGGCCCTCGTCGGTATCGGCAGCTCGGTGTTTCACCCGGAAAGCTCTCGGGTGGCGCGCATGGCGTCCGGCGGCCGTTTCGGCTTTGCGCAGGCGTTGTTCCAGGTGGGCGGCAATACCGGCTCGTCGCTCGGTCCGCTGCTGGCGGCCTTCGTGGTGGTTCCCTTGGGCCAGCACAGCGTCGGCTACATCTCGCTGATCGCGCTCGTCGGGATGGCCGTGCTGTTCAACGTCGGGCGGTGGTATTCCGGGAACCTGCACCTCCTGCGCCCGAAGGCGACGCGATTGGCCGAAGGGGTCGTGGCCCTGTCGCGCCGAAGGGTGCTGGGCGCGCTGGCGATCCTGATGGCGCTGATGTTCTCGAAATTCGTCTATCTCGCGAGCCTCGGGACCTATTTCACCTTCTACCTGATCCACAAGTTCGGGGTGTCGGTGCAAGGGGCGCAGATCGACCTGTTCGTCTTCCTGGCATCGGGGGCGGTCGGCACGTTTCTCGGCGGCCCGATCGGCGACAGGATCGGCCGCAAGCACCTGATCTGGGGGTCGATCCTGGGCGTGCTGCCGTTCACCCTGGCGTTGCCGTTCGTGGGCTATGTCTGGACCATGATCCTGGTCGTTCCGATCGGGCTGATCCTGTCGTCGGCGTTCTCGGCCATCGTCGTGTTCGCGCAGGATCTGGTGCCCGGCAAGATCGGCCTGATCTCCGGCATGTTCTTCGGGCTGGCCTTTGGCCTGGGAGGCCTGGGGGCGGCAGGATTGGGCATGCTGGCCGATGCGCAAGGCATCGATTTCGTCTACCGCGTCTGCGCGTTTCTGCCGGCGATCGGGCTTTTGACGGCGTTCCTGCCGGACATGCAGCGGCGGACGAAGTGAAGCTTCCGACGATGGCCCTCGCCATCGAGGTCCGTTCCCGATCTCTTCCAAGTGTCGGGATCCCATGGGGCCCGGTCCATCGAACCGGAGCCCGTGACTGCCTTGGCGACTATCGCGCATCCAGCTGTTTGAGGTCGATCGACTCGCCCATCTTCCGGTAGCCGGCATCGTTCGGGTGCAGATGATCCCCGAAGTCATAGGCAGCCGCGATGTGGTCCGGGTGGGCGGGGTCCCGTACGACCGCGTCGAAATCGATCACGCCGTCGAAGGCGCCCCCATCGCGGATGAAATGATTGACGGCCTGCCGCGAGGCCTCGCCTTCCTCGGTGAAATAGCCCGGGAACACGGTATCGGCGTAAGGCGTCAGGGTCGCGCCCAGGATCCGCAGGCCCCGACCGTGCGCCCGGTCGATGATCTGCCGCATCCCCGCGACGATGTCTTCGGCGCTCACCTTCTGGTCCGGCAGATCGGCGCTGCCGGGGTGCCCTATATCGTTGATCGATTCCATCAGGATCACGGTGCGTACGCCGGGAACCGCCAGCACGTCCCGGTCGAACCGCGCGATGGCGGCCGGGCCGAACTGAGCCTCGGGCATGTCGTGCAGGATGCGGTTTCCGCTGATGCCGGCATCCACTACGGCGAGAGGTATGCCAGCCTGCGAGAGGCGTTCGGCGAGGACGTCCGGCCAGCGCCGATCGGCGTCGATCGTCGAGCCGTACCCGTCCGTGATCGAGTCACCCAGGGTCACGACGGCCGAACCTCCGGCGGCCTGCACATCGATGCCGCTGAGGAAGAACCTCGCCGAACTCGTGGTCGGATTCGACAAGGTTGCCGCCGTTGTCCTGTCACCGCCGTCCGCCAGGAAGGCGGTCGCACGACCAAGGGGATGCGTGGCGGTCGGTCCCGTGTCCCTGGGAACGAAGAGGCTGATCGTCAGACGGTCGAGCGCCTTGGTGTCCAACGCTACGGGGTCGCTCACCGCCGGCGCGCCCGGCGGAAGGGTGACGGAGGGCCGACCGCCGAACGTCAAGAGATGATCGGTCGCCGGGTCGATGCTCCCCGCTTCTTGTCCCGGCTTGGCGAGGTGTGCGGCTCCGATGACGAGCGGAGCGGTGCCCAACTCGTTGCTGATCCGGATCCTCACCGCATTCCCCCCTATCGAAAGGCGGACCACTTGTCGGATCGTCTGGTTCGTGACCTCGGGCCCGTTGGGAAGTGCCGGGTCCGCTCCCCAGCTTCCCACCCAATGCGCAGCAGGAGGTGGAGTCGACTGAGCTGCCGCGGTTCCAGCGAGGCCCACCGAAACGAGCAACGCGAGCAACGGCCGTGGCCTTAGGGCCTGTGTGTTGAAAGGTGTCATGTGTTCCTCCCCGATCTTGATTTTGGTCGAGGCATGAGAGGATCCTGCGATCGGCCGCGGTTGGCAACCCGGTGCGGAAGGTCGGCTTGCAAGCTGCCAGCCGCCCCGCCCGGCATTGCGCGCCGCGGCGGCCAGGTCTAGCTTGCCGTCCAAGACGTGCAATCGTCGGGTTCAGAACCGCAATCGCCTCGCTGACCACTCGCCCGTCTCGAAGGGGTGAACGGATCTCGTCAGCACCGCCCGCCATTTTGGCGGTCCAATCCTGTCGATTGTCGCCCGACGCTCCTATGTCCGCTTCCGAGCGACCGTCGCGCGCCCCTATCCGATCCAAGGTGCGATCCCATGACGTTCTCGCTTCATTCAGTGCTCAACGACCAGCAATCCTCTCCTGTGCCGGTCCATGCCATCACGCTCGACGACATTCGCGCGGCACTCCGCGCCGGGGTCGACGACTTCATGGCCATGCCGACTCACGTCATCTTCCTGGTCCTGATCTATCCCGTCATCGGCATCGTGATCGCTCGCATCACGATGAATGGCGATCTTCTCCCGCTCGCCTATCCGCTGGCAGCAGGCTTCGCGCTCCTCGGCCCCTTCGCGGCACTCGGCATGTACGAACTCAGCCGACGGCGCGAGCACGGCCAGACACCCACGTGGCGCGACGCCTTCGAGGCCGTGCGGTCGCCCGGCGCCCCCGCCATTGCGACATTGGCGCTCGTGCAGTTCGCCATCTTCATCGCCTGGATCGCCACCGCCCAGCTGCTCTTCTCCGCGCTGGCCGGCGATCAGCATCCGGGGTCGATCGGCGACCTTCTCGGCTTCGCGCTCGGCACGCCCGCCGGATGGGCTCTGGTGCTGCTGGGCAACGGGCTCGGCTTCGTCTTCGCTGCCCTGGCGTTCACGTTGAGCGTCGTCTCGCTGCCGCTCCTGCTCGACCGAGGCGGCACGGCAAGCGCTGCGGTGGCCACCTCCATTCAGGCCGTGCGGGCGAGCCCTGGGCCGATGGCGCTGTGGGGGCTGATCGTAGCGGTGGCGCTGTTTGTCGGCTGCCTCCCGGTTTTCGTCGGGCTGGCCGTCGTGCTGCCGGTGCTCGGCCATGCCACGTGGCACCTCTATCGCCGCGCCGTACCGGCGGACATCAACCGCTGACGACCGTCACCCGAGCATCGCTGTGCCTTGGTCCGACCCTGCCCTCGATGGATGCGATCTCGGTGGCGAGCCACGGTCGACCGCAGGCGGCGTGTCGGCCCGCCGCGACGTCCTCTGCTGATTACTGGCTTTCCGGTTCGGTTCCTACCGGGCAGGCTTCCGACGCAGCAGATGCGATCACCGCAAGCATCGCCGAACTCGTGTGCCGGTTCTGATCTGCGGCGATCCAGTCACAGGCCTGGTCGAAATAGTCCGAAGATTTCTTCCCGCCTTTTGGACAGAGCCGCATGGGTGGCGGAACCACTTTGCTCTTTGCAACTTCGAGAACACCCATGACGAACATTTTACCACCGAACTGAACTTTCTGGTCTTGCGAATTGCAGATCTGCATGAGTTCGTCCTCAGACAGGTTGACACTCTGCGCATGAGCCACTGTATGGCTCAGCAAAAATGCACTTACGGCGACGGCAAACAGTGATCGCGACATACGAATTCTCTTCTCAATTAACTCCATCAGTAATTTTGGACGTTACTATCGCGGAGATCATGAAACGAACCAAAATCGATGACTTTATACTGGATCCGTTGTGGTCATACCACCCCTAAGGGCGACTATTCGTAGCGCGACGGGGCGGGCTCAGCCGGAGCTCGGCATTTCGAAGAGGCTGATCGCAAAAGAAAAGCAACGTGTTTGGGTTCTGCAAGCGAACCAAGCCGCTCTCCCGTGGCGCGGCGTGCTTTGTCCAACTGGCCGAGCCACACCCTTGCCCTAACGCAACGCAAGGCTGATTTAGCGCCTGGACACCTGCCTCTCGCCGTGATGATGTCGCGGCGTGCTGGAGGATGGGATGCGAACTTGCAAGAGACTGATTGCGCTTGTCGCGCTGCTCCTCGTCGGGGGTTGTGCGCATAGCTACCAGCCCCAGCAGGCGAGCGTCGCTCCCCAGGGAACCAAGGTCGTGGCGCAGCGCAGTGCTTCCATCCCTTGCTCGACCACCAACATCGGCATCGCCAACGTCTCCGATTGCGGTTCGGGGTTCTCCATTCTTTCAGCTTCCGCGGAGTAGAACTGCGGCGTCGTTCCCGTCGAGCCTAGCCGCAGCGTTTGCGAACGCGGCGACGACAAGACAGAGCTCAGCCCGAGGAGCCGCGGTTCGCGTTATCGGATGCGCGTGACCGGGTCCCAGCGTTCTCGCCCCGAGAGGTCTTTTGCAGATCGTGCACATCCTCTTCCGCGGGATCGATTGGAAAACTTGGGACCGGGCGCGCACGGAAATTCCGAGCTTTGCACAAGGACGATCGGCCGAACTGATCGAAACACACGCCCGCGCCTAAAAGGCGCGTGACAGCGACTTCGTCGGCGCTATCTTTCTTCGAAAAGGCATTCGATAATGCTCGATACGGTCATCGCAGGCCGCTTCTACCGGGAAGGATAGGCTCGTCGGAGCGCATGCAAGCTTTATTTGCTCACCCGACCCTCGTCGAAGACCTCCGAGCCGCAGTCAACGGGAGGCTCGATTCTCTTGTGCCGGCCGGAAGCCGCGGCCCGCAGAGGGTCAACGAGGCGGTGCGTTATGCGCTCCTGGCACCAGGAAAACGCATTCGCCCGCTTTTGACGATCCTGGCCGCGATGGATTTCGGCGCTCCGGTGGCCGATGCTCTCGATGTCGCGTGCGCGACCGAGATGGTGCATACGGCCTCGCTCGTTCTCGATGACCTCCCCTGCATGGACGACGCACGCTTGCGGCGCGGCCAACCCACCGTGCATATGCGGTTCGACGAGAGCACCGCCATCCTGGCCGCCATCGCTCTGCTGAACCAAGCCTTCGCGACCGTCACCCGCACAACGCGGCTTTCGGCGGAAACACGTCTGGCGCTTGTCGAACGCCTGTCGGCCGCGGTCGGCTTCGATGGCCTCGTGACCGGTCAAGAAAACGATCTGCACGAGCGAGGAACAAGTTGCACGGTCGCCAGGCTCGAGGCGCTCAACCATCAGAAGACGAGCGTCCTGTTCGAAGCCGCCCTTGAGATCGGTGCACGGGTGGCGGGCGCCGCGGACCGGAGCATCGACGAGTTGCGCCAGGTGGCGGCCCATCTCGGGCTCGCCTACCAGATCGCGGACGACCTTTTCGACATCAGCGTCTCGACCGGCCCGCAGTCCAAGGATTTGCATAAAGACGACGGCAAGCCGACCGTGGTCTCGCTGCTCGGCGCCGAACGGGCTCGCGAGCGGTTCGGACATCACTTGGCCGAGGCTTTGAAGCTGTTGCCGGCCCGCGGCCCTGGCGGCCAGCCCTTGCGAGACTACATCGTGGTGACCTTCGCGCAGACGCGCCTCTGCTGAGCCTGAATCACCAATGTCGGCCACCATTGCCCCAATCCGCCGGACGGACGCCTTCGCGAGACAGACCCGGCTCGGCCTCGGCCTGGCTGGAGCCATCCTGGGTGGCTGGGTGGCACTGCATGTCCTCGACGTTTTCCTGTTGCCCTGGCGGGTCACCCTGCTGCTGGCGCCGCTCCTCGTGGCGCTTCAGTGTTGGCTGTCCGTCGGGCTGTTCATCGTGGCCCATGATGCGATGCATGGTTCGCTGGCTCTCTTTCGGCCGTCGGTGAACCGAGCGGTCGGCCGGCTGGTCCTGATGGTCTATGCCGGCATCTGGTACGACGATCTCGTGAAACGGCACTTCGCGCACCACAGGGCACCCGGCACAGAACATGACCCGGATTTCGCCGGCGATGGGCGGGTGGCATTCTGGCGTTGGTTCGGCGCTTTCTTCGCCGAATATCTCACGGTCGGGCAGATCCTGCGCATCATGGGCGCCGCCGCCCTCTACCTGTTGGTCTTCGGGGTACCGGTGCCGCGGCTCTTGCTCTTCTGGGCCCTACCGGCGCTGCTGTCCGCCTTGCAGCTCTTCACCTTCGGGACCTACTTGCCGCATCGGCGGGAGGAGGAGAACTTCCGCGACGACCATCGCGCACGCTCCAACGATTACTCCTGGATACTGTCGTTGTTGACTTGTTTTCACTTCGGCTACCATCACGAGCACCATGCCGATCCGTCCGTGCCGTGGTGGCGCTTGCCGACGACCCGCCCCGCGGATCGAGCGCGGCCCTGAGCCGGAGCGATCGAGCGTGCCGAGTTTCATGATGCCGGTTCTCCTCGTCTTCGCCACCGTGGTCCTCATGGAGCTGGCGGCGTCTACGATCCACCGTTACGTCATGCACGGCTTCGGTTGGGGGTGGCACCGGTCGCACCACGAGTCGCACGACGACCTCCTGGAGGAGAACGACCTTTACGCCGTCGTGTTCACAAGCCTATCCATCGTCCTCATGGCGGTCGGCCATTGGTGGTCGCCGCTGTTCTGGATTTCGATCGGCTTGATCGTTTATGGCGTCCTCTACTTCATGCTGCACGACGGATTGGTCCATCAGCGATGGCCGTTTCGGCTCGTCCCACGGCGCGGCTATCTCAAGCGGCTTTATCAGGCCCATAAGCTCCATCACGCGATCGATGGCCGCGAGGGCTGCGTCTCCTTCGGCTTCCTCTACGCACCGCCCGTCGAGAAGCTGCGGGAGCATCTCCGCGATCGTGGTGCGCTTCGGCGATGAAGCCAGGACCCTGTGCAAAGCCGGTGTCATCGCCCGAAAATGTCGATGTCGTTAAAAGACTCCTCAGCATTCTCCTGATCTTATGCAGACCGACCACGGAGCGGCTTGCTGCAGCCGAGGTCGGCATCGCGGAGGCGTGACACATGGCGGGCGGCTGCACGGAAGGGATCGACACCGGTTTCGTATCGCTGGGCTACGCCAAGGTCGCGTTTCTAGGGATCGTCCAGGGCCTGACCGAACTCATGCCGATTTCGTCGACGGCCCACATGCGGATCGTGCCGTCGCTGCTCGGCTGGCAGGATCCCGGTTCTGCCTTCTCGGCCGCCATGCAGCTGGCCGCGCTCGCTGCCGTTGTCACCTATTTCTGGCGCGACGTCAGCGGGATCGCGGGCGGTGCGATCCGGGCTTTGGCAAGGGGCCGGTTCGGCGCCTGGGAGTTTCGCTTCGCGGTCTGGGTCGTGCTGGCCACGATCCCGATCGCCGTCGCGGGCTTGCTTCTTTCATCACGACTGAACAGCTGCGGGTCGCCGCTGCGCGGGCTGCAGGTCGTGGGTGTCGCCTGCATCGTCATGGCGGTGCTGCTGGCGATTGCGGAGCTTTACTGTCGGCACCGACGCGTGTTGGGCGACATGACCCTGCTCGACGCCATGGTGGTCGGCGTGGCTCAGATCGGCGCCCTGATTCCGGGCGTCTCCCGTTCGGGTTCGACCTTGACGGCCGCCCTGTTCCTCGATCTGAAACGCGAAGAAGCGGCCCGCTTCTCGTTCCTTCTCGGAATCCCGGCCATCGCGCTCGCCGGATTGAAGGAGATCTACGAGCTCCACAAAGCCCATCTCGACTCTCAGGGCTGGTCGATCCTGGCGGTCGGCCTCGTGGTGGGGTCGATTTCCGCCTTTGTCGCCATTTCACTGCTGATGCGGATTCTCGAGCGGTTCTCGACGTGGCCCTTCGTGATCTATCGAGCCGTGATCGGCGTGGTGCTGCTCTACGGCGCAACGACGGGCTGGCTTGCCTGATTGGCCTAAAGGCTGCTCTCGCGTCTCAGGTCACGAAACGATAGTCCACCACGACGCCGTCGGCGCAGCATGCACCGGCCCCAACATGACCCTCGATGACCGGCGGCGGCAGCGCCATCGCATGACGCCGATCGAAGGCTCGACTGCATCGGCTGGCTCGATGCCGTTCGCCCCGGCAGAGGCCCGGCTGCCATCAGGACGGTGCCCTCGCATGGTATTGGCGCGCTGGAACAGCAGTTCGCGGTAGGTTCGGCGGCTGGGTGGGTGTCCTCGACTGGCGTCACGTCATCGTGGCCCGCACCACGAATGGCCGAAAGATCTACGACGCGTCGCTCGGTTTCCGATCGCCGGGTGGTCCTGGGCCGAGCGGGGCGCTCCCCAACGCGCAGAGTCGCTCCCGATCCAGCACGCCATAGGCCGAGAGTGTCTCGCCGATCGGCGCAACCGCGTAGCCGCGCCAATCAGAGGGGGCGCTCCCCGGGATGCCGCTCGACGCGAGACCGACGACGATTCCGCGCTCGTCGGTCAGGAGGACACGGCGGATCTGGCGGCGTCCGGCACGGTTCCACGCTTGACCGGAGACCCTTGCCCCGTCCGGTCCGAGCCTGGCATCGGCCACCGCGGTCGTGATGGCGCCCGTGCAGGTTCCCGGCGGCGAAACGATGCCATGCAGTTCGAGAAGGGCGCCGACTATCCCGCCGTCGGGACCGCCAAAGATCGCAAGCCGCCTTTCGCGTAAAAGCGGCATGAGTTGCTGGACGTCGGCGTCGCTCCACGCCGTCAGGCCGATCACGGTCGGATCGTCGAGCCCGAGCAGCAGCAGGTTCGACGCGTCGTTCTCTAAAAAATTCTGGGTCCAGAGCGCCGGTTTCGTCGCCAGTTGTGCTTTGCCCATCGCGATCACGAGCACCGTGCCGAGAACGCCGACCGCGGTGCGAGAGGCCCAGGACGCGACATAGGACCTAACTGGCCGGACAGGAGGATCCGTCCACCAAAAGCAGAGCTGCGCGCACCAGAACGTCACGCTCGCGGTGACGTAACGGCTCGAGAGAGCCTGTTGCAGGGTATGGTTGATCCGGCCCGACGCCGTGATGGCGGCCGATGCGCCGACGAACAGCATGACGCCGACGAGCATCAAACTTGTTGGCCGAGTCGGTCGCGCCATGCCGACGCGGATCGTCGCCGCCATTGCGGCGACGATCCCGAGGCAGCCGAACGCGCCCGCCCACGCCGGGGCCGTGCCGAGGACGGAGCCAAGATAGATCGCAACGTAGGATACGAACACCACGGGTTGAGCCAAGGCATCGATGGGGCGGGAACTCTGCTCGACGGGTTCGTAGCCCTGGAAATACACGATGCTGATGGCGACCCCCAACGCGGCACACGCGAGAGTGACGCGCCACCCTTGCCGCGCCAGCAGCGCCATCGCCACCAGAACAAAGGCGGCCACGATGCCATTGATCATTGTGAAGGCGGAGACCAGCACGACCGCGAAGCTGCACGCCAGCGCCCCGCCCCGTCCCGCCGACCGCGTCACCGCGCGCGCAAAGAGCAGGAACGAGGCCGTCGCGCTCGCGAAGACGCCGACGAAGGCGATTTGGAAACCCGACGAAAAGTTCTCCGCCTGCCCGAGGCTGAACAACAATGCGACAACGATGCCGCCAACGGCCCAACGGCCAATCGCGATCGGACGGGCCGTGGCCAGAACCCATAGGAACAGGGCCGCGTGCAGCGTCTGGACCAGGAAGATCGCGACGACCGTGATTTGCCCCCGGCCGTGGAACCAGAACACGTCCGCGAATAAAAAGAGCCGCGGCACCAGGATTCTGTGCTCGTTGTGCTGCGCGAAGAGGATTGCCGCAGCTGACGCTGCGCTGTTGGTCCAAGTCTGCAGAAGTTCGAAGGTCGCCCAGGCGTCGAACCACGGCAGCGGGGACAAGATCCTCGCCACTGTTCGTAAGCTGTCGACCGCGATGAAAACCGCAAAGGCACAACTCGCCGCCGTAGTGAGGCCGATCAGGGCGACGACGATTAAGCGCTTCTCGATCATGCCCAATATGCACCGCGGCGGCGTCAGCGACGTTGCCTATATGCACGGGTTCCACCGACAGATCGACTGCACGTGGCACGGAGCGGCCGGCTCCTGCTTCGACTGAAACCTTGTCGAGCACGTGCCCGGTCCTCGCGAACCCTGGCCGGCTGCATAGAAAGTCGATCGTGGTCAGCTGACGGCGCGCAGTCCGGGCTGCCGCCGGATGATGGATTCGAGCCGCGCGAATTCGAGCGGTTTCGTAACGACCGCGTCCATGCCGGCCCGCAGGCAACGATCGTGATCCTCCCGGAACGCGTGGGCCGTCAGCGCCACGATCCGCGTAGCGGGATGATCGCCGAGGGCCTCGGCTTGCCGGAGTTGGCGCGTCGCCTCGATCCCGTCGATCACCGGCATGGAAACGTCCATGAGGATGACGTCGAAGGCTGGGATGTCACCGACCAGGGCGGCCAAAGCGAGGGACAGAGCCGATTGACCGTCCGACGCATGGACGACCTGGGCGCCGAGCCGGCCGAGGAAATTCATGGCGACGAGCGTATTGATTTCATTGTCTTCCGCCAGGAGCACGCGTGGCGCACGCGATGCGTGGGACGTCGCGGACGTTCCGGCTTTGAGGCTGCGGGTCGCCGTATCCGGGGAGCGACGCGTCAAATGCACCGGCGGCGAGCCGGTCAGCCGAAGAGCCAAAGAGGTCGAGCGCACCGGTTTGACCAGCCAGCCTTCGTAGCCCGAAACAAGCTTCTGTCCGAAGGCGCGCCGCTCGAAAGGCGAGAACAGGAGGAAGGAGCGCTTGACGCCGGCCGCGCGCGCCGCGTCGGCCAGACGTTCCGCCGCCGCTTCGCCGAGCGCGCAGTCGACGAAGAGCATCGTCGGAACGTCGCTGCCCTTGATCTCCGCGAGAGCGTGGTCGGGACGGCCGATGAGCTTCACGGATGCTCCGGCTGCCGCCAGGTGGGACGCCAGGAAAGGCGCCTGGAACGGCGAAGCAGCGGCGACCAGGATCCGGTGCCCCTCGAGATCGGGCCAGGCTTGACGCCGGACGGGAGTGGCGGCCGGCAAGACCACCTCGAAGCCGAAGATCGAGCCGCCGCCCTCCCGGTCGGCCAGCGTGAGCGCACCGCCCATGAGGTCGACGATCCGCCGCGAGATCGCAAGCCCGAGACCGGTGCCGCCATGCTGACGTGTCGTCGTGCCGTCGGCCTGCTCGAACTCTTCGAAGATCGCCTCGCGCCGGTCGGGCCGAACCCCGGGGCCGGTATCGTTGACCGCGAAGCGGATGCGGCCGTCGGGCGTGGGCTCGACCACGAGGCCGACGCCGCCCCGTGCCGTGAACTTGATGGCGTTTCCGGCCAGGTTGGTGAGGACCTGTCGCAGCCGGATAGGATCGCCCCTCACGCTTGTGGGAAGGTCTGGTGCCAGCAGGGTCGCGATCTCGAGGCCCTTGTCCTGAGCGCGCGGCGCCAGGAGTTCGACGATGCCCTCGATCAGCGCTGCGAGATCGAAGATCTCATCGGCGAGTTCGAGCTTTCCGGCTTCGATGCGGGAGAAATCGAGAATTTCATCGATCAGCGTGGCGAGGGCTTGGCCTGAGCTCTTGACGGCCTCGACATAGGCCATCTGCTCGCGGTCGAGCGGTGTTCCGGCCAGAAGCTCGGCAATGCCGAGGATCCCGTTCAATGGGGTCCGCACCTCGTGGCTGACCGTTGCAAGGAAGCGCGATTTCGCCTCGCTCGCCGCTTCGGCCTTCTGACGCGCTTCGACGGCGTCCCGCACTTCCCAGATCTCGTCGCCCAGCAATTCGTGACGGTCGCGCAGCCGAGCGACGTGTCGGCTCAGGCGGAAACGATCGAGCGACGCGAGCCCCGCCACGGCAAGCGAGCCTGCTCCGATCATCCAGGACCAATCCAGCATCACGAAGTTCCGGCCGACCGAAAGGGTCGGTAGGACCATCATGCCGGCTATCGCTTGACACGCTTTTGTCCGGATCCTGCGGATTGCGTTTATTTACGTTAAGCAGAGCCCTGGTTCAGACGTGCCCTCGCCCGGCGTTCCGCTGATCGCGGCACTTTCTGGTCACGGACGTCCCGTCGAACGATCCAGAGCGCTGCATGGAAGTGACCACTATCGAAGCTCTCAAGCACAAGGCCCACCGGACAGGGTCGGGCGGGCCTCATGGAAAAATCGTGCCTTAGCCGGGATAGTACCCGGCGACGGACTAGAATTTGTAGTTCAGACCCACGCGAACGATATTGCCCTCGGTCTTTTTCCGAACGCTATATGCACTGCCTGTGGTGCTGTTCAATTGATTGGTCGCCAGGAAAGTGGAAGAACCGAGATCGTAGCGCAGGTATTAGCCCTTGATCGTGACCGCGCTCGACTTGAAGAAGTTCAAGAAGCGGCCTAACGCATCGATCCGAACGGAAGGTACACCTTCCATTCGAGATGGATCGATGCACGCCACTAAGCTGGTGGGCCGACTGACCCAAACAGATGAATCATCTGTTTGGGTCGGACCACTGGCGCGGCGTGTCGTTCGACTAGAACTTATAGTTCAAGCCGATGCGTGCGATATTCCCCTCGTTCTTGACTTTGAGGCCCGCTGGCAGATTGACCGTGTTGACATCGGTGCTGCGCAGGTTGGAGCTGTCGAGTTCGTAGCGAAGGTACTCCGCCTTGACCGTGACGGCGCTCGAGTGGAAGAAGTTGAGGAACGAGCCGGTCGGAAGCGCGTATTCCACGCCACCCCCGTAGGTGTAACCCGTGTTGAAGCCGCTTTCGTTGGCCACGGAGCTCGATCCGTTCAGCACACCGATGACGCGGCTGTTGACGTTGCCGTAAGCGAAGCCGCCCGTGCCATAGATCAGGAACTGATTGAACGCATAGCCGAGTCGGCCGCGGGCGGTGCCGAGGAAGTCGAGGCCCGAACGGAACGACGCGGTGCCGTTGTTGGTCGTCAGGTTGATCGACTTGTCTGTGTCCATATACATGGCGTCGGCCTCGAAGCCGATCACGATGCCGCTCCCCGGGCCGCCGAGGCCGCCACCAAAGCCATTGAACTCGTAATTATAGCCGATCTGGCCACCGGCCGAAAATCCGGTATCGCTGAAACGGGTGTTGCCGATGCCGTCCGACCGGTCGGCCGTCGTGGTGAATTCCTGCTTGTTGTCGAAAGCGGCGCCGGCATTGATACCGAAGTAAGCGCCCGTCCAGGTGAAGATCGGCAAGGGGGCGATATAGGGCGCCGGGGCCACCCGGGCCGGAAGATCCGCGGCGTGCGCCGTTCCGGCCGCAGCTACGACCACACCAGCCACGACAGCGAATTTCTTTGCAGACAACATCGACCAAAACTCCAGTTCAACCTCTACGCCGTTTTAGGTCGTCCGGCCGCCTCTCGGCAACCCACTTTCCGCGCTCGCTTCTTGCTTTCGAAGATGTGTTGCCCAACGAGCACGTCTTTAAGGCAGCACTACTGGATTTGACACAATTTAGTCTGATTGCAGCAGGCGCGGGAGGGAAACACCGCGAAAAGACCATTAATCACACTGGCATTTTTTTGACGTCAGCTCTGGAACTAACCGGCTCTTGGCTCTCTCAAAGCTTCAGGCTTCCGCGATATGTCTGAAATCGGACGATGTCCGGCAGGCAAAGCAGCGGCCGTGAACCGTCAAGGTGATCTCGTCGACCGTTCCGTCGCGGGCTTCCACGGCGGTTCGAATCTCGCGGGCCGGGACGTCGCAATCGACATCCTCAATATTCCCGCAGCTTCGGCAGACGAAGTGGGCGTGTCCGGACCGCGCCTGTTCGTAGAGCGCGGCACTCATCCCGGGCACGTGAAGCTCGAGCACGAGACCCATCCGGCACAGCCGATCAAGAGCGCGATACACTGTCGAGTAGCCGAGCGTCGGCTTCAGGGTCCTGGCGCGAGCGTAAATATCGCCGGCCGGCGCATGCAGCCCTGGCGCCTGGGATCGCACCACATCGTAGACGAGCCGGTAGTTGCCCGGCAGCCTGTGGGAAGCATCAAGCGTCATCGACAGTCCAAGATCCGGCCGGGCGGAGCCCCATTCCAGCCAAAAGCGGGATTGAAAATCATTGTCACTCTTGCTATCCCACACCGGACGGGACGGGAAGCACCAATCTGACGGCAACGACCTTCGCGTCCCGAGCAGATGATCGCACGTTGTGCACCGCCGTCGGGTCGAGCATCCTGATCGCCTGATCGGCGCCACCGGTACCGCGGCTGCCCTTGTCCATCACGCCAATGCCGTCACGGAGAACCTCATGAGCGACGAGAACCAGATCCTTACGACCCGCCAGGGCCATCCGGTGCGGGACAACCAGTCGACCCGGACGGTCGGCGAGCGCGGCCCGGCGACGCTCGAGAACTATCAGTTCATCGAGAAGATCACCCATTTCGACCGCGAGCGCATCCCGGAGCGCGTGGTGCATGCGCGGGGTGCCGGGGCGCACGGCTATTTCGAGGCCTACGGCAAGATCGGCAGCGAGCCGGCATCGAAATATACCCGCGCTCGCGTGCTCAACGAGACCGGCGTCAAGACACCGATGTTCGTGCGGTTCTCGACCGTCGCAGGCGCAAAGGAATCGCCCGAGACAGAGCGTGATCCTCGTGGCTTTGCGGTGAAGTTCAAGACGGTCGACGGCAACTGGGACCTCGTCGGCAATAACCTGAAGGTCTTCTTCATCCGGGACGCCATCAAGTTCCCCGACATGATCCATGCGTTCAAGCCGGATCCGATGACCAACCGGCAGGAGGCCTGGCGGTTTTTCGATTTCGTGGGCATGCACCCCGAGTCGTTGCATATGGTGACGCATCTGAAGTCGCCCTGGGGCATCCCGGCCAATTATCGCGAGATGGAAGGCTCCGGCGTCAACACCTACAAGCTCATCAATGCCGAGGGCGTGGCGCATCTGTGCAAGTTCCACTGGATCCCGAAACAGGGCGTCCGCAACCTGACCACGGCCCAGGCGCGCGAGATCCAGGCCAAGGATGTCGGCCATTCGACCCGGGACCTCTACGACAACATCGCCAAGGGCAATTTCCCCGAGTGGGAGTTCGCCGTGCAGATCATGCCGGATGGCCCCAACGAGCACTTGAGCTTCGACCCCCTCGACGACACCAAGCTGTGGCCGGTCGACCAGTTTCCGCTGCTGCCTTGCGGCCGCATGGTGCTGGATCGCGCGCCGTCCAACTTCTTCGCGGAGGTCGAGCAGTCGGCCTTCGGCACGGGCGTGCTGGTGGACGGCATCGACTTCTCGGACGACAAGATGCTGCAGGGCCGGACGCTGTCTTACTCGGACACGCAGCGCTATCGGGTCGGCGCCAACTACCTGCAATTGCCCATCAACGCGCCGCAGGCCGGCGTTCACCCGATGACCAACCAGCGCGACGGCCAGATGACCTACACGGTCGACGGTGGTCTGAATGCCAACGTCAATTATGAGCCGAGCGTCCTCGGCCAGAGCCTCAAGGAAGCTCCGAAGCCCGCCAAGGAGTACCACCAGCCTGTGGATGGTCACCTCGGGCGCTACCAGACCAGCCGCACGACGGACGACTATACCCAGGCGGGCGAGCGCTACCGCGCCTTCGAGGCCTGGGAACGCGACGACCTGATCGCCAACCTCGTCGACGACATGAAGCAGTGCCCCGAGGCCATCCAGCTCCGCATGGTGTGGCACTTCTGGCATTGCGACGAAGACTACGGCACCCGCGTCGCCAACGGCGCCGGCATCGACCTCGCCAAGGCCAAGGCCCTGCCGCCCCTGCCGGGGCGCCCCGCGCCCCATAAGGCTCTGCAGCACCCGACCTACACGGACGGCAAGGCCGAAGAGTTCACGTCCCGGCAGGCCGCCGAGTAAGCCAAACGGCGGACGGTTCACCCGTCCTTATGCTGAGCGGAGCCGGCTTGGGGCTCCAAAGCGCGTAGCGCGTTGGAGAAGCCGGCCGCGGCCCGCAGGACCGTGTCGAAGCACGCAGGACCGGCAAAGAGGCCCCCGACGCATCAGCGTCGGGGGCCTCTTTGCGTCTCGAACCCAAGTCAAGTCGGGGTACGTCCCAGGACCACCGGCGCATGCCGGGGCTTGGCGATCCAGAGGAACGGCACCGCCATCGCCGTGAGGATCAAGGCCACGCCATAGGGTGCGCCCGGCCAGTGGACCGGCCCGCCGGGACGCGTCGCGACACTGAAGAGACCGGTCATCAGCGGCGGGCCGAAGATCGCCGCGATCCCCTGCAGGCTGCCGATGGCGCCCTGCACCTCGCCCTGCCGATCGGCAGGAACATCGCGCGACATGAGCGCCGTGACGGCCGGCATCACGATCCCCTGCAGCCCGCCCACCGCGATCAGCGCGAACACCATCCAGCTCTGCGTCGCCAGCGCGTAGCCACCCGACGTGAAGAGCGCAGTCGACAGGCCCAGCAACGCCGCCCGCCGCTCGCCCAGTCGCGCCACCAACGGCCCGACCAGGAGGCCTTGGTTGATGATGGCCGCCACGCCCACGCAGGCGAGCGACACCCCGACGAGGCCTTCGCCCCAGCCGTAGCGGTCCATGACCGCATAGGGCCACACCGCGATATAGACGCTTTGCGCGAGCGAAAAGAGGAACAGCGTCGCGGCGAGCGGACCGAGTGCCGGGCTCGCACGCAACGCCGCCAGCGCGCCGAGCGGATTGGCCTGCCGAAGGTCGAACGGCCGCCGCGCCTCGCGCGGCAGCGACTCAGGCAGGAACAGCCAGCCGAAAACGAGATTGGCCAGCGAGAACAGGGCGGCCGCGAAAAACGGGACCCGATGCCCGAATTGCCCCAGCAAGCCGCCGACGGCCGGACCGATGATGAAGCCGACCCCGAACGCCACTCCGACGAGCCCGAAGGCACGACCGCGATCCTCGGGCCGGGTCACGTCCGCGATATAGGCGCCGGCCGTGATATACGACGCCCCGCAAAGGCCGGCGAAGAGCCGGCCCGCGAGAACCCAGCCGATGCTGGGCGCCAGGCCCGAGACCGCGTAGTCGAGCCCGAGCCCCAGCACCGAGACCAGCAGAACCGGCCGGCGGCCGTAGGCGTCCGACAGGTTTCCGATCGCGGGACCGAACAGGAACTGCATCGCCGAATAGGCGACGAACAGGAGGCCGCCGAGCGTCGACGCGGTCGACAGATCCGTGCCGGTCACCTCGCGGATCAGGTCCGGCGCCACGGGAACGATGAGCCCGATGCCGATCATGTCGATCAGCACGGTGCCGAGCACGAAGGCGAGGCCACGCCGTTCCGCCCCTCGTGCCTCGATCGAAGACTCTGCCGGTGGAGCGCTCATCGCGGGCGCAGGGTGACGAGGCTCAGCCGGTCGAGCGCCCTTGCCAACGCCGGACCGGGAGCCGCGCCCGAGGTGAACAGAGCGCCTCGCGGCGGCGCTCCTCGATCCTGCGAAACCAGGCCCCGCCGTACCAGGACCGCGTCGACACGGCGCGCGATGGCGGGTGCCGAGTCGACGTAGGCGACGGGCCAGGGCGACAGTCGCTCGAACCAGGGCAGGAGCAAGGGGTAATGCGTGCAGGCCAGAACCACCGTGTCGGTCCTGCGTCCCTCGCGATCGACGAAGGCCGGTGCGATCTCGAGTTTCACGTCCCGGTCCGCCACGCCCTCGCCCCGCATCGTAGCCTCGGCCAGGGCGGCCAACCGGGGCGCGCCGACGAGGTCGACGTGGCAGCCCACGGCAAAGCTGCGCACGAGGTCCTGCGTATAGTCGCGCCGCACCGTCCCCGGCGTCGCGAGCACGCTGATGCGCTTCGTGCGCGACGACGCAGCGGCGGGCTTGATGGCCGGCACCGTCCCGACGAAGTCAATGGTGGGCCACCGCGCCCGCAACGGCGGCAGGACGGCGGTCGATGCCGTGTTGCAGGCGATCACGACGACATCGGGCCGGTGGCGCGCGATCAGCTGCTCCAGAACCGAGACGACCCGGCTCACGAGGTCGGCCTCGGCAAGTTCGCCGTAGGGAAAGACCGCGTCGTCGGCCGCGTAGAGATAGTCCGCGTCGGGCCGCAACCGCGCGATCTCGGCGAAGACCGTCAGCCCGCCGAGCCCTGAATCGAACACCAGGATCCTCGGAACCCCGATCGTCGCGGTTGCGGACAGCGGAAGAGGAGTGGCGGTTTCCATGCGCCTGTCTAGCCCAGGCACGGATCGAGCTCCAACTGTGCCTTGCCTCGGAAAGCGGCGGAGATCCGTCGCGGCAGCCCTTTCGCGTCGCGTCCGGATCGTGCAACGACATCGAGGGGCGGGACGACGCGGCGCCGCCGATGGGGACGAAAGATGTCGGTCGATCACGTTGCCGCGCAGCGGGCGGGAGATGCCGGGGGGCTGAGCGGTGCGCAGTGGCGCACCATCGTCCTGGCGAGCCTCGGCGGTGCCCTCGAGTTCTATGATTTCATCATTTACGGGATCTTCGCGCCGTCGATCGCCGCGGCCTTCTTCCCCGGCACGGATGCGCGCGTTTCGCTGATCCTGTCCTTCTCGGTCTTCGCCGGAGGCTATCTGGCGCGGCCCTTCGGCGGGATGCTGCTCGGCGCGCTCGGTGACCGCTTCGGGCGAAGAGGCGTGTTCCTGTTCTCGCTCACCGCCATCTCGGCTTCGACCGTCGCGATGGGGCTGCTGCCCGGCTATGCATCGTGGGGCTTCGCCGCGACCGCCCTCATGGTGGCGTTGCGGTTGCTTCAGGGCCTCTGTCTCGGCGGGGAGTTGCCCTGCGCCATCGTTTACGTGGTCGAGACGGCGCCTCAGCGGGCAGGCTTCGCCTGTGGCATCCTGTTCTTCTGCGTCAACTCCGGAGTCAGCCTCGCGGCCTTGGTGAGCCTCGGCCTCAACAGCCTGCTGCCGCCGGGTGCCGCGGCCGACATCGGTTGGCGCATCGCCTTCGCGATCGGCGGCCTGACGGGCCTTCTGAGCTACGCGCTTCGTCGAAAGCTCTCCGAATCGGAAGAGTTCGCCGCCATGCGGGCCGTCGCGTCGCGCACGCCGCTGCGCGAACTGCTGCGCTTCTATCCGAAGGAGGTTCTGGTCGGCATCGGCACCTCGGCCGCGACCTCGGTGTTCAACGGCATGCTCTTCGCCTACATGCCGGCCTATCTCGTGCGGGCGCTCCATTACGACGTCAAGGCCGCCTCCTTGGCCCAGAACGTCGGGCTCGCCGTGACCTCGGTCGGGTTGGTCGGCGTGGCCTGGCTCGGCGACCGCCTTCGGCGCCGCGCCCTACTCCTCGGCCTTGGAGCCGGCCTTCTGGTTCTGCTCAGCGTTCCGTTCTTCCACGCGCTGATCGACCGCAGCATCGACGTGGTACTGCTTTTCGTGCTGGCAGGGCTGGTGGCGGCGCTGATCAACGGAACCTTCGCTATCGTGCTGGCCGACCTTTTCCCGACCCGGGTCCGATTCAGCGGCGTCGCGGTGGCGTACAACATCAGCCAGACCCTGTTCGGCGGGACCGTGCCGCTACTCGCCGCGGTGCTGGTCGCCACCACCGCGACTCCCGCCTCGCCGGGCGTGATCGTGATGGTGTTCTCGGCCATCACCTTCGCCGCGAGCCTGGCCTTCGGGCGGTATGGCGGCAAGATGGGACGACCCGAGGAAGCTTCGGCCTGAACCGGTCGATCAACCGAGCCGCGTCAGGCCCGGGAAGGTCTCGATCAGCCAGTACGACGCGGTCTGCATCCCGCCCGACAGGAACGCGATGCCGGTCAGGACGAGAAGAGCGCCGGCGAGCTTCTCGACCGTGCCGAAATGCCGTTTGAAGCCTTTGAAGAAGGCCGTGAAGGCCCCCATGGCGACGGCCGCCGCCACGAAGGGCAGGCCGAGTCCGGCCGAATAGGCGGCCAGCAATGCGGCGCCATAGGCCACCGTCGCCTGCGAGCCCGCGACCGCCAGAATAGCAGCCAGGATCGGGCCGATGCACGGCGTCCAGCCGAACGCGAAGGCGAGCCCCATCACATAGGCGCTCCAGAGCCCCGGCGGCCGCTCCACCTCGACCCGCGCCTGCCGGTAGAGCAGACCCAGGCGGAACAGGCCGGTGAAATGCAGCCCCATGACGACAATGGCGCCACCCGCCACGATCGACAGAAGTTCGTTGTAGCGGCGAAGCAGCGTACCAAAGGCGGACGCCGTCGCCCCGAGCGCCACGAACACGGTCGCAAAACCGGCCACGAAGAGAAGGCTCGCCAGCAGCGCATCGCGCCGCGTGCGCCCGGCATCGCCGCCCTGAAGGTCTTCGACCGTGGTTCCGGCCATGAAGCACAGGTAGGGAGGCACCAGCGGCAGCACGCAAGGGCTGAGGAACGATAGAAGGCCCGCCAGGATCGCGGCCGGGAACGAGACGTGGGTCGGCATGGCGCTTGTGTCACCCGTTTCGACGCTCGAGGCAAATGCTTCCGTCCGGATGCGCGATCGTTGCTCGGACGTGACACCGAAGCGCTTTCGTGCTGCATCATCGGCGTATTATGTCCGAGGCCGTCCCGCAGTGCTGGGTTTCGCGCTAAATGCTCAGTCGGATCACGGTCTTGTTTCGGGGAGAACAGCTTGCGTCATTGGATTCTGGCCCTGGCGGCTTCGGCCCTCCTGGCGGCTTCGGCGGCGTCTCCGGCTTCGGCGACTTCGCCCCTGATCGCCAATGGGGACTACCCCTATTGGAAGCTGAACACGGCCCAGTTCGACACGACTTACGAGGCGGTCGACGCTCAGGCGCGGCACTACGCCTACTTCCGCTGGGACGGCGACGCCTATTGCCGTTACCCGACCGGCTGGCAGGGGCCGGGCGCCTACCACGTGGGCGACCGCTTCAAGCCCGGCCAAGGTTGGGACGGTTCCTACTTGTGGCAGGGACCGGGCGTGGAGGCCGATCACGACAGCGACGAATCGATGGAGGCTTACCGGGCCGAATATGCCCAAGCCTTCCAGACAGGCCCGTTCTGCGAGACGGTTCACCATGTCCGGCACCACATCCGTCGCGTGGTCCTGAGGCGCAAGGACTGAAGCGCATCGCGCTGCCGTGGCGAAACCTCATCACCGACGTTCCGGGTCTCCGGGTCGGCCACGCCGACGATGCGACGCTCGGGTCCGGCGTCACGGCTCTTGTCTTCGACATCTCCGCCGTGGCGTCGATCGCCATCCACGGCGGTGCTCCCGGGGTGCGGGATACCGGCTTGCTCGAACCCGAGATGACGGTCGAGGCTGTCGACGCCCTGGTGCTTTCGGGCGGCTCGGCATTCGGGCTCGACAGCATGGGAGGCACCATGGCGGCGCTGGCCGAGGCCGGGCGGGGCTTCGAGGTCGGGCAAGTCCGCGTTCCGATCGTGCCCGGCGCAGTCCTCTTCGATCTCGCCAATGGGGGTGACAAGGCCTGGGGCCGGCGCTCGCCCTATTGGGACCTCGGCCATGCAGCCGCCCGAGCGGCGAGCCTCGATTTCGGTCTCGGCAGCGCAGGGGCCGGGCTCGGCGCCACGACCGCGACCCTGAAGGGCGGGCTCGGCTCGGCAAGTCTGCGCAGCGACGGCGGCTATTGGATCGGCGCCCTGGCGGCCGTCAATGCCCTCGGCCAGGCGACGGTCGGTGACGGCCGGCATTTCTGGGCCGCGCCCTACGAGCGCGATGCCGAGTTCGGCGGCTTCGGCCTGCCGCACCCCTGGCCCGCCGAGTCCCTGGAGTTACGCACCAAAGGCAGCAGGCCGGAGAACACGACGCTCTGCATCGTCGCGACCGATGCACCGCTGACCAAAGCGCAGTGCAAGCGCCTGGCCGTCGTGGCGCAGGGCGGGCTCGCCATGTCGATTCGCCCCGCCCATGCGGCGCTCGACGGCGATGTGGTGTTCGCCGCCGCGACGGGGGGGAATGCCCGTCCCGTCACGGCCCGCGATCTCACCGAGATCGGCGC
>CAXTME010000068.1:0-22115 GCA_964245215.1 uncultured Lichenihabitans sp.
GGGGCCGGCGGGACCGCTGACCTTCGTCGGGCGCATGTCACCGGAGAAGGGCCCCTTTGTCTTCGCCGAAGCCGCTCGCATGGCTGGCGTCGAAGCGTTGTTCGTGGGCGATGGCCCGTTGAAAGACGAGTTGAGACGTCGCTACCCGGAGGTGCAAATCATCGGCTGGCAGGGTCCCGAGGGTGTCCGCCGCTATCTGCGGGACGCCGGAGCCTTGGTGTTTCCATCCGTCTGGTACGAGGGTCAACCTCTGACGGTTCTCGAGGCCAAGGCGCTGGGAACCCCGATCATCGTTTCGGATGGCTGCGCCGGGCGCGATGTCGTCGAGGACGGTGTGACCGGACTGTGGTTTCGCAGCAATGATACGGCCAATCTCGCCGAAGCCCTTCGCAGGTTCGGACAGGCGGATGTCGACGCCATGTCGCGTGCGGCCTACGACAGCTACTGGTCCGACCCGCCGACGCTCGATCGGCACATCGACGCCATCACGGGGATCTACGCGAACCTTCTTCCGACCCAAGCCGGGTTGTCTCCGGCCCTGAGCGCCTGAAAGGGTTCTGGGGCCCGGCAAGCAGCTGACCGGGAGGGGGACAGTCGTTTGTCGTCGCGGGTGCGCTACCTCGCGACCGACAGAGCTCGGGCCGCCGGCATGCGCAAGGAGTCCTCGCACCAACGCACCCGCGCGGTCTCGATCCCCCATACGGCGCCGAGCATCAGGAACACATGGCGCCAGTGGTCGATGTCGATCTGAAAGCCCTGCAGCAGGAACACCATCAACGACGGCCAGAAGACCTGGGCGGCGCGCCGGTAGGGAGACGGGGACCAGGCGACGCGGAACCCGATATAGGTCGTGAAGCCGACCAGCAGGAAGAACGCGAACCCCCCGAGCCAGCCGTAGGACGCGAAAGCGTTGATGTAGGAGTTGTGAGGTTCGAGGTCGAAGATGAGCCGGAACCGCAGGGGTCCGAAGCCATTGAGCCGATCGAGCAACATGGGGAGTGAGCGGAGCTGGTTGCCGAACCGTCCGGTCGGCCCCTCGTCGTAGTCCTGTTCGAGCGCGGCCCGCTGGAAGAAGAAGTCACGGGTGTTCTCGAACGTCAGGAGGAGACCGATGGCCAGGATCATGAGGCCGACTGCCGCAAGGCTGATCAGTACGATGCGACGGCGCAGTTTCGCGTCCGCGCTGGTGGCGTAGGTCAGGCCGACGGTGGTCGGGGCCGCCACGGCGAACGCCACCCAGGAGCCCCGCGAGAACGACAGGAAGATGCCGGTCACGACCACGAGCAGGGCGGTGGCGACGAGTATGGGATGGCGCGACCGGCCCAGCATGAGCGTCTGGATGTAGAAGAGGGCGCCCATGATCAGATACGAGCCGAGGACGTTCGGGTCCTTGAACGTTCCGGAGGCCCGCCCGTATCGCGAAAAGAGCTCGCCGAACCCGCCGATCCCGAAATAGCCGATGATGCCGAGCGCCGCGGCACAAACGGTGCTGGCCGCATAGAACTTGAGGCAGAGTTCGGTCCGCCGAGCTGTGTCTTCCCCGAAGTAGAGCGCGAAGACCAGCGCCGTGATCGCCAAGTACAGCGACTGCAGCATGAACAGCGTAGGGTCGGGCTCGTCGATATAGGGGATCAGGCCGATAAACCCGCCGAGATTGTAGAAGAAGATCAGGACGAACAGGGGCACCACGGAGCGGTGAATCTTGAACCCCCCCAGGAACCAGATCGGGATCGCAACCAGGGAGACGAAATCGTAAGGGGACGGTTCGACGATCGCCACCATGCCGCAGAAGATGAAGATCGCGAAAACGCCGTTGATCACTGTCCCGTAATCGACCCTAAGACCCGGCAGGCCGGTGCGACCCGCAAGCGACTGCTGCTCAATAGGCATTGTCGTTCCGGATCAGGGCGAAGGGCGTGATCAGCAGGATGTAGAGGTCGAAGAACAAAGACCAGTTCTCGATGTAGGCGAGGTCGTGCTCGACGCGCCGCTGGATCTTGACGGGCGTGTCGGTCTCGCCGCGCCAGCCGTTGATCTGGGCCCATCCGGTGATGCCGGGCCTGACCCTGTGACGGGCGAAGTAGCCGTCCACCACGTCATCGTACTGCCGGTTGGCCGCGTGGGCATGGACAGCATGGGGCCGGGGACCGACGAGCGACAGGTTGCCCTCGAAGACTACGTTCCAGAGCTGCGGCAGCTCGTCGATGGATGTCCGCCGGATGAAGCGTCCGACGCGCGTCACGCGGGAATCACTACGCGTCACCTGGCGGGCCGCCTGATGATCGAGCTGGTCGGCGAACATCGAGCGGAACTTGTAGATCTCGATCTTTTCGTTGTTGAAGCCGTACCGCTTCTGTTTGAAGAAAACGGGTCCCGGTGAATCGAGCTTGATGGCGATGGCGGTCGCGACAAAGACAGGGGACAGAACCAGCAGGGCAGCGGCGCCGACGACGCGATCGAAGATGGTCTTCAACACCACGTCCCAGTCCGCGATCGGCTTGTCGAAGACGTCGAGGACCGGGACCGATCCGATATAGGAGTAGGACCGGGGGCGGAACTTCAGCTTGTTGGTATGGGCCGCGAGCCTGATGTCGATCGGCAGCACCCACAGTTTGCGGAGCATTTGCAGAAGGCGCTGTTCGGCCGTGATCGGCAGGGTGAAGATGATGAGGTCGATGCGCGTGTGCCGGGCCAGTGCCACGAGGTCATCGACGTTGCCGAGCTTGGGATAGCCCGCTACAAAATCCGGGGACCGGTCGTCGGCACGATCGTCGAAGACGCCGCAGATCTTGAGGTCGGTGTTCTTCTGGCGCGACAGTTCGTCCAGCAAGGTTTCTCCGGCGACACCACCGCCCACGACCACGGTGCGCCGGTCGAGCCTGCCCGAACGCGTCATTTTGCTGATGATCAATGAGACGATGCCGCGCTCGATCAGGAGAGCGCCCAGGCCCAGCATGTACCAGCCGACCATCCAGACGCGGGAGAAGGTGATGTCGAGCTTCAGGAAGAAGATCGTGCCGAGAGCTGCGAGGATCACCAGACTCCAGCCGCCTGCGATCCGGAAGCCCTGATAGATAGGAGCCCGGAACGCCGCGACGTTATTGATCCGCAGGGCCTGGAAGGTGCAGATGGCCAGCGCCGACATCGTCGGTATCGCAATGTCGTAGACGAGGCTGTAACCCGCGTGGGGGACGACGTAGAGCAGGTGGACCAGCAGGCCGGAAAGGCACAAAAGCGAGAATTCGACCGCCCGGACCAAGCCGACGATCACGAGCGGCGAGTAGTGGGGCCGCACGTCGGTCGTGCCGGACATTGCGGCCAAGGCGGCCAAGGCCCGGGTGGGATCGCCGGGTTCGCTCTCGACGTGGTCGCCATCCCACATCTGACGGACATCGTCGGGCGAAAAACCGACCGCGCTTTGTTTCGAGGTCTTCAAGGGGGTTCTCTGCCTCATCGGAGGAACGCGACGGTGCTGGGGTCAGGTGCGGAAGCGCTCGCCCGTGCCGCTATGGCGTCCCGGTAAGCCGCGATCACGGCATCGACCATGGTGGCGATGGAAAAACCTTCGCGCACATAGCCGGCCAGGGCCTCGGCTTCGGCGGCCCGGGCACGGGGAGCGGCCGCCACCATGGCCGCCATACCGAGACTGAGCCGGTCGGCGTCGTCCGGCGGAATGAGTCGGTCGCAGAAGGGTCCGAAGATCTCGGGGATGCCGCCGACATTGGTCGCCACGAGGGGGATCCGGGCCGCAGCCGCTTCGAGCGCCACATAGGGCAGGGACTCGGCGCGAGACGGCATCACGAGAACGCGGCCGAGTTCGAATGCGCGCCGAACCGGCAGTGCACCCGCGAACCTGATCCTCCCGACGAGGCCGAGTTCGCCGGCTAGCTGCTGGAGCGCCTCTCGATCGGGCCCGGTTCCGACCAGGACGGCGGTCGGCGTCGTCCCGAGGATCTTGTCGGTGAGGCGCAGGGCCTTCAGGAGGATGTCGATGCCCTTCGCGGCCCGCAATTCTCCGACATAGAGGAAGTCGGCCGCATCGGGGGCCGTCGAGATCGGCACGAACTCATCCGGTCCAACCCCGTTGTGGACGACGCGAGCCAGATGGGTCGGCTCGCCGACGAGCGTCCTGTAGCGGGAGCCGATATAGGCGCTCTCGAACAGCAGCATGTCCGTCTTCAGGCCCAGCAGAGCCTCGACCATCATGTAGCCACGATGCGCCAAGGTTCCTGGATTGTGGTTGAGGCTGCCTCCGTGAGGCGTGTAGGCACGGATCGCCGGGCCTCCCCCGGGGAGAAAACCGGGGAGCCGCGCGAAGGCTCCGCCCTTCGAGCCGTGCCCGTGAACCACCTGGGGACGCGTGACCTTCAGGCGCGAGAGGACGTGGACGAGGGCACTGAAGTCGGTGAGATGCGGATCGCGGCGCATGGCGACACGCGATAGGCCCAACGACAATTTCGGTGAAAGATCGGCCAGGAGGCGGTCCGCCGCCTCGCCACCGGTGGTCGAATCGACGATGAGGCCGACCTCGTGGCCCCGCCGAGCCTGTTCATGGCTCAGGTCCAGCACGTGCCGGAACAGCCCGCCGAGAGGAGCCCGCAGCACATGCATGACCCGGATAGGCCCGAGATTGTGGCTGGCGGTTTCCGCCATGTGGAGCCTCGCTGAAACGAGGGCTCACCATGGCGTGCAATCCTAAAAGAAGCGTTCTTCGATGGTGATGGTGTCTCCGGGTCTGACCGGGTAGGCGAGGGGAACCCTCGCCGTCACCTGCACGCCGTTGATCATGCGCGTGATATTGGCGGAGTTGCGGTCGGCGCGGGTCCCGAAGCCTCCTGCGACTGCGATCGCCTTCTGGACCGTCATGCCGTTGATGAAGGGGTACTGACCGGCCGTCGTAATCTCGCCGAGAACGAAGAATGGCCGATAGGCCTCGACTTCCACGGCGACATGCGGGTCGCGCAGAAAGCCGTTCTTCAGCCGGGTCTCGATGGTCTTCTCGGCTTCGCTGCTCGTCATGCCTCCGACCGGCACGTCGCCGATCAACGGCATGGAGATCATGCCCGATCCGTTGATCGAGTAGGAGTTCGACAGGGCATCCTGACCGAACACGATGATCCTGATCCGATCGCCGCTCGCGAGCGTATAAGGCGCCGTCAGTTGGGCCTTGAAGACGTCGGTCCGATAAACGGGCGCAGCACAGCCGCCAAGTGCCGTGGCACCGGCGAGACAGACGGCAAGGGCGAGACGTCGCATGTATTGGCCCGGCTTGATGCCCCGACGACACGTCGAGCGCAGGAGACGAACCACAGTGGTAAAGCGTTAGGGTTAACGAATGACGAAAGCCGGCTCGTTGATGAGCTGCTGGCGAGCTTCAGCGTGCGGACGGCTTGCCGGGCGCGGCCTCGGAGCGCTACTGCTCCACGGCGCCTTCAGGGTCGGTCGGGTCGATATCGCGACTCCGAGCACAGCATGGCCGCCCGCCTCACCAACCTCTCGTGGTCAGATGCCTTCGTTCAACACGTCCCGCCAAGTTTCCCATCCGGCGGCCAAGATGTTCGACCTCGTGGCGGACGTCGAACACTACCCGGAGTTTCTGCCGCTCTGTCAGAAACTGGTCGTCCGCCGCCGGTCTACCTTGCCAACCGGCGAGGAGGTCCTCGTCGCCGACATGCAGGTCGGGTACAAGGCGATACGGGAGAGCTTCACGAGTCGCGTGACCCTGGATCATGCCAAACAGGTCATCACGGCCCAGTATATCGACGGGCCGTTCCGCGCGCTCGAGAACCGATGGACCTTCGTCGATCGCCCGCCGGGTGATGGCTCGGCCGGGTCGATGGTGAATTTCTTCATCACCTATGAGTTTAAAAATCGAATGTTGAGCCTGCTCATGGGGTCGATGTTCGACGGTGCCTTTCGCCGATTCGCCGAAGCCTTCGAGCACCGGGCCGACCAGGTCTACAGCTGATAACAACGGCGGAAAGCTCTCACCCATCCTCATGCCGGCTCCCGCTCCGATGACGCCGGATGCAGGTCGTTAAAGCCGGACGGCTTGCTCCAGCAGGCTCAGCGCCTGTTCGACCGAGGCCATCCGGACGGCCTCGCGGCCGAGCTCTCCAAATCGTCGTTCCACGGTCTTACCCAAGGCACCGCGGCCGCAGCATCCGAAACAGACGAGGCCGACGGGCTTGTCGGCCGTACCGCCACCCGGACCCGCGATGCCGGTCACCGAGACGGCAAGGCTGGCCTTGGAATTGGCGAGCACGCCGGACGCCATGGCGCCCGCGACGGCGGTCGAGACCGCGCCGTGCTGCGTGATCAGCGAGGCCGAGATCCCCAGGAGCTCGCTCTTCGCTTCGTTCGAGTAGGTGACAAAGCCCCGATCGAAAGCGGCAGAGGATCCTGGGACTTCGGTAATCAGTGCTGCGATCAATCCGCCGGTGCAGGACTCGGCCGTGGCCAAGACGATGGATCGTGCCCGGCAGGCCGCCACAAGAGCGGTCGCTCGCGCCAGAAGCGGGTCGGAAAACATGCTCCTTCGCTCAACCGGGCGCGAGGGGCAGGCGGATGGTCGCCAAGCCCCAGGCCACGATGCCTTCGCCGCGACCCGTGAAGCCCAGGCGCTCCGACGTGGTCGCCGTGATGCCCACCCGATCCACGGCCAAGCCGGCGATCTCGGCGATCCTGGCCCGCATGGCGTCCCGGTGCGGACCCACTTTCGGCATCTCGCACACGACCGTCGCATTGAGGTTGGCGATGGTGCCGCCTCGGGCCCCGACGAGGTCCACCGCATGGCGCAGGAAAATCGACGAAGCAGCCCCCTTCCAACGCGCTTCGGAGGGTGGAAAATGCGAACCGATGTCGCCGTCCCCGATGGCGCCGAGGAGCGCGTCCGTGAGGGCATGAAGGACTACGTCCGCATCCGAGTGTCCGGACAGCGCCCGATCATGGGGAATACGGACGCCGCCGAGCCAGACGTGGTCTCCTTCGGTGAAGGAATGGACGTCGAAGCCCTGACCGGTTCGGACGTCGAGGAGCGTTGACAACAATCGTATCTCCGCTGCGTGGAGGTCTGCCGAGGTGGTGATCTTGGTGTTCGTGGTTTCGCCTTCGAAGACGAAGACGTCGTGGCCGGCATACTCCGCTACCGCCGCATCATCGGTGAGATCCTGCCGCCCGTCCGACGCGGCGCGCCGATGCGCGTCGAGGATCAGGTCGAGGGTGAAAGCCTGCGGGGTCTGGACGGCGCGAAGTCCCGACCGTTCCGGCGTGCCCACGATGCGTTGGCGCTCGCCCACGGCCTTGATCGTGTCGAAAACCGCACAGCCCGGTACGGCAGCCCCGAAGGCTCGCGCGCTGGCAAGCGCCCGCGTGATCAAGGCGTCCGACGCGAAGGGCCTCGCGCCGTCATGGATCAGAACCAGGTGGCGCGTCGCATCGGTGCTTTGAGGAGCACAGCGGCGGCCAAGCGCTTCGAGCCCGGCTCGAACGCTGTCCTGCCGCGATGCACCTCCGATCACGGGCTCTGCAAGTCGCTCCGCGTCAGCCGGTTGCAGGGTCGACACCACGTCTCCGAAAAGGGAGCGATCGTCCGCGTGGATGACCGGGATCACCGAAGCGACATCGGCGCGGCGGAGAAAGGCGAGGAGCGTGCGAGCCAGCAAGGGCTGGCCAGCAAGCGACCGATATTGCTTGGGCAGGCCGTCGCCGGCTCGCGAACCGCGTCCTGCGGCGACGACGAGCACGTGACATTGATCAGACATCGAGACCGGGGCTCCTCCGTTTTCCCTGTGTCTCGTTTTTTGCCTCCTGCGTCAAACCGCCGGTCCGAGAGGATGGCCAGGGGCAAGGGAACCGTTGCCGACCTCATGCGATTGACTATTATGCGGGCACCCCCGTCGATGATATGAAAAGCGGCAGAGACGCCGATTGGTGTCGGGGCGGAAGGGTTGAGACGTTGGGAAGGCCGCCTGATGCCGTGGCGGCGAATGTCTCCGGAGACCCGGCCAGTTGAACGATAGGTCCCACTTGAACGCAGCTTTCCGCGCTTCCTGCGGCTATCCGATTCGTCTCGGCAGCTGCACACTCTCCGGACATGCGTTTCTCGCTCCTATGGCCGGTGTGACGGACCTCGGCATGCGACGCGTAGCGCAACGCTTCGGCGCGTCGATGACGGTGTCAGAGATGGTGGTCGGCGATTACCTGGCCAAGGGCGAACCCGCCAGCCTGATGCGGGCTGCCGGCCAGGGGCTTGTGCCGCATGTGGTTCAGATCGCGGGCTGCCGGCCAGAAGCCTTGGCCGAGGGAGCTCGTATCGCTGAAGGCTCGGGCGCCGTCGCGATAGACATCAACATGGGCTGCCCGGCCAAGAAGGTCACGGGCGGACTGGCAGGATCGGCGCTGATGCGGGACCTCGATGCCGCCATACGGCTCATTGCGGCGACGGTCGCGGCCGTGAACGTCCCGGTCACGGTCAAGATGCGGCTGGGCTGGGACACGGATTGCCTGAATGCGCCCGCTCTTGCGGCCCGGGCCGAGCGGGAAGGGGTGGCTATGGTCACGGTGCATGGCCGCACCCGCAACCAGTTCTACAACGGGCGAGCGGACTGGGCTGCGGTCGCGGCGGTGAAGCGTGCGGTCACGATCCCGGTCGTCGTGAACGGCGACTGCGCCTCTCCCGCCGATGCGATGGCCATGCTCGAACTCTCGGGCGCCGACGCCGTCATGATCGGCCGAGCTGCCGTGGGTCGCCCTTGGCTGGTCGGCCAGATCGCGGCCTTTCTGCGTGGCGACCCCGCGACCGGACCGACTATGGCCGAGCGGCGGGATGCGGCGCTCGATCATTACGAGACGGTATTGTCGCTGCTGGGCCTAGAGAAGGGCCATCGCCATGCTCGCAAACATCTCTGCGCCTATGCCGACCATGTCGGGGCAGGGGACAGCGGGGTGGAGCCGTGGCGTCCCGGTGCCGTCCGCCGGGCGGATCTGAGCGCCAGCCGTCACGTGCAACTGCGGGCCGCGATGGCGACGAGCCACGACCACGTCGCGGTCATCCGCATGTTGCGAGACCTCTTCGACCATGCCGAACCGCTGGGAGCCGCGGCATGAGCACCCTCATCGACAAAGCGTCGGGGGCGGCGTCGCAAGACACCGGATTCGCTCACGCCGGCGAGGTGATGAACCTCCTGCCGCATGCGGTCCTGGTGGTCGAAGTCGATGGTTCCATCGCGGATGCCAATGCGGCGGCCGAAAGCTTCTTCGACATGAGCCGTGCCATGCTCAAGCGGCATCGGCTGGCCGACATCGTGCCGTTTGCCTCGCCGCTGCTCTCGCTGCTCGAACAGGCGGGCCAGCGCGGTGCTCCCTTGAACGAGTACCGGGTCGACCTCGGCAATCCGAAGCTCGGCCCCGACCGCGTGGTCGATATCCACGTGAGTCCGATGGGTGGCCTGCGGGACCGCATGATGATCCTGCTTCAGGAACGCTCAATTGCCGATAAATTCGACAGGCAGCTGACGCATCGCGGTGCGGCGCGCTCAGTTTCTGCGCTTGCCGCCATGCTGGCGCACGAGATCAAGAACCCGCTTTCAGGTATTCGCGGAGCCGCGCAATTGCTCGAGACGGCTGTGGGCGACGACGATCGCGCACTCACGCAACTGATCTGCGAAGAGACCGATCGGATCGTGAAGCTCGTGGATCGGATGGAGGCGTTCTCCGATCTGCGTCCGATCGAGCGCGAGAGCGTGAACATCCACGCGGTCCTGGATCGGGTGAAGCGCATCGCGCTGGCGGGCTTCGCCCGTCACATCCGCTTCGTCGAAACCTACGATCCGTCGCTGCCGCCGGTGTTCGGCAATCGCGACCAGTTGGTGCAGGTCTTCCTCAATCTCGTAAAGAACGCCGCGGAGGCGCTGGGACCCGACGCGATCGACGGCACGATCGAGCTGACGACGGCCTTTCGGCCCGGGGTACGTCTCAGAACGCCGGGTTCCGCGACCCCCGTCAGTCTCCCGCTCGAGTTCTGTGTCCGCGACAACGGTCCGGGCGTTCCGTCCGACATCGCGGCTCACCTTTTCGACCCGTTCGTCACGACGAAATCGTCCGGAACTGGCCTTGGACTTGCTTTGGTGGCCAAAGTCATCGGCGACCATGGCGGCACCGTCGAATGCGAATCCTATCCGCGACGGACGACGTTCCGGGTCCTCTTGCCGATGTTCGCGGCGCGTGACGGACGTGTCGGCACGACGACCTGAAGGTCTGGTACTCGAATCGAGGGAATGAACGGCGATGAATGGTCATATCCTCGTTGCCGACGATGATACTGCGATCCGGACAGTGGTGAGCCAGGCGCTGTCGCGAGCCGGCTACGACGTGCGGACCACGGGAACCGCAGCCTCGCTCTGGCGCTGGGTGCAGGCGGGGGACGGCGATCTCGTCATCACCGACGTCGTGATGCCGGATGAAAACGCTTTCGAGCTGCTGCCCCGCATCAAGAAGCTGCGCCCCGATCTGCCCATCATCGTGATGAGCGCGCAAAACACCTTCATGACCGCCATCAAGGCCAGCGAGCGGGGAGCCTACGACTACCTGCCGAAGCCCTTCGACCTGAAGGAGCTCGTCGCGATCGTGGGACGTGCCATGAGCGAGCCCCGCCAGCGCGACGTCGAGCGCGACGACGAACTCGAAAGCATGCCGCTGATCGGTCGCTCGAGTGCGATGCAGGAGATCTATCGCACGCTGGCCCGGCTGATGCAGACCGACCTCACGGTCATGATCTCGGGCGAATCGGGTACCGGCAAGGAACTCGTCGCGCGAGCGCTGCATGATTACGGCAAGCGGAAATCCGGACCGTTCGTGGCCATCAACATGGCTGCGATCCCCCGCGATCTCATCGAGAGCGAGCTCTTCGGCCACGAAAAGGGGGCGTTCACCGGCGCCAACACACGTTCGGCCGGCCGCTTCGAGCAGGCCGAGGGGGGAACGTTGTTCCTCGACGAGATCGGCGACATGCCGATGGAGGCACAGACGCGCCTCCTGCGCGTGCTTCAGCAGGCCGAGTATACGACGGTCGGCGGGCGTACCCCGATCAAGACCAACGTGCGGATCGTGGCGGCCACCAACAAGGATCTCAGGGTCACGATCCAGCAAGGGCTCTTCCGCGAGGATCTGTTCTTCCGTCTCAACGTCGTGCCGATCCGCCTGCCGCCGCTCCGGGAACGGGCAGAGGACATCCCGCATCTCGCCAGGCATTTCTTCGCCGCCGCCGCCGCCGAAGGCTTGCCTCTGAAACACATGGACACGGGAGCGCATGACAGGCTGAAGCGATACCGCTGGCCCGGCAACGTTCGTGAGCTCGAGAATCTGGTCCGCCGGCTCGCGGCGCTTTACCCGCAAGAGGTCATCACGGCACCCCTGGTCGAGACGGAACTCGGGCTCAATCGGCCGAACCAGTCGATCACCCTCCCGCCCGAACTGTCGGCCGGTACATTGGGCGATCAAGGCGAACTTGCGGCCGCCGCAGGCGATGAGGGTGGCCTCATGGGGGCGGTCGAGCGGCACCTCGCGGACCTCTTCGCCAAACACGGGGACGACCTCCCGCCGCCGGGCCTCTACCACAGGGTCTTGCGCGAACTGGAAGTCCCGCTCGTGTCGGCGGCCTTGGCGGCCACAAGAGGCAACCAGATCAAAGCCGCCGAAATGCTCGGCTTGAACCGGAACACGTTGCGCAAAAAGGTCCGCGAGCTCGATATCAAGCTCATGCGGCTACCCCGCTGATCTTCGATCGTCAGCCGCCCGGGAGATTTCCGCCCAGATCTGGCGTGAAGCGTATCAACGCCTCGATTTTGTCGCAATCCGGCAACACTGCTGTATAATTACAACGCTCGACGGTGTCGGGCGGCAGTGCTCCGGATCGAGAGCGCAGTACAGGTTGCTCTTGCCGAGACGGATGGACGCTTGACGGAACAGACCGATAGGAGCGTCGCGAACCAGCGGTCTGATCGGGCATCCAAGCGGCGCTTCAGTCCTCGGATAGCACCGGTGATCGTCGGGTTGGCGCTGGTGTCGTCGCTCGCGACATTCGCGGTGTTCACCGGCTACACGCCCATCGTACCGACCGATGAGGTCGTGATCGATGCCTTCATCGCCGATGGCGTGATCGCTTGCGTCCTGTTCCTCCTGGTCGCGATCGAAGCCTTCAAGCTTCTCGGCGCCTGGCGCGCGAAACAGGCCGGCGCCCGGCTTCACGCCTATATCGTGGTGCTGTTCTCGATCACGGCAGCCGTGCCGGCCGTGATCATGGCGATCGTGGGATCGGTCGCGCTCGATCGCGGGCTCTACCCCGGCTTCGTGGACGATGTGGGGCACTTCATCATCGAAACGAAAGACGCCGCCAAACTCATCCGCTCGAAGCAGTGCGATTCATTGCAGCGCGATGCCGACCTGACGGCCTCCGATCTGACGCGAGCCCGGGTAGGGTACTCGGATCGCAACTTTTTCCAGAACTACTTCGATTCGCGTGTCAAATCGCTCGGCTTCACCACGGCTGGCATCATGGACAGCAACGGCAAGGTTACGGAACGCGTCGACACCGGCCAGCCAGCCCAACCCATCCGGCCCAGCGCCACCGACTTCGAAGGGGCCAGAACGGGCGAACAGGTGTGCTTCCGCCTCGACGGTGGGCGAAGCTTCGTGGTGCTCCGTTTCCTACCCGCCTACGACAACAGCTTCCTATTCGTCGGCCGCCCCCTCGATCCGTTCACGATCGCGTTCCAGCAACACGCCGAGGACATCAACGACGCTTTCGTCCATTTCGACACCCACCGTCGGGCCATTCAGATCGCCTTCATCATCATGTATGGGCTCCTGGCCATCATCATGCTGCTGTCCGCGATTTGGCTCGGCCTGTCCTTCGCCAATGTCCTCGTGGCACCGATCCGCAGGCTGATCAACGCCACCGATCAGGTGTCCTCCGGCAATCTTTACGTCCAGGTGCCGGTGCGTCGCTCGGAAGGCGATCTCGCCCGGCTCGGCGAGACGTTCAACAAGATGATCTCCGAACTCCGCCTGCAACAGAACCGTCTCATCGCGGCGCGCGAGACGATCGACGAGAGGCGGCTCTTCACCGAAGCCGTGCTGTCGGGGGTGCCCGCCGCGGTGATCGGCATCGACGCCAAGGGGGACGTCACGGTCGTCAACCCATCGGCCCAGAAACTGCTCGGCTCCGCCGCTCCGGCCGATGTGGCGGTCGTGGGGCAATCCTTGACCGGGATGATACCGGAACTCACGCCCATCGTGTCGGAGACGCGGGCCGCCCGGCAACGCCTGCAGCAAGGGCAGATCACGTTGAGCCGCGGCAACCGCGAGCGCAATTTCAACGTGCGCGTGACGAGCGAATTGTCGGCCAAGGCCGAGCGGAACTATGTGGTGACGCTCGACGACATCACTGACCTTGTCGCGGCCCAGCGCACCTCCGCCTGGGCCGATGTGGCGCGGCGCATCGCGCACGAGATCAAGAATCCTCTGACGCCGATCCAGCTCTCGGCCGAGCGGCTGAAGCGGCGCTATAGCCGCGTGATCACGGAAGGTCGGGACGTCTTCGACCAATGCACCGACACGATCATCCGTCAGGTCGAGGACATGAAGCGGATGGTGGATGAGTTCTCGTCCTTCGCCCGCATGCCGAAAGCCATGCTGCAGGAGGACGATCTTGCCAAATGCATCACCCAGGTGGTGTTCCTGATGCGCGTCGGGCACCCCGATATCACGTTCGTCGACGAGGTGCCGGGGACGCCCTTCGTGGCGCGCTTCGACCGTCGCCTGCTGTCGCAGGCCATCACCAACATTACAAAAAACGCGACCGAAGGTGTTGCGGCACGGATCGCGGCCGAGCCCGCCGGGACGGGGGCGCCAGGGCTCATCTCGCTCAAGCTGCATGGCTCCGACGATCAGCAGGCCATCGTCGATATCGTGGACAACGGGCGGGGTTTTCCGTCGGAAAACCGACAACGCCTCCTCGAACCCTATATGACGACCCGGAGCGAGGGGACGGGCCTGGGGCTCGCGATCGTGGCCAAGATCCTCGAGGATCACGGCGGCGGCATCGAGCTGCTCGACGCCGTGGGTCACCAGGGCGCCCATGTCCGGCTCCACTTCCCCATCGACACCGCGCAACCCACTCCGGTCTTACGAGTGGACGACACGGTCAGCGAGAAAGCCTGAGAAGCGGCAATGGCAACCGACATTCTGATCGTTGACGACGAAGCCGACATTCGTGAGCTCGTGTCCGGGATCCTGTCCGACGAAGGGCATGGCACGCGCACCGCCAAGGATGCGGACGACGCCCTGGCGCTGGTCGCCGGCCGGCGGCCCCACCTGATGTTCCTGGATATCTGGCTGCAGGGGTCGCGGCTCGACGGGCTGCAGCTGCTGGAGATCATCAAACAGCAACACCCCTCGTTGCCGATCGTGATGATCTCGGGTCACGGCAACATCGAAACCGCAGTCTCGGCCATCCGGCTAGGGGCCTACGACTTCATCGAGAAGCCGTTCAAGGCGGATCGCCTGGTGCTGGTCGCCGATCGTGCGCTCGAAGCGTCGCGACTGCGGCGAGAAAACGTGGATTTGAAGGCTCGTGCCCTCACGCCCAATCGGATCGTCGGGCGATCGACCAGCGCCAACCAGTTGCGGCAGGTCGTCGACAAGGTGGGGCCCGCCAATTCCCGCGTGCTGATCGCCGGAGCTCCGGGCACCGGCAAGGAGCTCGCGGCCCGCATGATCCACGACGGGTCGAGCCGCGCCGCCTCGCCCTTCGTGGTCATCAATGCCGCCACCATGGTGCCGGAGATGATGGAGACCGAGCTCTTCGGCGTCGAGGGCAGCGAAGGGCGAAGCCGCAAGGTGGGGGCTCTCGAAGAGGCACACGGTGGAACGTTGTTCATCGACGAAGTGGCCGACATGCCGCGGGAGACGCAGAGCAAGATCCTGCGGGTCCTGGTCGACCAGAACTTCCAGCGGGTCGGGGGTACCTCGCGGGTCCATGTCGACGTCCGCATCATTTCGTCGACGAGCCGCGACCTGCCCGCAGCCATCCAGGAAGGGACGTTTCGCGAGGACCTGTTCCATCGTCTGGCCGTGGTGCCGATCCGCGTTCCCGCCCTTTCCGAGCGGCGGGACGACATCCCCGAACTGATCGAAGTCTTCATGGAGCAGGTCTCCGCCCACACGGGCCTGCCGCGCCGCAAGATCGGCAACGATGCCATGGCGGTGCTGCAGTCGCACGACTGGCCCGGCAACATCCGTCAGCTGCGCAACAACGTCGAACGCCTGATGATCCTGGCGGCGGGTGACGCGGAATCCGAAATCACGGCCGACATGTTGCCGTCTGAGATCGGGACTCTGGTTCCCGCGACCCCCAACGGGGCAGGGGGCGAAAAGCTGATGAGCTTGCCGTTGCGCGAGGCGCGTGAGGTCTTCGAGCGCGAGTATCTCGTGGCGCAAATCAGTCGATTCGGAGGCAATATCTCCCGAACGGCCGAGTTCATCGGCATGGAACGCTCGGCTCTGCATCGCAAGTTGAAGTCGCTAGGGATCGATTGAGCGTTCTGCTCTGAGGTTCCAGACCGCACGCGGCACACAGACCCCGCACGCTTGAGCCAAGTTTATCTTGCGGCTCGTCATCGTCTCTGCCTCTAATGGGCCGGCGTCGACACGGCTCGCAACTCTGGGCAGAAGCGGCGCAAGATCTCGCGAGCGAGACCGCGGACATCGGGATTGGGACGGAATGCGCCCTGCGGGCCTTCGTGGCTTCGTCGGACCGGCTTCCCGGGCTAGACCGCGGATATCATGACCGCGAAAACGCGGCGACGAGCAGTGGACGGGACCATGGCGGCTGAACGAACACAAAACCTGCAAGACACGTTTCTCAATTACGTGCGCAAGAACAAGGTCCCGCTCACGATTTTCCTGGTGAACGGGGTGAAGCTTCAGGGCGTCGTGACGTGGTTCGACAATTTCTGCGTGCTTCTCCGACGCGATGGGCACTCGCAACTCGTCTATAAGCACGCCATATCGACAGTGATGCCGGGTCAGCCGATCCAGATGTTCGAAGCGCCTGAGGATGCCGTCCCGGCCGCGGTCGAACGCCGCTGAGCTTAGGCGAGGCGTCGCGACGAAACCGGAGAGCGATTGACCGCCACTTTAGATGAAGATGTCGACACCGACGAACGATCCGCGGCCGAGGCCACGAGGACATTGGTGGTCGGGCCCTACCCGAGCGGACGGGCCAATGCGCCGCACCGCGGCGCCCGCGGACCTGAAGCTCGCCTTGCCGAAGCCGTGGCGCTCGGAGACGCCATCGATCTCGATGTGCGGCATAGCGTCATCGTCAACCTTGGCGCCGTGCGACCTTCCACGTTCCTGGGAAAGGGCAAGGTGGAAGAGTTGGTCGAGGCGGTCGAAGAGTTGGACATCGCGCTCGTCGTCATGGACTGTGCTCTTACGCCGGTCCAGCAACGCAACCTTGAGCGGTCCTTCGGTTGCAAGGTCATCGACCGCACCGGCTTGATCCTCGAGATCTTCGGGCGTCGCGCCCGGACCCGTGAGGGGACTCTTCAGGTCGAACTCGCCCATCTCGCCTATCAGAAGTCTCGGCTCGTCCGGTCCTGGACGCATCTCGAACGGCAGCGCGGCGGCTTCGGCTTTCTAGGTGGACCGGGCGAGACGCAGATCGAAACCGACCGACGCCTGATCGAGGAACGAATGGCGCGGATCGAACGCGACCTCGATCACGTGAAGCAGACCCGTGCGACGAATCGTAAGACGAGGGTCGACGTGCCGTTCCCGACCGTGGCACTCGTCGGCTATACCAATGCGGGCAAGTCGACGCTGTTCAATCGCCTGACCAGGTCCGCCGTGCTGGCTGACGACATGGTCTTCGCGACACTCGATCCGACGATGCGTCTCTTGAGACTGCCGCATCGAGGCAAGGTGATCCTCTCCGACACCGTGGGGTTCATCTCGGATCTGCCCACCATGCTGGTTTCGGCGTTCCGCGCGACGCTCGAGGAGGTGGTGTCGGCCGACGTGATCCTGCATGTGCGCGATGTGGCGCATGAGGACACGCAGGCGCAGAGCGCCGATGTCGTGGCGATCCTGCATGAACTCGGGGTCGACGCGGAAGAGTCCGAACGTGTCATCGAGGTTTGGAACAAGGCGGACCTTCTCGAACCCGACCGGCTCACGTCGATCTTGGAGGCTGCGGCGCACCGGAGACCCGAAGAGAGGCCGGCCGTCGTGTCGGCCTTGACCGGATCGGGTATCGAGGACCTTCTCGATCGCGTCGAATCGCGGCTCGCCAATCACAGTACGTCACTCGCGGTGACGCTCGATCCAACCGATGGGCGCGGCCTCCACTGGCTTTACGAAAGTACCGAGATCCTGTCGCGCCAGGACGACGGAGAGGGCCGCATTCACCTGACGGTTCGCGTGCCGCCCGAAAGGCTGCAGCGCGTGCAGAACCGATTTCCGCAGGCCGCGCTCGCGGCGGATGTTCCGGGCGCCGTCGAGTGATCCTGCACCGCGATTCGCGGATCACCGCGGCGGATCGTGGTTCTCCAGCTTAGGCTGGAAAGGCCGTTCCAACGCTTTCGCGGCGGTCCAGAGCGCCTCCATGGTTTCAAGGTCGGCGTCCTTTAAGTCGACGCCACGCGCCGCGAGAGTGGATTCGATGAAGCCGAACCGGCGTTCGAACTTTCGGTTCGCCCCGCGAAGCGCCGTTTCGGGATCGACCCGGGCGTGCCGCGCGAGATTGGTGACAGCAAAGAGCAGATCGCCGATCTCGTCGGCAAGCGCATCGTGGTCGTCGAGAACGGCCTCGACCTCCTCGCATTCCTCACGGATCTTGGCGATGACGGCCCGCGGGTCGTTCCAGTCGAAGCCGACCTCGCCGGCCTTCGCCTGCAGTCTGACGGCGCGGGGCAGGGCAGGGATGCCTGCGTCGACGGCGGCCAGGAGTCCGCCTCGGCTTGTACTGCCACTCTCGGCCGAGCGCGCCTTGCGGGCTTCTTTCTCCTCGGCTTTGATCTTCGACCAGATCGCCTTCACTTCGGCCGGCGTGAGATCGCGTCGCTTTCCGAAGATGTGAGGATGGCGCCGGATCAGTTTCGACGTGATGGCTTCGACGACGCCCCCGAAATCGAAACTCCCCTCTTCCTCTGCAATGCGCGCCTGGAACACCACCTGCAGCAGTAAATCCCCCAGCTCGTCGCGAAGATCCTCGCGATCGCCCCGTTGGACGGCATCGGCGACCTCGTAGGCTTCCTCGATCGTGTAGGGTACGACGGACGCGAGATCCTGCGCGAGATCCCAGGAACAGCCCGTTTCAGGGTGCCGTAGCGCCGCCATGATATCGAGCAGCCGAACGATATCGCGGGACGGTAGCATGGTCGAATGCCTTCAGGTCGACATAACGAAACACCCGCGGACCGGGTCCGCGGGTGTTTCGTTAGCAGGTGGCGGGGCACGTCGAAACCGCTCCAAGCGGGAGACTCGGTCAGACGAAACGTTTGGTCACTCGACCGAGATCGACAAGGCTTCGCGCCCCTTCGGCGTATCGACGACCCTCATCGAGACCGCCTGACCTTCAGCCAAATGAGACAGCCCGGCCGGGCCTAGAATGGAGATATGGACGAAGATGTCCTTGCCGCCATCATTGCTCGAAACGAAGCCGAAGCCCTTCGTGTCGTCGAACCACTTGACCTTCCCGGAGACCTGGATGGCCGTAGACGGATCGGGAGCGCGGCGCGGCGGGCGCGGCGTATCGAAGGACCGTTGCGGAGCGCGTTCGACGGCGCCGGCCGTGTCCACTTCGAGCACCCGCGTGACCTGTGCACCCTTGGCACCGTTGCCGACCATCACCTTGAGCTTTGCACCCGGCGGAACCGTTTCATAGCCGGCCGACTGGATCGCACCGATATGCAGGAAAGCGTCGCCCGAGCCGTTGGCGAGTTCGACGAAACCGAAACCCTTATCGGCCTTGAACCATTTCACAACGGCATCGACGGTAGGACCGGCGGGAGGGGCCGCCATCATGTCGCCGCCACCAAAACCGCCACCACCACTTGGCGCGCCGCTCCCAAAGGGGCGCGACGGACGGGACGGGCGCGACTCGTAGGGAGATGACGGCATGTCGTCGTCGAATCCCCGCTTCCTCGGTCCCCGGAAATCTCTACCTTTGCTCATTTCGCCAGCTCGTCTTTGCCTAATACCCAACCGCCCGGAACCATGACCGCCATCGACGAGATATCGATACTTCGGCGATCACGCATCATCACCCCGCAACGTAATCTGTTGCAAGTCCTCAGCGTACAACCGTGGAAGGGCGTTGTCTTGACATAACTCCCAACCAAAGCAAACCCGCCTTGGTATGCGTCTCATCGAAAAGCACTGACAGCGACGCAATCCTCACGCCAGTGCTCCGTTCCCGTTTGGGAGTCTGTACCGACGGGCAGGGGGAACTCCTGAATCCACATCTTCCTGGGAGGCTAGCGCATTTCCGACGGGTTCGCCACCGGTATTCTGATGGAGACAGCTCGGTTTTTACTGGTGCGCGTATGCCGCCGGACGCGAGGCTCGGGTCACCGCCGATGCTTATGGGTTCTACCCTGGCTTGGAAGCGACCTGAGCGCCCAGAACGCCACGACGACGACGCCAGCGCAAACGCGAGCTCAAAGCGTACATCACCATGGGACGAGACGAGCACAATTCGCATAAGGTATATTATGGAACCTAAATGGTAGCAGCTTTTCGCAGTCTCTGACCCGGCGGCCCTAGCCGGCTCTGTTTGGACATCGACGTCCCGCAGCGATCGGATGCGCAGACGGACGCCACCTGCCCCGGTCTCATTCTCGGACAAGCCTTGAACGAAGAAGACGCGGCCTCGCTCGGGCGTCGTCAGTGCGTGTCGACCGCGACCTGGATCGCGTCCGACATGATCTCTAGCCCGCGATCGATCTCGGTGCTCGAGACCGTCAGGGGCGGAGCGATCCGGAACACACCTCCCATACCGGGCAGCTTGACGATGTTCATGCTGAGGCCCCGGCGCATCGCCTCCTCCATGATCTGCGCGCCCAACGCGAAGCCCGGAGCCTTCGTTTGCCGGTCGGTGACGATCTCGAGTCCGAGCAGGAGGCCACGTCCGCGCACGTCTCCGACGCATTCGAACCTCTGTTGAAGGGAGAGCAAGCCGTCCCGGAGCTGTCCGCCCCGGATAAGGGCCTGCTCGACCAACCCGTCGCGTTCGACCACGTCGAGGACCGTCAGGCCGACCGCCGCCGGCAGCGGATCGGAGACATGGGTGGTATAGAACAGGAACCCTCTCTCGTGAGCCTTCTGTTCGATCGCTTCGGTGGTCATGACGGCGGCCAGCGGAAGGCCGGCGCCCAGGGTCTTCGACAGCGTCATGAAATCGGGCGTCACGCCGTCGCGCTGGAAGGCGAACATGTGGCCGGTCCGACCGACCCCGGTCTGAGCTTCGTCGAGGATCAGCAGCATGCCCCTATCGTCGCACTTCTGCTTCAACGCGGCGAGGTAGCCCGGTGGGAGGTCGAGGATGCCGCCGCTCGACAGGATCGGCTCGGCGATGAACGCTGCGAGCGCGCCCGTCGATTGCCGGTCGATCAGAGAGAAAGCGTCGTCGAGTTCGGTCTTCCAATCATTGGAGCCGTCGGTCTGCGTGAACCGCGGGCGATAGGCGTTGGGGGCGGGAATGACGAAGGAGCCGGCCGTGGCTGGCCCGTAGCCTCTCCGACCAGCGCTGTAGGTTGCCGAGGCCGCCGCGCCGGTCATGCCGTGCCAACTCTGCGCGAAAGCGACGACTTCGTGACCGCCGGTCACCAGTTTCGCCATCCTGATCGCCGCCTCGTTCGATTCAGCTCCCGTGGTGAGGAGCTGCACGCGATCGAGACCGGGCGCCAGGGATGCAAGACGCGAGGCGAGATCGACGACCGGTCGTGACAGCATGCCGCTGAAGAGGTGCGCGACCGACCCCATCTGCCGCCCAACCGTCGCTACGATGTCGGGATGGGTGTGACCGAGAACGGCGCTCATCTGGCCGGATGTGAAGTCCAGGATCGCACGCCCGTCCGCATCAAAGACGAAGCACCCCTCGGCTCGCTCTACGATCATCGATTCGAACGCGGGTCCATAGCGCGTCAGATGCTTGCGGGCAGACGCCCAGAACAAAGGATCTTCGTTCAGAGACATGGGTCCATCCTTGCAGCCGCGATTTCAAGCGTTTTTCGAACGGCCGGTCAGGCGAAGGGCAGGGCCATCCCGTCATAGGCCGGCTCGATGCCCGGCGGCAGTTCGGCCCTGAGGGTCCGATAATCGAGATCGGTGTGTAGGTTGGTCAGCACGGCTCGCCGCGGCTTGAAGGTGGCGATGCTGTCGAGAGCCTCGCTGAGCGAAAAATGGCTCGGATGCGGTTTGTAGCGGAGCGCATCGATGATCCACAGGTCGAGCCCCTCCAGGAATGGCGTGCTCTCGTCCGGAATCCGGTTCAGGTCGGGCGTATAGGCAACATTGCCGACCCGCAGGCCCAGGGCGTCGATCTCGCCGTGTCCAAGCCGAAAGGGCGTGATGGCGATCGACCCGCCTGCCCCGTCGAAGGTCTGCGCGGTGCCGGCCGTCAGCCGTTTCTCGTTGAGGAGCGGCGGATACGAACTGCCGGCGGGTGTGCGGAACACGTAGGAGAACTTCTCCGTCACGTCGGCCGACGTCGCCTGGTCCATATAGACCTCGATCCGGCTCCTCCGACCGAGGACCAGCGGCCGTACGTCGTCGATGCCGTGCGTGTGGTCGGCATGGGCGTGGGTCAGCACGATCGCGTCGAGCGCGGTGATCCCTGTCGAGAGAAGTTGCTGGCGCAAGTCGGGGGACATGTCGACCAGGACCCGGGTGGCCTTGCCGTCGAGACCCCGGCGTTCCAGAAGGATCGAGCAGCGGAGGCGGGCGTTGCGGGGTTCGTCCGGGTCGCAGTCCCCCCATCCCTGCCCTACTCTCGGAACGCCGCCGGACGACCCGCAGCCGAGAATCGTGATCGTGCCGCCCTCGCGGCC
>CAXTME010000068.1:22215-25362 GCA_964245215.1 uncultured Lichenihabitans sp.
CGTGCCGCCCTCGCGGCCGGTGCCGCCCTGGCCCGTTGTCTCGCTCATGCGGCGCGGCTCGGGAGCTTGTCGAACAATCGTTCCACGTTGCGGCTCGTCGCGTCGGCGAAAGCCGTCGGATCGAGGCCCTTGAGGCCCGCCAGGACACGAGCCGTGTCGGCCACGAAAGCCGGTTCGTTCCGCTTGCCGCGGTGCGGCACCGGCGCGAGGAAAGGCGCATCCGTTTCCACCAGCATGCGGTCGAGGGGCACCGCCCGCGCGATCTCCCGGAGGTCGTCCGAGTTCTTGAACGTCACCACGCCCGAGAACGAGATGGAAAGGCCGAGTTCGAGTCCCGTCTCGGCCAAGGCCGCCCCGGACGTGAAGCAGTGCAGCACGGCCTTGAAGGGACCGCGTTCCATTTCGTCGCGCAGGATGTTCGCCACATCCGCATCGGCCTCGCGGGCGTGGATCACCAAAGGCAACCCGGACGCCCGCGCCGCCGCGATATGGGTCCGGAAGACGGCCGCCGCGATCTCGCGCGGGACCTCGTCGTAGTGGTAATCGAGCCCCGCTTCGCCGATGCCGACGCATTTTGGGTGTCGTGACAGGGTGACGAGTCGTTCGACCGGGACGTCGGGTTCTTCGGCGGCCTGATGGGGATGAGTCCCGACCGTGAAGAACACGTCGGCGTAACGTTCGGCGATGGCCGCAATATCATCGTGGCGCGCCACGCGGGTCGAGATCGTGATGATCCGGCCGACCCCCGCGGCTCGCGCTCGCGCCACCACGGCATCGATCTCGGGAGCGAACTCCGGGAAATCGAGATGGCAGTGGCTGTCGGTCAGCATCAGGCCTCCGGCTCGACGTAGCGCGGAAAGATGACGCTCGGCGCCGGCAGGACCGCGCCCGGTACGAGGCGATGCTCGGCCCCCGCGTCGGAAAAGCTCCGGGCGTCGGCCGCGACGCCGAGAAGATCGAGGAGCTTGCCCATGGAGGCCGGCATCACGGGCTGGATCAGAAGCGCCACCTCGCGCAGCACGTCGGCCGTCACGTAGAGAACGGTCGCCATGCGGGCAGGGTCGGTCTTGCGCTTGATCCAGGGCTCCTCGGCCGTGAAGTAGCGGTTCGCCGCGCCGACGACGCGCCAGACCTGGCCGAGGAGGTCGTGGATGGCATAGCGCGTCATCGCGGCCCGGCCCGCATCCAGGAGGCCATCGGCCTCCGCCAGAAGCTCGCGGTCGGCTTCGACGAAGGCGCCGTGCTCCGGGACGAGCCCGCCGCAGTTCTTGGCGATCATCGACAGCGACCGTTGAGCGAGATTGCCGAGGTCGTTGGCGAGGTCGGCATTGATGCGCCCCACGATGGCCTCGTGCGAGTAGTTGCCGTCCTGCCCGAACGGCACCTCGCGCAGGAAGAAGTAGCGCAAGGCGTCGACGCCGTAATGCACGGCGAGCGTCGTCGGCGAGATGACGTTGCCGACCGACTTCGACATCTTCTCGCCCCGATTGAACAGAAACCCGTGCACCACGACCTGGCGCGGCAGCGGCAGCCCGGCCGACATCAGGAAGGCCGGCCAGAAGACCGCGTGGAAGCGGCTGATGTCCTTGCCGATGATATGAGCGTCGGCCGGCCAGTAGCGGGCGCGCGCCGCATTCCCGTCCGGGTAGCCGGTGCCGGTGAGATAATTGGTCAGCGCGTCGACCCAGACATACATGACGTGCTTCGGGTCGTCCGGAACCGGAACGCCCCAGGAGAAGGTCGTTCGGCTGATCGAGAGATCGTTCAATCCGCGGCTGACGAAGCTCACCACCTCGTTCCGGTACTTCTCGGGCACGACGAAGTCGGGGGTCTCGGCGTAATGCGCGAGGAGCCGTTCGGCATAGGCCGAGAGCCGAAAAAAGTAGCTCTCCTCTTCGACCCATTCGACCGGTGTCCCGGTCGGCGCGAGTCTCGTCCCGTCCGGTCCGGGAACGAGGTCCGCCTCGTCGTGGAACGCCTCGTCTCGGATCGAGTACCAGCCCGAGTAGCTGCCGAGATAGATGTCGCCGCGCTCCACCATGCGGCGCCAGATCGCCTGCGAGGCCACGACGTGGCGGGCCTCGGTGGTGCGGACGATGTCGTCGGCTTCGGTATTGAGCAGGCTGTTCATGGCTTGAAATTCCGCGGCCGTCCGGTCCGCCAGAGCCTGTGGCGCCAAGCCTTCGCGCGCCGCCGTCTGCTGCATCTTCTGCCCGTGTTCGTCCATGCCCGACATGCACAGCACGTCATAGCCGTCGAGGCGCTTGAACCGCGCGACCGCATCCTGGGCGATCCGCTCGTAGGCGTGACCGATATGGGGGGCGCCGTTCGCGTAGGGGATGGCCGAGGTGACGTAGAAGGTCGGGCGCGAGGCCATGAACGCAGTTCCGCAGGATATCAAAGCGCGCGGATCGCCTGCGCGAGGTCCGAAAACGCCGAAAACAGGAAGGTTTTCTTGTCGAGATTCAGGGCCAGCGTGTCGCGCGCCGAACGGCGCACTTTCTCCCATACCTCGGCCAGGGGCGCAAGGCGACGCGGGTTGCCGGTGCTCATCGCGGAAAGGCGGCCGTGCAGCCCATCGAGCAAGGCCCCGACCAGGATTTCGAAGTCGTCCTCGTCGCCTCCGATCCTGTCGGCCAGGCGATGCAATGCGCTCCAATCGACCTCGGGCAGGCGTTCGAGCAGCCGGGCCGTCTCGCGGTCGAGCGCCAGCCTGTCGCCGCCGAGGAGACGGAGAGCACCCTTGACCGAACCGCCCGACCTTTTAGCCGCGTCCTCGAGCGCCGCACGGTCGCCGGTGGACCAGGGGGCGCCGAGATGGGCCAGGGCCTCGACGGCAGCGACGGGCGTCATCGGATCGAGCATCAGCATCCGACATCGCGACCTCAAGGTCGCCAGCACCTGTGCAGGCCGATGGGCGATGACCAGGAACAGGGACCGCGAAGGCGGTTCCTCGATCAGCTTCAGCAGCGCATTGGCACCGGCGCGATTGAGATCTTCGGCGCTGTCGAGGATGCAGATCCTGTAGCCCCCTGCCCGCGCGGCTTGTTGGAAGAGGGCCGAGGCCCGACGGACCTCGTCGACCCGGATCTCGGAGAAGAACTTGGAGGATTTCTCGTTCCAGGAGCGTCGCAGCACCGCGACGTC